>NZ_JAAEAH010000079.1 GCF_010998615.1 Myxococcus sp. CA023 | reverse complement strand
GGGCGGGGTAGAGGCAGCGGTAGCAGGGGCCCTGGCCGGGGACGAAGGACGTCACCTGTCCCTCGAAGCGGAAGATGGAGCCGTGGACGTTGGGCTTGCCGAGCATGACGCACGCGTCATTGAGTAGGTACCTCGTGGGGAAGTTGTCCCCGCCATCCAGCACCAGGTCGAAGCCCTCCAGAATCGTCAACACGTTGTGCGAGGTGAGGCGCTCCTCGAAGCCCACCACCTTCACGTCCGGATTGAGCGCCTCGATGGCGGCTCGGGCGCTGGCCACCTTGGGCTGGCCCTGGCGCTCGCGGGTGTGGATGACCTGCCGCTGGAGGTTGCTCAGGTCGACCACATCCGAGTCGACGATGCCCAGCGTTCCGACGCCCGCGGCCGCGAGGTACAGCGCCGCCGGCGAGCCCAGCCCGCCGGCCCCCAGCAGCAGGACGCGGGCTTGAAGCAGCTTTGCCTGGCCGGCCTCACCTACCTCAGGGAGGCTCAGGTGGCGGCGGTAGCGCTCCTTCTGCTCGGCGGTGAGGACGAAGGGCTTCTCCACCGGCAGGGCGGCGTCACTCCACCGGTTGTAGCCGCCGGCCAGGGAGGCCACCCGCTCGTACCCCAGCTCCTTCAGCGTCTTGGCGGCCAGGGCGGAGCGGGTGCCCCCGGCGCAGTAGACGACCAGCTCCTCGTCACGCTGGACCTGGCTTTCGATGCGTAACTCCAGGTAACCCCTGGGAATATGGAGGGCGCCGGGCAGCCGGCCACCGGCGTATTCGTCCGCCTCCCGGACGTCCAGCAGCCGCACGGAGGCCCGTTCGTCCAGCAGCCGCTTCACGTCGTCCACGGAGACCTCTCGAATCTCCTGTTTCACTCCGGCCAGCAGCGTCTGGAAGGTCCGAGCCATGTCGGATGCATATAACCCAGGGGCTGGGCCCATGGATTTTCCGGGCCCGGGCGTTATAAGTCCTCCAGAGGAGACATGGACATGGACAGCACCCCCACGACTTCCGCCGCCCCCGCCGCCTCGCCGGCTTCCCAGGCCACTCCGGTGGCCGTGCGCCTGACGGACGCAGCCATCCAGCAGGTGAAGAGCGTCATCAATGCCCAAGGCTTCGAGGGCTACTTCTTTTCCATCCGCGTGGTGCCCGCTGGCTGCAGCGGCCTGGGCTATGACTTGAACCTCGTCAAGGAGTCCAAGGCCGGTGACATCGTCTGGGAGCAGGACGGCGTGAAGATCGCCTCCGACCCGATGAGCAGCCAGTACCTCGGGGGCACGGAGATTGACTACGTCTCCGCCATTACCGGTGCGGGCTTCAAGTTCAACAACCCGAACGCGAAGTCCTCCTGCGGCTGCGGCACGTCGTTCACGACCTGAGCCGCACCGCCGCGGTATCGCCCGTGACGCGGGCGGGAAGGCCGGGTCGAGGCGGATGCCTCGCCCGGCCTTCGTGCGTCAGGCACCCGCGATGGGCGTCATCACCTTCAACCAGGACTGGTTCTCCTTCTGCCGGGCCAGACGCAGCGTCCGGCGTGTCTGGGCCTCCTGGAAGGCCATGCGGTCCGCATCCGTCTCCATCAGCAGGGGAGGCACCGGCACGCGCTGGCCGTCCTTGTCGATGGCCACGAAGGTCAGCAGCGCGCTGGTGGTGAGGTGACGCTCGCCGGTGAGCGGGTTCTCCGCGTGCACGGTGACGCCCACCTCCATGGAGGTGCGGAAGGCGGCCAGCACCCGGCCGTGCAGCAGCGCGACCCAGCCCACCTTGATGGGGGCGTGGAAGTGCAAATCATCCATGGAGGCCGTCACCACGACCTGCCGGCAGTGGCGCTGCGCGGCCACGGCCCCGCAGATGTCAATCCACTGCATCACCTTGCCGCCGAAGGCAGCATCCAGGTTGTTGGCGTCCGGAGGCAGGATGAGCTGGGTCATCACCACCTCCGTGTCCTTCGGATTCTTCGCGCTCAGGTCGGTCATCTCGCACCTTGGGTTGTCGGACGGAGCCTGCGGCCGGGCCGCGCCGGTTCATCCGGTGGATATCCCAAGCTCTAACGCGATGGGCCAGACAATGTCCGCGCAGGTGACAGGCGCGGGCGCGGCGCTCAGGCCAGGAAGGTGGAGACGCGGTCGAGGAACTCCTCGCGTCCCCGGCCTCGCCGGATGTCCTGCTTCGACACGTCCATGGTGAGGCAGTCCACGCCGTACTTCTCCTGCAGCACGAGGGGGAAGCTGGCGTAGTAGCCGTTGAGGCCCCGAAGGAACTGGTGGCGGATGCCCTTCTCCTCCTCGCGTCCCCGGGTGCGGATGCGCTGGAGGAGCACCTCCACGCTGCCGACCTCGAAGCAGATGACCTTGTCGGGCCGGATGATGTGGCGCGATAGCCGCTGGAAGTACTCGTAGTACAGGTCCAGCTCCGCGTTCGTCAGGTGCCCCAGGCCGTGGAGGTACTTGGCGAAGATTTCCGGGTCCTCGTACAGGGTGCGGTCCTGCACGCAGCTGCGGCGGTATGAATGGATGAGCTCGTGGTGTTCGACGCGCCGGATGAGGAACTCGAGCTGGAGCGTGAAGGACCACCGCGTCATGTCCGCGTAGTAGTCACGCAGGAAGCGGTTGTCGATGACGGGCTCGTCGAACAGTTCGTAGCCGAAGGCCTGGCTGATCATCTTCGCCGCCGTCGTCTTGCCCGCGCCGATGTTGCCCGCCAGCGCCACGAAGCGCCGCGCCTTGGGCACCTTGACGCGCATCGTGTTGCGGGAACGCGGGGTGGCCGCGGGGGCCTCTTCCTGGGCGGGGGCGGCCTGGACGGGCTTCGAGCGCGTGCGAGCGGTGGTGCGAGGCATGAATCCGGGGCTTATCCCGGCTTCGAGGGGGCGTCCATGATCTGCCTCAGGACGTCCGGCCGGTCGGTCATGATGCCGCCGACGCCTTCCGCCAGGAGCTGTTGCATCTCCTCCGGGTCATCCACCGTCCAGACGTTGACCCACTTGCCCCGGGCCGCGCACTGCTGGAGGAAGTCCGTGTCCACCAGCCGGACCTCACCGAAGTAGAGCGGCATGTCGAGCACGGTGTAGCGCGGGTCCTCCGGCGGTGTGTCCCCGCCACGCAGGGCGATGACGAAGGCCGCGAGTGCATCGCGGGGATAGAAGTGGCAGGCGGAAGGGAGACGCTCCGCCAGCCGCTCGGCCACGGTGTCCAGTTCGCTGCCCATGCACACCCGCTCCAGGGCGCCTTCCTCCTGAATCACCTGGGCGAAGGTGTCCTCGATGCCGGGGACATCCGGCTTGAGCTCCACGTTGAGGCGCAGGTTGGGGAAGGCGCGCAGCAGTTCGCGGAAGCTGGGGATGCGCACGCCCTGGCCCCGGAACGGGAAGGTGCGGCCTTCATCGGGCGTGAAGTGGAAGCCCGCGTCCAGCCGCTGGAGTTCGGCCAGCGTGAGCGCAGCCAGAGGGCCCGTGCCGTCCGTGCAGCGCTCCAGCGTGGCGTCATGGGCAACGACGAGCTCCCCGTCCCGGGTGAGGTGGAGGTCGAGCTCCAGCATGTCCGTGCGATAGCGCTCCACGGCCTGCCGGAATGCCGCCAGCGTGTTCTCCGGCGCCACGGCCGCGCCTCCACGGTGGGCGATGTGCAGCGTGGGCCGCAGGCCGCGGAGGAAGGGGAGGGGAGAGGATGCCATGCCTCCAGTGTAGCGACTGGCGGCGTGGGGCTGGCTAGCGGTTGAAGCGGTAGACGAAGATTCGTGCAGGGGCGCCGCCAGGGCTGGCGTCCCATGCCACCCAGGGGGTGCCGTCCGTATCCAACTGGAGCGACACCGTGGCGGCGCCGTTGGACCCCGGAATCGCACTGGGCGCAGGGCCAAGCGGCAGCCAGGCGTCGCCGGTCCACGCCCTGACGTGCACGCGTCTGGCGGTGGTGTTCCCATCGCCGGACGGGAATCCGGCTGCATGGACCCTCAGCCCGCGATGATCGCTGACGTAAGCGCCACGCGCTGGCTCGCGAACACGCACGGTGCGTCACGGCAGTCTGGATTTCACGACAGACAAGCGGTCGCAGGAATCGTTCACTCGGCGCAACAGGAAGGGTCGCGATTTCACCAGACTGACACCTCCGACAAGGAGGCTTCCTTGCCGCCCCCCTCGAGGCACCGGTATAAGGCGCCAACCCCTGGCCGACAGGCGTCGGTGTTCACGAACCGCGGCGCCGTAACGAATGGAGATTCTCGAAATGCAACTGCGCAAGACGCTAGGCGCGGCGGCGCTGGTGACCGCGGCGACGATGGCATCCATGGCTGGCTGTTCTGGCCGTGACGACGATACGGATCCGCTGCCGGACGCTGGCTGCCTCGGCACCTGTAGCCCGGACTCTGGGACCGGCGACGCGGGCACGGGGGACGCGGGTACGGGTGACGCGGGCACGGGTGACGCGGGCATTCAGACGGTGACCATCCGCGAGGCGCGCCTTCTGGGCGACCGTCCTCAGATCATCCTGGAGGGCGTCGTCGTCACGACGGTGGTCTACGTCTCTTCGAAGGACACGGGCGTTTCGGCGGACTTCTGGGTGGCTGATCCGAACAACGCTCAGGACGGCATCTTCGTCCAGAAGTACCGGACGGATCCGCCGACCACGTACGTGCCTGCGAAGGGCGACATCGTGACCATCCAGGGCTACGTCCAGAACAACAGCCGCTTCCGGGACCGCGAGGGCTACCGCAAGGTCCTGAAGAATAACTTCGACTTCCGCGGCGCAAGCGAAGCCACCCCGATGGTCATCACCAAGACGGGCACGATGACACCGCCCAACGACATCGCGGTCAGCATCGACAACGGCTTCGGTAACGCGGATGGTGGCGACGGCCGGCCCAACCTGGAGCACCTGGGCGCTCGTGTCCACATCCAGGGGCCGCTGACTCTGACTGACGCCAATCCCATGGCCATGAAGCGGCTCGCCACTCCCGATGGTGGCGAAGACGACATGCACTTCGGCTTCGAGGTCTCCGGCGGCGTGCTCGTGAACAACCTCACCACCTTCGGTACGACGACCGATGGTGGCACGCCGCGCTGCGACTACCGCGTCATGGTGAACGACGGTGGCTCCGTGACCTTCCCGGATGGCATCCGCGGCGTGTGGGACACCTTCACCCACGCGCCCTGCATGGACGGTGGCACCAGCACGTTCAGCTGCTTCAATGACGCGGGCGTGATCCCCGGCACGACGAACACGTGGACGACGGTGCTCTACCCCGAGGGGTGTGACGACCTGCAGGGTGTGGTCACCGAGCCCGAGACGCTTCGTCCGGCCGCCCCCGGCGCCCAGACGGAGTAAGGGCCCGCGACGAGGGTGTGTCCCTCGTCGGTTGATTCGGCCGCCCCTCGCCCATCCGGGGAGGGGCGGCTTCTTTTTGGGCCCGGAAGGCGGGGTGGGTGTCCGGAACCCACCGAAGCGGGTCCCTGGCTCCCAGGAGCCGGTGATTGTGGGTAAGCTCCGGAAAAGTCCAGTCCATTCACCTTCTGACAGACGGCCTTTCTTCGTGAGCTCGCCCCAGACGGCCATTCCGTTCGGTAACTACCTGCTGATCAAGCGGCTCGCCGTGGGAGGCATGGCGGAGCTGTTCCTGTCCCAGCGGCCGCCGGACCCCGAGCTGGTGGTGCTCAAGCGCATCCTCCCGTACCTCTCGGAGGAGCCCGAGTTCGTCCAGATGTTCCTGGACGAGGCGCGCATCGCCGCGCAGCTCCACCACCCCAACATCGTGCAGGTGCACGAGCTGGGGAAGGAGGGCGACAACATCTTCATCGCGATGGAGTACGTGGAGGGCGTGGACCTGCGGCGCGTCATGGCCGAGGAGTCCAAGTTTGGCGCCACGGTGCCCTATGGCGTGGCCGCGCGCATCTGCGCGCAGGTGGCCGCCGGCCTGGATTACGCGCACCACAGCCGCGGCGTGGATGGGCGCCCGCTGGAGTTGATCCACCGCGACGTCAGCCCGCAGAACGTGATGATCGGCTACGACGGACGCGTCAAGCTGGTCGACTTCGGCATCGCCAAGGCGGGCGCGTTCATGGAACGCAGCAAGCCGGGCGTCATCAAGGGCAAGTTCCTCTATCTGGCGCCGGAGCAGGTGTCGCAGGAGCGGCTGGACCACCGCGCGGACATCTTCGCGCTGGGCACCATGCTGTACGAAATCACCACCGGCCGGCAGCCCTTCGCCAAGCCGACGACGGAGGGCATCCTCTACGCCATCCGCTATGAGGACCCAGCGCCGCCGCACCTCATTCGCGACGATTACCCGCCAGCGCTCTCGCGCATCGTCATGCGCTGCCTCACCAAGGACCGCGCCCTGCGCTACCAGCGCGCGTCGGAGGTGCACGACGCGCTGGAGGCCTTCCTCGCCTCCGGCACCCTTCGGCAGAGTCTGGACGTGTCGGAGTACATCGGCCGGCTGCTGGGCGAGGAGGAGGAGCGCACCATCCTCCACATCCCCGAGGCCAAGGGCCTCGGCCGGCGTGAAGCCACCGTGCCACTGCAAGGCGCGCGGCTCTCCCAGGACGCCGAGCCGCCGCGGCGCCCGTCCGCGCTGGAGTCCACCGCCCCCACGCTGTCCTCTACCACGCCCGAGTCCGACCTGGCCTCGGTGCCCAGCGCGCAGCTCACGCCCGGCCTCACCGCCCGGCCTACGCCTCGCCGCGCATCCCGGGACTCGGTGCCGGTGTCCTTCTCCGGCGACGAGCCCGAGCCCGCCACGCTGATGGCGCGCCCGCGCGACCTGCCTGCCCTCCAGGCGGATGACGACGATGAGGATTCGGAGATGTCCACCGCCGTCGCCACCACGCCCGTGGGTTACCGGGCCGCCGCGCTGGTGGTGGAGGACCTGGACATGGGCGACGGTGAGTCCACCGTGCCGCAGCGGAGTCGACCCAAGGACATTCCATCCCGTCCTGCCGCGACACCTCCGGCTCCGGTTCGCCGCTCCGCGCCGCACATGGCGCCTCCTCCGGCGCGTGTGGCGGAGCCGTCCCGCACGCGTCGCCCCGGCCCGTCGTCTCCCTCCCACGTGGCGGCCTCGCGCCGGCCCCCTCCGCCGGAGGAGGACGCAGCTCCTTCCGTGTCCATCACGCCGGTGCCTCCGCGTCGCGCATTCTCGCTGGACCTGGAGCTCTCCCAGTCCGTCTCCCTGACTCCCGCCACGGTGAATCAGCGGCCGCCACCACCGCGGAGCCCGCCGCCGTCCCGAGGCGCCCGGCACAAGGACGAGGACGACGAAGACTTCCTCCATACCGACCTGAGCCGGTCCTCGCTGGAGTACACGGACCCTCGGCCCACGCTCCGGGATGATCCGGACGATGACGAGTCCACCATGGGCTATGGCGGGGACTCGGGCGAGTTCACCGCCGACACGCGGGCCATGCCGCCCAAGCGCAAGCGTCCGGTGGCGCTGGTGGTGGCGTGCGTCGTGGGGCTGCTCGCCCTGGGCATTGGCCTGACGTGGTGGTTCTTGGTCGGCGCGCACGGAGCATCGGCGAGGCCGCCTCAGGACTTGTCGGTCGGCGCACTGGAGCCGCAGGGAACGGCGTCACCCGTCGTCCGGCCCGCCACGGGACAGGCGCTGCCTGCCGCCAGACTCACGAACACGCCCCCCGTGGCGCAAGACGACGGACGCCCGGAAGCGGCGGCGCCGGCTGAACCGGCGAAGCCTCCGGAGCCGGGAGCACCAACGTCCCCTGAGGCCAACGCGGACGCACCGCCCGCGGCCACCGCCGAAGTCTCTCGGGTGAGCGTCCGTTTCGATGCTCCCGCCCGTACGGTGCTGCGGCGCGAGGGGGGCGAGCGCCTCCCCATCAACACCCTCGTCTCACTGCCCGCGGGCCCCATCCGGGTGAGCTACCAGTGCCCGGGACGTCGGAAGCCGAAGGGTACAAAACCCTACCTCATAGAGCCGGCGAGCGAGGGGCCGCTCGTCCTGCAGATTCCATGCAAGAAGCGACGCTAGTGACATCGGGCGTTTGAAGGGTATGCGGCATCCTGCCCCAGCGGCGGACAAGTGGGCCCTGGTGGGCTTGAGTGGCCTTAAGTCGTTGGAATTCCAGGGTTTTCGCCTCCCCGAGCGCGTTTACACATGTCAGACGGGTCCGTAGAATCCGGAACCCTTATGGCGCGCCCGAAGAGTCAGAAAAACGTAATCAGGAAGCGGAGTTACACGGCCGGCCGGGTGGCCCGGCAGGTTCCCCTCGTCCCCGAGCCCAACAGGCTCTTGAAGGTCTGGCGTCGCGTGCTCGAACGCCGGCTGCGTACGCGCCTTCGCGCGAAGGTGGCGTTGGAGATTCACGACAACACGCACACCATGCTGACGTTCCAACGCCAGCGGGCCATGTGGCGGCTTCGGCTGCACCACATGTTCCTGGTCGCTCCGGACGACGTGGTGCAGGCGCTCGCCAGCTTCGTGCGCAAGGGTGACCCGGACGCCAGCGTGCTGCTGGACAAGTTCATCGAGCGCAACCGCGTCTACATCCGGCGCTTGTCTCCGGCGCAGATGCGCAAGCGCATCCGGCTGGAGCCCGTGGGGCAGCACCACGATTTGGAGCGCATCTACGTCCGGCTGAACGAGCGCTACTTCGAGGGTCGCATCGACGCGGCCATCACCTACGGCCCGGCGCCGCGGGTGAAGGGGCCTCGCAAGAGCATCAAGATGGGCTCCTACTCCGCGGATTCGAAGGTCATCCGCATCCACCCGGCGTTGGACCAGCCGGTGGTGCCCCGCTACTTCGTGGAGTGGATTGTCTTCCACGAGATGCTCCACCACGTGTACCGGACGCGGAAGGGCGACGACGGGCGGCGCTGCATCCACCCGCCCGAGCTGATGGAGCACGAGAAGCAGTTCCACGACTACGCCCGCGCCCTCGCGTGGGAGCGGGAGAACCTGGACCTGCTCCTGCGTGCCCGCGTGACGCCGGCCTGAGTGGCCGTGCGTGGGTCCCCTGTGCTCAGGGGATGATGAGCCCGCCGGGGCTGCGCCGCTCCAGCGTGGGGGCAGGCGCGGCCTCCGCGGGGCCGGTGTCCGCGCCGGGCCGTGCACCGGCCCGCGCCCCGGCGGCGGCCACCAGGGCCAGCACCTTCTCGAAGAGCCGCTCGGCGAAGCGGGAGAAGGGCTCCTGGGCCCCATGGAAGAGCCGGCGGGCCTCGGCCCGGGCGATGTCCGCCTCGCGTGAGCGGCTGCTCCGCTCGAAGTAGTCCGCCATCCGCCACAGCCGCAGCGCGTAGCGCTGGCGCACTTCGGGGGTGAAGAAGTCCCGGGCCACGCCGAGCACCGCCGCCTGGAGCTGCTCCTGGCGCTGCACGTCGCTCAGCGACAGCGGGCTGTGCATCACTTCGTCCATCTTCTGCACCAGGACCTGCATGTCGGGCTCCGGAGGCAGCCACGAAGCCAGCTCCACGGTGTCGTGGAGGACGTCGGCTTCCTGTGCGCGGCGGATGTCCTCGGGCTCGGGCGGAGGCAGCTCCGTGGGCGACTGCTGCGGCTGGACACCAAAGTGGCGCAGCACCACGTCCAGTCCTTTGGGGAAGGGCGTGCGGGTGCGCAGGTTGGTGCCGGCGGCCTCGGCCAGCAGGGCCGCGGCTTCCTCGCGCGGCAGCTCCACGATGCCGCCGTGGGCCAGCCCGTCCTTCACCAGCTTCCGCCAGGTGGCGCGATTCCTGTCGCCCAACTGGAGCGCCACCACGCCGCGCTCGTCGGACAGCTGCATCTGCACCACCTCCACGCCCGCGCCGCGCAGCACCCGTGCCAGCACGAGCGCTCGCTCGCCGCCACCGGTGACGGCGCTGGCGAGCGCGTTGAGGGCCTCGGGGGCGGCGGGGGGCGGCTCGGCCGGGGCGGCACGCGCGGGCCCGGCCACGGCGACGCCCCGCGAGCGAAGCTGGTACAGCGCCTTCTTCGCGGCCTTGACCAGGGGCTTCACCGACGAGGACGACAGGGCCTCCGGCAGGACGGTGTGCCCGTCCGACACGGCGGCCTCGAGCACGGCCAGGGCCAGGGGCTCCGGAAGGGCCTCCACGCGGGTGAGGGCGGCCTGAGACACGTCGCGCGCCATGGCGCGGGCGGACTCCACCGCTTCGGCGGGAAAGGCGGGCAGCGGCGCGCCGGAGCGCAGGGCGTCCAGCAGGGAGCGAGGGTCCGAAGAGGAGGAACTCATACCGGACCTTCTACTGCACGGCGCCCGTCCCGGGGCATGCCCCGCGCGGGCATGGCGCCCACCAGGTCACAGTGCCGCGAGCGGCGGAGGACTCAGCGCCGGCGCACCAGCGCGCTCTTGCCGGGCTCCGCCACCACGGCCAGCTCGGATTGGAGCCGCGGACCGAACACTCGCGACGGCGACGCACCGCGTACGAGGAAGTGGTCGTACCAGACGCCCTGCCGCTCGTAGTCCATCTGCTGCGGCCGCCACTCGGAGGGGAAGGTGGGGGGCTCCTCTCCGGTGTAGCGCAGCGGGGAGTGCGGCGTGGACGCGAAGGTGAAGTTGGGCACGCCACCGCGCGCCCGGGCCAGCACCGCCGCGCTGTGGATGAAGACGGGCTGTCGCACCACCCGGGAGCCGGGGTCGAACATCAACCCCATGACACGTGGGCGCGGGGCGGTGGCGGCCACCAGCGGCCCCCATTCGGCCTGCGCCTCCCGAGAGAAGGCGCGGTAGCCGCGCGCCATGACGAAAGCCAGCACCACTGCGCAGCCCAGGGCGGCGACGCGCAGGGGCCTTCGCCATGCGGGAATGGCCGCCGGGACGGTGGCCACCAGGAGCGCGGCGGCCAGGTGCGCGTAGCGCGTGTTGAGGTAGTAGACGTAGCCGCGGATGTCGAAGGGCAGCAGAAAGTAGAGCGCCAGGGCCAGCAGGCCCAGCCCCATCAGCCGCGAGCGCGCCACCAGGCCCTGTGTGCCGGAGCGCTCCGGCCTCAGCAGCCCCGCGACCCAGCCCGCCACCGCCACCGCGCCCACGGCATACAGGGCCCACCGGTCCGAGCCATCCCGGAAGGTGTTGGCGAGCACCTGGAAGAACTCGGCGCGGTTCTGCTCGAAGCCCTTCCACGCCAGGTTCTGTGGGGAGAATGTGGGGCCCCACGCCTTCCAGGGCACCCCGGGCTGGATATCCGCGGGCTCGCCGAAGCGAAGCACCACCCAGCCGAGGAACAGCGCGACGCCGGGCACCACCCCCAGCAGCGCGGGCACGCGAGGCCGCAGCCGCGCGGCGAGCCCATGGGCTTGTGCGTCCTCGGGCACGCGCGTGGTGAGCAGCAACAAGGGCAGTCCAAAGGCGAGGAACCCGAAGGCCTGCACATGGAAGAGGAGCACCGCCACCAGACACACCGCCAACCCGATGCCCCATGTCCGGCGGCGAGGCGTGTCCTCCAGCGTCCGCACGAAGAGGCCGCAGCACAGCAGCGTCAGCGGCAGCGCGGCGCAGTAGTTGATGAAGCCCCAGTTGAAGCTGTCGCCGTAGGCGAAGGGCAGTGCCAGCAGTGCGGGCCACGTGGGTCGGCCCAGGCTGCGCAGCAGGAAGCCGAGGCTGAGCGGCAGGCCCACCACGTAGGCGGAGAGGAAGACGCGGTTGGCCATCTCCAGCGGCAGCAGCCAGTTGAGGCCGCTGACCAGGTAGTAGTAGCCCAGGTACGGCGTCAGCGCGTGACGCGCGGCGAACAGCTGCGGGTACAGCGTGGTGGGGTCATCCAGCCGGTGCAGGACGGAGATGAGGTACAGGTGCTGGGGCAGGTCCACCAGGGGCAGGTGGCGCGACACCCACAGGGGGAGCACCCCCAGGACGAGCGCGGCGGCATGGACGAGGCGGGAGTGTCGGGGCGTCACGGACGGCGCGGACTGTACGCGGCGCCTCCCTGCACGGCGAGCCGTCCTTGCAACCCGGCCAGCGCCTGTTTTCCAGGTAGACAAAGGTATGGCTGTCGGCCTTGGCAGTCGGGGAGGGCTGCGGTATAGGCGCCGTTTGAGCAGGGGCGCCTGGAGTGCCCCAAGGAGAGCAACATGACGCGCATCGGAATGTGGGTGGCCGGAGGGCTGATGGCGAGCGGCCTGCTCCTGGCGCCGGGCGCGGCGGAGGCCTGCGAGGCCCACCGGCGTCCGGCCCCGGAAGCGAAGGCCGCGGAGGCCACGCCGAAGGCTGTCGAGCCCTCCACCAGCGGCGTGGAGCGCCCGTTGGATGTGCTGGACTCGCTCATCGCCGCCAAGTGCCAGTGCGGCAGCAAGGCGGACTGCACGTGCAAGAAGGGCTCGTGCGACTGCAGCAAGTGCAAGAAGCCCAAGCGCCAGGTGATGGACGCGCTGCGCGGCCAGCCCGCGAACCTGCAGCTTGACGAGGCGCGCTACGACGCGTCCGCGGGCATCTTCATCTAGGCGTCTGGGCGGAGCCCTTCTCCGCCTTCACTATCAGCAGCGACGGCAGGGACACGCGCTCGAAGCGCACGAAGCCCGCCGCCGCGGCCTCCCGGCGCAATTCGGCCTCCCCTCGTGGATGCAGGCCCACGCCGCGGTGGAGCAGCGCCCGAGGCGCTCCCGGCGAAGCGTAGGTGCTGGCCACCCAGCGGCCTCCGGGACGCAGTACGCGGTGGACCTCCATCATCATCCGGGACAGGTCCGCGACGAAGGGCAGCGCGTCACTCATCAACACCGCGCCCAGCACACCGTCGTGGAAGGGGAGGTAGGGGGCTTCGGCGCGCAGGAAGTCCACGGCGACGCCGGCCTCGCGCACCTGGGCCACGCCCTCTTCCAGCATGGCGCGGGACAGGTCGAGCGCGGCCACGGGCGGCGCGTCGGGCTCATGTGCCAGCCGCCGCGCGAGCAGCCCCGTGCCGCAGCCCACGTCCAACACGGTGCCTTCGGGTTTGCCCAGGAGGCTGCGGTAGAGGACGAATTCGCTGTCGCCATCCAGCGGCTGGCGGGTGAGGGCGCGCTGGAGCACGGGGCGCATGTAGCGCTCATAGGAGCGCGCCACCCAGCGCTGCTCCAGGCCACGCTGCAGCGGGCCGGACGCGGCGGGGTCCACCACCAGGTCGGCGACGCCCTCGGCCACTGGGTGGCTGGCGCCGCACGCCTGGCAGCGCAGCGGGCCGAAGAAGAGCACCGGGGCGTCTACCTCCGGCTGGAGGGCGCCACGCCGGCACCGGGGACATCGCAGGAGGGGAACGAGCGCGCGCCGCATGGGGCTGGCAAGGCTACCGTCCCCCGTGCGGCGCGAGAACCCGTTTTCCGCCGGACGCCGTCAGGCCGAGGGCTGCGTGCGTGGCACGCGCTTGTCCTCGGCCACCAGCACCGGCCAGCCGCGAGCCATGGCCTCGCGGAAGAAGGCGGCCAGCTCCCGGCGGCTGTGATTCACCGCGCCCAGGAACGGGTCGATGAGGGACTCCTCACCCAGGCTGCGCGTGGCCGCCAGCTCCACCGGCGTGCCGCAGCGCTCGCAACGGATGGACACCTGGCGCACCAGGGCCACCGGCACCGCGTACCGGGCGCCGCAATCTCCGCACTTCCACACCAGGGCGCGCTCACCCGCCTCGCGGCGCGCCAGGTTCTCCAACTCGTCCGCCAACCGCAGCAGCGCCGGGAGGTCCTGGGGGGGATGCGCGAAGATGGCGGACGGGCCGAAGCCCGTCTCGGGCGCGCCCAGCGACGGGGGACGGTCCCCCTGTAGCAGGGTGCGCAGCCTGTCCTTGGCTCGCATGTCTCGGAATTCAGCGCCGGTGAGCGCGCGCTCCACCGCCTCATGGACCGGAGGCAGCTCCGGCTCGAGGCGCTCATCGTCCGGCAACGCCTGGGGGAAGTTCACCAGTCGGTGCGCGGGGACTGCGAGGAATCGGAAGGCCACGGTGGCTCCATCGCATTGTGTTTCGCGGGGTGCAAGACGCGAGTTGGCAAATGTCCGCTGCTGCCGTTTATCCGCGGACTACTGAGACCAGTCCAGCATGCGTTGCAGCGGCGCGCGAGCACCCTCGCGCAGGTCCTCGGGCATGGTCAGCTCGGGCGTGCGCTCCTTCATGCACCGCCAGAGTTTCTCCAGCGTGTTCAGCCGCATGTACGGGCACTCATTGCACGCGCAGCCGTTGTCCGGCGGCGCGGGAATGAACGTCTTGTTCGGCGCGGCCCGCTTCATCTGGTGGATGATGCCCGCCTCCGTCACCACGATGAACTGCTGCTTCGGGCTACGCACCGCGTAATCCAGAATCGCCTTGGTGGAGCCGATGAAGTCCGCGTGGCGCAGCACCGCCTGCTCACACTCGGGGTGGGCCACCACTTCCGCCTCCGGATACTCCACCTTCAGCTGCACCAGTTTCTTCTCGCTGAAGATTTCGTGGACGATGCAGCTGCCCGGCCACAGCACCATGTCGCGGCCCGTCTGTTTCATCACGTAGCGGCCCAGGTGCTGGTCCGGCGCGAAGAGAATCTGCCGGTCCTTCGGCACCTGGTTCACGATTTTCACCGCGTTGGACGACGTGCAGATGACGTCGCTCATGGCCTTCACCGCGGCGGAGCTGTTGACGTAGCTCACCACGAAGGCGTTCGGATGTTTGTCCTTGAACGCCTTGAAGGCTCCCGGCGGGCACCGGTCCGACAGCGAACAGCCGGCCTTGAGATCCGGCAACAGCACCTGCCGGGACGGATTGAGAATCTTCGCCGTCTCCGCCATGAAGTGGACGCCACAGAAGACGATGACGTCTGCCTTCGTGCTCGCCGCGGCTTGCGCCAGCGCCAGGCTGTCGCCCACGAAATCCGCGAGGTCCTGAACTTCGCTCTCCTGGTAATAGTGCGCCAGGATGACTGCGTTCATGGAACGCTTGAACTCCTGGATTTCCTTCGCGTAGTCGACTTCGGCGCGCATGGCACCTCCCGAGTCCCACCTTTAACCGGGACTTGAAGTGCCGGCCAGGGTGCGGTTTGCCCCACTTTGCTGATGCCCGGGTGGCCCCGAATCAAGCGGGCGGCCCTTTTCCAACATCCGCCCTGTCCTCATGCTGGGGCACTCCCTTCCCCATGAGGTCCGGTAAGATGGCGAGCCGGGCCGGACGCCGCGCATGCGGTTCGGCCATTGCATCTGGGAACTTCGAACCACGGGGGGAATGTGAGGGGTCGCCGTCGGAAGGTCCGGCGGGGCGGTGGAGGCTGGCGGTCACATTCCGACCCGTGAAGTGGTTCATCCGGGGGCAGGCGGCTCTGACCCGGTGGAGGAGGACATATGACCGTGACGACGCGCGCAGTGCTGGTCGTGCATCCGGAGGCGGAGCGTCGTGGACGGCTCCGCGCCTTGCTGGATGGCTACGAAGTGCTCGAGGCCTCCAACCGGCAGGAGGCGGTCGAATTCCTCACGAAAACCGCTCCCGCGCTGGTGTTGACGCATCCGGACATCTTTCCCCGGTTGTTGAAGGATTTGGAGCGCTACACCCCGCGCTCGATCCGCGCGGTGCTCTGCCCCAGGGACAATGCGCAGGCCCACCACAGCCTGGTGGACGTGGCCGCCGCGGGGCACATGTTCTTCACGCTGGAGGATGACCCCAGCCCGGCGCTTCGCCGCGCCGTCCAGGAATTGCTGGAGCTGCGAGAGTCCGAGCGCCGCGAGCCGCACGGCGTCCTGGAGGCCTGCTTCACGGCGGATGGCACGACGTTCCGCGCGCGGCTTCTCGACGTGGCCACGGGAGGACTGGGCCTGCGCCTGGAGTCCAGCGTGCGCATCGAGCGGCTCACGCCGGGCACGGAACTGGAAGGGCTCCAGGTGCTGCGGGGCGACACGCTGGTGCTGCGCGCCGGCCATGCCACGGTGCGCATGGTGCGCCCGCTGCGCGCGCACGAAGGCCAGGGCTTCCACCTGGGCGTGTCGCTGGAGCGCCCCGTGGAGCACGCTCGCTCCTCTGCCGCGCCGCTGCTCAACGACTCGGTGCGCATCCGCGGCCTGCTGCGCCGCGCCGTGCGCGCGGGGGTGGGCTTCGGGCTGCGCACGCACGAAGGCAACCGGTTGGTGGACTTCTCCCGCGCGGAGGTGCTGCCGGAGGAGTCCCGCCTGGTGCTGCGCGAGCAGTCGCAGCCGGGCACGCTCTTCCATCCAGGAGACGTGGTGCGGCTGTGCCTGGACTTCGGCGGCGTGTGTCATGTGGGCACCACGGCGGTGCTGGCCTCGGAGCCGAACCAGGTGGAGGTGGCCCTGCCGCGCACGCTGAGCCTGCACCACCGCCGCAACAGCCTGCGCTTCCGCTCCTCCGCGGAGCGGCCCTTCGCGGTGTCCTTCAATTCGCCGCTGACGGGGGAGGCCATCGTCCGCCCGCTGTTGGACCTGCACACCGGCGGCTTCGCCTTTCCCTTCGACGCGGGCCGGGAGGCCTTCCCGCCGGGGCTGGTGCTGGACGACGTGATGCTGCAGCTGCCGGACGGCACGCGCTCGCGCTGCCGCGCCCAGGTGCAGGACACCGGGCAGCTCACGGTGACGGAGGAGGGCGCCAGCATGAGCCGCCCGCGCCGCTGCGGCCTGCGCATCCTGGAGCTGGCGCCGGAGGCCCGCGCCGCCATCCTGGACGCCTTCATCAAGGCGCGGTGTCCCGATGCGCGTGATGCGTCCGAGCTGCCCTTTTCCGACGTGTGGGACTTGTTCCGCTCCGCGGACGTCCGCTTTCCCGACTACCCCTTCCACGAGACGGTGACGCCCGAGCCGCTGGTGGACGCGCACCAGCGGCTGGGTAGCGGCATCCACGGCCTGTCCAAGGCCATCGTCTATCAGCGTGAGGGCCGGCTCTACGGCCACATCTCCGGGCTGCGCATCTACTCGCGCACCTGGCTGTCGCAGCACCTGGTGGTGCGGCCGGGCTACCACCGGCACGAATCCATCTCCCAGGAACTGGTGGCGCTCGCTGCCGACTACGCGGAGAGCCTGGACGATGTGGAGTACCTGCGCGCGCTGTGGCGCTGCCGCAACCGGTGGACGTCGCGAATCTATGGCGCCATCGCCAGCCGGTTGGAGCGCCCGGGCCTGAGCTGCCTGCATGCCTTCACGCCGTGCCGGCTCCCCGTGGACGCTGCGCTGCCGCCGCCTCGGAGCGATTTGCGCGTGCGCCCCGCGGAGACGTCCGACCTGCGCTGGCTGGAGCAGCACCTGCGGGAGACGCAGGACGTGGTGCGGCTGCGCAGCTCGGACCTGGTGGAGGGCGAGATGACCATGGGGACGCTGGGCGGGCGCTACTCGGACGCGCGGCTGCGGCGCTCGCGCGGCATCGCCCTGGTGGAGGGCAAGGACGGCCCCCAGGGGTTCGTCCTCATGGAGGACGCGTCGCCCGGTCTCTTCTGGGCGGAGTGGTACAACGCCTTCTCGCTCGTCATGGTGGAGCCGGATGCACGGGAAGCGGATGCCGTGCGCCAGGCGCTGGTGACACACGCGGTGGCGGACTCGGCCCGGCGCGGCCGCTCCACCGCGGAGTGCCTGGCCTCGGACGCGGACCTGCCCGCCCTGGAGACACTGGGTTTCCACAACCTGGGCAAGGTGATGGAGTTCACGGCCCACCGCCGGCTCGTGCGTGACTGGAATGCCTACCTGCTCGCCGTCTTCGAGCGGCTGGCGGCCCATGGCCGGGGTGGTAGCCGGGTGGATGACAAGGACATCGCGGCATGACCTACCTGATGGAGTCGGCCCAGGAGGTGCACCGCCTGCAAGCGCAGGCGAGCGCCACCTCCTACGCGGAGCGGCTGAGGCTCACCGGGCTGAAGCCCGGGGACGCCGCACTGGATGTGGGCTGTGGTCCCGGCGTCATCACCTCGGAGATGCTGGACGTGGTGGGGCCGCACGGCCGCGTGGTGGGCATCGAGCCGCAGGCCGAACACCTGGCGGCGGCCCGGGGACTGCTGGCGGGCAGGCCCAATGTGGAGCTGCGTCAGGGCGCGCTGCCGGATACACATCTGCCCGCCGACCACTTCGACTACGTCTGGTGCCAGTACGTCTTCGAGTACCTGGGAGAGCCGGGCCCCGCGCTGGCGGAGCTGGTGCGCGTGGTCCGTCCCGGTGGGCGTGTGGTGGTGGCGGACATCGACGGGGTGGGGCTGTGGAACTGGCCCTTTCCGGAGGACCTCCAGGAGGAGAGCCAGAAGCTGCTCGCCGCCCTGCGCGCGGCGCGCTTCGACCTGCACGCGGGCCGCAAGCTGTTCCACCTGTTCCGCAAGGCCGGGTTGGTGGACGTGCGCGTTCACATCTCCCCGTTCTACGTGGCGGCGGGCGCGGTGGACGCGCGGCTCCGCGAGGACTGGGTCATCCGCTTCCGGACGCTGCGCCCGCTCGCCGAGCCCTTCTTCGGGGGCGCCGGCCCCTATGACGCTTTCTGTGAACGCTTCCTCGCACTCCTGGACGACGCCGACACCCTCAAATATGCGATGGTGTTGACGACCGAAGGAGTGAAGCGTTGACCGTCCCCGCGGAACTGGCCTCCGCACCGTCAGCCCCCGACACACCCGAGCTGAGTGTCCGGATGCTGCGCAGCGTGATGTTGTACTACGAGCGGACCTACGGCCGGGACCGGCTGGTGCGGGTGTGGCAGCGCGAGGAGCTGCCGCTGACGTTGGCGTACGTGGAGACGCTCACCAACTTCGTCTCCGTGGGGTTCACCGAGCGGCTCTTCGACGTGCTCGACAAGGACTCCGGTGATCCGGACTTCATGACGAAGGCGGGGCGCAGCATCGCCAGTCCAGAGGCGGTGGGCTTCCTCTATTACATGATGAAGGCGCTGGCCACGCCGCGCAGCGTCTACGAGCGCGCGCTGGAGCTGGACCACACGTACAACCGCGTGGGCGGCTTCCACATCGACACGCTCACCGACTCGCGGGTAAAGGTGCGCTACGTCAGCCGCATCCGCGAAAGAGATCGCAACTTCTGCCGCGCGCGCCAGGGCAACCTGTCCGCGTTCCCCGCCATCTGGAACCTGCCCCTGGCGGAGGTGAAGGAGCTGCGCTGCCAGGTGGATGGGGCGGACTGCTGCGAGTACGACATCCGCTGGCAGAGCCTGCCGCCCCTGGCGTGGCGCTACATCGTGGGCGGCATGGCGGGCATGGTGGCCGGCCTGCTGTCGGGCACGTTGAACCTGGCGCCTCCCATCTTCGCGGTCAGCTCCCTGGGCATGGTGGGCGTGGCGGCGGGGGCATGGCTGGACACGCGGGCGGCCCTGCTGCGCAAGGACGAGAAGCTGTCGGAGCAGCACCAGGGCCTGCAGACGTCCCTGGAGGACCTGCAGCGGCGCAACGAGGAGATCTTCGCCGCCAACAAGGCGCTCGAGGACCGCGTGGCCGAGCGGACGCAGGAGCTGTCCGAGGCCAATACGAAGTTGGAAGCGTCGCTCACGCGGCAGCAGGAGCTGGACCGGCTCAAGAGCGAGTTCTTCGACAACGTCAGCCACGAGCTGCGCACGCCGCTCACGCTCATCCTGCTGACGCTGGAGGCGCTGGCGAAGCAGGCGGAGTCGTTGCCATCGGAGGTGCCTCCGCTGGTGACGAACATGGAGCGCAGCGCGCAGCGCCTGCTGCGGCTCATCAACAACCTGCTGGACCTGGCGCAGCTGGAGTCGGGCAAGGCGCGGCTGCGCTACCAGCCGCTGGAGCTGTTCGGCTTCCTGAGCACGGTGGTGCCACCGTTCCACACCATGGCGGAGCGGCAGGGCGTGACGCTGCGGCTGGAGGGCGCCACGGTGACGCCCGTCCATGTGGACCACGAGCGCATCGACATCGTCTTCCAGAACCTGCTCGGCAACGCGCTGAAGTTCACCCAGAAGGGTGGGGTGACGGTGCGCGTGCGCGAGGACGACTCGGAGGTGCACGTCGAGGTGGAGGACTCCGGCCAGGGCATCGCCCCGCAGGACATCTCCGTCATCTTCGACCGCTTCTCCCAGGCGGATAACAGCGGCACCCGGCGCTTTGGTGGCTCGGGTATCGGCCTGGCGCTGGTGAAGGAGACGCTGGAGCTGCACGCCGGCGGCATCTCCGTGACGAGCGAGCTGGGGCACGGCTCCGTCTTCTACGTGCGGCTGCCCAAGGGCACCGCGCACATCCGCGAGGATTTGCGCGAGCGCCGTCAGGCCGTCATGCCCGTGCGGCGCGAGCGCCGCATCTCCGGGGCCTTCCCCTCGCTGGAGCCGACGGGGCCGGATGCCCTGGGCGCGGCGCCTCCGCCGGCCAGGGACCACGCGGGGCCGGGGCCCGAGGCGCCCCGCATCATGGTGGTGGAGGATGACCCGGAGATTCGGAGCTTCCTCGCCCGGTTGCTGGCCCAGCACTACCGGGTGCTGGAGGCCATCAACGGCGACGACGGGCGGCAGCGCGCGCTGCGCGAGCGGCCGGACCTCATCCTGTCGGACGTGATGATGCCCGTCATGTCCGGCCTGCAGATGCTGACCGCCCTGCGCAATGACCCGCAGACGGTGGACATCCCCGTCATCCTCCTCACCGCGCGCCAGGAGGTGTCGGCCAAGGTGGAGGGCCTGGGCACTGGGGCCAATGACTACCTGGGCAAGCCGTTCAGCCCGAACGAGCTGCTGGCGCGCATCGAAACCCAGCTGCGCCTGCGCGAGGCGGCCGTGCGCGCCGCGGAGAACGAGCGGCTGGCGGCCATCGGCCTGCTCACGTCTGGCTTCGCGCATGAGGTGCGCAATCCGCTCAACGGGCTGATGAACGCGCTGCTGCCGCTCAAGGACATGCTGACGGGTGGCTCCGCCGACGTGGAGCTGAGCAAGGCCATGCTGGAGGTGGTGGAGGAGTGTGGCCAGCGCATCCGCCACCTGGCCGAATCCCTGCTCTCCTTCACGCGCACCAGCGAGTCCCCGGTGGTGCTGTCCCTGGACTCGTCGCTGGACTCCACCCTGAGCGTGCTGGCGTGGAAGGTGCCGCCGGGCGTCAAGGTGGAGCGCGCGTACCACTGCAGCGAGCCCATCCGGGGCAACCCAGGCGCCCTGAACCAGGTGTGGCTCAACCTCCTGGACAACGCCCTGCGCGCGGTGGGCGACAAGGGCCGCGTGCGCATCTCCACGGCCAACACGGCGGAGGAGGCCATCGTCACCATCGGTGATGACGGGGTGGGCATCCGCCCGGAGGACATGGAGCGCCTCTTCCAGCCCTTCTTCTCCACCCGCGCGGCGGGCGAGGGGACGGGGTTGGGGTTGGCGCTCAGCCGCCGCATCATCATCCAGCACGGCGGGAGCATTGGCCTGAGCAGCGTTCCGGGGGAGGGCACGCAGGTAGAGGTCCGCCTGCCGCTGCGCCCCGTGGCGCCCCGTGTCACGGGAGGTCTGCCCGACCTCGCGCCCGAGCCGCGCGTCGGCCGCCTGGGCTGACGCAGGACGCAAAGGCCCCGCCCGGGCCCACGGCGTCCGGGCGGCAGAGAAGGGGAATTCCCTATCCGCTCAGGTGTCCTCCTGGGCACGGCCCGCGTGTCTGCTACAGTCACGCCACTTTTTCGTCGCACCTCTCCTTTTTCAAGGAAACGACCTGCATGCAAGGCACCGTAGCCGCGGGTGATGCCCGCAAGGGGCACCCGCGAGGGCTCTACCTCCTGTTCTTCACTGAGATGTGGGAGCGCATGTCGTATTACGGCATGCGTGGCCTGCTCGTGCTCTTCCTCACGAGCAAGGTCAACGGAGGATTTGGCTGGTCCACCGCGGACGCACTCAGCCTCTACGGTACCTATACGGGCCTGGTGTACCTGACGCCCATCGCCGGCGGCTTCATCGCGGACCGCTACATGGGGCAGCGCCGGGCGGTGGTGCTCGGTGGCGTGTTGATGATGATAGGCCACCTCATCCTGGCCTTGCCCAGCGTGACGATGTTCTACGCGGGCCTGGGCTTCCTCATCATCGGCAACGGCTTCTTCAAGCCGAACATCTCCACCATGGTGGGCGGGCTGTACGCGCCCGGTGACGGCCGCCGCGACAGCGCCTTCACCATCTTCTACATGGGCATCAACCTGGGCGCGGTGCTCGGCAACTTCATCTGCGGCACGCTGGGTGAGCGCGTGGGCTGGCACTGGGGCTTCGGCGCCGCCGGCGTGGGCATGCTCCTGGGCCTGATCGCCTTCGTGTCGCTGCAGAGCAAGCTGCTGGGCCAGGTGGGTTTGGTGCCGGAGCGGATGGTGGCCGCCGCCGAGGCGAAGCCGGGCACCCCGGAGAAGTCGGGCTTCACCCGCGATGAGTTCGACCGCATCCTCGTCATCTTCATCATGGCGCTGTTCGTCGTCGCCTTCTGGACGGGGTTCGAGCAGGCCGGCGGTTTGATGAACCTCTACACGAACGCGAAGGTGGACCGCGGCATCCTGGGTTGGGAAGTGCCGACGACCTGGTTCCAGAACTTCAACTCCATCTTCATCGTCACGTTGGCGCCGATTTTCGCCGGCCTGTGGAGCTGGCTGGCCGCGCGCGGCAAGGACCCGAGCATCCCGGTGAAGATGAGCATGGGCCTGCTGTTCCTCTCCGCCGGCTTCCTCTTCATGCTGGGCGCCTCCAGCGAGAGCGCCTCGACGGGCAAGGCGGCGGCGTGGTGGGTGGTGATGGCCTACCTGCTGCACACCATGGGTGAGCTGTGCCTGTCGCCCGTGGGCCTGTCCATGGTGACCAAGGTGGCGCCGGCGCGCATCGTCTCCGCGATGATGGGCGTGTGGTTCCTCGCGAACGCGGCGGCCAACAAGCTGGCCGGTGTCTTCGGTGGCTACTCGGAGAAGCTGGGCGAGTTCAGCGTGTTCCTCTACATCTCCGTGGGAACGGGCATCGCCGGCGTGCTGCTGCTCGTCGTGTCGCCCATCCTCAAGCGGATGATGCACGGCACGGACGAGGTGAAGCCCGCCGCGCCCACCTCCGCGCAGCAGGGCGGCTCGGTGGCGGCGGCCTGAGAGGTCGCGGACTCCCCCCTGATTGAAGTCCAGACGCCGGCGTCCCGATGGGGGCGCCGGCGTTTCTGTTCGCGGGCTGCTGGCGCCACGCCTGAAGCACAAACGCCGGCACACCTCACGGGTGCACCGGCGTTCACTGCGCGGGCTGACCGCCTGGCTACGCGGACTTCGCCGAGCCGGGCGTCACGCCGGCAGCGGAGCGCTCCTCGGTGGGGATGGACGCGGACGTCTGGTAGTAGTCACGCACCACGTAGCGGCGGGCCACCAGGGCCATTCCCACTGCGGCCACCAGGGCGAAGCCGGCGTAGAAGAAGAACTGCCCGGAGCCCGTGAAGACGTTGAGCTTCGCGGTGATGGCCACCGCCGCGTTGGCCAGCGTGTTCGTCACCAGCCACACGCTCTGGATGGTGCCCTTCATCTCGCGAGGGGCCTGCGTGTACGCGAACTCCAGGCCCGTGGTGGACATCAGGATTTCGCCCAGCGTCAGCACGATGTACGGCAGAATCTGCCACGCGATGTTCAGCGTCGTGCCGCCTTCCATGGTGACCTGGAAGATGCCGGCGATGATGAACGACAGCGCGCCCACCACCAGCCCCAGGGGCATGCGCCGCAGCGGCGTCAGCTCCCAGCCGAAGCGCTGGAAGGCCGGGTAGACGACGGCCGTCAGGAAGGGGATGAGAATCATCACCAGCAGCGGATTCACGAACTGCATCTGGCTGGCCTGGAAGGTGAACGGCCCCACCTGCGGGTCCATGGCCCGGGCCTGCACCACCCACGTGGACGCCTTCTGGTCGAAGAGCATCCAGAAGAAGGGCACGAAGGGGAGCAGCAGCGCGCTCACCTTGAACACCGCCTTCACGCCGTCCACGGCCTCCTCGGGGTGCTCCCGCTTCGCGCCGTCCAGCCAGCTGCCGCCCTGGCCCCGGTTGCGCAGCGCGCTGGCCACCACCTTGAAGAAGCTGTGCGGGTTGGCGCCCGTGGCCGGCACCCGGACGTACTTGTGACGGCCCGCCCAGAAGATGAACGTCGCGATGAACATCAGCACCCCGGGGATGCCGAAGGCCACCGACGGCCCGAAGTGCTTGAGCAGCAGGGGGATGAACAGCGACGCGAAGAACGAGCCGAAGTTGATGGTCCAGTAGAAGATGGCGAAGACCTTCTTCACCAGGTGGCTGTTGGACTCGTTGAACTGGTCCCCCACCATGGCCGCCACGCAGGGTTTGATTCCGCCACTGCCAATGGCGATGAGCGCCAGGCCCGTGAAGAACCCCGTGACGTTGTTCTCGAAGATGGCGAGGCACGCGTGGCCCAGGCAGTAGATCAGGCTCAGGCCCAGGATGATGCGGTACTTCCCGAAGAACCGGTCCGCCAGGTAGCCGCCGATGAGCGGGAAGAAGTACACGCCCGCCATGAACGTGTGCATCAGGCTCTTCGCTTCCGCCTCCCGCAGCGCGTTGTCCGGTATCTGCGTGCGCAGCAGGTAGTCGATGAGGAACACCGTGAGGATGTTCCGCATCCCGTAGAAGCTGAAGCGCTCACACGCCTCGTTACCGATGATGAAGGGGATTTGCGGCGGGAACTTGTTGCTCTGCGCGGCGGTTGCCTGGGCCATGCGACGGGGTGCTCCCTCGTGACGAAAGGTGGGGGCTCCTAGATTCTGAGAAGCGGCACCCTACCCAACGGGCCGCCGGGACTCCACCGAACGAAAGGGCCCCGCCGCGCCACCCAGCGCTTTCCTGGCCGCACCCCCGTCGGAAATCTCCCGCCCGACTGCCTGCGTCATTCCGGTGGGCGTGTGTGTTTGTTAATACAACTCAAGTCGCCTGCCTGGGTTTGACAGGCATTGGAATATCCCTATCATTTCCCATGATGTCTTTCCTCCAAGGTGGTGCGAGGGGATGGGGGTGAATGAAGGCACCCCCGTCCCCCCGCTCCATTTTCCCAGGAGGCATTGCGCGGTGCGTCGTCAGGCCCGCGCGCCCTTCTTCACGGACACCGGGTCGTCCACACGCACGCCCACGCGGGCCCTGCGGGCCTTGGTGAGCACGTGGCCCAGGTAGCGGCCGGTGTGGCTGCCTTCGACCTCGGCGACCTGCTCGGGCGTGCCAGCGGCCAGAATCCTGCCGCCGCCCGCGCCGCCCTCGGGGCCCAGGTCGATGATCCAATCCGCGCTCTTGATGACGTCCAGGTTGTGCTCGATGACGAGCACGCTGTTGCCCGCCTCCACCAGCCGGTTGAGCACGGACAGCAGCTTGCGGATGTCCTCGAAGTGCAGGCCGGTGGTGGGCTCGTCGAGGATGTAGAGGGTGCGCCCGGTGGCCACGCGCGCCAGTTCGCGGGCCAGCTTGATGCGCTGGGCCTCGCCGCCGGACAGGGTGGGGGAGGGCTGCCCCAGGCGGATGTAGCCCAGGCCGACGTCATGGAGCGTCTGCAGCACGCGCATGATGTCGCGGTGAGCGCCGAAGTGCTCCATCGCCTCGCGCACGCTCATGTCGAGCACCTCGGCGATGTTCTTCCCCTTGTAGCGCACGCGCAGGGTGGCCTCGTTGAAGCGCTTGCCGGCGCAGACCTCGCAGGGCACGTAGACGTCCGCCAGGAAGTGCATCTCCACCAGCTTCACGCCGTCGCCTTCGCACGCCTCGCAGCGGCCGCCCTTGATGTTGAAGCTGAAGCGGCCCGGCCCGTAGCCGAACGCGCGCGCCTCGGGCGTCATCGCGAACACCTCGCGGATGTTGTCGAAGAGCTTGGTGTACGTGGCCGGGTTGCTGCGCGGCGTGCGGCCGATGGGGCGCTGGTCGATGTCGATGACCTTGTCCAGGTGCTCCATGCCCAGCACGGCCTTGTGCTTGCCCGGGGATTCACGGCTCTCGTAGAGGTGCCGCGCCAGGGCTGGGAAGAGAATCTCGTTGATGAGCGTGGACTTGCCCGCGCCGGACACGCCGGTGATCGCGCTGAAGACGCCCAGCGGAATCTCCGCGTCCACGTCCTTCAGGTTGTTCTCCTGCGCCCCCTGGATGACCAGCTTGCGCTTCGGGTCCGGCTTGCGGCGCTCCTGCGGAATCTCGATTTCCTGCCGCCCGGAGAGGTACGCGCCGGTGGAGCTGGCCTCGTTCGCCATGACCTGCTCCGGAGTGCCCTGGGCCACCACCTGGCCGCCCAGTTCGCCCGCACCCGGACCGAAGTCCACCAGCCAGTCCGCCTCCTCCATCGTCTCCTCGTCGTGCTCCACGACGATGACGGAGTTGCCCAAATCCCGCAGGCGCTTGAGCGTCAGCAGCAGCTTGCCGTTGTCGCGCTGGTGCAGGCCGATGGAGGGCTCATCCAGGATGTAGATGACGCCCGTCAACTCACTGCCCATCTGCGACGCCAGCCGGATGCGCTGGCTCTCACCGCCCGACAGCGTGGACGCGGTCCGGTCCAGCATCAGGTAGCCCAGGCCCACGTCCACCAGGAAGGACAGGCGGCTGCGAATCTCCTTCAGCAGCTCGGTGGCGATCTTCCGCTCGTGCGCGGACAGGGCCATGTCGCCTAGGAATCCCAGCGAGTCGGAGATGGTCAGCCGGCTCAGCTCGACGATGCTGCGCCCGTGCACCTTCACCGCGCGGCTCTCTGGCTTCAGGCGCTCGCTCTTGCAGGATGGGCAGGGCTTGTCGCTGAAGTACTTCTGGAGCTCGGTGCGGCGCGCCTCGGAGGTGGTCGTCTTGAAGTTGCGCATCATGCGCTCGACCAGACCCTCCCATTCCATCTTGTACTTGCCGCCCTCGCCCCACGCGACGGTGAAGGACTTGCCATTGGCGCCGTACATCAGCGTGTCCTTCTCACGCTTGGTCAGCTTCGCATAGGGCACGTCCAGATCGATTTTGAAGGCCTTGGCCAGGCTCTCCACGAAGTCGGCCGTCCAGCCCTCACCGCGGTTCATGCTGCCGGCCCACGGTTCGATGGCGCCATCGCGGATGCTGCGTGACGTGTCCGGGACGATGAGGTCCGGGTCCATCTCCGGCTTGGTGCCCAGGCCGTTGCAGTCCGTGCACATGCCCAGGGGGTTGTTGAAGGAGAAGGACGCGGGCGTCAAATCACCGAAGGACAGGCCACACTTGGAGCAGGCATTGAGCTCGGACATCACCCGGTCGGAGGCAAGCGTGCCCTTCTCGTCGGTGATGATGAGCGTGCCCTTGCCCTCACGCAGCGCCGTCTCCACGGAGTCGGTGAGGCGCGTCTTCACGTCCGGCTTGAGCACCACGCGGTCGATGACGAGCGCGATGTCGTGCTTGGACTTCTTGTCCAACTCGATGCGCTCCTCCAGGCTCTTGAGCGCGCCGTCGATGCGGGCACGGGAGAAGCCGCGCTTCTGGGCCTCGGCGAGCAGGTCCTTGTGCTCGCCCTTGCGGTTCGTCACCAGCGGCGCCAGCACCTGGAGCTTGGTGCCCGCGGGGGCCTTGAGGATTTCATCGACAATCTGCTGCGCGCTCTGCTTGCCCACCTTCACGCCACAGTTGGGGCAATGCTGCACCCCGATGGAGGCATAAAGCACACGCAGGTAGTCGTGCACTTCCGTGACGGTGCCCACCGTGGAGCGGGGGTTGTTGCTGGCCGCCTTCTGCTCGATGGAGATGGTGGGCGACAGGCCGCGAATGGTGTCGTACTTCGGCTTCTCCATCTGTCCCAGGAACTGCCGGGCATATGCGGAGAGACTCTCCACGTAGCGGCGCTGGCCTTCCGCGTAGAGGGTGTCGAAGGCGAGCGAGCTCTTGCCCGAACCAGACACGCCGGTGAAGACGACGAGCTTTTTCTTGGGAATGTCCAAGGAGACGTTCTTGAGGTTGTGCTCCTTGGCGCCTCTGAGGGAAATGACGTCGGGCTCGGACATGGGCGGGCGATCTACCACTGAATATGTGTTCCGGTAGGGGGAAACACGTCGGAACCGCTCTGGATGCAGGGGAACGTCCTGGGTTGCGCCCCGCATCCCACATCTGGCGACCCCTCAGGCGGGGAGGCGTCCCTGAAATCCCCGAGCCCCTCCGGGTCCACTCCGAGTGGGAGAAGAGGTGACGCCTGGCTGCCTGCCCCGCCCGGACGGAGGATTCGTCTGTGTGGCATCTGGAGTTCCTGAAGGAATTTCAGGAGTGTCCTGCGAGAGGACACCTGCATTTCCCGGGTGGGCTCTGGCGTTTCCCTGCGAGGCCAGGGGGGTGCCGCGTGGGAGCGCCCCTCGCCTCTCTGTGGGCGGACCGGGCACCGGGGTTGCAAAGGGCCCCCCGCTGAGCCGTGAGGTGAACCAGGGTGTGTTCCTGGCGTCTCCCGGTGGGGCGGGGAGGACGTTATGCGCAGGGCGTTTGGGCTGGTGGCATTGGTGGCGGTGATGGTGGTGGGAGGGGCGTGTGAACGGCCCGCCTCTCAGAAGGCAAAAAGCGCCTTCGTCGTCCGGCCAGAGACCGTGGATTTTGGTCCCGCGGCGCTGGGGCATACCAAGACGTTCAAGCTGCGAATCGCCAACGCGGGCCGGGCTTCCTATCGTGTGGAAGGCGCCGTCTCCAGCGTGCCCAACGTCGACATTCCTCCCTTCGAGCCCTTCATCCTGTCCGCGGGTGGCGAGCAGGACATCGAAATCCACTTCCTGCCGCAGGTAGAGGGCGAGATTCAGGGCGTGGTGGAAATCATCACCGACGCTGAGGTCGGTGGGCGCGTGCCGGTGTCCGGGCGCGGCGTGAGGGCCTTCATCGAGGTGTCCTCGGAGGCGCTCGATTTCGGCAACGTGGCCATGGGCTTGGTGGAGATGCGCGAGGTGACGGTGCGCAACCCATCGGATGTGGACAGTCCGCTGACGCTGTCGGTGCAGGGCGCGGACGCCGACCAGTTCACCGCCGGGCAGGGCCTGCCCTCCTCGCTGGCTCCGGGCGAGGCGTTGGTGGTGCCTGTGGCCTACGCCCCGCGCCGGCTGGGCGCGGCCGAGGCGGCGCTGCACGTGGTGGTGTGTGACGGGTGTGTGCCTGTGGTGGTGCCGCTGACGGGCACGGGCGTGGCGTCCAGGTTGGAGGTGACGCCGCTGCGCGTGGACTTCGGGCGCGTGGCGCTGGGGGCCACGGCGGAGCAGGTCATCACCGTGCGCAACCAGGGCACGCTGCCGCTGAGCTTCTCGGGCTCGCAGTTGGTGGACAGCTCGGAGGGCGTCTTCCGCATCGCCAGCGAGCCGGTGGTGGCCAACGGGCAGTTGGCACCGGGCGCGGCGGTGGAGCTGCGCGTGGCCTTCACGCCGGCGGTGGTGGGCAAGGTGCGTGACGGGCGGGTGGAGATTGGCGTGCGCGAGCAGGGCTCCAGCGCGCCGGGCCCCAAGGTGTCGCTGGTGGGTGAAGGTGGCGGCTCGTGCGTGACGGTGCTGCCCCGGCGGCTGGCTTTCGGCACGGTGGCGGAGGGCATGACGGCGACGCGCGACGTCACCGTCTACAACCGTTGCCGTGCGGACGTGAGCGTCACCGACCTCCAGCTCGACACGCACCAGGGTGGCTACTTCACCCTGGCCCAGGCGCCCGCCAGCGTGATGGTGCCCGCGGGGCAGAATGCCCGGGTGAGCGTCACCTTCCGGCCCAAGGCGGGGAACACGGGCGCCAGCCAGGGACAGCTCTCCGTCACGGTGCGTGACAGCGGCTCCGCGGCCACGGAGGCGGTGGCGCTGGAGGGGCGGAGCCGGGTGTTCGCGCCGTGCCAGTACGTGCTGCCCCAGCACCTGGACTTCGGCAAGGTGCCGGTGGGCGCGGAGGTGGCACTGGGGGTGACGCTGCGGAACTCGGGCACGGAGGCGTGCTACCTGGCGTCGATGCAGCTCGCCCAGGGTTCGGACGGGGTGTTCTCCGCGTCTCCCGTGCGCAACGGCGTGCTGGAGCCGGGCGCGAAGGCGACGCTGGTGGTCCGCTTCAGGCCGTCCGAGGAAGGTGGCTTCTCGGGGCTGGCCGAGGCCTGGGTGAACAGCCCCACGCAGGGACACCCGCTGGTGGAGCTGCAGGGCGAGGGCGTCGTGGGATGCTTCGCGGTGCAGCCCACCACGGTGGATTTCGGCGTCACCAAGCTGGCGTGCGGCCCGCGCACACGGGAGTTGGTGGCCGTGAACGCGTGCGTCGGGCCCATCCAGGTGAGCCAGGTGGCGTTCGACGCGGGCGCGGGCGAGTTCACCGTGGATGGTGGCGGCAACGCCCCGTGGACGCTGGCGAGCCAGAGCACGCGCTCGCTGACGGCGACCTATGCCCCGGTGGATGACGGCGCTGACACCGCGGCGTTGCGCTTCACCCTGGCGGATGGCTCCGTCTACACGGTGGGCATGGTGGGACAGGGCGTGACGAAGGCGGAGCAGACGGACCGCTTCTTCCAGGAGTCACAGGCGAAGGTGGACGTGCTCTTCGTGGTCGACAACTCGGGGTCGATGATGGAGGAGCAGACGAGCCTGGGGCAGAACTTCGCGGCGTTCCTGAGCGCGGCGGACGGCGCCTCGGTGGACTACCGCATCGGCGTCACCACCACGGGCTTGGACCCGTCTCCGGGCGGCTGGTCCGAGTGCCCGGGCGGCTCGCAGGGCGGAGACAATGGCCGCCTGTTCCCCGTGGACGGCTCCCGGCCGCGCATCATCACCCCCGCGACGCCGAATGCCGCGGGCGTCTTCGCCAGCAACACCCGCGTGGGTGTCTGCCATTGGAACGAGCAGGGACTGGAGGCCGCCTACCGCGCGTTGGCGGACCCGCTGCTCTATAACGAGGATGACCCGCGCACCGAGCAGCCCAACGACGGCAATGGCGGCTTCCTGCGCGAGGACGCCCGCCTGGCCATCATCTTCGTGTCGGACGAGGAAGACTTCAGCGTGCAGCCGGTGTCCTTTTACGAGACGTACCTGCTGGCGCTGAAGGGCAATGACCGCTCGAAGTTGAGCGTCAATGCCATCGTCGGGCCGTCGGACCTGGCCAGCTGCCCGACGTCCAGCAGCTCGGGCAGCCGCTACATCCAACTGGCGGAGGCCACGGGCGGCGTGGTGGACAGCATCTGCACGCCGAACTGGGCCAGCTCGTTGGCGAAGCTGTCCGACAGCACTTTTGGCGCGAACCGCAAGTTCCCCCTGTCCGAGACGCCGGAAGCTCCGGGCAGCATCGTCGTCGATGTGGACGGCGTCCGCGTGACGTCCGGCTGGGAGTACGACGCCCGCGAGAATGCCATCCTCTTCGACCGCCTCACGGCGCCCGAGGCGGGTTCGCTGGTCGAGGTGACGTACCCGCTGGGCTGCGGCTGAACCGGCGTGCGGAGCGTGATGCCGCCGGGCGTCTGTCCTCAGGACGAGGCGCCCGACGGCATCAGCGCGTTGATGGCTGCGTCGTCCCGTGCGATGCATGGCGGCGCTCGTGGTCGAGCAGCCACTGCTTGCGCTCCAGTCCACCGCCGTAGCCCGTCAGCGACGCGTTGGCCCCCACCACCCGGTGGCAGGGGACCACCACGCCAATCGGGTTGGCGCCGTTGGCCATGCCCACGGCGCGCACGGCCTTGGGGCGGCCGATTCGCTGGGCCAGTTGGCCGTAGCTCGTGGTGGCGCCCGCGGGGATGTCACGCAGCGCGCGCCAGACTTCTCGCTGGAACGGCGTACCCGCGGTGGCCACGGGCAGCGAGTCGATGACGCTGACGTCTCCGCGCAGATAGGTCTGCATCGCGGTCGTCCTGCCGAAGGGGTCGCTCGCGGGCTCGAGCACGTAGCCGTTCACGCCGTAGTGGAGCCGCAGCAGCCGGAGCATCCGGGGCTCGTACTCCTCCCAGTCGACCGCGCGAAGGCTGCCCGCTTCGTCACAGACGACCAGCATCGAGCCGATGGGCGTGGGGGCGCGGTCCATGAGCAAACGCAGCGGCGGGGGCATCGTCATCTCTCTGTCGCGAAGGGGAACGGGAAACGTGGGGTGTGGGCCCGGGCCGGGCGGCATCCGCGGCCCAGAGGTGCTGCGCGGCATAGGCACGCCAGGGGCTCCAGGCCGCGGAGCGGCGGAGCGCTTCATCTGGAGAAGGCCGCACGCCATCTTCGCCCGTGAGTGCACGCAGCAGTGCGACATCCGCCGAAGGGAAGGCATCCGTTTCGCGCACGGCGCGCAGCGCGATGTACTGCGCCGTCCAATCTCCGATGCCGGGGATGCGCTTGAAGCGTTCGACGGTCTCCTCCAGCGTGGCGCGTGGCTGGAACAGCCTCGGGTCCGCTGCGGCCGCCGCGGCCAGGCTCGACAGGGTCCGGGCCCTGGCCGCGGGCATGCCGAGCGAGCTCAAATCCTCCTGCGCCAGTCTTTCCGGCCGGGGAAAGGTGCGCATCAGCCGGGCGTCTCCCGTCGATTCGACACGGGCGGGCTCGCCATACGCCGCGACCAACCGCGCCCCGAGTCCGCGCGCCGCGGCGACCGTGACTTGCTGTCCCAACACGGCCCGGACCGCGAGCTCGAAGCCGTCCCAGCCTCCCGGTGCTCGCAGTCCCGGCCGCAGGGACACCAGCGGAGCGAGGTGCGGGTCGCGGGACAGGTGTTCCCGGATGACGTCCATGTCCGCGCCCACGTCGAAGACGCGCCGGACCTGCCCCACCACCGTGGGCAGGGCCTGAACCTGGGGGAGGCGGAGCGTCGCGAGCAACCCGTCGCGTCCAGGGGCTCGGAAGACTTCGACGGCGCCCTGACCGCCCGCGGTCGCCACGGTCCGCCGGTAGCGCCCGGCCTCGATGTGCTCCAGGCCCGGTAGGGCCCGTGCCTCCAGATGCGCCAGCATCGCTTCCCAGTCATAGGGGGGCTGGTAGGGGATGAAGAGCGTGACACCCGCGGCGGCATCGCCCACCGGGCCTCGGCTCCGGCGGAGCGCGCTGGGAGCCCGTCCATACAGGGCGCGGAACACGTCGTTGAAGCGGCGGACGCTGCGGAACCCCGAGGCCAGTGCCACCTCGGCCATGGGTAGGGTCGTCTCGTGCAGGAGCTGCCGGGCGAACAGCACGCGCCGTGTCTGGGCGACGGCTACGGGCGAGGCCCCCAGGTGCTGCTGGAACAACCGCCGCAGCTGCCGGTCGCCCACGCCCAGCCGGCCCGCGAGCTCCTCCACCCCGGCGCCGTCGTCATCCAGGCCACCCTCGGCGATGAGCGCCAGGGCCCGGGCGACGGTGTTGGAGGTGCCCCGCCAGAAGGCGAGGTCCGGTGACGTCTCCGGGCGGCAGCGCAGGCAGGGCCGGTAGCCCGCCTCCTGGGCCCCGGCGGCGCTCGGATAGAAAGTGCAGTTCTCGAACCGGGGCGTCCGGGCCGGGCAGATGGGCCGGCAATAGATGCGCGTCGTCCGGACGGCGGTGAAGAACCGGCCGTCGAAGCGGGCATCTCGGGTCTGCATCGCGCGGTAGCACGCGCTGGCGTCCAGGCCGTTCATGGAGGGCAAACTCCCATACCGGGTGGCCGCTGTCTGGCCGCTTTCGGACTTCAATGGCACGGGTTGGACGGGGTGCGTCATCCGCTGGGCCCGGGGTTTGGCCGCCCGGGGAGGTTGCGTTCTGTCAGGCATTGGCGACATGAGATGATCTCGACTCGACAGGGCGGTACGGCGCGTGCAGCCTTTCAAGCAAGATGCCGGAACCCCTACTTGTCGCGGCCGTGGGCGACATCCATGGCCGCTTCCACCGTGTGGAGACGTGGCTGGACGCGCTTGAGCAGGCTCGTGGCCGCCGAGTGGACCTGGTGCTGGCGGTGGGCGACGTCGAAGCCTTCCGCCGCGCGGATGACCACCGGCGCAAGGCCGCCAAGCGAGCCATGCCCGCCGAGTTCGCGGAATACGCGGATGGACTCCGGCAAGTGAAGCGGCCCCTGTACTTCATCGGGGGTAACAACGAGGACTTCGAGGCGCTGCACGACCTCCAACTGGGCGGCAAGCTGGCGCCGAACGTGACGTACCTGGGCCGAGCCGGGGTTCGCGAGCTGTGCGGACTGCGGGTGGCGTACCTGTCGGGCATCCACGCGCCGCGCTTCGTCGACCAGCCGCTGAAGCCACCCTCCACGCCGGACATGGTGAAGCAGGCCGGCTATTTCCGCACGCCGGAGGTCGAACAGGTGGCGGAGCTCGGCGACGTGGACCTGATGCTGGTCCACGAATGGCCGCGAGGCATCGTCCAGCGCGCGCGGGAGGAGAACCCGTCACCGCCGAGGCCGTTACCCTCTTATTGGATTGGCAATCCCGTGACGCGGCGGCTCGTGGACACGGTGTTGCCGAAGTGGATGCTGTGCGGCCACTCGCACAAGGGCTTCGCGGTGACGCTGGAGGGCCCGGGACGTCCGGCCACCCGCATCGCCTGCCTGGACCAGGCGGCCAGGGCCCAGGAGTCCATCTTCTGGTTGGAGTACGAGGACCGTCAGGCCCTGCGCGCGGGCTGGGGCCTGTCGGGCGCTATATCGTGGACCGCCGGCCAGCGCTGGGACATGAGCTCGCTGCCCCCGCTGGCCGCAGAGGGAGAGGGCGCCCCCGCGGAGTTCGGCCTCGGAGAAGCGATGCCGGCGCGGAACTAGAAGGTGCCGGAGATGCCCATCATCCGCGCGCTGGCCACGGGCGCCATCTGGATCTGCCCTGACTGGATGTTCGGCGTGGCCTCGCCCTTCCGGCCATGGAGCAGCAGGGGCACGGCGACGCCGACCGCCGAGCCGAGCAATGCGCCGGTGGCTACGTCCGTGAGGTAGTGCTTGTCGGCGCCCATGCGCAGCAGGCCCACGGAGGTGGCCACGGGCAGGCCCACCGCCCAGATCCACGCCTGGTGCTTGTAGCCGCGCAGCGCGGCGACGGTGCCCGCGGACACCACCAGCGAGAAGGCGAGGTTGGTGTGGCCGCTGTAGAAGGACAGGTTGTTGTCGCTGGGGTGGTCGGTGAGGCCCTTCTGGTCCTCGGGCAGCACGTGGACGAAGGGGCGCTCGCGGCCGGCGATGAACTTCACCGTCTGGTTCGCCAGGGAGGCGAACACCGCGCTCTGGACGATGATGGTGGCGTCCTGGGCGAAGTAGCGAGTCGGAGCGCCCGAGCCATGGCCCATGGCGTACTGGATGCCGAGCACTCCCGCCGGCAGCGCGCCGAAGCCGATGATGTTGCTCCAGTTGTGGGCCCGTTTGCGGGCGGACGGCGTCGACCCGACGATGCCCCGTCCCCAGCGGTCCAGCCGGTTGAGGCGGTCCGTCCCATCCGGCGCGCGGTCGCACCAGCGGCACTGCGCCGGGGCCAGGTTGTCTTTGAAGAGCGCCTCGCTGGAAATCCACAGCACGCCCGCCGCGCCGGTGCTGACGCCATCCCGGGTCCAGTCGAAGCGGAGCTCATGGAGCCGCGGCTCGTCCGAGCCGTCTTGCGCGGCGGCAGGGGAGAAGGGGACGACGGTCAGCAGGACGGCAATGGCAAACGCTCGATAAGGGAGGCGCACGGCTGGCAGCATAGGGGCGCAATCCCTTCGGGTTCCAGCGAAGTCCCATGACTTCGTGCGTAGACTCGGCCCGCATTTCTTTGGAGGCGTGCCCCCTCATGCAATTGACTCCCGCGTCGGAACTGCCGCTGCGCGCCCTCTCCACGCTGTTTGCTCGCGCCTTCGAGGGGTATTTCGTCACCGTGCCGGATGCCCCCGGCCTGTTCGACGCACGCGTGCGCAGTGAGCACATCTCGCTCGAGGAAAGCCGCGTCGCGCGCGTGGACGGGGAGCCCGTGGGCCTCGTGTTGATGGCCCGCCGGGGACGGGAGAGCCGCGTGGCGGGCATGGGGGTGGCGCCCGCCTGGCGGAATCGCAAACTGGGAGGTGCCATGCTGCGCCCACTGCTGGAGGAGGCGCGAGCGCGTGGCGACACCCGGATGCTCCTGGAGGTCATCGAACAGAACGCACCCGCGGTGACGCTCTACGAACGGCTGGGGTTCCAGCGCGTTCGCCGGCTGGTGGGCTTCATGGGGACGCCCGAGCCCTTGGTGGGTGCATCCGCGCTGGAGGAAGTGGACGCGTGGGAGTGCGCGCGGCTGCTTCCCGAGGGATTGCCCTGGCAACTGGCTCCCGCGACGGTCATGGGGTTGGCGTTGCCCGCGCGTGCGTTCCGACTGGGCCCCGCGGTGGCGGTGGTGGCGGATGTGTCGGCGCCCACGCTGGTCGTCCGGTCCGTGGGGGTGGAGCCCTCGGCCCGGGGGCAGGGCGCTGGCCGCAGGCTCCTGGGAGCCCTGGCCGCCCGGTGGCCCGGGAAGGCGCTGGCCGTGAGCGCCGTCGTGCCGGAAGGTCCCCTGACGCGCTTCTTCCTGGGCGCGGGATTGGGGGCGACGCCGCTCACACAGCTCGAGTTGGAGCTGCCACTGGAGGCGCGCTCATGAGCCCCTGTGACTCGCTGTAAACCCGGGAGGCCTGGCGCGGATATCGATGGACTGGCCGGGAATACGCGGACAGCGGCCGGGCAGGCACGGAAATGACCTGGGCGGCGGGCCTTGAATGGAGCATGAACGTCACCCGCCCGGTCGTTCTAGACTCCACCCCGCATGCCCTTCCGCTCTGGCCGCACCCTCCACGTGTTCCCCGACGCCGGCCGGCGTCAGGCCGCGTTGCGGGCGATGGGCGACGCCAGCGGGTTGAGTGTGGGCGCGCACCTGCTGACCTGGGAGGAGATGCTGCAGGCGATGGGCGGCGCGCGGGAGCTCAACCGGCGACCATGCCCGGCGGTGGCGGCGCGAGCGGTGGTGGCCTCCCTGGGATTGGAGCTGGGGCCCACGCCTTTCGGCGACTATGTGCGAGAGCCCGCCTTCGCGCGCGCCGCGCTGGACGTGGTGCTGGACCTGAAGGCCGGGCGCCTGTCCGCTCGGGAGCTTCAGGACGCGGTGGAAATCCTGCCGCAGGAGCGCAGGACGCGGATCCGCGTGATTGCGCGCCTGTACCACCTATACGAACAGCGAATGGCGGAGCTCTGTCTCGCCGACCGCGAGGACGTGCTGCGCGGCGCACGCGAGGCACTGGGCCGAGGCGCGTGGCCCGTCGGGTGGGAGGGGCTGAGCACGCTCGTGCTGCACGGCGTGTACGACGTGCGGCCCTCGGGGCTGGAGTTGTTGCTGGCGTTGGCGGCGGCGTGTGAGTCCCGTCGGGTGACGTTGCGCGTGGAGACGCCGGTGGGTGGCTCTCCCGCGGCGGATGCGGCGCTGACGGCGCTGTTCCGCGCCTTCGAGAACCGCGGCGATTCCATGACGCACGTGGACCTCTTCAAGGCGGACGTCACCTTCGAAGGCCGGCCTTTCATCGACCTGGGGCGCCACCTCTTCTCACCCCGGGCGCCGCGCGACGTGTTGAAGGACGCGGTGCCGTCCCTGCGCGTGTGGAACGCGGCCACGGCCCGTGACGAGGCGCGTCTGTTGGCCCGGGACGTGCGGCGCTTGCTGGCCGAAGGCGTGGCGCCCGGCGACATCGCGGTGGCGTACCGCGAGCTGGGGCCCGAGGCCGGCTGGCTCGCGGAGTCGCTGGGGGAGCTGGGCGTGCCGGTGCGTCTACCCTGGGGCGAGCCGCTGGGGCTCGCGGGGCCCGTGCGTCTGGCGCTGGACCTGCCGCTGCTGGTGGAGGATGGCTTCCCGGTCGAGCGCATGGCGGATTTGATGGGCAGCCGCTATGCGCCCAAGCTGTCACGCGGTGGACCGGATGCGCCCGCGACGCTCTTTGCCCAGGCCGCCGTGCGCGATGACCGGCTGGGCGCGGTGCGAGGCCGGGGCGCCTACGACGTGCGATTGGACGGGCTGGCCCGGCGGCTGCTTGCGCTCAACGGTACGCGCAAGGCGCAGGACAGCACCCGAGTCGACGCCGTGAAGCTGCTGCGTGAGCGCTGTCTGCTGTTGGTGGAAGCCTGCCGCCGCATTCCCGAAGAAGGCACCGCCACGGAGTTGCTCGCGGTGTGGTGGCAGGTGGTGGAGCGGCTGGGCCTCGTGGATTCGGAGGGCGCGTTGGCGCCACGCGAGGAGGGTGGGGTGGGCGCGCGCGTGGCGGATGCGCGGGCTCGGGACGATGCCGCGCGCGAAGCGCTCCGCCTGCGGGTGCAGGGCCTGACGCGGATGATGAAGGCGGTGGGCGGCGGACCGAAGATGCGCCGCCGGACGTTTGGCCGTTGGCTGCGTGACGCGATGGCGGATGCGCACCTTCCGCCGCGCGGGCCCCGTGGCGCCGCCGTCGAGGTGCTCGACGTGGCCGAGTTGCCGGGCCGTTCCTTCCAGCACCTCTTCCTCGCGGGGCTGACGGAAGGCCGCTTCCCCGGGCGTGACGCACCGTCTCCGTTGCTGGCGGACGCGGAGCGCGCCGCGCTCAACAAGCATCTGGGCCGCGACGTCTTCCGGCTCACGGGCGGCGAGTTCGACGAGCGCGCGGCGTGGCGCCTCACCGAGGACCGCCTGCTGTTCGCCAGCGCACTTGCTGCCGCCGAGGCGAATGTCAGCCTGTCCTTCGCGGTGGAGTCCGCGGGCGGTCAGGAGCAGGTGCCATCGGCGTTCCTGGAAGAGGTGCGCCGGCTCACCGCGCTGAAGTGGGAGCCGCGCTCGCTGTCACCCATTCCACCGCTGGACGAAGTGCTCACCGAGTCCGAGCTGCGCCGCTGCGTGGCGCTGGAAGCCCTGTCCCAGCCCAAGCTGCGCGTCACCGAACCCGATGCGGCGGCCGCGGTGCTTCGGCGCCGCTTCGCACCCGAAGCCTGGTACGCGGGCGCGCGCGAGCTGTCGGAAGTGGAGATGGAGCGCCTGTTTTTCTTCGGCGATCCGAAAGTGCAGCCCGGCCCGTACTCCGGCTCGGTGGACCTCGACACGCAGCGCGAGTCCCTGCGCGAGACGTTCCGGTTCGACATCACCCGGCCGCTCTCCGCGTCTGCGCTGGCGCGCTTCGGCAACTGCGGCTTCCAGGGCTTCCTTTCGTATGGCCTGAAGGTGGCCGAGCCGGATGTACCGGGCGAGGAGTTCGACGCCCGGGGCCGCGGCACCTTCTGGCACAAGGTGGTGGAGGAGGTCTTCGCGGCCCTGAAGGAGAAGCAGTTGTTGGGCAAGGCGCCGGAGGAGGTTCCGGACGAGGTGCTGGACGCCGCGCTCAAGGCAGCCATCAAGGACTTCGAGCGCGTGCACCACGTGGGGCATCCGGAGCTGTGGAAGCTGGCGCACGAGCGGGCCCGAGCGATGGCTCGCCGCATCCTCGTGGACGAGCGGCGCGGCCTGCCTTTCGACGCGATGACGCCGGAGAACTTCGAGTTCCGCTTCGGTCCCGCCGCCCGTGACGACAAGTGGAGCAACGTCGTCCTCCATGCGGGTGAGGAGCCCGTGTACTTCGAGGGCACCATCGACCGGCTCGACAAGTCGGGCGGCGAGGTGGGCGTCATCGACTACAAGTCGGGCCGGCTGGACAAGCGCTCGCTGAAGGAGCGGCTGCTGACGTCCGACTTCCAGCTCCCGCTGTACCTCTACGCGGCGCGCGAGAGTGGCCACAAGGAAGCGCGGCAGGCCGCGTGGTTCTCCTTGCGCACGGGCATGGCCATCCGCCTGTCCGAGGTCATCTCCGACGCGGAGCTGGACGAACTGCTGTCGAAGGACCCCGAGGTCCGCGCGAAGGTGGCGGAGAAGGAAGGCCTCAACCTGCCCAACGCCGTGGAGGCGCTGGTGGGCACGCTGCGGCAGGGACAGTTCGCCGCGCGGCCCCAGGACTGCGGGACGTGTGGCTATCGCGCGGTGTGCCGGATTACGGACAGGCGCATCACGGAGGACGGGGGATGAGCAGCGAGCCGTCCCTCTTCGCGTTGGAGCGCAACCTCGCCCTGATGGCGGGCGCCGGCGCGGGCAAGACCTACAGCCTGGTCACCATGACGTTGCACCTGATGGCTGGCGCGCGCGAGGCCGGCGGGGCGGTGCGTCCGTCACGGCTGTGCATGCTCACGTTCACGGACAAGGCCGCCGCGGAGATGCGCTCACGCGTCCGCCAGCGCCTGGACGGGCTGGCCCAGGGCGAGACGCGCCTGGACCAGGAAGCGGAGCTGAGAGCGTCGCTGGCGCGCCTGGACAAGCCCTTCCCCCTTCCAGATGCCTGGCGGCAACTGCGTGAGGAGCTGGGCGCGGCCACGGTGGGCACCTTCCATTCGCTGTGCGGCCAGTTGCTGCGGCGCGCGCCGCCCGCAGTGGGCATCGACCCGAACTTCGAAGTGCTGGACTCGCTGGAGGCGGCGGGGCTGGTACAGGACGTCTGCGAGCGCGTGGTGCTGGACGCGCTGGAGGTCGGTGACGCGCAGGTCCGGGAGCTGTGCCAGGAGCTGGGCTTCTCCGGCTCGGGCTTCTCCGACGGGCTCGTGGCCGCGTTGATGTCCGTCTACGGCAAGCTGCGTGAGGAAGGGCTGCGCGCGGAGAAGGCCGCCGTGAGTGACGCCGCCGAAGCGCGCGCGGAGCTGGAGTCGTCCGTCACGCGGTGCCTGGAGCTGTGCGCCGAGGCGCGGGGCCTGGACGCGAAGGGAGAGTGGAGCCGGTTGCTGGGCGGGCTGGAGCGCGCGCTCAACGGCATGACGCCTGAGAACTTCGGGCAGGGCGAACGCTTCCCGTGGCTGCGTGCGTGCTTCAAGGCGGACGGTCGCAACTTCGCGCGGCTCAGCAAGGGCGCCGCGGGGCCCGTGCGAGAGTTCTACTGGCGCGTCTTCGGCAAGAGCGATGGCTCCGTGCCCCGGCTGGATGACGCCTGGGCCGCGTGGCGCAGCGCGCCCTTCGAGGTGACGTTCCGCGAGCTGCTGACGCGCGTGGAGGCCCGGCACGACACGGAGCTGTCCCGCCGCAACGTGCTGGACTTCACGTCCCTGCTGGTGAAGTCGCGCGACCTGCTCCGCGCGCACCCGGAGTTCCGCCGCCAGGTGCAGGAGCGCATCGGCGCGCTGCTCGTGGACGAGTTCCAGGACACCAACCGCCTCCAGTTGGAGCTGGTGCTGTTGCTGGCGGAGCGGCGCGAGGACGGCCCACGCGAGCTGGCGCCGGACGTGGACCTGGTGACGGCGCTGCCGCTGGAGCCGGCCTTCCTCTGCGCGGTGGGTGACCGCAAGCAGTCCATCTACGAGTTCCGCGGCGCGGACGTGTCTGTCTTCTCCGTGCTGGCGACGAAGCTGGTGGACGAGGGCGGCACGCGCGGGTTCCTCCAACACAACTACCGCTCGGTGCCCGGGCTGCTGTCGTTCTTCAACCGCGCCTTCGCGGGGGTGCTCGTCGCCGCCGATTCCGGGGCGCCTCGGCCCTTCGAGGTCATCTACGTCCCGGAGCAGGATGACCTCTCTGCGGCGAGGTCGTCGCTGACGGACGCGCCGGTGGTGGAGCGGCTTCAACTGGAAGAAGCGGACACGGCGGCGGACCTGCGCTGGCTGGACGCGGATGCGATCGCCCGCCGGCTGCGGTGCCTGCTGGCGCCGGGGGCACCTCCGTCCGTGGCGCGCGAGGATGGCGAAGGGCTGCGCCCCGCGCGGGGCGGTGACGTGGCCATGCTCTTCCGGACCTTCACACACCTGGAGGTGTACCGGCAGGCGCTCATCCGCCATGGTGTCCCGCACCGCGTGCTGCGCGGTCGTGGCTTCTACGGCGCACAGGAGGTGCTGGACCTGGCCTCGCTGCTCGCGCTGCTGGCGGATGCCGAGGATGCGCTGGCCTTCGCGGCGGTGCTGCGCTCACCCCTGGTGGGGCTGAAAGACGCGTCGCTGTTCCTCCTGGCGGGAGACGCACCGCTGTCCCTTTCGTCGCCCCGGCTGACGGACCCGGAGGTGTTGGCGTCGTTGTCCGAGCGAGAGCGTCAGCGCCTGGGGTGTTTCCTCGCCGCGCTCCCCGGCTTGCGACGCGAGCGCGACCGGCTGGGCGTGCGCGAGTTGCTGATGTCCGCGCTGGACGTGACGGGCTACCGCGAAGCGCTGGCGGGCTCGCCGTATGCGGAGCAAGCCAGCGCCAACGTGGAGAAGCTGCTGGCGCTGGCGTCACGGCGGGACGAGCGCGGCACGGGCGGCTGCGTCGCCTTCTCGCGCGAGCTGCGGATGCTGGCGGAGAATAACCCCACCGAGGCCCAGGCGGACCTGCTGGACGCGAGCGACCCTCGCGCGGTGCAACTCCTCACCATCCACAGCGCCAAGGGACTGGAGTGGCCGGTGGTGGTGGTGCCCTCGATGGGCGGCCGGAGACGTGGCACCTCGGGCCGTGCCCACTTCGAGCGCACGCATGGCATCTCCCTGCGACCGTGGGTTCCGGATTCGCTGGACGACTACACCTCCAGCCGCTTCGACGCGGTGCGCGCGGAGCTGAAGGCGCGCGAGGACGCCGAGTACCGCCGCCTGCTCTACGTCGCGCTCACGCGCGCTAAAGACATGTTGGTGCTGGCGGGCGGCGCGGAGCCACGCGGCGGCAAGGACTCCTGGTGGCACCTCATCGACGGGCGCCTGGATGTGGACGCGGACCTGCGTGGCCTGGTCGATGAGCTGGACGTCGACACGCTCCCACCACCGGCGGACCCGGAGCCGCCCGGTCCGGAGGCCCTGTTGCTCGCCGAGGCGCGTGTCGAAGCCGCGCTGCTGCGGGTGCGGGGCCAGCGTGTCGCGCAATCGGAATCACTGGGCGCCGCGGTGGCTTCCGCGGAGGCGTTGCAGGACTTCATCGCCTGTCCGCGCCGCTTCCACTACGTGCACCGGCTGGGGCTTCGCGGTGCGCCGTGGCCCTGGGAAGTGCTGCCCCGTGGCGCGCCGCCCCTGGTGGAGCCTGACGGCTGGCTTCCCGTCGAGCGTCCCGAGGACCTGGTGCAGCGGCTGCTTCGCGGCGTCGACCTCCGATTGGCGGCGCCGGATGTAGACGCTTCAGAGCGGCGGGCCCACCTGGAGACGCTGCTGCGTGACGCGGGCGCGCTTCCGGACGAAGAGGGCATGGATGCGGTGCTGAACACTGTGGAGCGCTTCCTGACGTCGGCGTTCGCACGTGAACTGGCGCAGGCGCCGTCACAGACAATTCACCGAGGCCTGCCCTTCATGCTTGCCCTGGAGGGGGAGGTGGGGGTCGAGG
>NZ_JAAEAH010000078.1 GCF_010998615.1 Myxococcus sp. CA023 | reverse complement strand
GGGCCGGGGTGCTCCGTGGGGGCGGAGCTCCGCGGGGACTCGACGGCATGGCGAAAAGGGGCGCGGGTTCCGGTGAGGTGGGGGCCTCCCGGCGCCCGTCGCGTCTTCTCCCGCGCTCGCGGTCCAGTTGCGGCGGGTGGAGCAAGGCTCCCGCCCAGCGCTGGCCAGGCGGGCAGTCAGGGTGCTCCATGGACGCGGATGCAGGGTGGCGAGTGAGCAGTCGCTTCACCCGAGAGGCCCGTCATGGCTGCGGGGTGGGAGGACGGGGGGACGGGGCACGCGTCACGGGAGGCAGGGCATGGGGGTGGTATCCGCGCTGGCGGCGGTAGGGGTGCTGCTGACGGCACAGGCAGCGCCAGCTTCGGGGCCCCAGCGACGGACCCAGGACCCGGAGCGGCTGGCTCCCTTCGGAATGATGCTGGACGCCAGCGCACCCGAGGGCGCGGGCCTGTCACTCGCCTTCCGGCCCACGCGAATGCTCCGGCTCCACGTGGGCGGCACGCACAATGGTGTCCGTCCCGGAGCGCGCGTGGGGCTCACGCTGCTGCCCTGGAAGGGCCGCCTGACGCCCGCGCTGACGCTGGAGGCCGGCCATGCGCGGCCCGCGAATGGTGAAGGCCTGGAGCGGCGCATCGTGGACCGCACGCAGATGCCCATCCATTCGTTGGAGCGCGTGGGCTACTCCTACGCGAGCGCCCTGCTGGGCTTCGAATGGCAGGCCCCGAAGCGGCTGACCTTCTTCGTGCGAGGCGGCCTCAGCATCATGCGGCTCTACAGCCCGGGCATCGTCGGCGTGGACGAGCAGTTCCGCGACGCGCTGGAGCCCGCGAACTTCCACGGCTGGAGCCTGATCAACATCGAGCCCACCGCGAAGCTCGGCATCCTGTTGTCCTTTGGCTGAGTCGAGGCCGCTGCCTCAGTCCTCGCGTGGCTGGGACAGCACCGCGTCGAAGAAGGCCAGCACCTGCGCCTCCGCCCAGAAGTGGGGCCGGTGCACCTGGCCACCGACGAAGCCGACGTGTCCACCATGCTCCGTCACCACGACGCTCAGGTGGGGATTTGTGGCGGCGGCGGGCGGGATGACGGGCGCCTCCAGCATCGGGTCGTCCGCGGCGCTCAGCAGCAACGTGGGCCGGCGGATGGCGTGCAGCCGGGGGCCGGCGGAGGACTCCGCGTAGTAGTGGGCGGCGTCGCGGAAGCCGTGCAGCGCGGAGGTGACCGCGTCGTCGAAGGCGCGGATGGTGCGCGCCGCCTCCATGGCCCGGCCGTCGAAGGACTCCGGAAAGTGGCGCAGCTTTTCGCGGGCCTTCTTCTTCAGCGTCCGCAGGAAGCGTTCGCGGTACAGCCGGTGGAAGGGGCCTCCCGCGTCGAGCTTGCGACAGCAGGCGCTCAAGTCATACGGCGCGCTGACGGACGCAGCGGCCTCCACGGGCGCGTCGTCGCCCAGCGTCTCCAGCAGCCGGCACAGCACGTTGGCGCCCAGGGAGAAGCCCACCGCGAACAGCGGGCCGGTGACGCGGGCGCGCGTCTCGTTCAGCACCCGGAGCGCGTCGTCGATGTCGCCCGAGTGGTACGAGCGCGCCAGCCGGTTGGGCTCGCCGCTGCATGAGCGGAAGTTGAGCGCGGTGGCGCCCCAGCCGCGCGTCCGCGCACCGCGCAGGACGGCGGTGACGTAGCCCGCGCGGGACGAGCCCTCCAGGCCGTGCAGCGCCACGACATGCGGCGCGCCCGCCGCGCCGTCGAAGGTGTCCAGGTCGACGAAGTCGCCGTCTGGCAACTCCATGCGCTCGCGTCGCAGCGCGGGCGTGCGGGTGGGGCGCACGAGCGAGGCGTAGATGGTTTGCGCATGCTCGTTGGCGATGCCGGGCGCGGGCACGAAGGGCTGGGTGGGCTGGAAACGCACGGCCAGGGGATAACGCCCGTGCGCGGGGACGACAAGCGCTCTTGCCGCCAGGCGCCTAGTCCTTGGCGCCGTCAGGGCGGCGCAGGGTGGCCAGGCGGCGGGCCATGCGCATGGACGCACAGCCCTGCTCGCGCAAGGCGCGGGCCTCCGACTGGAGCCCGAAGAGGCCCAGGTACTTCTCCACGCGCTCCTCCAGCGTGGGTGCTTCGATGAGGGTGCAGATTTCATCCGCCTGGTAGTCGCGGCAGATGGCGGGCCGCTCCTCGTAGACTCCGCAGAGGTTGTCCTCTTGCAGGTGTGGGCAGCGCAGGCCCAGCGGCTTGTCCAGCGCGGCGATGTCCGGCGCCACGCAGCAGGCGCCGCAGCGCGTGCACTCCACGGGCTTGGAGTGGGGGGCGCTCATAGGGGCACGACCTTCTCCACCGTGCCCAGGTTCGTCACGGTGAGGCGCGCGCCCTGGCCCTTCTTCCAGACGAGGAACGTCCGTTCGTCCTCCGGCTCCAGCACATGCTCATGGGCGCCGTCATCCTCGTAGCGCAGCCGCACCGTGTATGTCTCCTCGCGGCGCAGCCGGTCCGCGGCGCCCACGGCCAGCTCGGGCCAGCGCGGCGCATCGTCGGTGCCGGACGCCTCCCTGCGCGTCAGCGGCTTCCACTCATGGGTGTCGTAGGTGCACTGGTCCGCATACACGGGCTCCCGGCGGTAGCGCGTCTCGTTCTGGCAGTCCTCATAGGACTCGCGGCAGTACTTCGTCACGTCCTCGCACACCTCTTCCATGAAGCCGTTGCCCATGTCCTTGCGGCGGCACTTCTCCTCGGTGCCGCAGGCCACCTTGCGCGACTTCGTCCGGCACACCCGCTCCGTGCCGTCAGGGACGCGGCGGGTGCCCCGCTGGACGGACACGCAGTCGCGGATGTCGGCCACGCCCGCCACCTCGCCGGTGCCGTTGACGGGCATGCGGGGCGTGACGGAACGCAGCTCGTTGCGCCAGCCCCGCTTCGTCACCCGGGTGAAGCGCTCCTGCATCACGGTGCGCTTCCAGGCCGTGCCCGTCACCTCGCCGGGAAACTCATGCGCCTTGCCTGCCCACAGGCCGAAGACACTGGAGCCGAGGCAGCAGAGGAACAGCGAGCCCAGCGCCAGGAGCATCGGCGCCTTGCGCTTCGCGGGACGTGACTGCGGCGGGGGTGGCTGTAGGGGCTCGTCGAACGCCTGGCGAGGAGCCGCCTTCGCGTCGTCGGTGCGCTCGGCGCCGCAGTGCTTGCAGCGCGTCGTGTCCCCCCGCGTGGCCGCGCCGCAGAAGGCGCAGAACCAGTCCTCTCCCGCCTTGGCCAGCTCCAACGCCGCCGCGTCGGTGACGCCCTCGCGCAGCGACTTCCCGCTGGCCGCGTCCACGCCGCCGAAGTCGAACTCCGACTCCTTGCCCGTCAGCTCGCGCGGGTTGTTGCACTGGGGGCAGCGCTTGTGCCGGGCGCGAATCGACTTCGTGTCACACGAGGTGCAGTTCCACGTGCCCTCGATGATGCGGGTTCTGCGGGCCATGCGCGCATCCTAGCCGCACGCTCACGCCCACAGCGCGCGAGCGAAGGGGATGTCCGCGGCGGTGGGCAGGCCCTCGCGCAGGGGCCGCACCATGGGCAGCGAGCCATCCCGGGCCTCGCGGCTGGCTTCGGGAAGCCGGGCCACCCACGGCATGGTGCCCGGCTCCTCCCACAGCACCACCTTGGACAGCCCGGCCTTGTGGGCCTGGGCCCCCGCGGCCTCCAGCAGCGCGGCGGCGTCGTCCTCGGAGCGCGCGTCCAGCATCAGCACCACGAGCTCTCCCTGTCGGGCCATCATCGCCCACAGCGCCGTGGACGCGCCCACCACCGCGCCGCAGGCCCGGGGCCGGGGGCGGCGCAGCAGTTCCGCGTAGATGCGCTCGCGCTCCAGGTGCCAGTCCACCTGCGTAGCGTCCGGCCACAGGTAGAAGGGCACCTCCGGCCGCCGCATCCGCTCGAGCGCCGAGGGCACGTCCGCGTCTTCCAACAGCGCGTCCACCTTGCGAATCACAGGCCCATTGCCCACCGGCAGGTGCCAGTCCCAGGCGGGGACCTCCTGGTAGCCGGAGCGCCGGTAGATGCGGGCGCCCACGTCGGAGTAGAGCACGGCGGCCTGGGCGTCCGGCTCCGTGCGCTCCAGCTCCGCGGCCACCTGGTCCATCAGCCGCGTGGCATGGCCGTGTCCGCGCAGGGCCGGCTCGGTGTAGACGCTGGCGATGACGAAGCTGTCGCCGCGCGTCGTCTGACAGTCGGGGCCGCGTAGGTAGCTGGGCGTGAGGAACGTCTCGCACGAGGTGAGCACGCGGCCGGCGTCGTCGCACAGCAGCCAGGTGCGCATGGTGTCCCGGCTCCAGGGATGGGCGCGCAGCCGCTGCTCCCGCTCGAGGAACTGCTCGACGGTGAGCGGCGACCCCCAGGCGGTATAGGTGTGGCGGTCTCTCTCGGCCTTCTGTACTTCGTTGGCGACGACCAGATGCATGGCGGGGCAGGGTAGTCGCGCGCGCGACGCTTCGCAGCAGCCCTGGAGGGCCCGTGAGGCCAACCTGCCTTCCGTCTTACAAGCGCACGGTGTAGGGGAACCGGAAGTGGAGCTGAAGGTAGGCCTGTCCCACGTGGAAGATGCCATCGCGCAGGCGCTCGGGCAGGCCCAGGCCTCCCAACTCCTGCGGGACGTAGAACGCGGACTCCCAGCCCACACCTAGCAGGAAGCGCTTGGAGAGCTGGAGCTCCAGGTCGATGCCCACCTCCGCGCCGGGCCGCAGGAAGTGCGTGTTGGGCAGCGTGTCCGAGTGCATGTAGACGTACGTCAGCAGCAGCCCCGCGCCGAGCGACAGCCGCGCCGGGCTGGATGTCAGCGGCACCCCCAGCGACAGCGGCTTCCAGGTGGCGCCGTACATGCCGGTATTGCGCAGCTTGGGGGAGATGATGAGCGCGTCCGGGATGAGGATGGACGGGGAGATGCGGACCTCATCCAGGCTCTTGGCGTACTTGCGGTAGCGCTGGGGCACGCTGCGCTGGTTCTTTTTCAGCCACTCCTTGTCCAGCACCGCCTCCACGGAGAGCTTCAGCCCGGTGTGGATGGGCTGGTCGTCGAACACGGGGCCGAAGAAGGCGAAGGCCGCGGGCCCCACCCCCAAGTCCACCGGGACGGTGACGCGCTGGGCGGGGGCGGCGGCGGGGACGAGCAGGGCGCAGAGCAGCAGGAGCGGAACGGGGCGCAGGGGCATGGGCCTTTTCTTTCAAGAGCCGCCTGCGAGGCGGTGGGAACGGACCCACCCGGCGCGGCGGCGGCGGGGTGTGTCCGAATTCGAGCATTAAGCCATTGAAGCACGGCGGGCCTTTGAAGCAGGAAGGGAGCTGCGTCGGCATCGGGGGGGAACACAGGACTTCCGCACCCGGATTCAGGCTTTTCGCCGGCGTCGTTGACCTGGAGACCCGATGCTTTCCGCTGCCTTCTTGATTGCCACGTCCCTGCAGGCCCAGACGCCTGCGCCCGCTTCCTCCACGCCGCCGGCTCCCGCCGCCGAGACCGCGCCCGCCGCGCCCCTCAGCGTGGAGGAGCGCGCCGCCGCCGCCGCCGAGCGAGCCGCCATCGCCGCTGAGCGCGCCGCCGAGGCCAGCGCCCGCGCCGCCGAGGCCGCCGAGCGCGCCGCCGCCGTCACCGTTCCGCCCCCGGCCCCCGCGCCCGCGGCCGCTCCCGCCACCGACAAGAAGCAGGGCGAGTGGGACGTCACCGTCGGCCTGGGCCTCATCTCGCTGACGGGTAACGCCTCCACCCTGACGGTGAGCGGCCTGGCCAGCGCCCAGCGCACGACGGACAATTGGATTTACGCCATCAAGTCCTACGGCTCCTATGGCCGCAGCCGTCCGCCCGAGGTGACGGGCGAGGAGGCCGTGTCCCAGGTAGTGGCGTTCAACGCGGGCCTGGAGCTGCGCGGCGACCGGCGCTTCACCGACGTCATCAGCGGCTACCTGCTGGGGGGCGCGGAGACGGACCACGTGAAGAGCGTGGAGTCGCGCACCTTCGGCGAAGGCGGTCTGGGCGTGCTGTGGTGGGACGAGAAGAAGGAGAAGGGCCGCGAGTCCTACCTCCGCACGGACGCCGCCTTCCGCTACGCCAACGAGACGCGCTTCCAGTACTACCCCACGCGGATGAACCTGCCGGACGTCGACCTGGGCGGCCCTCGCTTCGGCGCCGTGTTCCGCTACGGCCTGGCGCAGAACGTCACCTTCAAGGAGGACGTGGAGGTGCTGGTGAGCGTCATCGGCGACTCGCGCATGCTCTTCAACAGTCAGACGCAGCTGTCCGTGGGGCTCACCAAGCAGCTGTCGCTGGGCACCAGCTTCCTGGTGAAGCACGACAGCGCGCCGCCTCCGGGCAAGGTGTCCACGGACACCGCGCTGGCGCTGAACTTCGAAGTGATGCTGTAGCCCGCAAAAGCAACGCGGCGCCGGGGATGTCCCTCGGCGCCGCGTGTGGGTGGAGTGGGGCGGTGGCCGCCCCGACCGCCTTACTGCTTGGGCGCGCCGGACTCCTCGCCCGTCTTCCCTTGCTTGCGGATGCCGCCGCCGTAGCGGCCTTCCTCCGCGTCCGCGCCGATGTCGATCGCCTGCATGTCGCTGTACGTCGAACCCGGAGGCGTGGCGCCGCGGAAGCGGGTGCCCAGGTCCACCAGCGGAATGGCGAGCAACAACACCACGAAGATGATGGAGACGGCGAACACCAGCCGGTTGGCGCCGCGGTGGTCAATCAGGTGCATGAAGTAGAGCAGCACCAGCGCGCCCTTGGTGGAGGCGATGACGAGCGCCAGCACCAGGCCCCAGGTGGGGATGTGGATTTGGCCAGTTTCGACCGTGACAAACGTCAGCACCAGCAGGAGGCCCCAGATGAGCCAGTAACGGCCCGCTCCGTGGTGCTCCTCGCGCATGTTCTGTTCTTCTTGCCGGGATTCGTTGGCAATGCCCATGGTGGAGGAACCCTTCAAACGAGGTACAGCATCGGGAAGAGGAAGATCCACACCAGGTCGACGAGGTGCCAGTACATGCTGCCCAGCTCGACCATCGTGTAGTTGTTCGGCCCGAAGTCAGCCTTCTTCAGCGCGCGGACCATGGAGAAGGCCAGCACAATCATGCCGATGACGACGTGGATGCCGTGCAGGGCCGTCGCGCAGAAGTAGACCGTGAAGTACAGGGGCACGCCCGGAAGCTGGATGCCCTCGTACGAGTAGAAGCGGCCCGGCAGCGTGCCAATCTCGAACTTGTGGTGGTACTCGAAGTACTTGATGACGAGGAAGCCGACGGCCATCACCAGGGTGAGGGCAATCTGCACCGCGACCATCTTGTTCTTCCCCTCCTTCGCGTAGTGCACCGCGAGCGCCGCGGTGAGCGAGGAGGTGATGAGCACCACCGTATTGATGGTGCCCAGCTGCAGGTCCAGGCTGCGGCTGGCGGCGGCCCACGCCTCCGGGAAGAGGAAGCGGTAGACGCCGTAGCAGATGAAGAGGCCGGCGAAGAGCAGGATTTCCGTCGCCAGGAACAGCCACATGCCCAGTCGCGCGGCGTGGTTCTGCACCTCGAGCGAGGCGAAGTGGCCGGCGAGGTGGGGGACGGGCTGGGCGGTGCCCCCGGCGGCGTGAGAACTAGACTGCATCGGGCACCTCGGCCTTCTTGGGGTCCACGTAGAAGTGGGGCTCCTCCGGGAACTCCGGCTGCGGCCCCACGAAGTTGTGGGTCGGCGGCGGAGACTCGGACAGCCACTCGTAGCCCTTGCTGCGCCACGGGTTCTTGCCGGACGCCTTGCCGTAGATCAGGGCGTACGTCAGGTACATGGCGATGATGATGAACCCGAACGCCAGCAGCGACGCGCCGGCCGTGGAGGCCACGTTCAGCTCCTGGAAGCGCTCCGGGTACTCGTAGTAGCGCCGCGGCATGCCGTTGTTGCCCAGCAGGAACTGGGGAATGAACGTGGCGTTGAAGCCCAGGATGATGAGCGCCGCGGCCACCAGACCCCAACCCTCGTGGTACGTGCGCCCGAACATCTTCGGGAACCAGTAGTGGAGGGCGGCCAGGAAGGCCATGATGGTCGCGCCCACCATGATGAAGTGGAAGTGCGCCACCACGAAGTAGGTGTCGTGCCAGGCGACGTCCAGCGACACCGTGCCCAGCGCGATGCCCGTCATGCCACCGAACACGGTGAAGAACAGGAAGCCGCAGAAGTAGGCGAAGGGCGTCTTGAACTCGACCGCGCCCTTGTAGACGGTGCCCACCCAGTTGAAGACCTTGATGGCGGTGAACACGCCCACAATCATGGTCAGCACGCCGAACAGGCCGCCCGCGAAGGTGGACTGGCCGGACACGAACATGTGGTGGCCCCACGCGAAGAAGCCCACGAAGGCGATGCCCAGGCTGGAGTACGCCACCGCGCGGTAGCCGAAGATGTTCTTGCGGCTGTAGGTCGCGACGACCTCGCTCATCACGCCGAAGGACGGCAGCACCATGATGTACACGGCCGGGTGGCTGTAGAACCAGAACAGGTGCTGGAAGAGCACCGGGTCACCGCCGCGCGCCGGGTCGAACATGCCGAACCCGAACAGGTTCTCCACCGTCACCAAGACCAGCAGCAGGCCGATGACCGGCGTGGCCAGCACCTGGATGCAACTGGTGGCGTAGATGGCCCACACGAACAGCGGCATCTTGAACCAGGTGATGCCCGGCGCACGCATGGTGTGCACCGTCACGATGAAGTTGATGCCCGTGACGATGGAGCTGAACCCGATGATGAACGCGCCGAACAGCACCGGCGCCACCGTGGTCGTCGTGTGCGCGCTGTACGGGGTGTAGAACGTCCAGCCCGTGTCCAGGCCGCCGTTGAGCATGCCCCACAGCGCCAACACCGCGCCGGCCAGGTAGATGTAGAGCGACAGCAGGTTCAGCCGGGGGAAGGCCACGTCCTTGGCACCCAGCATCAGCGGCAACATGAAGTTGCCGAAGACGGCGGGGATGGCCGGAATCATGAACAGGAAGATCATGACCAGGCCATGGAGCGTGAACGTACGGTTGTACGTCATCGCGTCCATGATGGTCGGGCCCGGCGTCAGCAGCTCCACCCGGATGAGCAGCGCGAAGATGCCGCCCACGAGGAAGAACAGCAGGACCCAGAACAGGAACATGAGCCCGATGCGCTTGTGGTCGACCGTCAGCAGCCACGATTTGATGGTGGTGCCGTCGACCAGGTAGCTCGGGTGGTGGTCGTGATGCTCCTCGGGCGCGGGGGTGGCGCCCGGGGCTGCGATGCTACTGGATGGCGTCATAGGCGGGTCCCTCGGAGGCGCCCTCACGGACGTTCGGAGTGCGAAGCGACTTGATGTACTCGACGATGGCAGCCGTCTCCGGGCCCTGCAGCTTGCCCTGGTAGGTCGGCATCACGTTCTGGTAGCCCGCCACCAGGTGGGCGCCCGGGTCCATCATCGACTGGGTGATATAGGCCTCGTCCACGCGGATGGTCTGCCCGTCATCGAGCTGCTCCACGCGGTCGTACATGCCCAGGAAGGTCGGGCCGATGTGCTGCGAGCCGTCCACCGAGTGGCACTTGAAGCAGCCCTGCGTGCCCGCGAGCACCTGGCCCTGCTCCACCATGCGCGCCACCGGCGGCACCAGGGAGTTGTCCGCCAGCGCGTCCTGACGGTCCTGCAGACGGCCGCGGCGCTGCTCTTGGATCCAGTTGTCGTACTCCTCCTGCGGAAGCACGACGACCTCGGCCAGCATCTTCGAGTGCGACAGGCCGCAGTACTCGGTGCACAGCACCTGGTACGTGCCCGGCTTGGTCGCCTCGAACCAGATCTGCGTGTAGCGGCCCGGGAGCGCATCCATCTTGATGCGGAAGGACGGCACGTAGAAGGAGTGCAGCACGTCACGCGAGGTGATGAGCAGACGCACCGGACGGTTCGCCGGTACGTGCAGCACGTTCACCCCGTTGGGGCCCTCCGGGTAGGAGAACTTCCACATCCACTGCTTGCCCATGACGTAGACATCCATCGAGTCCTTGGGCGGCGTGGTGACCCACGTGAAGTCCCGGAACCCGATACCGAACCAGGCCAGGAAGAACACGAGGGGAACGGAGACGAAGAGGAACTCCGTCTTCAGGGTGGGGACAATGTACTCCGTCGCCTGCGCCGGCAGGCGGCGGCGGTAACGGAAGAAGAAGAACAGGGCCGCCATACCGACCGCCGTCGACATCACCATCGTCGTACCCACGACGAAGTGATGCAGCGAGTCGATGCGCTCCGCGAACGTGGACGCGGCCTCCGGGAGGAACAGGATATTGTTGAGAAGCTCGCTCATGCCGCCGCGCCTTTCTTCAGCTCGCGCCTCCAGAAGTAGATCAGCATCGTCGCCAGGGCGCAGAACACGGCTATGCCGCCCAGGCGGATGAACCCGAAGATGTAGAAGCCATACCGCCGACTGGCGGTGTCATACTTGAAGCAGGACAGGATGATCTGATCGAAGCTGGTACCCACGCGGCCATTGGCCGCCTCCAGCAACGCCAGCTTCATGTCCGAGGGGGGAAACGTCGTCCCGTAGAGATACCGGGAGATGCTGCCTTCCGGCGTGAGCACGTGCACCACGGCTGCGTGGGCGTACTGCTTCGTGCTCTCGTCGTAGGTGTACTTGAAGCCCAGGGCGTCGGCGAGCCGGCGGATTTCCGCGTCCGTGCCGGTCAGGAAGTGCCAGGGGGCCGTCTCCGGCTTGCCCATGGACTGCAGGTGCCGCCGCCGCCGCTCCAGGCTCTGGGCGGGCGTGTCGTCAGGGTCGATGCTGACGGTGACGGCTTCGTAGTCCTTGCCCAGCTCGAGCCCGAGCTCCTTCATGGACTGCACCTGGGCGTTGAGCACCAGGTTACAGAGCATGGGACAGTTGTAATAGACGAGCGTCAGCAGGGTGGGCCGCGCCTTCGGCACCACGTCGCCCAGGCGCACCTCGCGCCCGGAGGCGTCGAGGAAGCGGGTGTCCATGGGCACCAGCTCCCCCAGATGCTCCTGCACGTCCACACCCTGGATGGGGGGCGGCAGGTCCTGCTGTGCCTCCAGGATGGCCCGGGGCGTCTTCCCGGCACCTGGCATGGCGGAGGCCGGCACCGCGACGGCCAGCACCAGCGCCGCCGCGGCGAGGAAGCCCGCGCGGCAGGCGCGCGGAAGGATGTAGGAGCGGGTGGACATCATTGCAGGACGGCTCTTACGACAGGGGAGCGGTGAAGGCTACTGCTGCGGTGCCGGAGGCGTCTGCCCGGGAGTGGTCTCCGGGGCGGGCGTGGGGGTCGGAGCAGGGGGCGGGTTGCGCTTCTGCTCGATGACCGTCTTCATCGCGGCGTCGATGCCGGGGTGCTGCTTCACCCCCGGCTGGTCACCCCAGCCGGCGCGCAGCGCCTGGTCCTGGCCGCTGATCTTGTCCACGGCGTGCCAGTCCTGCTCGAACAGGCGCTGGTTGACGATGCCCACCTCGTACTGGCCCATCGCCGCAGGACGCGGCGGCGGACCCTCCGGCTGGATCTCGGCCATGGTCCGGACCTGGATGGTGTAGGCCCAGACGATGCCCACCGCGAAGATGACGAGCGCACCCACGCCGATGCCCACCACCTTGCCCATGACCAGGTGGTCTTCTTCCGCCGCCACGCCGTGCGCGCCGACGATGACGCGCGACTCGAGCTCAACCTGGGTCTTCTTCATGGCTGCACGTACCTCAAGGACTCGGCGATGTAGGGGTCCTTCACCGTGAGCGTGTAGTGGCCACGCGCCAGGAAGAGGGCGAAGCCCACCGCGATACCGCCCACTCCGAAGAAGGCCGTGAGCAGCGACCAGTGGAAGGTCGGGCCCGCGTCACCGGTCAGTGCCGGCCACACCAGCCAGTACAGGTCCACCGCGTGGATGATGAGCAGGTACACGGCCACCACGGCCAGCTTCCGAGGCTGCAGCTTCAGCTTGCGCGACAGCAGGATGCCGAAGGGCAGCAGGAAGTGGAGGAAGAACAGGGCGATGGACATCGACCGCCACGGGCCGAACATGCGCAGGCCGTACCAGGGCGCCTCTTCCGGGATGTTCGCGATCCACACCAGCATGAACTGGGAGAAGGCGATGTAGGCCCAGAACGCGGTGAAGGCGAGCATCAGCTTGCCGAGGTTGTGGAAGTGGTCCAGCTTCACGACGCTGCCGTAGAGGTCCTTGCCCTGGGCGTTCACCGTGACGATGGTCAGGATGCAGAAGGCCGCCAGGAAGCTTCCGGCGAAGTAATAGACGCCGAAGATGGTCGACTGCCAGAGCGGCGTGAGGCTCATCAGCCAGTCGAAAGAAGCGAACGTGATGGTGAGGGCAAGGAAAGGCAGCACACCCGGAGAGAACTTGCGCTGCTTCACCGTGAAGTCGAGTCCACCCTCGGTGTCCTGCTTCAGGCTCCACGACCGCAGCCGCCAGGCCGCAAAGGACCACACGCCGAAGTAGATGATGTGGCGAAGGCCCACGCCCGGAGGGAAGGAGAAGTGGTTGTTCAGGTACCCGTGCTGCTTGTGGCTCAGGTGCTCCAGCTCCAGGCTGGAGTAGCCCTTGGTCAGCTCGGAGCCTTCCCACCAGGGGTAGAGGTAGGCGGCCATGGCCAGCAGCGGCAGGGCCAGCACGAAGAACACCGGAATCACCGCGGAGGCCGTCTCCATCGTCCGGCGCAGCACGATGAGCCACTTGGCCTTCGCCGTGTGGAAGATGGCCTGCATGATGAGGAAGGCGACGCTGATGCCCACCCAGTAGGTGAAGCCAATCAGATAGGCGTGCGCCGTCTCACCCTTGGCGTCGGTGGCGAAGAAGCCACCCAGCGTGGCCAGGAGGCAGAGAATGCCCACGGCGAACGCGGGCACCATGAGCTTCGGCGTGCCGGTGTACGGCCCGAAGCTGGTGTGCGAGTTGGTGACGGGGGGACTCATCGGTTCTCCTGCGGAACGGGCTGCTGGCCGTCCGTGCGGGTATTGCGGGCCGTCTGGAGTGCGCGGACGTAGGCGACCACGGCCCAGCGCTCGCGCAGGTCGAGCTCACCGGAGAAGGACGGCATCACGCCGTAGCCCTCGTTGATGGCCACGTAGAAGTGGCCGTCCGACTTGCTCTCCAGGTCCAGCAGCGAGGGAGGCAGGCGCAGGGCCATGTTCTCCGCGACGATGCTGTTTCCATCGCCGAGCACGCCGTGACACTGCGAGCAGACGATGTTGTACTTCTTCTGACCCAGGGTCAGCAGGTTCTGGTCCACCGTGATGGGCAGGTGGGCCACCGGCTGGCCGGCGCTGCGGCCGGTGAGGGCCACCTGGCGCTGGGTGGGGTCCTTGAGCTCGGGGAGCTTTTCGAAGCGCTCACGCGGAACCGTGCCCACGGGAGGCGTGCGCATGGCGCGACCGTCCGCCCAGAAGTCGGACGCCTCGTAGTACTCGTACTTCGCCTGGTGCTCCATGCGCTGGAGGAACTCCGAGCTGACGTTGCAGCCCGTGAGCGTGGCGAGTCCGGCGGCGGGGATGAGCCACCTCATTCCTTCTCTCCCGTGACGAGGGTCACCTGGGTCGCGCCCAGGGCCTTGAGCTGATCCATGACCGGCGCCGCGTCCGTGCCCGTCGCCTGGGGCACGCTCAGCCAGTAGCCGTGCGTGGAGGCGGTGCGGAACTCCTCGGACTCGAAGACGGGGTGGTACGGCTGGGGCAGGCGGCTGAGCCCCAGCAGACCGAAGAAGATGCCGAAGGCGGCGAACAGCACCCCCAGCTCGAACGTGATGGGCACCCACGCCGGCAGCGACAGCAGCGGGCGACCACCGATGTTGAGCGGGTAGTCGATGGTGTTCATCCACGTCTGCATGGCCAGCGCCGTGGCCACGCCCGTCAGACCGCCGCACAGGGCGATGAAGGGGACGCGCGAGGGCGGCAGACCCAGGGCCTCCGACCCGCCGTGCAGCGGGTACGGAGAGTAGGTGTCCATTCCCTCGAAGCCCTTCTCCCGCATCTGGCGGGTGGCGGTCACGAGGGCGTCCGGCGTCGAGAACTCGGCCAGGACCCAAGAATCGAGAACGGTGGCTTCCATGGCGCTTAGTGAGCTCCGTGGGTGAGGGTGCCGGCGCCGGCAAGCGCATCATCCGAGCCGTGCTGATGAGCGGCGTGCTTGAGCTCGAGCTGGAGCTCCTTCACCTCGCTGATGGCGACCGCGGGCACGAACTTGAGGAACAGGAGGAACAGGGTGCCGAACAGGCCCAGCGTGCCGATGTAGATGGACCAGTCCACCCACGTCGGGGTGTAGATGCCCCAGGAGGACGGCAGGAAGTCCTGGCTCAGCGAGGTGACGATGATGATGAACCGCTCGCACCACATGCCGATGTTCACCGCGATGGACGCCACCCACATGATGGCGATGTTGGTGCGGCACTTCTTGAACCAGAAGATGTTCGGGGTGATGACGTTGCAGGCGATCATCAGCCAGTACACGCCGGCGTAGGGGCCCGTGGCGCGGTTCACGTAGAAGGTCCAGAGCTCGTACTGGTTCTGCGAGTACCAGGCGACGAAGTGCTCCATCAGGTACCCGTAGGAGACGAGCAGGCCCGTCGCCAGGATGACCTTGTTCATGTTCTCCAGGTGGCGGTCCGTGATGACGTCCCGCAGACCCAGGTACTTGCGCGCCGGGATGATGAGCGTGATCACCATCGCGAAGCCGCTGAACACGGCGCCGGCCACGAAGTAGGGCGGGAAGATGGTGGCGTGCCAGCCGGGCAGCAGGGAGACGGCGAAGTCGAACGAAACGATGGTGTGCACGGACACCACGAGCGGCGTGGAGAGGCCGGCCAGCAGCAGGTACGCAATCTTGTAGTTGTGCCAGTGCCGACCGGAGCCGCGCCAACCGAGCGCGAACAGGCCGTAGATGGTCCGCTGGAGCTTCGTCTTGGACGAATCACGCAGCGCCGCCAGGTCCGGGATGAGGCCCACGAACCAGAAGAGCGCGGACACCGTGAGGTAGGTCGAGATGGCGAACACGTCCCACACCAGCGGCGAGCGGAACTGCGGCCACGCGCCCAGGGTGCTGGGGTAGGGGAACAGCCAGAAGGCGAACCAGGGACGGCCGGTGTGCAGCAGTGGGAACAGACCGGCGCACATGACGGCGAACAGCGTCATGGCTTCCGCGAACCGGTTGATGCTCGTGCGCCACTTCTGCTGGAAGAGCAGGAGGATGGCGGAGATGAGCGTACCGGCGTGGCCGATACCGACCCACCAGACGAAGTTGATGATGTCGAACGCCCAGCCGACAGGCTGGTTGTTACCCCACACGCCGATACCGCGGGCCAGCGTGTAGGTGACACCGATGACGAGCAGGCCCAGGGCGCTGAGCGACAGGCCGAAGAGCATGAACCAGCCCTTGCCCGGCTTGCGCCAGACATGGTCCAGCAGCGTCTCGTTCAGGGACGCGTCGTCATGGTGCGGCGCGACGAGGTGCCGCGGCTCGAGCGGGTCTTGATACGTGTTGGAAGCAGTTTCAGCCATGGCTTAGTGGCTCCCTTGGTTCGCAGCGGCGGGCGCGGCGGGCTCGAGGGCGGGGTTGGGATTGCGGACGCGAATGAGATGCGCGGTGCGCGGGCGGGTGCCCAGCTCGTGGAGCAGCTTGTACGCGCGCTCGTCCTCATGGAGCTGCGTGACGCGCTGCTGCGGGTCGTTGAGGGAGCCGAAGGTGATGGCCTGCGTGGGGCAGGTCTGCTGGCAGGCCGTCTGCAGCTCCTTCTCATTGATGACGCGCTTCTCGACGCGGGCGTCGATGCGCACTCGCTCGATGCGCTGGACGCAGTACGTGCACTTCTCCATCACGCCGCGGTTGCGGACGGTGACGTCCGGGTTCATCAGCATCTTCTCGGTGGCCGTCTTGTCCGCCGTGTAGTGCAGGTAGTTGAACCGGCGCACCTTGTACGGGCAGTTGTTCGAGCAGTACCGGGTGCCGACGCAGCGGTTGTACACCATGTCGTTGAGGCCCTCGTCCGAGTGCACGGTGGCGTTCACCGGGCAGACGTACTCGCAGGGGGCCTTCTCGCAGTGCACGCACATCACCGGCTGCATGACCATCCGGGGGTCGCTCTCGCTGCCCTCGAAGTAGCGGTCGATGCGCAGCCACTGCATCTCACGGCTGACGGAGACCTGCTGCTTGCCCACGACGGGGATGTTGTTCTCCGCCTGGCAGGCAATCACGCACGCGCTGCAACCGGTGCAGCGGGACAGGTCGATGGCCATGCCCCACTTGTAGCCCTGGGGGTTGCTGGGGCCCTTGTTGTAGTCGAAGGCCGGCAGGTTGTCCTGGACGCCGAACTTCAGCTCGCTCTTGACGCGGTGGAGCGTGTGCTGCGTCGCGATGGACGGGTTCTTCAGCTCGGACAGCGGCATGTCCAGCGCCAGCGGGCGGTTCTCCATCCGCCAGTGCGTCTGGGTCAGGCTGAACTTGTAGCTGCCGCGCACCTTGGTGAGCGTGGCGCCGCCGTCGAACCAGGGGGCCTTCACGGTGCGCACCGCGTTGGCGTTGAAGCCCACCGCCTTGGCCACCTGTTCGTGCAGGCCGTCACGGCCGTAGCCCAGCGACATCGTCACGGTGTCGTCCGCGTGGCCGGGGGTAATCCAGACCGGCACGGTCATCTTGCGGCCGCCGTAGGTCAGCTCCGCCAGGTCACCGGGCTCGAGGCTCAGCCTCTTGGCGGTCTCCGGGCTCAGCAGCGCGGCGTTGTCCCAGGTCATCTTGGTGATGGGGTCCGGGAGCTCCTGCAGCCAGGAGTTGTTGCCGAAGCGGCCGTCGAAGATCTTGTAGTCGTAGACGAAGTTGATCTCGAGCTCGCCCGTGGCGGGGGCCGTGTAGCCCGTCACCAACGCGGAGGCGGCGCCGAAGTCCGGAGCGCCCTGCGCCGGAGCGGCCTGCGTGCCGGGGATGGCACCGTCCGACACCCAGCTCTCCCAGTGGGCCTCGAAGTCACCCTGGCCCTCGGACTGACCCTGCCAGTAGTCGCGCAGCATCTGGTACGCGGGGCGGTAGGGCTCGTCGAGGAACATCGCCAGCAGCTCGGACTCCGGCACGCCGTTGTAGAGCGGCTGGATGAGCGGCTGGGCAATGGCCACGGTGCCGTCGAACGAACGGCCGTCGCTCCACGTCTCCAGCGGGTGCGCCGCGGGGACGAACCAGTCGGCGTACTGGCTGGTCTCGTCCTCGTAGAGGCCCGTGTAGAGAACGGTGAGTTTGCCGCGGTTGGGGTTGGTCGCCGGGTCCAGCAGCTCCTTCAGACCCGTGTCCGCCGGAACCGAGAACACCGGGTTCCAGCTGGTGATGACCAGCGTGTCCACGCGGCCCGCCGTGATGTCCTCCACCAGCGCGCGGACCTGGCTCAGGCCCTCCTGCTCCGCGATGGACGACTGCACGTACTTCACCGTGGTGCCGGTGTTGCCCAGCGCGGCGTTGATGGCGTGGACCAGCGCGTGGACCGCCGCCGGCTGACGCTCACCCGCGACCACCAGGGTGTGGCCCGGACGCGCGGCGCGCAGGTCCGCGACGACGGCCTGCACCCATGCGTTGTGGTCCGCCTTCAGCGACGCCTTGTTGGCGGCGGCGCCAGCCAGCGAGGCGGCGGGGCCACCCACGGCCTGGGCCACGGCGGCGGCGACCGCGAGCACGTCCTGCGACTTCACGCGCAGGCGGTGGTCGGCCATGCCGCCGGTGATGGAGAAGCGGGCCTCGGCCACGTAGAGCCGGTTGAGCGGACCGTTGTTCGGGTCACGGCGGTTGGCGAACTGGCGCGCGTAGCCCAGGTTCTCCGGGCGGCTCTCCAGGAAGTCCGCGTCCAGCGACAGGACGATGTCCGCCTGGGCGAAGTCGTAGACGGCCGAAACGGCCTGTCCGCCGAAGAGCGCGCGGGTCGCCTCGTCCTGCGTGTCGTGCGTCTGCGCGGTGTAGCTGTGGAAGCGCGCGTTCGGCAGCTTCTTCAGGATGCGGTTGCGCAGGTCGCCGGTCAGCGGCGAGTTGCCGGGCTCGGACAGGAAGCGCACGCGGCTGCCACCGTCACTGGCGGCGGCCTTGTTGGCGGCGTTGACCAGCTCCTCGCGCAGGACGCGGAGGGCGCGGGGGCTCTTGCCCTGACGGAGCACGCGGGCGCGGCTCGGGTCATACAGGGACAGGAGGAACGCCTGCTCCCAGGGGCCAGCGGCGCCCTGGTTGACCGGGTGGTCCGGGTTGCCCTCGATCTTCACGGGGCGACCCTCGCGGGCGGTGATGAGCAGACCGGAGGTGTGACCGGCCAGCGTCATGCCGGACGCGTAGTGGAGCGGGTTGCCCGGGACGAGCTCGGGAGGCGTCTTGGTGTACGGCAGGATGCGCTCATCCACCGGACGGGTGCTGCACGCCGTGGCGCCGGCCAGCGCCAGCGAGGCACCCAGCAGGTGCATGAACTCGCGACGGGCGAAGCCCGTGGGCGCCAGGTCCGCGCCGACGGGGAACTCCGGCCGCGTCTCTTCCAGGTAGTCGGGCGTGCCGAGCTTCTCCTCCAGGCTGCGCCAGTACGTCTGGCCATAGCCGGGCTCGGAGGGGGAGGCGTTGGCGGCCGCGTGCTCGAGCGCCTCGCCGACAACGTCGGACTTGGCGGCAGGCCGGTCCGTGACGACCGGGAGCGCGAAGGAGGAGGGGGTATCCTGCGACGGGGCGCCGTCGCGCTTCGTGTTCATCGGTGGCATGTGGAGCAGCTCTCGCGCGAGTGGACGTCGTACGCTTCTGCCAACTGGCGGCCAAGCTCAGCGGCCTTGGCCTTGTCTTCGGGCGGGGTCCACGTCATGGACGTGATGAACTCCGCCGGACGCAGATGGGGCTCCGGATTGCGGTGGCAATCCAGGCACCAGGCCATGGTGAGCGGCGCGGCCTGCTCCACGGCGGCCATCTGGTCGACGCGGCCGTGGCAGGTGGCGCAGCCAACGCCCTTGGCCACGTGGATGGAGTGGTTGAAGTAGACGAAGTCCGGCAGGTTGTGCACGCGGACCCAGGGGATGGGCTGGTCGGAGAAGTACGCCTTGCGGACCTCGTTGAGGTACGGGCTCTTGTTCCAGACCTGTGCGTGGCAGGACATGCACACCGTGGTGGAGGGGATGCCCGCGGAGGGCGACTCCTCGACCGACCAGTGACAGTACCGACAGTCAATCTGCTCATCACCCGCGTGGTGGCGGTGATCGAACTCGATCGGCTGTTCAACGGGCCGCTGCTGGCCAGTGACGTACGGCGAGCGCACGTAGGCCATGAGACCGCCGATACCGATGGCGGGCACGGCAAGGAGCGCCGCGGCGGACAGCCGCGACACCGTGTTCGTCCAACGTGGGAAGAGAGGGCCGCTCATACCTGGACCATGGGCAAGGGGGCTTCGACAACAGCACTCGTGAAGGGAACGAAAGGCGAGGCGTGGGCGTTACCGGGCACAGGGAGCGGAGGGGCGTTCCCGGCCCCACTGGGGCGGGTGGGCGGTAGCTCCTGGCGCACTGAAGGCGAAGCGGACACGTCCAACGAAACCTCTATTAGTAATGCCGTGGGCGGGGCCCTCCTCCTCTCCCTGCCCTAATGCGGCGCGGGACCATCGGGCATCGACACGGCAGTGTCAACCATTCTGAATTGGCGGCACGGGGATACCACTTCCTCGTGCGAGGGCGGAAAGTAGCGGTCGCGCGGTGATGAATCTCTCTTCTGGAGGGAGGTAGGGACGATTGAACAAAGCACCCGCTGGAGTGGATCACACCGGGTGTTTCACGGCTCTTCGTCGGTCTCCGGCTTCCGCCAGCGCGCGAGGCGCCGGGCCAGAAGCCTTTCCACCAGCTCCCGGGCGCGTGCGTCCCGGTGATAACGGGCGTCGTGCCGGGTGCCCTTGCCCTGATTGCACCGGGCGCAGGCCAGACCCAGGTTGGTCAGCGCCTCGGTACCCCCGGCCGTCTTTGGCAGGATGTGCTCGATGGTGGCGCGGCTGATCGGCTCGCCATCCAGGCCGACCCATAAGTGCGCGTTACAGTGCAAGCACTTGCCGAGCCACGCCTCGCGGCCCCGGTGGTTGGCGCGCTCGAAGGTATTATCCGTTTCGATGATACCCAGTATCTTCCGACGCTTGGCCTGACTCACCCTACACCTCGACGATTGCGGGGCCGGCGAGGGTGAAGATGCGATCGCCGGTGCGGCGGGAGACGTTGAGGCCACCGGTGAAGGCGCTGAAGGCCGGGAGCACGCCCATGTCGCGTCCCACATGGAAACAGGGGAGACGCAGTGTGTCGCTCTTGCCGCCCAGTCGCACCATGGGGTGGAGGTGACCTGCCCACACGTAGCGGCCTGACATGGACCGCGGGGGATGGGCGAAGCGGAAGGGGCCTTCGTCGGCGTGGGACTCGCGGACGTCCAGGCGCCAGCGCCCGGGCAGCGTCTCCACGTGCCGATCATGGTTGCCCCGCACCAGGACGCACTCCACGGACGCGTGGGACTCCCGTCACAGGGCCAGCCGGTCCGTCAGGGCGGGGGTGAGGCCCTGGCGGGAGATGAAGACGTCGTGCAGCAGCGACGCGCTGGCCTGGACCTGCCGCGAGGACTTGCGCGCGCCGGGCAGGCCCGGCAGCACCATCCCGGCGATGCGGGCGATGTCGCGGAACTGGCGCTTTGACAGCTCGCCGACGTTGTCGCTCACCAGGACGTCCGCCTCCAGACGGTCGCGGGTGAAGAGCACGGGGTGCAGCGCCTCCTCGAAGGGGAAGGGCGTGGGCGTGGGCGTGAGCAGCTCCAGGCCGTAGTCAGGTGGACGTGGTCTGGTCCAGCGTTTCGTAGAGGTCCGCCAGTCGCCGCACGCGTCAGTCCACCGCTTCGCCTTCGAAGGGCGTGGCCAGGGGGACGGCGTCCACGCCCTGCTCGCGCAGGTAGTGGGCCAGCGGCGACGGTTGCCTCGAACGCGCATCCAGCCGGACGCGAAGCCGGTTTCGTGCGCACCGAAGCGGCGCATCCACGTGGTGCAGCTCGTGCTCGGCGGCGCCAGCACCAGCGCTCTCGCGAACGAGGTGCCCTTCTCCACCTCGGACACCCGTTGCGTGGGCAGCATGCGGACGCCCGCGTCCCGGTATACGTCCACCAGGGAGTGCAAGGCGCCGTGGACGAACACGGTGCGGTCGGTCAGCTTCGCCAGCTCCGCGAGCAGCCGCTGCGCCTTGCCCAGCGCGTAGCAGAACAGCACCGCCGCGCGGCCCAGCGCGCGGTTTGCGTCCCACCCACGCAGGATGTCCTCGGCCACCTGCTCTGTCGCGTCCCATCGGAAGATGGGCAAGCCGAACGTCGCCTCGGTGATGAAGGTGTGGCAGGGGACGACCTCGAAGGGCGCGCACGTGGGGGCCGGCGCGCGCTTGTAGTCACCGGACACGACCCATCTCTCACCGCCGTGCTCCACGCGCAGCTGCTCGCTGCCCAGCACGTGGCCCGCGGGATGGAAGCTGACGGTGACTCCGTTGATGCGCAGCCGTTCGCCGTAGTCGAGCGTGTCGATGGTGGCGTCCGCGCCCAATCTCTGGTGGAGCAGTCCCTCGCCCGCCCGGGCGCCCAGATAGCGGTGGCTGCCACTGCGTGCGTGGTTCCCATGCGCGTGGGTGATGAGCGCCCGGTCCACTGGGCGCCAGGGGTCGACGTGGAATCCGCCGGGAACGCAGGAGAGCCCCTGCGGCGTCACCGTCATCAATGGAGCGGAAGGCGCGGCACTCAAAGTCCCATTCAGAGAGCGAGGGGCTTGGAGCCGGACCACCCGGGGTAGGACGCCGCCTCACCGGCGGGAGCTCCCCGGGCTGCTCTCCGGGCCCCCGCTGGCCTGGGGGCTTGCGCGACGTGGGGAGGGGAATATCGGACCGCTTGGAGGACTCCCCCGGACGGGGGATAACCCAGGGATGGCGCCCGTCCTGCTGCTGTCCGCGAATCCACAACGCCGCCAGTGAAGCGCTTCATCGGAGCCGAGACGGGCCACCCCATTCCCCCTGCCGTGATGCGCGGTGGGAAGTGAGTCAAAGACGATGGATGCACAGGAGCGGAAGTCAGCCTATCGGCAGCGCGCGGAGCAGGGTGAGGCGGTGCCGGTGTCGGTGGAGTTGCCGGCGGACCTCGACACGCCGCTGTCGGCCTATCTGAAGCTGGGCGGTGGTTCGCGCGGCTTCATCCTCGAGTCGTGCTACGGCGGCGAGCGGTTCGGCCGCTACAGCCACATCGGCGCGGAGCCCGCGGGCCGCGTGCGGCTGGACCGGAACGGTGCCACCTTGTGGCGCGGCTCGAGGGAGGAGCGCCGGGACGGCAAGCCCCTGGACGTGCTGCGCCAGCTCTGGCGCGAACTGGCCGTGGCCCGGCTCCCTGGAGAGGCCCCCTTCCTCGGCGGGCTCGTGGGGTACATGGGCTACAACTGCTTCTCGTGGCTGGAGCCCACGGTGCCGGACCGGCACCCCAGCGACATCTCCTTCCCGGACTCGGAATGGCTGGTGTGCGAGGACTTCGTCACGCACGACACCCGCACCGGGACGCTCAAGGCCACCGCCATTGCCCGGCCCTCACTGCACGGCAGCGTGGCCGCCGCGCTGAAGGACGCGGAGGCGCGCGCGCAGGCCATGGCGGACCGGTTGCTGAAGCCGCTGCCTCCGGAGGCCTATGCGCCTGCGCCGCGCATGCGTGGGGACGTGGCGCCTACCGCGTGCTGGGACCGCGCGGGGTATGAGTCGGCGGTGGCTCAGGCGCAGGAGTACATCCGCGCAGGAGACATCTTCCAGGTCGTGCTCGCGCGCCGCTTCGAATCCCGGGGCGCGCCGCCGCCGCTGTCGCTCTACCGCGCGCTGCGGCGGGTGAATCCATCGCCGTACCTCTTCCTCGTGGAGCTGGGCGAGGCCCGCGCGCTGGTGGGCGCGTCGCCGGAGTTGCTGGTGCAGGTGCGCGACGGGGACGTGGTGGTGCGGCCCATCGCCGGCACCCGGCGCCGTGGCGCGTCCGAGGCCGAGGACCTGGCTCTGGAGAAGGAGTTGCTCGCGGACGAGAAGGAGCGCGCCGAGCACATCATGCTGGTGGACCTGGGGCGCAACGACGTGGGCCGCGTGGCGGCGCCTGGCTCGGTGCGCGTCGAGGACATGATGCTCATCGAGCGCTACAGCCACGTGATGCACATCGTGTCGCAGGTGCGCGGCAAGCTCGACGCGAAGTACGACGCGCTGGACGCGCTGGCCAGCACCTTCCCCGCGGGAACGGTGTCGGGCGCGCCCAAGATTCGCGCGATGCAAATCATCGACGAATTGGAGGTCCAGCGGCGCGGGCCCTACTCGGGCGCGGTGGGCTACCTGTCCTTCTGCGGCACGCTGGACGTGGCGATTGCGCTGCGCACCTTCTTCGTGGACGGAGACCGGACGATGTGGACCTCGGGCGCGGGAGTGGTCGCGGACTCGGTGCCGTCGAAGGAAGCGGACGAGACGGAAGCCAAGGCGGGCGCCATGGCCGCCGCGCTGCGGCTGGCGCGCGAGGGAGGTGGCCGGTGATTCTGGTCATCGACAACTACGACTCCTTCACCTTCAACCTCGTGCAACTCCTGTACACGCTGGGGGCCGAGGTGAAGGTGGTGCGCAACGACGACCTGGATGCCGAAGGTGTGGCGGCCTCGGGCGCGTCCCACCTGGTGATTTCGCCGGGGCCCTGCACGCCGCATGAGGCGGGCGTCAGCGTGGCGGCCATTGCCCAGTCGCGTGTGCCGGTGCTGGGCGTGTGCCTGGGGCACCAGTCCATTGGCGCGGCCTTCGGCGGCAAGGTGGTGCGCGCGCCAGAGCCGGTGCATGGCAAGGCGGCGCGCATCCGGCATGGCGGCACGGGGCTCTTCGCCGGGCTCAGCGAGGGCTTCGCGGCGGCGCGCTACCACTCGCTCATCGTGGAGGCGCCGTCACTGCCCGCCGAGCTGGAAGCCACCGCGTGGAGCCAGGATGGCCTCATCATGGCGCTGCGCCATCGCGAGCGGCCCGTGGTGGGCGTGCAGTTCCATCCGGAGAGCGTGCTCACACCCGAGGGCCCCGCGCTGGTGCGCAACTTCCTGGAGGGACGGCTGTAGCTACGCGCGCAGGTGCGTGGTGTCGTTCCAGGACACGATGGCCGGGCGGCGCCTGTCGCCGTCATGGCCGAGCACGCTGATGGACGCGGTGCTCAGCAGGAAGAGGCGGCCTTCCCACGGGGGCAGGCCCAGCCACCGCGCCGCGAGCACGCGAAGCAGGTGCCCGTGGGCGAAGATGAGCACGTCCCCGTCCGTCCGGAGTGCGTCGGAGATGACGCTGTCCACGCGACTGGCCACCTGTGCTGCGGTCTCTCCGTTGGGGACGCCGTTCTTCCAGATGGTCCAGTCGGGCTGCTCCGCGCGAATCTCCGCGCCGGTGCGCCCCTCGTAGTCGCCGTAGTCCCACTCCATGAGGTCCTCGCGCAGTTGGGCGTAGTCCCCATAGCCGGCCAGGGCGCAGGTGTCCGCCGCGCGGCTCAGCGGGCTGGTGTAGACGGCGTCGAAGCGCCAGGCCTTCAGCGGCGCGCCGAGAAGGCGGCCCATCTCCCTTCCGGAGCCCAGGAGCGGAATGTCCGTCCGCCCTGTGTGCCGGCCGTCGCGGCTCCACTCCGTCTCTCCGTGCCGGACGAGTACCACCTGTTTCCCGGGGGTCTTCATGGCGCGCATTCTGGCAGGGCTCGGGCTCGCGCGCTGGTGGAAGCCAGAGGCCCCTCAGGGCGCCAGGACTTTCAGTGGGCGATGTAAGTCGCCGGCAGGAGCGTCTTTCCGCCCATGCCGTCGAAGAGGCTGTCCTTCAGGTACAGGTGGATGACGACGCGTGAGCGCTGCTCCAGGGCGCTGCGCGTCGTCGAGAACTGGATGGTTCCGGCTTGGGCGTTGATGAGACCTGCCAGGCTGTCTTCCTTGAACGCTCCCACGTCGTCCAAGCGCACGGTGATGTCCACCTGCTTCACGTACCTGGGCAGGAAGAAGCGCCCCAGGAGGTGGGCGTGGTCCGTGTCCGACAAATCCATGGCGCGTGCGTTGGGCGAGGGCTCGAAGCGGACGGGCTCGCCGAAGGACGTGACCTCGACCTGTCCCATGCCCAGCAGGACCTTCTCGTACTGTGCCGCATCCTGGCCTCGCAGGCGGATTTCGAAGGCGTCCAGCACGGGGTCCCCCAACGCCCGCATCAAATCGTCTTCGCTGCTATCGCAGGCACCTGTCCCCAGTGCCACGAGCAGGCCCGGAACCCACCTGGATAGGGATGGAATCTTCATGACCACGCTCCCTCCTCAGAACCGAGGTTCCTCGGCGCGCTCCATGGCTCGTAGCGGGTCCACCGCGAAGATTCGTTTTCGCAGCGGGATGGCGGTCCGCTTGCCAGAGTGGTTGTGCCGCTCCAGCCGTTGACGCAGCTCTTCCACCCGGCCGGGGTCGAGCGAGGCCGGATTCTCCAGCGCGGACAGGGTCGGCGCGCGCGTGTTGAAGACGCGCTCGTTGCAGACCGCCGTCAGCGCTTCGCGCGCTGTCCGGACCTTCAAGGACTCCAGTGCCGTGCGGCGCGCGTTGTTCGAGGCGATGGCGGGGTTGGCCCAGAGGATGCCCAGGGCGCCTGGGAGGGTGGAGACTTCGCCGAGAGCGCCGAGGGAGATGGGGCCGTATGCCAGGCACTCCAAGAGGGCGCTCTCGCTGGCGCCGAAGAATCCGCGGTCCCGGGTCGTCGGCTGCGGACGAGGCGAGCCCCAGGAGTAGACGCCACACATCGCGCCGTTCGCGAGCTGGGGCACCGGCCGCGTGAGGAGGCGGGTCAGGTTTCCCGTCGTCACGTCCACGGCATGGAAGCCGCTGACCCTGCGGGTGTCGGGGCCGCTGGTTCCGTAGAGGAAGAACTCGCCGTCGCGTGTGAAGACGGCGGCGCTCATGACGGGGTTCTCCGCGGACCTGCCGTCAATCTGCGCGAGCTCGGCATGGTCCGTGGCCACGCCCGTGAGCGGGTCGATGCGGGTCAGCCGCTGGGTGGCGTTGTTGAAGGCGTAGAGCTGGCCGTCCCGGGGATTCATCGCGAAGTCCGCCATCTGGAAGTCTCCCGGGACGGTCACCACTTGCTCGGAGAGGGTTCCTCCGGTGCTGGGGTTGATGCGGATGAGGCGATGGGTGCTGTGCTCGAAGCCGACGTAAGAGCCATCCTTGAGAACGGCTCCCGCAGTCCAGATGGCCGAGCGAGGTGCAGCGGTGTCCAGAGGGGCGATGATGCTCGAAGAGCCGGTGGCGTCGACGCGGATGAAGCTGGCAGCGCTGACGCCGTCGGAGGCGATGGCGTACAGGGTGTTGTCGAAGTGGTTGAACGCCAGCGCGTTGTAGGGAAGCGCGGCTTCACCCTGCAGCGTCACCGCGCCGGTGGCGGGGTCGAAGATGTAGAGCCGCGAGGGGGCCGCGGGCCGTCCTTCCGGAGAGCGAGAGGCCGTGGAGAGGTAGACGGTGTCGTCGCAGAGCAGGTTGGGCTGAGGGAGGCAGAGCACGTTGGCCCCCGCCTGGCTGGCACCTGCGTCCCAGCCGATGCTGAAGGTGCTGGTGAAGGAGACCTCGTGGTTGGGCGTCACGGGGTTCGCATCGTGTATCCCCAATGTGAGACACGCGTCGTGGCTCTCCAGCTCGATTTCGCACTGATACGTGACGTGGCCTCCCGCTGGAACCACGAGGGGTGACGTGGGCGAGAGCGTGCAGGACTTCAGCAGGGGCGCGGTCGCGGAGAGCAACTCGGAGGGGAGCGTCGGGTCGATGTTGGTGACGGTGAACGTGAAGCGCAGCGTCTCCGGATAGGTGTCGACCGTGTATTGCTTGAGCCCGTTCACGAGCTTCTCGGCTCGGAAGTCGCTGGCCCAGGCGTTCGAGGCCCAGACGGCGCCGATGAACAGGAGCCCGAGCCACTTCCTACCCATCATGGGGGTCTCCTCGTCCGTCATTGCTGGAGGGACAAGGGACGGCTGCAGTCGATGTGCCAGTTGTTCTCTTGTTTATTGTTATTCTTGGGGGTTGATACATGTGCCCCCAAGGGCGCCCGGATGTCGAATGGCGTGTCAGGGAATGTCTTGGGAGCGGCGGGAGGATGGCCCGGGGGGCTTGTTCTTGTCTGGAACTCCCAGCCGGATGGGCACGTGACGGCAGGAGTCACTGACGCCGAGGACGGAACGCGGCAACGCGGGTGTGTAAGAATTGCAGGCAGGTGGCTGGCATTTTTTCTGGAATGCATGCGACCTCGAAACAAGGCCCGGCCGAACGTCGATGCGCTCGGCCGGGCCCGTTCTCAGACCACGACGACTACGGCATCACCGCGATGAACCGGTCCGCGAGGACGTTGTTGTCCTCGCGCAGTTCCTCGAGGTTCTGCCATGGGTCGACGAGGGCGCCCAGGTAGAAGAACCCAGTGGGGCCAGAATCCGGAGGCGTGTTGACCGTCACCTGCGTGTTGCGCGTGACGCACTGCCCGGCGTACAGAGATTGCACGGTCATCGCTCCAATCTGGCTCTGACTGTCGGGGGGGACGCCCGGCCAGCTTTGATAGGGGAATTCGAGCGTGTTGTTGCTCGACAGGTACAGCGCCACATCCATGGAGGCGTGGGTGGGCGCGGTGCCATGGTTGCAGACCTGCACGGTGGCGGTGAAGGTTGTTCCCGTTCTTACGGAGGTGGGGCCGGAGACGGAGGTGACGACCAGGTCTGGCTGGTTGCCCACTCCCATGAGTCCGCTGACGAAGATGTTGTTGTCTTCGCGCAGCTCGGCCTGCGCCTGGTTCGAGTCAATGACCGCGCCCAGATACAGCGGGTGATGGAGCTCGGCCTCCTCGGGCAGTTCCACCCACGCGAGGACGGGCTCTGTGGTGCATTGTCCCGGATTCAGGGGCTGCACGTTCCAGGCGCCGATGAGCGCTTGCGTGCGCGGGTAGGGGAAACCTGGTGCATTCCACTGAGGCATCTCGACCTGGGCCCGGGTGGAGAAGTACAGGTCCAACTGCACGCTGCCCGATGCCCGGGTGCCCTGATTGCAGACCGTCACCGAGGCAGTGAAGTTGCCAGTGCGTTCCACGCTGACGGGCGCTTGCACCGCGGTGACAATCAGGTCGGGACCGGCGCCAACACCCATGATGTCACCGACGAAGGTGTTGTTGTCCTCGCGCAGCTCACCAGCGAGCAGGTCCGGATTGATGGCCGCGCCGAGATACAAGGGCTGTTCGGGCTGGGCCAGGACAGGAAGGTTCGACCAGGAGGGCACCTGCAGCGTGATGCAATCGTCGATACCCAAGGCGGGGACTCCGAACTCGCCGGCGTACGCCTGGCTGGCGGGTATCGGGATTCCCGGGCCGTACCGTTCGGGCATGGCCATGCTTGCTTCGGTGGAGAGGTGGACCTCCAGTTCCGTGGGATAGGATTCAGACGTGCCTTGATTGCAGACGGTGACCGTGGCGGTGAACGCGGCGGTGGCTTCGACGCTCGCGGGGCCCGTGAGTGACGTGATGACCAGGTCGGACGCATAGCCCACGCCCATGCGACCGCTCATGAAGATGTTGTTGTCTTCACGCAGCTCCTCCTGGGATTGCATCCCATCGACCAGGGCACCCAGGTAGAGTTTCTGGTCAGGGGCTGTCGCGGGCGGCGGCGTCAGTGTTGCGACAGCGCTTCCCGTGAAGCACCTCCCTGGATTCAGGAAGGGGACACTCAGCTCGCCAATGGAGTGCTGTGTCGGTGGCAGTGGATTGCCGGGGCCACTCCAGCGCGGCATGACGAGCGTCTCTTCCGTGGAGAGGTGGAACTCCACGAGGGTGCTGTCCGAGTGCTCTGTCCCCTGATTGCAAACCGTGACGGTCGGGTGGAACGTCGCGAACGGCCCTACATTCGGGGGCGCCTGCACCGCCGTGATGACAAGGTCAGGGCCATCACCGACGCCGATGATTCCGCTCACGAAGGTGTTGTTGTCCTCGCGCAGTTCCTCGCTGTTGCCCCATCCGTCGATGATGGCGCCCAGGTACAAGGGCTGGGCAAACAGTGCGTCGGGTGGCAACTGTGTAGAGGCCTGGATGGATTGGGAAATGCAGTGGCCCGCGTCCAGGTGTGGCACTGGGATGTTGCCGATGGGGGTCTGGGTGACGGGCAGGGGGGAGCCCGAACCGGACCACCGTGGCATTTCCAACGTGGGCAGGGTCGAAAAGTGCAGTTCCAGGTCGGAGGAGCTCGCGTATTCGGTGCCCTGGTTGCAGACCGTCACGGTTGCGGTGAAGGCACTGTGGATTCGCGCGCTTGTCGGAGCGTTGATGGCGGTGACGACGAGGTCCGCCTTGTTTCCTACGCCGATGCGGCCGCGCACGAAGGCGTTGTTCTCCTCGCGAAGCTCCTCGATGGAGTCGTTCGCATCGATGATGGCGCCCAGGTAGATGGCCTCGCGGTGCGAGCCGGGCGGGATGTAGGCCGCGCCAGTCACTTGCCCTGTGAAGCAGTGCCCGACGTGCAGGGTGGGGATGCTCACGTCGCCCACGGGCGTTTGACTCCATGGGAACGGAGTTCCTTGCCCGCTCCAATCTGGAAGCACCAGGTGGGGTTCGGTGGACAGATACACCTGCGCCATCGTGGGCCCGGAAGAATAGGTGCCCTGGTTGCAGACGGTCAGGGTAGTCGTGAAGAGGGTGCTGTTGCGCACGCTGGCGGGACCATCGATGGCAGTGACCACCAGGTCAGGACGGTTGCCCAGGCCCATGAAGTCTCCGACGAAGGTGTTGTTGTCTTCGCGGAGTTCCTCGTCCTGCGCGTGTGGGTCGATGATGGCTCCAAGATTGAACGCCTTGTCGATGTACTCCGCGGGGAAGCTCATCGCGGTAGCAAGGGTGGAGATCGTCCTGCACTCGCCCACATCCAGCGATGGCACCTGCTGCATCCCAATGGAGAACGCCGTATGCGGGTCGGCGTTGTAAGGTGAGCCCCCCTGAATCGGGGCATTCAGGAAGGCATGCGCAGCCAGGTAGAACTCCACCTGGGTGTTCTGTGAGGCCACGGTGCCCTGGTTGCAGATGCGGGCGGTGACAGGCACGTCGCCAGGCATGCTGCTGGCGGGGCCCTTCACGGAGGTGATGGCCAGGTCCGGCCTGTTGCCGAGACCCATTTGCTCACCGACAAAGACATTGTTGTCCTCGCGAAGCTCCACGATGTTCGACCCGGGGTCGACAATGGCGCCCACGTAGAATGCTTGGAGTTGGGGTGGCGCACCAGGGGGACGGGCCAGGGTGATGGGCTCCTCGCGTGTGACGCAACGCCCTGCTTCGACGGCGGAGATGCCGAATCCGCCGACCTTGAGCTGGGTCCCGTGCAGCGGTCCCTCCATGGCAGGCGAGTCCAGCGTCGGCACCATGGACAGGTAGATATCCACCGCGACCGCCGAGGCAGAGACGGTCCCCTCGTTGCATACGGTGATGCTGACAGGGGCCCAAGATGCCGAAGGGGACACGCTGGCCGGAGCACGAACCGCGGTCACCACGAGGTCCGGGCGCGCCCCTGCACCGATGAGCCCCTGGGTGAAGGCGTTATTGTTCTCACGCAGTTCAGGGATGTCTTGCGTAGAATCGATGATGGCGGCCAGGAAGAGGGTGCCATCCTGGGGCGCGCCGGCTGGGAACGTCGCGGCGCCCTGGACATTACGAGTGATGCAAATGCCAGGGTTCAGGAGGGGCACATCCGTTTGGCCTACCATTGCCTGTCCAGGCGGCGGTGGGCTGCCGCTGCCAGGCATGGTGACGTTGCCATCCACGGAGAGGTACAGCTCGAGCGAGCTGGGATTCGCGGGCAGCGTGCCGTGGTTGCAGACCCTCACGGAGGCGCCAAGCAGGTCACCGCTCCGGATGCTGGTGGGGGCGTGCACCGAGGTGACGACGAGGTCCGGTCCCGCTCCCATGGCGACGAGGTCACCCACGAAGACGTTGTTGTCCTCGTTCAGTTCCGTGGAGAACTCGGGCGTATCGGCGATGGCGCCCAGGTAGAGCGGCTGACCGGGTATCGCGTCGGGCGGCGATATCACCGGGAAAGAGGCGTGGCGGATGGCACAGTGACCCGGGGGCAGTTCGGGCACCTCCACCGTTCCCTGTGAGGCCTGATTCGTGGGTGGAGGTCCGCCCGTCGTTGGAAGTGACAGCGTGCCGTTCGTGGAGAGGTACAGCTCCACGATGGTGTCGTCCGACACGTTGGTGCCTTGGTTGCACACCTTGAGCGTCGACGCGACCGTCCCGCTGTTCGTGACGCTCGTGGGGCCACGAAGCTCCGTGACGACGAGGTCCGGCCGGTTCCCGATGCCCAGCGCGGTCACCGCGGTGTTGTTGGCCTCGTCCAGTTCGACGAGGGTCTGGTGCACGTCGGTGATGGCTCCCAGGTAGTAGATGCCATCCGTTTGGGGACCCGGCGGCGTAGCGGAGCCGGTGAAGGCTCGCGTCTCGCAGTGGCCGGCCGCCAGCGCGCTGACCTCCAGCGTGGCGAGGAGCACCTGGTCCGTCGGGGGTGGCAAGTTCGGGTCGGGCCAGGAGAGCGTGCCATCCGTGGACAGGTACAAGTCCATCTGGATGGGACCTATGGGGCTCTGCGCGGGCGCTGTGCCTTCGTTGCAGACCTTCACGATGGTCGTGAAGGGCTCACCGAACCGAATACTGCTGGGGCCTCGTAGCTCTCGAATCACGAGGTCGGGGCCAAAGCCCCGGCCTTGCGACTGATTCCTGAGCTGCTCGGGCTCGGTGGGAGCCGCGTTGCCCCCACATCCCGTTCCTGCCAACAAACCTGCTGTCAGCAGGAACGTCCTGCTCCAAGACGGCCTTCGCCGTTGCTGCATATTGCCTCCGGAGGAATGTCCTCGCGCAAATGCCCGCCTGATGCGGGCACATGCGGAGAGCCGGAGTGCTTATACGGGGTGTGGGATTATCCCTGAATTTTCAGCGTGAAGAGAGCATTTGCAGCCGTGCCTCAGCGCCGCAGCCCGCGCTTGATGTCGGCGCAAATGGCCTTCGCCGCCTCGGGGCCTTCTGCGTGCGCGGCACGCACCAGCGCGCTGCCCACCACGACGCCATCCGCATGGGCAGACAGCACGCGTGCCTGTTCCGCCGTGGAGATGCCAAAGCCTGCCACCACGGGGACGGGCGCGGCCTTGCGCACCAAGTCCAATCGCTGTGAAAGGTCTGGCGGCAGCTCCGTGCGCACGCCCGTCACGCCCGACACGGACACACAATAGACAAAGCCACGGCCTTCCTTCGCGATGGCCTGCGCCCGCGCCGGGGGCGTGGTGGGTGCGCACAGGGGAATCAGGTCGAGGCCCTCCGCGTCGAACGTGGCGCGCAGGCTCGCGCTCTCCTCGGGCGGCAGGTCGGGGAGGATGGTTCCAGACACGCCGCGCTCGCGTGCGAGCTTCGCGTAACGCGCCTCGCCCATGGCCATGATGACGTTGACGTACGTCATGATGACCAGCGGCGTCTGGGGACATCGCTTGCGTACCGCCGGAACCACCTCGTCCAGCACGCGCTTGAGCGTGGAGCCGGCCTTGAGCGCTCGCTCCGCCGCGCCCTGGATGACGGGGCCGTCGGCGATGGGGTCGCTGAACGCCACGCCAATCTCCAGCACGTCCGCGCCGCCCTCGACCAGCGCGGCGAACACGTCCACCGAGCGGGGCAGGTCCGGGTCGCCCGCCATGGCATAGGTCACCAGTACGCCTTCGCCCCGTGCCTTCGCCCGGGCGAAAGTCTGTGCAATCTCGCCGCTCATGCCTTCACCCCCACCGGCGGAGGCACGCCCCGCGCGGAAATCGTGGCTACGTCCTTGTCTCCGCGGCCCGAGCAATTGATGACCAGGTGCTTGCCCGCCCCCAGCTCGCGCGCCAGCTCCCGGCCGCGCGCGAAGGCGTGGGACGTCTCCAGCGCGGGGAGGATGCCCTCCAGGCGCGCCACCTCGTAGAAGGCCGACAGCGCCTCGTCATCCGTGGCGATGCGGACCTCCATGCGGCCCGTCTTCGCCAGGTGCGCCAGCTCCGGGCCCACGCCGGGATAGTCCAGCCCCGCGGAGATGCTGTGCGCCTCCTGAATCTGGCCGTCCTCGTCCTGGAGCACCAGCGAGCGCGAGCCGTGCAGCACGCCCTCCGTCCCCAGCGTCAGCGAAGCGCCGTGCTGCTTCGTATGCAGGCCGTGGCCTCCCGCCTCCACGCCCACCAGTCGCACACTGGCGTCACCAATGAACGGGTGCAGCACGCCAATGGCATTCGAGCCGCCCCCCACGCACGCGATGATGGCATCCGGCAGGCCGCCAAAGGCAGCCTGGGCCTGCGTCCGCAGCTCGCGGCCGATGACGGCCTGGAAGTCGCGCACCACCGTCGGATACGGATGCGGCCCCGCCGCGCTGCCGATGACGTAGTGCGTGTCCGACACCTGCGACACCCAGGTGCGCATGGCCTCGTTCATCGCGTCCTTCAGCGTGCGCGAGCCGGACTCCACCGGCCGTACCACCGCGCCCAGCGCGCGCATGCGGAAGACGTTGAGCGCCTGCCGCTCCACGTCCAGCGCGCCCATGTACACCTCGCAGGGCAGGCCGAAGAGCGCGCACGCGGTGGCGGTGGCGACGCCGTGCTGGCCCGCGCCCGTCTCCGCGATGATGCGCTTCTTGCCCATCCGCTTGGCGAGCAGCACCTGACCCACGGTGTTGTTGATTTTGTGCGCGCCGGTGTGCGCCAGGTCCTCGCGCTTGAGCCACACATTCGCGCCGCCCCAGGCTTCCGTGAGGCGCCGGGCGGGCGTCAGTGTGGTGGGGCGGCCCACGTACTCGCGCAGCACGCGGGCGATCTCCTCGCCGAAGGCCGGGTCCGCGCTCGCCGCGGCATAGGCCTCTTCCAGTTCCTGCAGCGCGGGAACCAGTGTCTCCGGAACGTAGCGTCCGCCGTAGCGCCCGAAGCGGCCGGCGGCAGTCTCCGTCGTCATGTCTGTCACTCCCAGAGGTTGATGGACTTCGCGGCGCGCACGAAGGCGCGCACCGCTTCCACGTCCTTGATGCCAGGGGCGGATTCCACGCCGCTGGCCACATCCACGCCGTACGGCCGCGTCGCGCGCACCGCCTCGGCCACGTTGGAGGGCCGCAGGCCTCCCGCCACCAGCACGGGCACGCCACTTCCCGCCAGCCCCGCGACGAGCGACCAGTCGAAGCCCACGCCGCCGCCGCCATACCCCGGGGCTGCGCCGTCCAGCAGCAGCCCCGCGACGTCCCCTACGCCCACATACGTCCGGGCCCGGGCCACGTCTTCCGGACCGGTGACTCGCAGGGCCTTGATGACAGGCACCCCGTACCCCGAACAGGCCTCCGGGGGCTCGTCCCCATGGAGCTGCACGGCCGTGAGGCCACAAGCGCGCACCGTCTCCCGGATGGTGTCCGGCGCCGCGTTGACGAACACGCCCAGCACCGTGCCCAGGGGCGGCCGCGTACGGGCCAGGGCCGCCGCCGTGGGGAGGTCCAGGTAGCGGGGGGACTTCGGGTAGAAGTTGAGGCCCAGCGCATCCACGCCCGCCTCCCACGCGGCCACCGCGTCGGACAGGCGCGTAACGCCGCACACCTTCACGCGGACACTCATGGCGCCGCGTCCTTCACCCCGAGCAGCCTCCGCAGCGCGTGTCCGGGGTCGGGCTCTCGAAGCAGGGACTCGCCCACCAGGACGGCGTCCGCTCCCGCTTCCTGCGCCGCCACCAGGTCCGCCAGGGACTTGAGGCCACTCTCCGCCACCAGCACCCGGGCCCGGGAGCGCAGCTTCGGCATCACCCGCAGGGCCGTGCCCGTGTCCGTCTTCAGCGTGGCGAGGTTGCGGTTGTTGATGCCCACCAGCTTCGCGCCCGCTGCCAGCGCTCGCTCGGCGTGCGCCTCCGTGTGGGCTTCCACGAGCGCGGCCACGCCCACCGCTTTCGCCGTGGCGACCATCTCCCGCAGTTCGCCATCCTCCAGCGCGTCGGCGATGAGCAGCACCGCGTCCGCGCCCCACATCGCGCTCTCCTCCACCTCGCGCGCCGCCACGAGGAAGTCCTTGCGCAGCACGGGCAGCGACACCGCCGCCCGCACGGCCACGAGGTCCTCCAAACCGCCGCCGAAGTCCGGCCCATCCGTCAGCACGCTGATGGCGCTGGCGCCCGCGGCTTCATAGGCCCGGGCCACCGCCACCATGTCGGTGTGGGGAAAGTCCCCGCCCGAAGGGCTCTTGCGCTTCACTTCCGCGATGACGCTCAGTCGCCGCCCGGAGCGGTGGGTCACCAGCCCCTGGGCGAAGTCGCGGGGCGTGGGCCGGGTGCGAGGTGCCATGGGCGGACGCGCTGCAAGTTCCTGGCGTTTGCGCGCCATGATGCGGTCCAACGTTCCTGTCGTGCTCATGACGTGGCCCCCTCGATGAGGGCCGACAGCTTGTTGCGGGCCGCGCCCGAGTCGATGGCCTGCTCCGCCTTCCGCACGCCGTCACGCAGGTCCGCCGCCAGTCCCACGACGACGAGCGCCGCCGCCGCGTTGAGCAGCACCGCCGTGCGCAGCCCCGAGCGCTCACCGTCCAGCAGCGCGCGCAGCCGCTGGGCGTTCTCCTCCGCGTCGCCACCCGCGATGGCCTCGCGAGGCACCACGTCCAGCCCCGCGTCCTGGGGCGACACCGTGAAGGTGTGGACCGTGCCGTCCTCGCGCAGCTCCGCGACCTGCGTGGCGCTGCACGGGGAGATTTCATCCAGCCCGTCATGGCCGTGCACCACCCACGCGCGGCGGCTGCCGAGCCGGCCCAGCACGCGCGCCGTCTGCTCCACGCGCTTGCCGTCGAACGTCCCCAGGAGCTGGTAGCGCGCGCCCGCCGGGTTCGTCAGCGGCCCCAGCAGGTTGAACACGCTGTGGAACCCCATGTCCCGCCGCGCCTGCGCCACGTGCCGCAGGGCCCCGTGGTGCGAGGGCGCGAAGAGGAAGCCCACGCCATGTTCGTCGATGTCCCGCGCCACGCGCTCGTGCGGACGCTCCATGGAGACGCCCAGCGCCGCCAGCACGTCCGCGCTGCCACAGCGGCTGGAGACCGCGCGGTTGCCGTGCTTGGCCACCGTCACTCCGGCCCCGGCGGCCACGAAGGCCACCGCGGTGGAGATGTTGAAGGTGTGCGCGCCGTCGCCACCGGTGCCGCAGGTGTCGAGCACCACGTCGGCACGCGGGGACAGCTTCGCCGCGCAGGCCCGCATGGCCTCCGCCGCGCCGAGGATTTCATCCTCCGTCTCACCCTTCATCTTCAGCGCTGTCGCCAGCGCGCCAACCTGGGCAGGCGAAGCCTCCCCGGCGAGCATCAGACCCATGACGCGGGTCATCTCCTCGCGGGTGAGGTCGCGCCGGCCCACCACCTTGCCCAGCGCTTCCTTGAGTGTCATGGCCTATCCCAGCCTGACCACTTCGCGGCCCATCGCCTGGGCGATGGCGCGGACCTCGTTCATGGACTTCTCGAACTCGGAGAAGTCCAGCGACTGGGCACCGTCCGACTTCGCGCGCGGCGGGTCAGGGTGCACCTCGACGATGATGCCGTCCGCCCCCACCGCCGTCGCCGCGCGCATCATCGCCGGCACCGCCTTGCGCACGCCGATGCCGTGCGACGGGTCCACGAAGACGGGCAGGTGCGAGAGCGCCTTCAGCATGGGCACCGCGTTGAGGTCCAGCGTGTTGCGCGTCATCGTCTCGAAGGTGCGGATGCCGCGCTCGCAGAGGATGACCTGCGTGTTGCCGCGGGCGACGATGTACTCGGCCGCCATCAGCAGTTCCTTGATGGTGGCGCTCATGCCGCGCTTGAGCATCACCGGCTTGCGCAGGTCCCCCACGGCCTCCAGCAGGCTGAAGTTCTGCATGTTGCGCGCGCCAATCTGGAGGATGTCCGTGGCGTCGGCGACGGCCTGGAGCGTCGCGGTGTCCTTCACCTCGGTGGTGACGAGCAGGCCCGTCTCCTGGCGCGCCTCGGCCAGCAGCGCCAGGCCGTCACCCTTGAGGCCCTGGAACTCATAGGGGCTGGTGCGCGGCTTGAACGCACCGCCACGCAGCATGGTGGCACCCGCCTTCTTCACCGCGTGGGCGGTGGAGAGAATCTGCTCGCGCGACTCCACCGAGCACGGGCCGGCGATGACGTGGAAGGCGGAGCCGCCAATCGTCAGGTCGCCGATGCGCAGCTGCGTGTCGTCCGGCTTCACCTCGCGGCTGACGAGCTTGAACGGCTGGGAGATGGCCACGGCGTCAGCGACGCCAGGGAGCACGCGGAAGGGCTCCGGTTCCACCGCGCCCGGGTTTCCGGTGATGCCAACGGCCGTGCGAGTGCCCCCTGGAATCGCGTGCGGTTGCCAACCACGGCGGCGGATCTCGTCGTTCACACGCTCGATGTCCTGGGCCGTCGCGTCGGGTCGCATCACGATCAACATGGGGCTGCCTGCTTTCTCTCGCTCCGAGGGGTGTTGTGGGCCGGGAGCATTCCGGCGCTTGGTTGCACAGGTGGGACGGGCAATAGCCGGTGTTTCTGCATCAAGTGTCTGTTGCCCGCAACCGCTTCCGAGTCTCCCTTGCGCCTCCCACGCTTATCAAGCGAGCGTGGGCGCTTTTCTTGAGCAGGAAGTGTGGAGGAGCGTGCGTGCCGAATCCGGAGGTCATCGTCGTCGGGGCGGGGCTCGCAGGGTTGGCGTGCGCGCGGGCGCTCGTCGCGTCACGGGTGAAGGTGTTGTTGCTAGAGGGAAGTGACGCACCGGGGGGCAGGGTTCGCACGGACGTCCATGAGGGCTTCCTGCTAGACAGAGGCTTCCAGGTGTACCTGTCCGCATATCCGGAGGGCCGGCGCACGTTGGACCTGGAGGCGCTGACGTTGCGCAGGTTCGTCCCTGGCGCGAAGGTGTGGCGGGGTGGCAAGTTGCACACGGTTGCGGACCCGCTGCGCCGCCCCATGGAGGCGCTCGGGCACCTGTTTGCTCCCGTGGGGACGTTTGGGGACAAGCTGCGCATCCTGGAACTGAGGCAGCTGGCGCTCTCCGGTGAAGTGGAGGACGTGTGGCAGCGGCCGTCACGCACGTCGCGGCGCTACCTGGACGAGCTGGGCTTCACGGAGGCTTTGCGTGAGTCGTTCCTGCGTCCCTTCTTCGCCGGCATCTTCCTAGAGCGGGAGCTGACCACGTCCAGCCGCTTCCTGGAGTTCGTCTTCCGCATGTTCTCATCCGGATACGCGGCGGTTCCGGAGTCGGGGATGGGCGCCATTCCAGAGCAACTGTCGGCACGCCTTCCGTCGGGACTGCTGCGGATGCGCGCGCCGGTGGCGGACGTGTGGGGACACCGCGTGCGCCTGGCGGATGGAGAGATGATTGGCGCCAAGGCGGTGGTGGTGGCCACGGACCCCGCGAGCGCGGTGGGGCTGTTGCCGGGCATGGTGCCACCGGTGATGAACCGGGTGACGTGCCTCTACTTCGCCGCGCCGGAGCCGCCCGTGGAAGGACCCTGGCTGCTGCTCAATGGCGAGGGCCGGGGCCGGGTGAACAACGTGGCGGTGATGAGCGAGGTGTCACCGGCGTATGCGCCGCGGGGGCAGGCGCTCGTGTCCGTGTCCGTTGTCGGCGTCACGCCGGACCTGGCCACGCTGCAAGCCGAGGTGCTCGCGGAGCTGACGAACTGGTTCGGCCCGGCCGTGTCCGCATGGCGGCACCTGCGCACCTATGCGATTCCGCTCGCGCTGCCCGCGCAGCCTCCGGAGGTGTTGGAGCCGCCTCGCCGGCCGGTGCGGCTGTCACCGGGACTCTTCGTGTGTGGAGACCACCGTGACAATGCCTCCATCGACGGCGCGCTGGTGTCGGGCCGCCGCGCCGCGGAGGCCGTCCTGAGAGAGTTGGAACGCGAATGAGACACCACATGGCCGAGGATGTCCTGGTGGGGTGGGGGTAGGACCCAGGTCCTGGGCCTGATAGACCGCCCGTTGATGAAGGACCTTCCGGATTCTGGGAAGCAGGTATTCGGCTTCGAGGCGCACCGCTCGGCGCTCATGGGCCATTGCTATCGCATGCTGGGTTCTGTCTCGGAGGCGGATGACGCCGTCCAGGAGACGATGGTGCGCGCCTGGCGCGCGATGGACCGGTTCGAGGGCCGTGCGTCTCCACGGACCTGGCTGTACTCCATCGCCACCCGCGTGTGCCTGGACGCCTTGTCGGCGAGCGGGCGCCGCGCGCGGCCGATGGAGCTGGGGCCCGCGTACTCCATCGACGGGCCGCTGACGCCGCTGCCGGCGAAGAGCTGGATTGAGCCCATTCCGGACGCGCTGGCGGTGCCGTCGGACGTGGACCCCTCCGAGCAGGCGTCGCTGCGTCAGAGCATCCGGCTCGCGTTCCTCGCGGCGCTTCAACACCTGCCCCCCAAGCAGCGCGCGGTGCTGCTGCTGGCCGAGGTCCTGGGCTGGCCAGCCACGGAGATCGCCGAGACGCTGGAGACGTCGGTCGCCTCGGTCAATAGCGCGCTCCAGCGTGCCCGGGCGACTGTGTCGGACCTGCGGCTGGAAGACTCCGAGTTCCGGGTGCCTCAGTCCGACGCGCAGGTGGCGTTGTTGAATCGTTACGTGGATGCGTTCGAGCGCTACGACATGGACGCCTTCACCGCGATTCTCCACGAGGAAGTCACCCTCTCCATGCCCCCCTACACGCTGTGGCTCCAGGGGCACGAGTCCATTCTTGGCTGGTTTCTCGGGCGAGGGGCGGTCTGCAGGGACTCCCGGCTGGTGAGGACCGAGGCCTGTGGCTCACCGGCCTATGGCCAGTACCACGCGAGCAGTGACGGCGGGCCCTTCAAGCCGTGGTCGCTCATCGTCCTGGAGCTGTCCGGTGGACGCATCGCGGCGATGACCCATTTCCTCGATACGGAGGCGTTGTTCCCGCGGTTCGGCCTTCCCGGGGAGCTCCCTCGGTAGGCGGGGGCGGAGAATCTTTCTGAAAAAGGACCGGTCAGCCGTCCCCGTAAGCTTTTCCTCAACCTGCCCGTGGCCGACCTGAAGCGGTCGGTGGACTTCTTCACGAAGCTGGGCTTCGAGTTCAACAAGGACTTCACCGACGAGCACGCCACCTGCGTGGTGGTGGGCGAGGACGCGTTCGTGATGCTCCTCACGCATGCCCGCTTCAAGGACTTCATCAAGAAACCCCTGCACGATGCGATGCAGAGCACCGCCGGCACCTATGCGCTGTCCGCCACCAGCCGCGTGGATGCCCAGGGCTTCCGCGCGGCGCGTGGGCGCTGTGTCAGGGCGCGCGTTCGGCGGCCACCACGGGAGGCAGCCACTTGCGCAGCACGCCAGGCGAGCTCTCCCGGTAGATGTTGTCGTGGCGCAAGTCGGGCCGGGGTTCGACTTCCCACTTCAGGCCCGCGGGCGCGCTGGTTCGGAGGACGTCCTGGAGCCTCGCCACGGCGGGGACGATGTCGTCCGTTTCATTGGCGGAGGACACATAAAGTTCCGCGCGCAGGTCCGGCCGCGCCGCGAACCATTCACCCGCCCCCTTCACCAACGACTCCGCGTTCCACCACAGGCTGGGGCTCAGCGCGAGGTAGGTGTCGAACAGGTCCGGCTGGAGGAAGAACGTCTCCACGATGAAGTAGCCCGCGAGTGACTCGCCGATGATGGCCCGCTCCTGCGTCACCCGGTAGCGGCGCTCCACCTCTGGCATCAACTCTTCGTGGATGAAGGCTCGGAACGTCGCCGAGCCTCCCGTGACGGGGGCGACCTCCAGGTCCGACGCCACCGTGGTCGGGCCCGTCATGTCCCGCCGCCGCACGGTGTTTTCGATTCCCACGATGATGAGGGGCCGCAGTTCGCCCGCGCGGATGGCCGTGTCGACGGTGGTGGCCAGGTGCGGGAAGTCCTCCTTGAGGCCGCCATCGGGCATGTAGAGCACTGGGAAGCGGCTCTCCGCCGACGTGGTGTAGCCCGGCGGCAAGTAGACGGTGATGTGGCGGGGCTCCTTCAGCTTCGCGGACTCGATGGTGAACGTCTGGTGGGGAGGCACGGGCTCGGTCAAGGCGGGCCGGGTGCTCGCGCACGCGCCTCCCAGGACGAGCAACAACAGCCCCATGCATTTCATCGATGTTCGCATCACTTGCTCCCGCAGTGTTCGACGAGCCATCGAGGCTCGTGACCGGGATAGTGCCCGAGCCCTGGATGCGTCGCCAGGAGGCGCCCAAGTGAGCGAACTCGGGCCAGCTCACCTCGATGATGACTCCAGCGACATCGGTGGGGAACCGGAAGCCCACCTGCGTCCCCGTGACGTCGTTGGCGTCATGGACGTGGCGTCGTGGCGCGTGGCGGACACCTGGGGCTGGGCGGCGTTACAGCGCCGTCGAACGCTCCGCCTCGTCCACGGACCTCGCGGCGCCGGGCCGCGCCGAAGTGGTGAGCAACCACCGTCCCAGGACGAGTGCGATGACGGCGGCGGCCCCGCTCGCGGCCAGCACCCCCAGCTTCCCTGCGGCGAGCAGCTTCGTCTCCGTGAAGGCCAGCTGTGCGATGAACAGGGCCATGGTGAAGCCGATGCCCGCGGTGCTTCCCAGCACCAGCAGCTCCCTCATGCCCAGGCCCTTCGGCAACGTCGCGAGCCGCAGGCGCAGTGCGAGCCAGCAGGCGCCAATCACGCCCAGGGGCTTGCCCACCAGGAGCCCGGTGGCTGTCGCGAGGGCCACGGTCCACGACGCCGCATCAAGCGGCTCACTGGAAATCGACACCCCCGCGTTCGCGAGCGCGAACACCGGCATGATGCCGAATGCCACCCACGGATGCAGCGTGGCAATCAGGCTCTCCGAAGGCGACATGGCCTCACGGCGCGCGGCATCGACCCGGCGCAAGGTCTCCGAGAGGTGATGGGAGGACAGCTCGCCCGGCTGCGCCTGGGCGATGTGTTCGAGTTCGGTCCGAGCGCCGGTGACGAATCCTTCCGGACCGAGCCAGGTGCGCACCGGCGTGATGAGCCCGATGATGACGCCCGCGATCGTCGGATGAATCCCCGCGGAGTAGACGCCCGCCCAGGCGACGAACGCTGGAACGACGTAGGCCCACTTCGAGCGCACGGCAAACCGTTGCATCGCGAAGACACCCACGATTCCCAGCGCCGCGACGAGCAGCCCGGTGACGGCCACGCCCGATGAGTAGAACACCGCGATGACGATGATGGCGCCCAGGTCGTCGATGACCGCGAGCGCGAGCAGGAGCACGCGCAGGGCGGGGGGCACCCGGCTTCCGAGGAGCGTGAGGATTCCCACCGCGAACGCGATGTCCGTGGCCATGGGCACGCCCCACCCCGAGCGGGTGTCCGGGGTATCCGCCAGGAGGAGGTACAAGCCCGCCGGAACGAGCATGCCCCCCAGCGCCGCCGCTGCGGGGAGCGCGGCGCGCCGCAACTCTGACAGCTCGCCTTGATAGACCTCGCGGCGAATCTCCATGCCCACGACGAAGAAGAAGATGGCCATCAAGCCGTCGTTGACGACCCATTCGAGGCTGCGCTCGAAGGTGAAGTCACCGACGCGGATGCCGAGTGGCGTGTGCCAGAAGTGCGCGTAGCTCTCCGCCCAGGGCGAGTTCGCCCACAGAAGCGCGATGGCCGCCGCCACGAGGAGCAGGATGCCACTGGCCGCTTCGACATGGAGGAAGCGCTCCAGCGGCCGGCCTGCGAGCCTGGAGAGTCGAAGCAGTGGGGCCCAGGCCTCGGGCGGAAGGGGCGGCTGCCCCTGTGGCGTGGTCGTCGACATACGCTGGTCCCGCCGGCTGCGTTGCCGGCTGGGATGGCGGCCCGACCATCCGAGTTCCTGCGGCGTTCATCGCCGCACCCTTCCACTTCGAACCCAGATTCACATGGCGCGCGGCCTCCGTCGAGTGTTGTCGACGTGCGCGCGGGCCATGGGCTTGCCCCCTTGGTGCCGCCTCAGCGTGTCTGGAGCGCCGCTGCCGTCACCACCATGCCGGGGATGCAGTAGGCGCACTGGCCCGCCTGCTCGGCCACGAAGCGCCTGCGCCTCCCTGAAGACGGTGGACCCCGCAGCGTATCGCACGCATGCCCTGTCCCGGAGGAGATGTGGCCTGGCGTGGCGATATCCCGCCACCGGGTTGCCATGCCGTGAAGCAGTGCACATCCCGGTGAGGGCGGGTGCAGCGCGGGTAATGGATGCTGGTGGAT
>NZ_JAAEAH010000077.1 GCF_010998615.1 Myxococcus sp. CA023 | reverse complement strand
CCCCCTGCTGTCCCCCCTCTCCCAGAGGGAGGAGACGCCGGTTGTCCCCGGGGGGACAGGTGCCGCTAAGGGGGGGAAGGGGGGATCAGCAGCAGCAGGAAAGACGAAGAAGCCGCTGTCGATGACGAAAGAAGCAGTGAGGAAGCGTCGACTGAGAGGGAATCAAGCGAAGAGAAAAGAAGCTGCTGCTGAAAGCGCGCGCGAGGTGTCCCCCCCGCAGCATGTCCCCCTGTCCCCCGGGGACATGTCCCCCTCGATTGTCCCCCCGGGGGGCACGTCAGCAGCCGCCGCGAAGCCGCCCGCTGTCCGCAAGGCGTCGTGGAAGGAGCCCACCACGCCCAGCCCCGACAAGGAGTTCCTCGGCTGGTACGAGGAGGAGCGGCGGCGCTTCCACCCAAGCGCGGTGGACCCGCTGCCCCCGAAGCTGATGCCGCGGTGGTCGGACTGGTTTGCCCGCGCGCTCGCCCATCCGCTCATCGGCGGCGACGTCGAGAAGCTCCGCGAGACGTGCCGGCGCTGGTTCGCGGACCCGTGGGCGATCAATCTCCGGACTCGGTGCCCGGCCAGCGCATTCATCGCCGACCACATCTGGTCCCAGCACATCCCAGGACAGCACGAGGGCTCTGCACCTGCTCAGGCCCGAACCCCCGCTGATGCTCGGCGCCGAGCCGACCTCAGCGTGGGCCGCGGCGAGGACGGCGGCCTCGAGGAGTTGCCGGACACGCCCGAGGGCCGGGCCCTGGGCCAGGTCCTGGATGCGATGCGAGGCAGGAAGCTCCACTACGCGGCCGGGAAGCTCCCCGGCATGGTGGTGCCGGTGCGGCTGGATGATGCCGGGCTGCACCTGCGCCTCCGCGACAGGTACGCACGGACCTGGATCGCGGAGCACTCGTGGGACGTCGAGCTGATGGAGCACGCCAGGGCGCTCGGCTTCCGCGTCCACTTCCACGAGCCGGACCAGCAGCCCGCGGGAGCTGCGGCTGGGGTGCTCCAGTGACACGCCAGTGCTCCACCGTCACCGTGGCGGACGACGGCGCCACGCTGCCATGCATGGAGAGCGCTATCGAGGACGCCGACTTCTGCCAGCTCTGCGCGGAGACGGCCGTCCAGGAGGGGGACGTCTTCAGCCTCCGTTGCCCATGGTGCGGCACGTTCGGCGACTTCACCCACCTGGCTGCGGAGGATGCGACGTCGCTGGTCGAGCGGGTCGGCGATCTGGGGCGCAAGGTGGAGTGCGGCTCCTGTGGCTGCGAGTCCCATGTCCTGGAGGCGCGACTGCATCTGCGCATCCAGCGGGTGCTCATGCCCGAGGAGGAGGAAGCCGCGACATGAGCCTCCCGCTCCACAGTGGCGTCCCGCGCCGCACTTTTTGAACCTTTTTTCAGACGCGCTACCGGTTGCAGTCATGAACTGCACTGCACCCGAGGCCACAGAAGTCGCTGCGTGTGAGGTGCGGCTGACGCTGCCGTACCCACCGAGCGCGAACACGTACTGGAAGCCCTCGAAGGGGCGGGGCCTGGTGCCCTCCGACGAAGCGGAGCGCTACAAGGCGGCAGTCGCTCACGTGGCGGCGCGCGCGAAGGTGCAGCCGCTCTTCGGCCCCGTGCGCCTCACCGTCACGGTGTACCGCCCGAAGCGGATGGGGGACCTGGACAACACGCTTAAGGTGTTGAACGACGCCCTCAATGGCGTGGCCTGGCTGGACGACGAGCAGGTTGTCCACATCGACGCAACCCGCGACGACGATAAGCCCTCGCCGCGGGCGGAGGTGCTGGCCACGGCCGCCCGATTCGCCACGCCGGAGGAGGCCGCCGCGCATCGACGAGCGAAGGCTGAGCGTGCCGCGAAGGCCCGGCGGACCCGGAACAAGAACCGGGCGGCGAAAGCTCGCCTGCGCCTGCCGAAGTCGCTGGCCGACCTCGCCTCCGCTGCCTCCTACAAGCGAGGTGACCGGTGACCTGCGCCCTTCCTCCCCTCAACGACGAGCAGCAGGCGCTTTGCCTCCAATGGCAGCCCATGGCTTACAAGATTGCCTGGGCCTTCCTTCGCAAGTCCGCGCACCTGCGCCGGTACGAGGACGACGTCCTCGCCGAGGCGATGGTGGGGCTCGTAGAGGGCTGTCGGCGCTGGGAGCCCGAGCGGGGCAGCATCGCGAGCTGTGTCTCATGGTGGGTGGTCGCGCAGCTTCAAGCCTTCAAGCGGCGGGGCTCGCGTGGCGTCGCCCAGGTCCGGCGTAAGTCACACCTGCGCCAGTCTCCGCCGCCTGTGTGTCTGAGCCTGGATGCGGAGCTCAGCGACGACGGCTGCACGCTGTACGACCTGCTTCCTGGCCCGTTTACGGACCCGGCCCTGCAGCTCGACTGCACAACCCTGGCGGCTGGCGCGCAAGCAGAGCTCGCTCGTCGCAAGATGCGACGCTCTCAGCGGGAAACCCCGGCAGACGTGACGAGGGCGCGGCGCGATGCTGCCGTGTTCATCCGCTACTCCTTCCACGGCGCGACGCTTGATGCCCTCGCCCGTGAGCTGGAGATGACGCGCGAGGGCGTCCGTCAGTGCGTCCTCAAGATGCAGCCGCTCTTCGACGCATGGGCCTCCTCGCTGCGCGCTGAGGCTGTGTCCGGCCCGCGTCGTTCTGTCGTCCAGCACGGAGGAGCCTCGCGATGACGACCTGTGCCGTTCCGCTGCCCCCGCCTTCCGCGCCCACCCGGGCGGACACTCTCACCGAGCCTCCCTCCGCCGAGGAGGAGATGGAGTTGCTGCTGCACCTGCTGCGCGAGCTGCCCACGGCCTGCCGGGAGGCGAGGCGCGCGGAGTCCCGTCTCGCGGAGCTCGTTCGGCCGCACCTGGTGCGCGTCGCGCACTCGGTGGCCCGCGAGTGGGACGTGTCCGCCCATGACCTGGTCCAGGAGGGGCTCCTCGCCGTCTTCCACCGGCAGCGGCGCCACCCCTTCATGCCTGGCCTGGCCGGCGCTGGCCGGTCGGCCTTCCCCGCCCACGCGATGCGCCTGGGGCGCCAGGCGATGGTCCTCGCGGCCACGCGGGAGCGCTCGCCCGTCTACGTCACGGACCACGCCCGCAAGACCCTGCGCCGCGCGAAGAAGGCCGCTCGGGAGGCCGAGGTGTCCGTGGCGGACGCGCTCGCCGCGGAGGGCCTCGAGGCCGCCACCGCGCACGCCCTGGGCGATGGCACCGTGCACTCGGCCATGCCCGTGGAGGAGCTGCTGGGACTCGCCGACAGCCCAGAGGGCCGGGACCGCGGAGTACTCCAGGCACGGGCGATGATTGCCCTCCACGGCCTGCCACGGCTCCAGCGCCTGGTGGTGTCGGCGACCGTGGGCGTGGGCCAGCCGGGCTCCCGGGCCATGGCGGAGCGGACGCTGGCCGCGGAGTGGCGGCTGCCCGTCGCGAGGGTACGCAAGCTTCGAGCAGCTGGGCTGCGCAAGCTGCGCCAACTGCTGGAGGCGCCGCTGCCGTGCCCATGATTGTCGCGGCCAAGGCCGGCACCTGCACGGCCGCCGGGTGCGGCGCGCGCATCCGCAAGGGCGAGATGTGCTGGTTCGAGTCCGCCACCGGGACACGCCACCTGGAGCGGGCCTGCCGTGAGGCGCAAGCCGGTGCGCGGCCGAATCGGCGGGCGGCGACCTGCGCCAGGTGCCGTCGCCGCGTCCCTCCAGGGCAGGGGAGCCTCACCGTGACGGAGATTCGGCGCCGCAAGTCGTACATAGTGACATGCGCTCCCTCCTGCACTGAATGACAAGTACCTGCTGAGGGCGGGCTTGACCCCGTTGCCCCGCCAGGACTCCCGGTGCTAGGCCTGTTGTCTCACTCCGGGGGTGCCCTTGGTCCGCCAACTCCTTGCCGCCGTTGCCGCTCTGTCGTTCCTCACTGCGTGTGAGCCCGGGAACCAGGAGACGGGCAATCGTTCCGACACTGGAGGCATGGAGGGTGCTGGCCTTGGGGACGTACTCGTTGGTGCCAAGGGGGATACCCAGGCGGCTCCAGGTCCCGTCGACGTCGTCATCGAAAACACCGGTTCGGTGCCACGGCTAGCGCGCGTGAATGTGACCATCCTCGGCCCGTGGACCGGCGACAACAGAGTGAGCCGGGTGATGGGGACGTGGGAGACGATTCAGACCATTGAGCCGCACACAACGCTGACGTTCCCTGCGGTGGTGAATGCCGCTGGGGGTGCGCGGGTCGTGACGAACGCCCACACCCTGCGCGAGGTGGGCGGGCTCATCGAGTCGGGCGGGGGCTATGACTTTACGCCCTTCTCACCTGGTACGAAGTGCATCGCGACTTTCTCTGATGCGCAGGCGCCCAATGGAGCCCGGATGCACTGCACTGCCGCAGAGTGACTATCTCGCGCGGAAAGAGATTCCGTTCAGGCTGACCCATGTGGGCGAGCCTGATGCGAGCACGACTGTGCCACTCGGTGAGACCGTCACGCGCCCATACCCCGTTGCCGTGGCGACCCCGAAGTCGCGCGTGTAGGGCGGGTAGCATCCAGGGTAAAGCGTCAGGGCATCGCTTCCGACGGTGCCCCCGGTGATTCTGCCCTCAAGATGAACTCTCCCGCTGCTGTCTTTGTAGTGGGTGGCGGGGCCTCTTCCGTCCGATGTGTCGCTCTCCCAGTTCCCATGAAAGATAAACGGGGACCGAGCCCCTTCCTGCACGAGCTCCGCGAGGTCGATCTGCACGGAATCTACTTGGATGGTCCTCCCTGTCGCGCCCAGGACCGACTGTAGTCGGGCCCGCACGAACCGCGCGCCCTCAGGTGATTGCCCAGCGTATGCATGTCGCCGCCAGGGCTCGTTGCTGAACGTTGCGTGGAAGTAGGTCGCCGAGAGTGGGGCACCTACTGCATCCAGCCACTCAAGCGCATAGATGAGGAGTGCGGCGGCGCTCCCTTTGGCAAATATGTCGAGAGAGTAGCGGAGCCCCGGACGTACCGAGAATGCCTGTGAGACGACAACAGCATCACTGCCTTGGAATTGGAGTGCCTTGCTTCCGCTCACTGCGTCCGAGGTCACTACGACATCCACCCCCCATACACCTTCCTCAATTATCCAGTTATCAGGGGGGGTGGCAGGAGACGCTTGGGCTTCAAAATCGTAATTCAGGGGGGCAACGGCAAAGTTGACCATCGGCGTGATGAGCCGTGGCTCAACGTACCGCGGCGCCAACTCCACCTGCGCAGAGGCGGGCCCGACGTTGCCGTGCGCGTCGCGTCCGCGCACCACCGCGTAGTGCTTCGTGCCGGGCACCAGGTCGGCTACCTCGAAGCGCGTTGCGGACGCTGCGGCCTTGAGGGTGGCGTTGCTGGGCGCGAAGCCCGCCGAGGTTGAGAGGTGAAGCTCGAAGGAGTCCCACGCCGGCCCGGCGGCGGGCGGCTTGAAGCTGAGCGCGAAGCCGTTGACGGTGGAGGTGGGCGCCAGCTCGGTGGGCGCGTCGGGGCCCAGCATCTTGGCCTGGGGCTGGATGCTGCGCACGGCCGCCGATGCGTTGGTGGAGGGGACAGCCTCCCTGGCCATCCATTCGACGCGGGAGGTAGCCGGGCGGCCGCACAGCTTCACCGTCGTCTTCGCGACGCCCTCCGCGAAGGAGCAGTCCAGCCCGACGATGGCCAGCTCCTGGGCCTCGCTGAGGGAGACGCCGTCCGGCAGGACGCGCAGGACGTCGTGGATTTCGAGGTGCCAGAGGTACGGCACCTCGACTTCCACCTCCAGGGCCGAGTCCGAGAGGTCGGCAATCGCCACGTCCGCCAGGCGCTGGGCCTCCACGGCGGTGTTGATGTTGCTGGTGCTCGCCTCCGCCACCTGCATGAAGCGTCGCCCAACAGTGGCGATGCTCGTGGGGTTGAGGCTTATCACCGTCTTGCGCTTGGGCATGCCGGTGGCGTCGAGGTCGTTGCGGTCCCAGTACACCACCTCCACCGCGTTGCGGATGTGCTCCAGCGAGCGCCGCACCTGGCCGAGTTCTCCGTACTCGTCCGGGCCCACGGTCCACACGACAGACGCGCCGATGCGCTCCGGGCTCTGGAGGTAGAGGTACCAGCCGTGCCCCTCGCGCCAGCGCAGGCGCACCTCCCAGCCCAACTGCGCGGCCAGGGCGTTCAGGGCCTCGCCCACCGACTGCCGTTGCTGCGTGAAGCGGCCCAACTGCCACATGGGGTCCACGGGGCAGTAGAAGCCGGGGCCGAATCCGTTGGGGACGTTGTCGCTGATGATGGACACCATCACGTCCTGCACGGCGACGCCCACTGTGGCGTTGCCGTAGTTGCGCTCCAACTCGATGAAGCTGTCTTGGAACGCGCTCGACAGGTCGCGCCCACTGAAGGTGAGCTCCTCGGCGGCGGCGTCCACCTCGTCGATGCGCCCGATGAAAGCCTCGCGCCAGCCGCCAGGCGTGGGGGGCGTGCCCGGCGTGCACTGCACGTCGAGACGGAAGATGCGCCCTTCCTGCAGGAGCGGCTCAAGGAGCCCCGTAGGCCCGCGGTTCGCCGGGCTGGAGCCCACCAGCGGCGACAGTGAGACGACGCCGCCGGGCCCGTTGCGCCGGACGGTGACGGTGGCTTGTGCGACGGGGGTGTCCACGCTCTGGCTCACCGTGGCCCCCATCATCCAGTCGCGACCCAGGAAGCTGGCGAGGTCCACGGTGCTCGCGTCCGTCCGGTGCACGCGGACGCGCAGGTGCGTGCCGTAGTTGCCCGCGAGAAGGGTGGCCTGCTCCTGCTGGGAAAGCTGCCTCATGGTGACTCCATCAGGGAGTAGGTGAAGTCCTCGCCGCTGACGCGCGCGGTGCCCATCCACCACTCCAGGGCCTCGCCGCTGCCCGCGTCGCCCAGCACCAGGACGGGCCGGTGCAGGCCGGACCCGGTGGCTCGGTGGTGTGGCAGGGGACCAAAAGGGGCGCCTGCGTCGCGCCAGGGCGCCAGCCATTCGTCGGGGACGCGGTAGGGCAGCGCCACCAGGTCGCTCACCAACAGGGAGTCGTTGGAGGGGTTGAGGAAGCCACCGGCCACCCCGTGCAGGTGGTGCACCGAGAGCGCGCCGTTGTCGTCCACCTCGGCCAGCCCCGTGGTTCCGGGCAGCCGAAACGGCGCGGTGGCCGCGAACCACGGCGCCACCCACGAGTCGGGCACCGTGTACGGCAAGACGACCAGGTCATCCACCAACAGCGGGGCTCCGCTCACGTTGGGAATGCCGGGCCCTGTTGTTCCACGGCGGTTCAGGAGGTAGACGGCGCCATCGGGCAACTGCGTGTAGTTGCCGTTGGTCGCGATGAGGGCGCCCGCCGTGGCCGCATGGCTGCCCACCACACCGTCGCGGCTGAGCGGCAATCCTGCCCGGTGGATGTAGAGGTGCCAGGTGCCGTCCGTGGAGAGCCGCGCCCAATACGCCACCGTCCACTGGGTGCCGAGCTGTGTGGGCCACGTTGCCGAGGTCCACTCGCCGAACGTCGCGCATTGGCCATACCGTCCGGGCTCGCCGACACTCGCATCGACGTCGCTCGGCTGCAGGCCCCAGTTGCTCTCGAAGCCGGCGTCGAAGGACCACGTGTGCCCCAGGGCAGGGCTTGGCGCCGTCGCGTCCACGTACACTGTCCCATCCGAGCGCTGGACGTAGTGGTGCCACTGCGCGCCAGACCCGCCCCAGACGCGGGCCCAGTACGCGACCGTCCAGTCCTCGCCCAGTTGCGTGGCCCAGCTGACGGCGTGGCCGGCGCTCAACGCCAGCGCATATCCCTGGTACCGCCCGAGGTCCGGCAGCGCCAACGGTGAGCCGACAGTGGAGGGCCACAGGCCGCGGCTCGACAGCATGTTCCCGGCGAAGGCCCAGGAGTTGCCCTCGCCGTCGATGAGCGCGCGCAACGCCGCGGCGTCGGCGAGGGGCAGGGGCCCCGTGCCGGCCTCGTAAGTCATGAGCTTGCGCCGCACGCTCGAGCGCGCCATTCCGCTGAAGGCCCTGCGCTTCTCACCCAGCAACGTGGGGGAGTACCGGAGGGGGCTCCTGGTGGAGACGGGGATAGGAATCCCACTGAGGGCGAGGAAAGGGGGCATGGTCAAAGTCCCTCGGTGCGCCCGCTCCGGCGGAACGCTCGGCGTCGTGCCTCTTGGCGGACGAGGCGCGCACCGGCTTCAACGGCCTCGTCGAGGTCGTACCCGACGATGGTGACGGAGTAGGGCGCCGCGTCGGCGGTGGCGTTGCTGCTCTTCGAGTACTGCCTGCTTGGGTCGTTCGGCTGCTTCCAATCCGGCAACGGTTCTCCAGCACGGTTGCGCAGAATCCCGTCGTCCCCGGTCGGCGGGGCGTTTGTTCCACCGCCGGAGGGTGGAGGCGTGGGCGTCGGCGTCGGCGTGGGCTCCGTGGACGGGCCGTCCTGCGCGTCCTGTGACTGGTAGCGCCGGAACGCCACCTTCCAGGCGTTGGGCACGTTGGTGAGGGCGTCCGTGGCCTTCTGGAGCGCGGCCGTGTTCCGCAGCACCTCCGCCGTCTCCTTCGCCTTGGCCTCGGCCGAGTCCCAGGTGAGGTCGCGCAGGGCGTTCAGCGACTCGCCCATCGCGTCCGTGTCCACCTTCATCCGGTCGAGCGAGTTGGCGAAGTTCTTGAGGCTGTCGATTCCGAGCCACTCCACCGCTTTGGAGATTCCCCGGATGACCGCCTGCACGCCGCCGACGATGGTGTTCCATGCCTTCCCCAGCGCCTGGGCGACGGTGAGGACGATTGTGGCGATGAACTTCAACACGCCGAAGAGCTCCCGGAGCACGGGCCCGGCGATGCTGTTGATGGGCGCAACGATGGCCAGGAAGGCCTGGGCCAGCGCGGAGAGCAGCGGAGCCAGCCCCTGGAGAAGCTGCCCCAGCAGCACCAGCGGCGGCACGAGCGGCTCCACGAGTTCGCCGAGGGTGGTGAAGACAGGCGTCAGCGTGGACACCACCGCGTCGATGATGAGGGAAATGGCGCCCACCAGCGGCTGCAGCGGGACCAGGATGGCCCCGAGGGCGTTCGCGACGCTGCCGATGACGACGGACACCATCTCCATCAGTGTCTTGAACGCCTCGGACTGGAGCAGCAGCTCGCTGACGACGGCGCCGATGGCCCCCATGGGCCCGCCCGCCTGAAATCCGGCCGCGGCGGCGTTCACGAGGGTGGTGATTTCGCCCATCGCGCCTGCCACGCGGTTGAGCAGCTCGCGTTTCGCGGCGGCGATCGCCGCGCGGGCCTCGTCCATCCACCTGCGCATGTCCGCGGAGAGAGCGCGGAAGGAGGCCCGGCCCGCTTCGTTGGCCTCCAGGACGGCCTCTTTGAGCTCTTCGCGGGACTCCCGCTCCATTTCGAGGTTGAGCGCGGCCTCGTCCTTGTACTTCTGCACCTCCTTCTCGAACTGCGCGAAGGCGGCGGCGGCGGAGGACCCCTCGTAGTAGTCCGCGCCGGCCATTTCTCGGCGCATGGCCTCGCTTTCCTCGCGCTGGAGCTGGGCGAGGCTCTTCTCACGCCCGGACGCGCTGCCGTCGTCCGGTGTGCGGGTGTTCGCCTGTCCCGACGCGAGGCCCGGAATCATCGCCATGAGCGAGTCCAGCAGGCCAGTCAGCCCCAGGTCGTCGAGCATCTTCCGCGTACCAGCCAGGGACTTGCCGAAGCCCTCGGCAACACCCTTGCCGACGTCGGTGGCGATGTCCGCGACGGACGCGCCGAGGGAGGACAGTGACTCAGCGATGGCTTGGGCGCCCTCGGTGGCCATCGCCTGGAGGTAGGCGGCGCCCTTCTGCAGGTCCTTGAGCAAGTCCTTGCCGGTGACCTTCTGCGCGTCGTCCAGCGCCTTGGTCAATCGCCCCATCTGGAGCGTCTTCGGGAGCGCCTTGACGAAGGGGTCGAGCTTCTTCGCTGCCTCGCGAATCAGCCAAGCCATGGTTTCAAGGGATTGGCCCGCGATGGCGGTGACTGTGTCCGCCAGTCCCTTGAACGTGGACGTCAGGAGTTGCCAGACGCGCGACGCGACAGTGGAGATGCTGGTGAGGATGCTCATCACCGAGTCGCGGAGCCCGGTGCTGGTGTCCGTCCATGCGCCGTAGACGCTGCCGGCCAGCAGGGTGAGCCCGGCAACCGCGGCGGCTATGGCCGCTGCCGGCGCCGCCACGGCCGCCAGCGTGGGGCCGATGCTGGCGAGGAGGGTGGACTTCTGGAGTCCCCCCATCACCTTGAGCACGACGCCCACGGAGCCTGCGAGGCCCTCGATGACGCCCGCCATCTTCCCGATGGCACCCACAGCGAGCCCGACGCCAGCCACCCATACGGCCACGTCCGCGCTGCTCTTCTTCATCTCGGGGGAGAGGCGTTGGAACGTGACGACCAGGCGCTCGAAGAAGTCCGCCAGCTTGCGCACCACCGGGAGGAAGAGGTCTCCGATGTCCGCCGCGAGCGTGTACGCCAGCTCCTTGAGGCGTCCGACCTCGTCCTTTAGCTTGTCATTGCTCTGCATGGCCGCGGCCACGGCGCCAGCCATGCCCGCGGCCACGATGGCGCCGATGTTGCCGATGGGCTCGGCGGCCTTCTTGATTTCCTTGGCCATGTCCTCCGTCGCCTTGGCGAGTTGCTGGAGGGACTTGAGGGCCTCGCCGATGCTGGCCGTCACGGCGATGTACAGGTCGCCGACCTTCAAGCCTCCGCCGGACATGCGCTACCCCTTCGGTGTGCTGGGCCTCGGGCCCACGCGGTAGATGACGGAGCGGGTCGCCTGCTGGGCGGTGGGCCGCACCTGCGAAGGGGACGGCAGTGCAGCGCCTGCCGTGGCCTCCTTCTCCTTCTCTTTGATGCTCTCGGCTTCAAGCTGTCCGTAGGCGACCAGCCCGTAGAGCTCGTCGTCGTCCCACTCGCGGACGTCGTTGGGTCGTTGGCCCAACGCTTTCGCGGCGGCGAAGACGAGCAACTCTCGGGGGTCGCTCAGGAGTTTCCCCGGGCCTCCTCAACGGACTCCTTGAGGCCACCCATGAAGGCCTTCTGGGCGTCGGCCGTGACGTCCTCCAGCCAGGGCGCGCCGTAGATGGCGTCGATGTCGCCCGGGTCGGCCGGGTCGTAGAGGCGGAGCTTCGACTCCGGGTCGTACAGCACGCACGCGACCATGCGAGAGATTCCGCGGAGGTTGCCCCCCGTTGCATTGGCCTGGCTGACCTCCGTCGATTCGGCGTTGTTGGGCATCTCGTTTGCGTCCTCGATGAGCTTGAGGACGGCGACCCGCTCCTTGTGAGTGGGGCGACGCAGGTCCACCTTGTCGCCATCCAACTCGACGGTCTTCACCAGCTTCCGGGTCTTCTGAGCGAGGCGCTGCTTGAGGGTGAGTCCTTCCATGGTGCTTCCTCCTGGGGGACGACGGGTGATGGCTCACAGCGCGCTGGGCGCGCCCTGGCCGGTGAGGGTGGCGGAGACGGTGACGACGTCCGTGGAGGTGCGGCCCTCCTCGTAGGAGGTCACCTTCACGGGGTAGCGGTGGCCCTGGCTGCCGGGGGCCGCGGACTCGTCCTCGACGATGAGCAGCCACACCGTCTCGTGGTTGATGAAGGCGTTGCGCAGCAGGATGTGCGTCGGGTCGTTGCGCATCAGGTGGCCCGAGATCGGAATCTGGAAGCTCTTGGCCGTCGTCATGCTGCGCTTCCAGCCGTTGTCCTGGCCGAGGTAGCTGGATTCCACCGTGTCCGCCGTCATGTTGACCGGCGCGTCTGAGATTCCGTCCATCTTGTTGCTCGCGGACGGCGCTTCGGACGCCGTCGCGGCAAGGTGGATGGCGTGGATGTAAGCGATAACCGGGTCTGCCATTGGGCGGTGCTCCTATCGACGGGGGAACTGCTTCTGGAGGTACGTGGCCAGCACCTGCGCGACGCCCTTTCGAGCGACGGAGCGCGACTTCCGGAAGGCCTTCTTCAAAAAGTGCGGCGGGGGCCGGATGATTTGGTCCCCCCAGTGAAATCCCTCGTGAATGGGGCCCGCCGAGGGGTGCTCATACCCAGCGCTCCACGAGACGGAGAGGCGCTGCATGTTGTACGCGGGCCCGCTGATGAACCCGGTGTCGGCGAGCGGTTTCTCCGGCACGCCGTTGGCGTTGCGCCGGTGCTCGTCGCGCTCCTCCTCCGAGCGACGCGGGACGAGGAAGGTGGACAGGTCCAGCGTCCGGCGCACCGCATCGCGCAGCGGGAGGTCGAGCGCGCGCAGGACCTGCTGCGGCTGCTGACGCAGGCGCACGAGGGCAGGGGCTTTGAAGGACACCTTGACGGCCATGCCCCTGAGAAGGGGCGGCGCCTACGCGGTGTAGCGCGCCGTGAGGTTGAACACGAAGCGGGGGGCGCCCTCGCCGTCAGTGCCCATGAAGGTGGGCCCCGCCCCCTCGCAGCGCACGTCGATGAAGTCCGGCACCCGCGCCAGGTCCAGCGCGGACCAGCACCGCACAGCGAAGTCTCGAGTGCCCGTGTAGCTGCCCTTCGGCCCGCGCGTGATGACCTGCACGTCGGCTGCCATCACCCCTCGCTGCGTGCCGAGATAGAGCCCCGACTGACCTCCCGTGTGGCGGACACAAACGAAGCGCTGCGGCGCGCTGACGGGGAATGGCCCGGGGTAGAGGGTTGGCGGGTTGCTGGTGGTGGAGAGGTCCAGCCCTGCCGCCTCCAGGTACGCGGCCAGCTCGAGCTCAACGTCCCGGGGCGTCACAGGTAGACCTCGTAGTGGTCCACCGCGCCCATGAGGTTGTACTGCGTAGCGATGTGGAGGGGCTGCTTGCCCGCGTCCTCGTCGTCCGGGATCGTGCCCGGGGGGAACACCCTGTCATCCGTCCTGACCTCGACAGAGCAGCGCATGAGCCCCTCCGACAGCCGCTCGTCGCCGTCGGCAGTGATGACGCGCTTCATCGTGCCCTCGTAGCGGCAGCGGTGCGGCTCTGGCTCGGAGTACTCGTGCTCGCCCCGGGCGGTGGTGCGCACCAGCCGCTGCAGGTGGAACACCTGCCGGAAGGCATGGCCCATGAGCGCCATCAGCGTCTCCCCTTGCGGTAGGGCCCCAGCATCTGGAGCGTCGTGGTGGGGATGGCCGTGCGCCCGCCGTCCGGGCCGGCGAAGTACGACATGCTGGTGCCGCCGATGGACTCGGACGCGACGTCGCCCGGCTTGCCATCGCGGGAGACGGCCGCGGTGATGGCTTCCACCGCGGCAAGCTGGATGGCGGCAGGCAGGTCCACCTCCAGGCTGGTGTTCAACGCGCGCTGGCCCGGCGTCACCCAGCCCGCGTCGTAGGTGACAACCACCTCGCCCGTGTCCTGGGCCTCCATCGGCGTGGAGGACACCCCCGGCGACCAGGTGCCAGTGAAGGGCCATCGGTGCCGACGCGCCACCAGACGGCCCATCAGGGCCGACTCGAGCGCGTAGGCATCCGGCTCCAGCTCCACGCCGCGCACCTCCACGCGCACCACCCGGCGCACGGCACCGCCGCGCAGCCAGAGGTGCGGCGCGCCCGTGCCCGCCACCGTCTCCACCACCCCCAGCCGCTGGTGCAGGGGATAGCCCACGTAGGCCGCGAGGGCATCGGAGACGGCGGTGATGAACAGCCCGAGCCGCGCCGGCTCAACCGCGGCGCGCGCGGTGAGCGGGAGTAGTTCGGACGTCACGAGGTCTTGAGGTGCGGGCACGGGCGTTCACCTCACAGGGGCAGGCGCTGGCCGCCGCCGAGGACGAGCGTCGCCCCGGCGATGACGTCCGGGCTGGTGCCCCCGGTGAAGGCCACCGTCTCCACGACGCGCAGGAAGCGGTGCGTCCTCGTGATGTACTGGAGCGTGAAGTCCAACTCGACGCACGTGTCACCGGTAGTGATGGCGTCGGTGGAGAACTGATTTCCGTTGAGGTCGGTCAGCGGCACCCAGCCGTCCGTGCCGTCCTCGCTCGTCTCCAGGGCGTATGTGATGGAGGTCGCCGTGGGGGCGGCGCCGACGGCGCCGATGTTCGCCACCAGCGTCCCGGAGCCGTAGGCGGTGATGTCGATGCCGTCGCCGTTCCGGGTGCCGGCGGACTGGATGGAGGGTGGCAGCGCCTGGGTGTCTGCCTTGTAGCGGTAGCCGATATCGGTTCTGTCGGGATGCATGCGTACTCCGGTGAGAGGGTGGGAGGGGGAGGGCGCGTACCGACGAGCGCGGTGCTGGCACGCGCCCAGGGCGCGCGTCAGTAGGGGATCCCGGTCCGCTCGGCGAACGCCTTCTTGTAGCGGAGCAGGAAGTCCACGAGGGTGATGCCGCGCATGGTGATCATGTCCGCGGAGAAGTCGGTGCCGTTCTCGCCCATGGCCACCTCCAGCGGCGTGGCGATACCGAGGATGAGCTGCGTCGCGAGGCCGAATCCGAGGATGTCGTCGCCGGCCAGCGTCTCGGAGTAGAAGTAGGGGCGCCCGTTGATGGTCGGGGTCTCCGAGTCGCGCAGCTCGGGGAAGACCCAGCCCGCGTTGTCGCGCGTCTGCTTGAGTGCGTGGAACGTCTCCGTGTCGGAGTAGTAAAAGCCGCGGCTGGCGCGCACTCCTCCAGGAATGTTGGCCTTGGCGACGTCGGCCAGCAGCCCATCCGTGTCGGTAATCTTGTTGGCCGTCGTGTTACCCGCCGCGGGCTTGCTGTTGCCGACATCCATCTGCCCACGCACACCCTTGGGCTTGGCCACGCCGTCACCCTTGAGCCCGACGGTGTCAATCTCCAGGGCGATGGCGGCGGCCATGTCCTCACCAACGACAGCGGCGGCGTCGATGGTGCCGAGGCGGAGCAGGTCGTTGGACAGACGCCCAGTCGCCGAGAGCTTGTGCGCCTGGAGGACGAGGCGGCCTCCCTTCACCGTCGCCACCGGAGCGGGCTCACCCTCGCCGACCCAGTGCACCTTCACGCCCTCGTCAATGGTGCCCATCGTCAACTGGGCGCCATAGTCGGAGACGGTCCGGACGCCGGCAGCCATGAGGATGCTGTTGGGGCGGCAGAGCTCGACCAACTCGGAGGACACCGTCTCCCGTGCGAACGCACCGCCCTGGTCGAAGATGGAGAGGAACTGGCCGGCGGCCTTCGTCCTTTCCAGGAACGCACCCAGGCGCTTGTACTTGTCCTCCTTCGCGAGCCCGAAGTTGCCGGCCATGCCGAGGTATGCGGACTTGAGCCGGAGGCCCAGGGCCGCATACAGGCGCTTCTGACGGGTGTCCTGGGAGAGGTCGAGCTGCAGGTCCGTGCCGGTGATGGGGGCGTGAGCGGCGGGACGGGGCGTTCTTGCTCTTCATCTTGGTCTTGCTCATGGGGTCTCCATCGGAAGGCGGTGGCCTTGCACTTGGGGAGAAGGGGCGGCGGTTACTTGGCGCCGTAGAGCGCCGTCAGACCGAGCAGGTCGGCGTGCGACAGCGCCTTCGCCTGGGCCTGGGTGAAGCCGTGTCGATTCACGAGACGAGCGCGCAGCGCCTTCGCCTTCGCGGGAGGCAACTCTTCCTCCTCGTCGTCTTCCTCGTCGAGGTTCGCCTCTTCGTCGTCGTCCTCGCCGAGCTCCTTCTCCTCGTCGTCTTCCTCGTCGAGGTTCGCTTCCTCGTCTTCGTCCTCGCCGAGCTCCTTCTCCTCGTCGTCGTCCTCGCCGAGGTTCGCTTCCTCGTCTTCGTCCTCGCCGAGCTCCTTCTCCTCGTCGTCGTCCTCGCCGAGGTTCGCTTCCTCGTCTTCGTCCTCGCCGAGCTCCTTCTCCTCGTCGTCGTCCTCGCCGAGGTTCGCTTCCTCGTCTTCGTCCTCGCCGAGCTCCTTCTCCTCGTCGTCGTCCTCGCCGAGGTTCGCTTCCTCGTCTTCGTCCTCGCCGAGCTCCTTCTCCTCGTCGTCGTCCTCGCCGAGGTTCGCCTCTTCGTCTTCGTCCTCGCCGAGCTCCTTCTCCTCGTCGTCGTCCTCGCCGAGGTTCGCCTCTTCGTCTTCGTCCTCGCCGAGCTCCTTCTCCTCGTCGTCTTCCTCGTCGAGGTTCGCTTCCTCGTCTTCGCCCAGCGCCTTGAGGAGTCGCTTCAACTGGGCCTGAAGGTGCTCAATCCGGCGTGCCATCTGCTTGAGGAGCCCCCCCGCGGCGCCGTCAGTAGCGCGCGGCCTCCCGCCCGACCTGGCGGACCGCAACCGCACGGCGTCTTGGTTCGCCCCCATGTTGACGATGGACACCTCCGGCACCTCAACCAGGGGGTAGTCGTAGCCACCCTCCGCGTTGGGAACCGGCTCCTCCAAGGGGACGAGACGGATGCTGCATTGTTCCAGCGTGCGCGCTTTCACCTTCGCGCCGACCATCCGCGACGTCTCACAGGCACCGTCGAAGCTGGGCGTCATCAGCCACTGGTCGCCCTGGCGGTAGCAGCGCGCAACGCCGATGGCTGGATTCCAGTCGTCGTGGTTCCAGAGCAATGGGACGCGGAACTCCTCGCCGTCGGCCTTGATGGCGAGCACCCTGTCCTTGTGGCGGTCCAGGTTGGGGGAAGTGATGCGGAAGACCGGGGGGCCATCACCCTCGGCTGGCTCCATCGACATCAGCTTGAGGAAGGTTTTCATGCCCAGGAAGAAGGGGCGGCGCTACACGCGGCCCTCCTCGCCGGACCTGTCCCGCGGAGGCTTCGGCGTGGCGTTTGCGGCTGCGCTCTCGGCGTTGTTGCCGCCCGCGCCCTGGCCCGGCAGCGGCGCGGGCCGCTTGCCGGCCAGCTCGGGCAGGGCCTCGTAGCCCGCGACCTGCCGCATTTCGTTCCACTCGAAGCCCTCGGTGATGGGCGTCGTCATGGCGCGGAAGATGCGCTCGAATTCCTGCGGGCGCGGGTCCTCGTAGTCGAGGATGACGTCCCGGTCGATGAGCGGCACCAGGCAGTGCTGGAACCAGGAGAGGAGGAACTCCAGGCGAGGCGCCACCGCGTACTCGGCCAGGTGGTACTTGGCCGCCTCAGAGGTGCTGCGGTTGGAGCTGCTGGTGTCCCCCACCAACTCCGGGGGCACGTTGAAGACCTGCCGCACGTAGGCGCGCATGGACTTGGCGAGCTCGTCGGCCTGCAACTCGCGGTAGTTGATGGCCACCTGGGCGATGGTGACTCCCGCCGGCGCGAACCACAGCTTGCCCGCACTCGCCGGGCTGTTGAACTCGGCCTTGTATCGCTTCTCCAGGTCCTCGGCGGCTTCCTCTCCCTCGAAGTCCTCCCGCTTGGAGTCGATGCCGACGATGGCTGTGGGCATCCCGCCCCGCTCGAAGGTCGCCTTGGTGGCCTGGTCGATGGCCTCCATCGTGTCGAGCTGGTCTCCGAGTGCGACGCCACGTCCTGCGCCGCGCCCGAGCGGGTTCTCGGGGTCCAGGTGCTTGGGCCAGACCATGTGCTCGGAGGGCACCATCCCGTGGAATTGGTTGTAGTTGAGGGCGAAGTAGGGGTGGCCCGGCTGCGGCGTCTGGTGGATGCAGTGGGGCGGCACCACCTCCCAGCCCACAGGGCGGCCGTCCTCGCCGAGGCGGAGCCAGAGGAACGTCTCCCCGGACAGGTCCAGGTGAATCTGCATCAGCTTGCGCACCTCCCGGCCGGGGAACTGGGGGTGTGGCGACTCCAGCACCCGGAGCACCTCGTGCTGGGGGAGATCGACCAGCTCCCCCGTCCGGGTTGCCTCCTTCAGCGCCTTGCGGCGCTCGTGCCGGTTGAGCGACTTCCAGCGCGGGTCGTCCCAGCGCTTGCCCCCATTCGCGGCCACGGGCTTGTATGCCTTCCACTGGGGCGTCGCGACAGCGTCAGCGACGGTGTCCACCACCGCGCGGAGCCAGCCGTTCTCCCGGTACGCGACGAGCACTTCCCGGGTGCCGCGACGGGGGCTGAACGAGAAGACGGGGATGGCGTGGACGAGGGGGCCGCTGGTCGGGAGGAGTCCTAGGGCTTTCGCGACGCGGCGGAGGAAAGAGGCCATGCCCTCCGAGAAGGGGCGGACGGCGCCGCATGGTTCTTTACTGCCCCCGTCGCGACGTTCAGAAACAAGAGAAGGTATGACAAGCAAGCTCGATGCTTTGACCGCAGTCCCGTCGGTTGTTCGCATTACCCCGGACCTGGAGTCCGCCGCTCGTGGAAGGGCCGCTGCCAGCGGGGTGCCCTTCGAGGACCACCATTGCGAGACGAACAGCTATTTCGCCCTCCTTGCCGCCCTCGACCTCGGACACCGCGACGTGTGCCTTGTTGCTGGATACCGGGTGGCCGACCTCGCCGATTGGTCGCGTGACCCGCACGTGTGGCTTTACATCGAGGGCCAGCACATTGAGACGTCCCCGGGCAACGCCCCCGTCGGCAAGCGGTACATGGAGGCGTGGCGTCTGGTGCCGGGCCCTGACCTCGACAGGACGATGCAGCGCCAGTATCAGACCATCGTGACGGACCTGGCCGGTTGGCCGTCGGAGCGCTAGTCCTCGTCCTCGTCGTCCGCCGGGGTGGCGCGCTCCGTGGCCGCCGCGGCCCGCTCCGCAGCTCCGGCGTTCTTCCGCTTCGGGACGACGTACTTGTAGATGGGCCATGCGAAGGCGTCGGCACGGTCGTCGCGACCGTGTCCGCCCTCCTGGCCGGTGAAGCGGGAGAGCTGCTTCTCCAGCTTGTCGTGCTTGCCCACCATGTGCACCAGCCCCGCCTCCGCGAGCGCGGACACCGGGGCTGCGCGCTCGGCCTTGGACTGCCGGGCGCGCTCCGTTTTCACCTTCACCTTGGCGACGGTGCGGATGGTCGCCTTGACCATGCTCCCGCCGGTGTTGGACTCGGCGAAGATCCACGCCTTCGGACGGCCGCGGCTGTCCTTCGCGGCGGCTGTCTCCCAGGCACGGAGCGCATCCACCGCTTTCTTCGCCCAGGCGCTGGGCTCGGGAGACTGGAGGGAGAGGTCGGCGAGCACGTAGACGTGGTCGAGCCCGTCTTTCTCGCGGCGCACGCCCACCACGACGATGCCGTGGAGGTCGCTGTTCTTCTTCTCGCCCGTCGCTGGGTCGACGGACACGACGATGTAGTCGTACTCCTTGGGGGCGTCCTTCCGGCTGACGCGCGTCGCGGCCCAGTTGACCCGACGGTAGAGGGCCGGGTCCATGGAGAAGGTGAGCTCGCCCAAAAACTCCCGGCGGCCCTCCGTCGTGTGCATCATCCGCCGCGCGTAGCGGACGTATGCCGGGTCGAGGTTGTCGCTGTTCTCCAGGGTGGACGACCGCGCGAGGACCAGGCCCTCGCGGTCGCTGAGCATCTCCACGAAGAGCGGCGTCGGCGCCGGCGTCGTGGTGATGAACATGCGGGCGCTGAGTCCTTCGCGCCGCATGCGCGAGGTGCGCAGGCGAAGGACTGCGCGGCACTCCTTGTAGACGGCGATGGCGTCGCCCTTCCACGCCACCGGCTCGTCGGCCCAGATGAAGGTGTACTGGTGCCCGCGGAACTTGTCGGCGTTCTTCGCAGGCAGCCACGTCGCCTGGGCGCCGTTGGGCCACACGAGACGGCGCTTTGCCTTCTCGTACTTCGGATAGAACCAGGGGGCGCTCAGCGAGAGGATGCCGGACGGGCCCTCCAACTGGTTCTTGACGATTTCGGAGTAGGTGGGCCCGACGATGAGGATGCGGGCCTCGGGGTCCGCACGCGCCTCCTCGATGACCGCGCTCGCTCCCCCATAGGTCTTGCCGGTGCCACGGCCCCCCATGAAGAAGAACGTCCGGTAGGTGCTGGGAGGCACCTGCACCGGGCGCAGGGAGTAGATGGGCTCGTAGTAGAGGGTGACGAGCTCCTGCGCCGTCAGGCCCAGGAGGTCCGCGAAGCCCGCGACGCTGCCCTGCACCTTGCGAGCGCGCAGGGCTATCCGCTGGAGCGTCGAGTGCCGGCCGTTCCGCTCAGAAGTGAGAACGGGGATGCCGTCGAGCAGCTTCTCGCCGGCCTCCAGGATGGAGGCGCTAGCTACCATCGCCGTCCTCGTCGTCTGCGTCTTCCTCCGCGTCCTTGCTCGGAGGTGGCTCGGCCGCGTCCGCCTCCTCCTTGTCGTGCTCCTCGAGGAACCGGGCCAGCTTCTCGTCGAGGCGCGTCCGGGCCTGCTCCGGCGTCACCAGCTCGAATAGCGGCCCCAGTCCGTTGCCCGCGGCAACCGGTGCCTCGCGCGGTACGGTGAAGTCCTTCGGGGACGCCACAGAGAGGCGCCACCGAATCACCTTGTCGTTCATCGTCTTGTCGCCGATGGCGGCCGTGGCCGCCTCGACGAGAGCCATCTGGTACTCGGCCTCGGCCCGCTCCACGTCCTGGACCAGCTCCGTGTAGCGAGAGCGCTTGCCCTGTTCGATGGCCTCACGCCCCCGGCGCAGCCACCCCTGCAGGCGGACCTCGGTGGTGCCTGCGAGCGCAGCGGCCATGCGCTTCGTCGCGCCGGAGCGGAGCCGCTCGCACACGTCCCGGTGAATCTCGAAGGTCAGCGTCGAGGCAGGCCCGTTCCACTTCGCCGGTCGGCCGCGCTTCTTCTTCGGCGGCCGGCCGGCAGGTGGGGACGTCGGGTCATAGCCGCGAGGGGAGGACACCCCTCGGAGAAGGGGTGCCGACTACTCGGCGCCGAGGGCGAGCTTTCGCGCCTTCTCCACGAGCGCCACCAGGTGCGTCGCGGCGGCCTCGTGGTCCGCCGCCGTGCCTCCCTCCGCGCAGATGGCGGACACTGCCCCCGAGACGACGGGGATGACGGAGAGCAGGACGCCGAGCTGTCCGGCCGTGGAATCGAGCTTCTCCTCCAGGTGAGTCACGGCCGCGCTCAACTCGTTGACGGCCGCGAGGGGTTGGCTCGTGTCGAGGGTGGCCTCGACGGTGACGTGAGCGATGGGGGCCTTGCGGTCGGAGGGGACAGAGGCATCCAAACCGAGTGCTCCCCGGGCCTTGCTCAACAACTCCGTGAGCCCGCCCTTCCGAAGCGCCGCGTTCACGAGCATCTCGGTCAGGTAGGCGCTGCGCGATGAGCCGGTGGCGAAGAGCGCGATGCCACTGCCCTGGGCCTGGGCGCTGAAGTCGAGGTGGCCGCTCAACAGGTGGGCGAAGGACTGGATCGTGGGGCGGTCCTCGGTGCGCGCCTCGGCCTCAACGAGCTTCGCCAACTCGGTCTTGCTCGGCTCCGGCGCCCCGATGAGTGCCCACATGGCGGCGTCTCGCAGGCCGGTACTGTGCGCCTGCTGGTGCCGGATGTCGCGCGCACGGCGGACATCGTCCTCCGTGAGGATGGCGACCCTTCCGAGCAGCGCCTTACGCCCGGTGAGGCGGAGTCCCTCGGGCACGGCCTGCGCGGTGATGAACTCCTGTCCGCGCAGGGACTGCTCGGCGCTCTGGAGGAGGGGGGAGACGGACTTGGGCTTGGACTCGGGGGTGGTGTTGGTCATGCCCCCTCAGAAGGGGTGCAGGGCGCCTCGTCGGTGGGGAGCGCGAGGCGACCAATGCTGAGCCCCGCCTCGCACAGCGCGGGCCGCTCGTGGTGGTACACCGGCAGGTCGGTGCCCATTCGCCACACGAGGTCTGCGCAGTCGGCGCGCGTCCTCATGGCCGCGAGGACTGCGCAGCGGCGAGCGAGTTGGACGGGCACCGCGTCCTTCGTCGTCGCGAGCATGCGCCACAACTCCTCCCACTCGGCTCGCCAGTCGCTGAAGACGAGCCGCTCGGCGAGGGCAACGAGCGCTCCCGGGCCTGAGGCACAGGCGTCTATCGCGCGCGCCATGTCGAGGCGCACGGTGCGTCCGGCGCCGTTGAGTTGGCGGATGAGCACCTCGCCCTCGCCTGGCTCGGCGGTGAGGTAGGGATGAGCGCTGAGCCGCTGGGCAACGTCGCTGGGAGTGAGTGGGGGCATGCCCCCTCAGAAGGGGCGCCAGCGGCCCGCCATGCGTCGCGAGCGCGCGCACGCCCAGGGCGCCGTCCGCCCTGCCAACGCGCGCCAGCGGGCCACCAGGAACGCCAGGGCCCCAGAAAAACGGGGGTCGTCTGACAGATTCCCCTCGGAAAAATCCCGAAGAATTCGCGCGTCCGGATTGTGGGCCGCCGAGCAATCACGTTTTGGGGCCGTCTCCCCGGTTTCCCACCCCGGGGCACCTGTGCCTACATCCAGGCGCACTGTAAAACCACCATGTCCCACATGTGCGCCATGTCGGCTTGGCATGGTGTTTGGGTGACATGAACCGTGCCAGCTCGGTGCGGTGTTACGGTGCGCGCATGAGCGACTCGGCCAACGTCTTTCAGCGCATCCACGCGGCCTTTGAGCAGGCCGAGCCGAAGCTGGTGGAGGTCCGCGAGCGGCAGGCGGCGCGCATGGAGCCCGCGGTCACTGCTCTGGCTCAACTCGGCGCCTCCGTGGCCACGCATATGTCCGACACGCTCACGGCGATTGCCGAGCGGCAGGCGCAGGCGCGGGCAGACCTTGTGGCCTGCCTTGAACGCGTCGCACGCCTACCGCCAGCCCTCACGCGTCACGAGAACCCGCCGGACGTGGGCGCGTAGTTCGTCCGCGGGGATTCGCTCCAGGGCGCGGCGGAACAGGCGGCCCTTGGATGCTGACCGGATGCCCTTCGCCTCCCTGGCAGCGTCGAGCAGCGCGAGCAGCTCCGGTCGCCAGAGCAGGTGCAGGGTGGCGTGGGCGGTGGGCTCGGGGTTCTCCTGGTCCTCGCGCTCCGGCTCCAACACGAGCGCGCCATCCACCTGCCGTGCGCGGACGATGCCCCACCATGGCGGCAGGAGCGGCGCGGCCTTGTGCAGGTGGCGCTCGCCCACCGCCAGCGTGCACCGGTCCAGCGCCTCGCTGTACAGCCGCACCTGCTCGGGGAGGCGGCGCAGGTCGTCAGCGTCCCCCTTGATTTCGTAGCCATGCAGGCAGTTGGGGCTGAGCGCCGCCACGTCTACCCGGACGTGGCCATACATCAGGCCCAGCTCATCCATCACCCGTGCGTCCGGGTACCTGGCCCTGACGGCACGCACCAGCAGCGGGCGGATATCGGCATCGCGCATGGCCCGAAGAAGCGGTGCAGCGGGCGAGGGCGCCCCTTCTCCGGGAGCATGACCAATCAGCTCCTCGACGCCGTCATGGCCGCCCTCGTCGCCGCCCCCCTCCTTGCCGTTTTCGAACTGGTGCGGGAGCGGCACCGCCGACACGAATCGCGGCGGCTGGCCAGGGCGGTGGTGGAGGCACAGGGATATGCGAGGCAGGTCCAGTCAGAAGCAGCCATTGAGCGCGCCAACGTGGAGCACGCCATCCGCATCCTGTGGCGACGCATCGAGGTCGTGACGCCAGCGGATGGGGCGGCCGTGGCTGTGCTCCGCGCTGCCTTCCCGACACTGCCTGCGCCCCCGGGCCCGCGCATCCCGGCGCACGTGAGCGCTGCGGTGGATGCCCTCAACGTAGCGCTGTGGGCGGACCCCTCGGCCATCGCGAAGCTCCTCGCGGTGCGTGTCCCATGCAACGAGGCGCTCGCGCACCACCCGTCCATTCAGGTGCGCCGCGATGACGATGTGGCGAGCGTCGGCGTGCTGGGGCTCCTCAACGGCTGCCTCGGGGCCATTCCCAGCGGGCCGCGCATGGGGTGGGGCTGGGTGTCACTGCTGGTCGACGGCCCCAACCCAGTGCGCTTCGAGGTGACGGAGACCGGGGACGCGCCCGTCGGGGAGGACTCCGCGAAACGGCGGGCGGGGCTCCCTCTTGAGGGGTGCTCGACGTGCGGCACCCTGACCTGTCCGGGCCAGTGCGACGCCCAGGAGCGGGGCTCCGGAGGGGCTGAGCGATGACCGTCTACGTCGACGCGCTGGTGAACTACGGGCTGAGGGGGAAGTCCGCGCAGGTGCGCCGCGTGTTCGCCAAGGGCTCGTGCCACCTGTTCACGGACAGCCTGGACCTGACGGAGCTTCACGCTGTGGCCGCGCGTATCGGCATGCGGCGCGCATGGTTCCAGACCGATGGAGACCTTCCGCACTACGACCTGAACGGCGAGCGGCGAGCGGCGGCTGTCGCGGCTGGCGCTGTCGAGGTGGACAAGTACAAGACCGTCGAGTGCATCAGGTTGCACCGCGCGGCGAAGCGGAGGGCGCCATGAAGGCATGCGGTCACGGCCTTGCGGAGTATGGCTGCAAGCCATGCGAGGAGTCTGCCCGGAGGCGCATGCCGCTCTTCCCGCTCATGGCGGAGCGCAAGGCGAAGCCCGGCCCACTGCGCATCCCCTGGCCTGTGGCCGAGCGGGCGTGGTCCGCCTACGTGCAGCGGTGCGGCACCAGCCAGAGCCTGGAGTGCATCGCCGAGCGCGGCGGCTTCGGCTGGGTGGAGATGGACACTCTGCTCCCGGAGTGGCGGGAACTGACGGACGAGTGGAAGGCGCTGGCCACGGAGAACGCTGAGCTCAAGGCCGAGGTGGAGCGGCTCAAGGCGCCGTCGGTGACGGCACCCCAGCCCCCGTCCGCGGAGGGCAAGGCCCGGCCGACGTGGGAGCGCGTGCCGGACGAGAACGCCAGCGCACCTGGCTCCCGCTTCGTGGCGTGCTTCGCTCCGGCCGACGTGTGGCGGGTGCTGCTACAGGAGCTGCCCGCCCGCCGCGACCACGCCACCGAGGCCGTCTACCGCCACGTCTGGGACCTCATGATTGCTGACGTCGCCGAGCGCGCCGCCCGTGAGAGCGAGGGCCGCGACTGCCCCCGGAGCCGGGAGGACGGTGCGTGGGCTGCGTACCAAGACGCGCTGACGGCCGCCATGCGCTGGCGCCTTGAGCACCAGGCCCAGCGCATGTGGGACACCTGGGACCTCCATGGCTCTTCGCTCGGACTGGCGTGGCGGTGTCGCCTACACCTGTACCGTAGGGACGGGCGCTGATGGCGGCCCGGTACGGGCGTCCGCCCCGGTGCCGCCTGTGCGGCCGTCCTCTGGGCTGTGGGTGCCCGCGGCTGCCGTTTCGGGGCGCCCCTTCTGTGCGTCATGCCCCCCGAGCCGCGCCGCAGCACCACCCGTGAGGAACTCGCCCGACTGCTCGCGCAGGTCGAGGCCTCGAAGGAAGCCAACACCCGCATGACTGTTGGCGTGCACCAACTCCTGGAGAACGTCCGGGAGGACCTGCGTGGCGTCAGCGAGCGCATGGCCACGTCCGAGCAGTTCCGCCGGCTGGAGGACCGCGTGATGGAGGTGGACCGGCGGCTGTCCGAGCACGCTCCCATCGTGGGCGTCGTGCCGGGATTGGCGGCGAAGGTGGACGCGCTGGAGAAGACGGCCGTCAGGACCGATGCCCAGGAGAAGCTGCTCGCCCGAGTCGACGCGCTGGAGAAGGCGTCCGCGACGCATGCCCTGTCGGTGGACGTCATCCCGCGGCTGGAACAGAGGCAGGACCAGCAGGAGCACAGGAACTCCCGGATGGGGGGCGCCCTCTGGGTGGTGGGCGCTGTCGTGGGCCTGCTCGGGCTCGCGGGCCTGCGCGAGTGCGGGCGCTGGTTCGTCCAGACACTGCCGCCCCCTTCCCAGTACGCGCCGCAGCTCCAGGCCGCGCCGCCCCCGGTCACCCACCGTCCGCAGTGAGTCCATCCGCGTTCCGGGCCGGGCCGGAACGCGGTGGCGCATCCCCTTTCACTCGCAGCACCCATGGAGAAGGCAGCACATGAGCAATCCCCTCGACATGAAGCGCAGCGGCTACCTCGGATTCGTCACCTACAACGCGGTGCCCGGCCCGCACGGCCCCTGGAAGACGTTCGACGGCAGGGACGTGCCCGGCTGGGATGCCGTGGGCCCGCTCACGCAGCAGCGCTGGGTGGCCGCCGGCAACGCGGAGCGCGACGAGGCCATCCTGCTCGCGAGCCGCGCGGCGGTGCAGGCCCTGGAGAAGGAGGGCATCACCGGGGACGAGGTCCTGAACCGGGTGCAGGCGGCCATCCTCCGCCACCAGTCCACCAGCGATGTGGCTCCGGACCCGCTGCCCTGAGTTGAGCGCCACTTCTCCCGGGGGCAACCCTTCGCCCTCGGGAGTCATCATGCCGGTCCCTCCTCGCATTGAACGCTGGCGCTCCGTAGTTGAGCCCCTCGCCTTGCTGTACCGCCTCGACCCGCTGCTTGTGTTCGCCCTGATGGACCGCGAGTCCCTGGGCGGCGACGCGCTCACCCCGAAGGGCCCCGCGGGCACGGGGGACCACGGGCACGGGCGAGGCTTGATGCAGATTGATGACCGCGCCCACAAGGGTTTCATCGGCGCCGTGGACGACCTGGGCCGCCCGCTGTGGCGGGACCCGGCGGTCAACGTGCACTACGGGTGCCGTCACCTGCGCCGCAACCTGGACTCCCTGGACGGGTACGTGGCCGGGGCACTCGCGGCCTACAACGCGGGCCTGGGCAAGGTGCGCTCCGTGCTGGCGCGCCTCCCCGCCGATGCCACGGATGCGCAGCGCCAGGCCGCCGTGGACAGCGTCACCACCGGGCGGGACTACGCTACCGACGTGCTGCGGCGGCACGCGGAGTTCGCGGCCTGAGCACCTCTTCTCCTGGGGGCTGTCCACCTCGCAGTCCCCAGGAGCACCCATGAAGCACCGCAAGACCCTCATCCTCTCCGCCGCCCTCGGCGTCCTCCTCACGTCCCCTGTAGCGCTGGCCCAGGCAACCGGGGCCGCGGCGAGCGGCATCCTCGACACCATCCTCGCGTCCGTGTTCACGCCCTCCGGCATCGCCACCGTGTTCGGCGTCGTCGGCACTGGCGTCGCCCTCTTCGCCGGCGGGAGCTGGCTCAACGAGCGGCGCAAGCGGCGCATCGCCCTGGCCGCCTTCCACGCCTTCAACATCGTGGAGGACATCGCTGCGGAGAACCCGGAGGACAACGGCTGGGACAAGGCCGCCCGCGGGCTCCAGGTGGCGGACGAGTGGTTCCGCGCCAACGGCTGGCGTCCGCTCAAGCCGCATGAGCAGACGGTGGTGCAGTTGAGCTTCAAGGCCCTCCATGGTGAGCAGAAGGCCGCGCAGAAGGCGACGCGGGCAACGGACGAGGCCGCCCTCGCCGCCGCGCATGCCGTCACCAGCGCTGGCCTGGCCCCGGTGCTGCCGCACCCTTAGACGCCCCGCGGGCGGAGGTGTCCGCGGGGCTCTCCCGTGTCCTCTCCGATGTGCCGGTGAGGAGCGGCTACCTGGAGGCCCAGGCCGGCGTGTCCTCGCTCTCCGGCGCCTACGCGCGCTTGGAGGCGGGGGCTCGGCTCCGGTCCAACCTTGGGCTATTCGCCTTCGGTGAGGCCAACGCACGAGAGCGGATGGCCGGCGTCGGAGCCCGGTTCACGTTCGGTTGGTGATGTGAGACGACCCGCTCTGGGAATCCCGGAGCGGGTTGTCTCATGACGCTATTGATTCGGTGTGTTGCAGTAGCCGTTGTAGCAAGTGCCCAAGTGCAGTGGGAACGGAGGCATTGCCATGTGGTGTTTGTGGCATGGCGACCCGTTGGCGAGGCGCGCGGTGCCCAGTTTCTGCCCGGAGCTGTTTCCCGATTTGCACGTGACGGTGCACACTTCTTGGTCCAGCGAGTTGGGGTCAACGAAGGGAGTGTCGCCTCTACAGGCTAGCTGCGCAGCAACGCGCCACTCCTTCCGGATGGGGGGGCCTTGTGCGGGGGCGGGCGAGGCGACGGCTAGGACAAGACTGGCGAAGATAAGTCGGCGCTTGAGCATGAGATTGAGACTATTCCTCGGGCTGGCCACCACATAGGACCCTCCGCGTCAGGTTGCTCACGCTGCGTTCCATCATGAGGACGCGGCACATGCCGGCACTGGCTGTGCAGAACAGAGGGCGCCGCGCCGGAAAGGACGTCTTGAAGCCCTACTACTCGACTCGCACCGTGACGCTGTACCACGCGGACTGCCGCGACCAGCTGGTGGACCTACCGTCCGCATCCGTGGACCTGCTCCTGACGGACCCACCCTATGGGATGGCCTATGAGGGGAAGGGGAAGACGTCCGCCGCCATCCGGGCCGACGGCTCGCGCCAGGGGATGAGGGTGCTGCGCCAGGCCCTGTCCGCGGCGAGCCATGCACTGGCGCCGGATGCGCACGCCTACGTGTTCTGCCACTGGGAGTCGTGGCCCGACTTCTACGACGCGACCTCGGCGCACATGCGGATCAAGGGCGCTCTCGTGTGGTGGAAGAACCGCGGAGGCATGGGGGACTGCGCGGCCTCCTACGCCCCGGACTACGAGGTGGTGCTGCACGCGGCCGGCCCGAAGCGTCGGCCGCTGGTGGGCAAGCGCATGGGGGCCGTCCTCGCGGGCCACGCGCCGGTGCCCCCACAGCAGCGGACGCACCCCACTGAGAAGCCGGTCTCCCTGCTGAGCCTGCTGATGGCGCGCTCGTGCCCGGAAGGCGGCCTGGTGCTGGACCCGTTCGCAGGGAGCGGCGCCACCCTCGTCGCCGCGCAGCAGCTCGGGCGCCGCGCGGTGGGCGTGGAGCTCGAGGAGCGCTATTGCGAGGCTGCGGCCCGCCGGCTGGAGCAGGCGCTGCGCGAGGGCCACGGCGAGGCTGCGTGACGCAACCGGCAGGGCGGCTACTTCCGGCCGCCCTGCCGTGACAGCGTGTCCATGAGGCGCCGGAGCAGGCGCCTCAACTCCTCGGCATCCATGGCCAGCAGGTCCAGCCGCTCCCACCAGGGGGAGTAGTCGCCGAACGCGTCCCAGGCCTCCATGTGGTGGTCCGGGCCGTCCTTGACGACGCGGTACTGCTCGGCCTCCCAGCGCACGTCCACGGGCGGGTCCTGCTGCGGGTCCTGTTGCGGGGGCTGCTCAGTGCTCATGGCGGCCTCGCGGCGGAGAAAGGCCCCCGGGCGGAATGCCCGAGGGTGTGGTGGTTGGGCAGGCGAGAAAGCCGCGCCGAAGGCCCGCCGCCACCACGACAGGTCAACGGTGGCGCGGGCGGAGCCCGCCTTCGTCTGGAGCGGAGAGAGGGCCGGCCCAGCCGCGGCGCACCTGGTGCTCGTGGTGCATGGCGAGAGTGGCCTGCTGCTTGGCGCGGGCGAAGTCGTCACGCACGCGCTTGGCGCGGAGCTGCTCGGCGGTCTGGGCTGGGGGGATGTCTCTGCGCACGTTGCCTCCGTGCGCAGAAGAAGGGGCGTCAGCTTGCGTGCGTCGACGGGGCAGGAGCCCTGGCTCGCGGCGGGCGCGGGCCTGGACGGCGCCGACTCACGTGTAGGGCCTGCACCGCGCACGCCTCTTCCGTCTGCAGCTCACGGAGCGACGCCACAGAGGCGCCCTTGCGCACGCAGCAAGTGCCGTAACCACTCGAATCCGCCGGGGGATTTTTCCGACCCAACAATGCACTATTTTCTTTCGCGTAAATGGTTGACATTTTCGGAAACCTATTTGCTGAGCCCCCGGAAAGGGGCTACAGGTTGCGACGTTCGGGGAGCCCGCGAGGGGCACCCTCTCCGAGCGTGGAGGAGCAGATGATTGCAGTTACGAAGCAGGCTCTCGCCGCTGTCGAAAGGCTCACCTTGCGGGACCTGCTCGCCTGCCATGCAATGGTGAGCGGCCGGTCCCCTGGAGCACGCAAAGTGTGAAGCCGCGCCGACGGCCTGCCACCACCGCGGCAGGTTGCCCGTGCGACGTAGCCAAGCTAGTTGCTGATTGGCTGGCCTCCGCCGCTCACTGTGAGTGCGTTGACTTGGAAATCTCGACGCACCCCTGCGGTGTGCCAATAGTCCGTGGTCAGGGGGCAGAAACGCAAAAGACGCCCACGGGCATGTGGGCGTCTTTTGCGCGCGGAAGTGCAGTAGCACCAACGCGACTCGCAAGACAGAAGCTACCTACATCTCGTTCGAACGCAACTCCACGACCGCTTGAACGCTGATGCCCATTCACGGCGCAGCTTGGATGTGGGTTTCTTGCGCACAGTGTGTGGGTTGATAGAACTGCCTGGGTCAACGAGGCAGGTAGAAAATCGCTGGAGAAGTGCAGTGGCGCCAACGCGACTCGCAATCCGTGTGCCGGTGCACCAGCTCCAGAGAAAGGGAAAGGTGACCGCCATTGGATAACAACACGTGGAAGGTCATCGTCCACTGGGGGCTTGGCGGCGCTGCCGCTCTTGTCCCGTTCGTGTGGGCGGTGTACCGGCTGTACGTGAGCAAGCCGTAGCAGCGTCGCGAGAGGCGCAAGGGCAAGAGCTGTGGGGCTACCCTTGCGCCTTGTCGCGCACAGTCCACGGAGCAGGTGGTGGGGCGTCAGCGGGCGTGTGCCGACGGGGCCCTGGCTCGCGCCGGGCGCGGTCCTGGGCGGCGCCGGCTCACGTGCAGCGCCTGCACCGCGCACGCTTCCGCCGCTTGGTGCTCGGCGAGCGCTCTCGCGTACCGCGTCCTCGCCGCTGGACTCTCGTCTAGCGCTGCAACCGCCGCCTGCAGCTCCCTCTCCGCCGCCCCAAGGCGCTGCGCGAGCGCCACCCTCTGCATTCTGGTCATGCCCGCCGTGCAGAGCAGGAGGCGTACCAGCGGGCGCGTCACACCAGCCCGTGGGTGGTGCCGGTCGGCGCGGCGGCATCGTCCGGTCCGCGCCAGTAGGGCTGAATCCACATCAGCTTGCGCTCGGCGCGCCCCTGGCCGTGCACCTGCCGCTTCCAATGCCCGGACACCCTCGTGCGCACCACCAGCGGCCGGCCCGTGGTGCCCGGCGGTGGAGTCTCCAGCGGGACAACGCCGGGCCCGAGGACGACGCGCCGCTGCACGTCCATGGCCTTGAGCTCCGCGCGGAGCTTGTCCCGCTTCGGCCCCTTGGGCAGCTTCATCATCCGGTCGCGGAGCTGGCGGGCCTCGCGGTTGCGCCACACCTCCTCGCGCACCCCTCCGCTGGTGGCGTAGAGGACGACGTTCATGGCCCAGGCCCAGATGGCGCGCCAGTGCTCGTTGGCGTGCTGAGCTTTGCTCTCGTGGGAGTCGAGTGCGGTGTCCAGGTCCTGCCCTGCCGGCAGTGACACGGAGATTAGATTGAGCGTGCGCTGCCCGTCGGGCCGCGAGGCCTCCACGCAGAGGCGCCAGCAACGGCCAGGCGCGGGCTCCTCTGCGAGGAGAAGCCCCGTCACCGGCAGGTCGGGCCCGGCCGTATCGGGCAGGGCGATGCCGGCCTCGATGGGGACCCTCAGCTGGATGCACGGGTGCGGCAGGTGCAGGTCATCGCACGACAGGCCGCGCAGCTCGGTGTGTCGCAGGCGCTGCGCCAGGCCGGGCGACACTTCGTAGTCGTGGCGCCCATGGGCCTCGTAGACGAGGCCGAACCAGCGCTCCATACAGAGGAGCTTGTAGGTCCCGTGGTGGTCGGGGCCCCCTGTGACGCGAGCCAGGGCCCGCTGGACTTGAGGGTCGGTGAGGGCGTCGTTCACGCGCGTGGGGCCGTGGCGCTTCACCGCGTCCTCAAGCGCGAGGAAGGGGAAGGCGCCGAACACCAGGTCCGCCAGGGACTTGGGGATGCGGCCGGCGGCCTCGTCCTCCTCAAGGGCAGCCAGCGCCGCGTCCACGCCGCCGCGCCGCCAGTAGCCGCGGGCGGCGTCGGGCGGGCCGGGCCAGTCGAGGGCCTGCATCAGGAGCCCTCCTCGGGAGGCTTCCAGCCGCGTGCCTTCGCCGCTTCCTGGAGCCCGAGCCTGGCGACCCCGCTCTTGTTGGCGGGGTACCCCTTCTCCGGGTGCGCCTTCAGGCGCTCAATGAGGAAGGCGAGGGCGCTGGCCGAGGCTTCATCGAGGCCTATCTCATGCGTCGCGAGCCGCGTGCCCTTCGCGGCACGCTGTGACTCGGGCGGTGTCTTGGCTGGGTCGTGTCGTGGCATGGGTGGGGCTCACAGATAAGGACGCCAAACGCGGTGCGGATCCATCGGGGCGTTCTACGGGGACTTCCAGCCCTCGATGTAGGCGTCGATCTCGGCGTCGGCGACTGGCGTCGTCGACGCCCTGTCCGAGAGGATGGCGCGCTCTGCATCGGACCGGGTGATGGTGGGGCCGTACATGCCAACCTCCTTCATGGCTTCGGCCTGGGCAGCGCCCAGCTCCCGCGCAGACGCCACGCGCACCGCGCGCACCTTGCGCTCAAATGCGAGGTCAACCGGGGCGTCCTCGTCCCACGTGTCGAGGACGGAGGTGGACGCCAGCACCTCGACAGGGACGTAAGTGTCTGTCGTGTCCCCGCGGCGCTGCACCCAGGTCGCCTCGTCCGGGGATTGCTGAAACGGCCGCGTGGTCGCCAGGGCCTCGTGGAAGGTGAGCACCTTCCGAGGCCCTGTTCCCCAGCGCAAGTCGCCGTCCGTCTCGTACTCGGCACCTGTCAGTACCTCCCGGACCCGCTTCATGGGCGGCCTCCCTGTTGGAGTTTGCTGACTCCCGCCCGGAGCGCAGGTTCGAGTTCGCTGAGCAGCGCCCGCGCGTCGCCGCGGTGGTCTGTCCACCAACTGGCGGCCGTCAGTCGCTGGGCGGCGTCCCGCACGCAGGTTAGTGCGAGCTCCTTCTCCGCCGGGTGCGCGGCGAGGTGCTTGAGTCCTGGGCGCGCGGCGAGGCGTTCGAGCACGCTCAGGATGAGTGCGCGGCGCTCGCGGACTGCCCACTCCACCTGCTTCGGCGAGCCAGTCAACTCGGGCAACTCCAGCTCCAGCGTCAGCGCACCGTCTGCGACCGATAGCGTGTCCACGGCAACCCCCGAACCCGACGCAGCCTGAGTGCCGCAGCCGGCGACATGTTCATAAGGCCGGCCCTATGGGCATGTCAATAGAGCCGGCTCTATTCTTGCGCGGGTGCGCTGGGTGGTGAGCGAAACTACAGGGCCGGGCCCCGTGAGAGGCCCGGCCCAGCGCCTTGCGGCATCACTGCAAAGGGAGGCGGCTACAACCTCGACCCCACCTGGGCTGACACCAAATGCTCAACGCCCGGGGGCGTCACGGCGAGTCCAGGGGCGCCCGTACTGGGCACGACACGAACGCTACCGGTGGAGCACGGGGGCGTCCAGCCCTCCCGGGAGGTATTGACGGCTGCCACACAACCGGGCCGGGCCGATTGTTACCGCCTCCGTGGCGAGTGGCGCATCATCAAGGGGCAGGCCCGGAGGCCTCGCGGGAGGGCACGTGACGCCACGCCAGCCGACGAAAGCAGCGCGCCACCGTCCTCGCCCGCGTTCCCTCATCCGCGGCGATGCTCCGTGCTGCACCAGCGCCGAGGCGGTGGCTTGCGACTGCGGCGCCGCGTGGGCGTGCGAGCGCCACGGCGAGACGCACCAGCGGAGGCAGTGCGGCACACTCTGAGCGCGGGCCTGCCGGCGGCTCGCGCCACCAGGTGGCCCGTGGCAGTCTGCGCCGCCGTGACACGTGAGCAGCTCAAGCAGCACCTGGAGGCGTTGGGCCGCGAGGCAGCAGCCCGCGGACCGGCGCTCAAGGGCGTCACCGACCTGTTTCGCCTGTACTGGCTGGCGCTCCAGCACAACCTAGTGGTGGAGGGCCCGGAGCACACGCTGGACCTCAAGGTCAACGCGGCATGGGTGGAGGAGTGGCTCAAGATGCTGCGCCTCCCGCCGCACGAGCACACCCTGCCGGTGCGCACCATGGCGGAGGGTTGTGGGACGTGCTCGCCCTACGAGGCGCGCATCACCACAGTGGTGGCCGTGCCAGGACTCACCAGGCGCGAGTGCATGAAGTGCCGCGGGGACTGGCTGGTGCTGGAGGGGTAGCGTCACCGGTTGCCTGGGGACGTGAGCCCCGGGAACAGCGGCCCCACGCCCACCTCGGGCGTGCGCTCCAGGCGCTCCAGCGCCAGCGTCAGCAGGCCCACCGTCTCCAGCCGCGTCAGCCCGCCGACGTCTTCCCATGCCTTGAGCCCGAGTCCTCCGGCGGAGCGCGGGCCCTCGCAGTGGGAGACGGCCTTGCGGGCCTCCACCCAGTTCACCAGCGCGCGGGTGGCCACCTGGCCCTCGCGCCCGGCGAAGGGGGACGCCAGCTGGTCTCGCTCCACCTCGAAGCGCGTGGCGTCGAGCAGCTTGTCCAACTCGACGCGGGCCCGGTCGCGCAGTCGCACGAAGCGCAGCGCGGCGGGGATACTGGGGGACCCAGCGGCCACCAGGCGGCGCAGGTCCTCGAGGGCATTTGTCAGGGTGTGGCGGAGCACGAGGCGTCCTCCGCGAGCGTGAACCACGCATAGCCGTCGCCCTTACAGGTGCCGGTGGTGCGCACCCTCCAGGGGAGTAGCGGGCCGTGCACGGCGAGCGCCTCCGTCACCCGATAGGCGAGGCTACCCCGTGCCGGGTCGAGGGTGGCCGCCGCCCACACCTCGCGCCATTCGTGCGGTTTCCCGTCCGCGAGCAGCGCCCGGACGCGCCGCGCGCCCTCCATCAGCACTGCCGGCGGTGTGCGGCAGGGCGGCTGCAACTGGTGCAGGGTGTCCAGCCCCTCCAGGTGGGTGGCTGACTCGGGCACGGCTTCCATCGGCGTGGGCGCCGCGACGAGCGGCGCGCTGGCGGTGTCCGCCGTGGGGCGGGGCGCCTCGCCGAAGAGGCCGAGCTGCTCGGGCTCGGCAAGCATGGGCGGTACCGGCCTGTCGTCGACGACGGCCCGCGGCGGCGGTGGGGGCGGCGGAGGAGCCGGTGCCGGCGCAGGTGTCTCCGCGCGCGCTGGCGGGGGGAACGGGAGGGAGGCCGGTACCGCGTACACCTCCGGACGCCACAGCTTGTCCCGAGCCAAGCGCATCCGCTCGCGCAGCTCCGGCACCAGTCCCGGGTCCACCGGCGCCAGGCGCTGCGCGTGCGCGGCCGGGAGCGGCTCCAGCGGCTGAATCTCCTCCAGCCACCAGGCAATGGTTCCGCGGCAGGAGGCGCCACGCGGTGCCCACCAGGGGTCGCGGCCGAAGGCTCGGCAGTCATTGCCCGCCGTGGACACTTCGGCCAGGCGAGCCACGGCCACGTAGGCCCCGTGGGGCAGCACGTCGCCGGCAGGAGCCTCCAAACCGTGCGCGGCGCGCAGCCAGCGGACGGCTTCGGCGTCGTAGTCCTTCGTCGCGTAGATGGCCAACCACTGGCCCATCAACTCCGGGGGCGGGTGGAGCGGATGCCGCCGGCCCGGACGTCCGTCCCGTGGCGGTTCTTGGTCCGTCACGAACACGGACCACATGCCGTGGTGGGTGAGCGCCCAGGTCCACGGCCTCGCGAGCGGGAAGTGGAACACCCCGCGCCCCTCTCGCCTGTAGCGGTACGGGCCTCCGAGGGGGGCGGTCACAGGGCACCTCCTGCCAGAGGCTGCGCGCGGAACTCGCCCCGCGCCACCCAGTCGTTGCGCTCCCAGGATTCGGGGCCGTAGATGGACGACCAGAGGCGGCGGAATGCGACGCGCGGGCTGACGTCCCAGTCCGTCCATGGCCAGCCGGTGTCATCGGTCCCGGGCCACCCATCGCGGTCAGGGATGCCGTACTTCCAGGTGCGGCCCCCATCCTTGGAGAGGCACGTCAGTCCCTCCGCCTTGGCGTCCTCATCGGTGATGTCGTGGAGGCGCTCGAAGCGCACGGACACCATCTCCAGCGTGAGCCGCGAGGCCCAGCGGGGCATGTGGATGGAGACGCGAGTCTTCCCGGCCTGGCCCCAGTCGGCCTCGTTCCAGTTCACCCTGGCGCCGTCAGCCTCGTACTGGAGCGGCGCCCAGGGGGACCGGTAGCCCAAATCAGTGCATGCCTTGGCGATGGCCGTCGGAGACTGCCCGTCGAGCTTGGCGGCGGTGCGCCACGTCTCCTTGCACCAGAGCCGGTCCCCGGGCTGGCCGAAGGGGCTGGGGATGACCCGTTGCGGGTCGTCATTGGCGAGCGTGTAGTAATCGCCGTACTCGTCCGCGTAGCCCCAGCAGGACGGGTCGTCCTCCTCGCCGCGGCCCCCGACGAAGCCGATGCCAGCCCGCTTGCCGCGCCAGCCCAGCGGCACCACCCGCCGCGTGACCGTCTTCCGCCCGGCCAGGATGGCGCTCACCATCGGCCCGGAGAACAGGATGGGCTTCTCAGCCACGGCGCACCGCCTTCCCGAGCAGGGGCAGGGCGCGGAGGTTGTCCGCGACGAAGCTGGGCGTCAGCGCTCCGAGGCACGGGACCCCGAGAATCCACTGCGCCGCCTGCTCACGCATCTCCTCGGCGGCCTTGCGGGCGAACTCCATCCGGTTGGCGCGCTCGCGGCGCAGGGCTGCCTGAAGGGAGCCAGCGCAGCCCCACGCCAGTGAAGCGTTGGCCCTGTCGGCCGGGTGCATGTCAGCAGTCGTCTTGAGGTCGCCTTCCGCTGCGGCCTTGAGCGTCTCCACCTCCCGCTTCGCCTCGGCCAGCGCGCGGGCGAGTTGGATTGCTACCTGCCCAATAGCTGGCTGGTCATCCGCCACCTCGCGGACCCAGCCTCCATCAACGCCGCCATGCAGCCACACCTTGCAGTACAGCCCTCCATCCGGAGATACCTTCCAGCCACCATTTCTCCCCCACTGCCACACCACGTCAGTTTGAGGGGAGCTTGAGGCGGGGGCCGAATCCGGCGCGGGGCTCAAACTCGGGGCGTCCGGCGCGGGCGGGATGGCCGAGTGCTTCCTCCACGCCGCGTCAATGAGCGCCGCATCGTCAGGGGACAGGGGCTCCCCATCATCGGGCGCCGGGGCGATGCGGGCGCGCCGACCGAACGGACACTCAGCGAAATGCCCTTCCGTCAAAGAGCACCCCACGCATCGCACCAACTCGGATTCAACCCCACCTCCCGGCCCGGTCGGGGGCGTGGCGAGGGCGGCGATGACTGGCGCCATCTCGGCGGCCGTGGCCGGAAACGCGAGCATGCCCCGCCCGTTGCGCTCGATGCATTCCCGCCAGAGAGGCACGAGCGGCGCTGCCGCTGCCACCGCCGCGCGGTACTTCGCGGCGTCCTCAGCGTCGGGGCTGGCCTCCAGCGTCGCACTCTTCGTCCGCTCGTCCTCGTAGGCAGCGCACATGGTGCAGCGCGTGTGCATCTCCGTGGCCGGGGCCATCTGCTTGCACCCCGGACAGAGCACCGTGTCCCCGCCCGTGGCGTCGTAGGCGGCGAGAGCAGCGTTGCGCGTGTCATCGAGACCACACGTGCAGGCACCGTCCGACGTTGAGCCAGCCGGGTTGCAGGTGGGCGCGTGTCGCGTGTAGTTCGCCAGCCTTCGCAAGAGGGATTTGTCCGGCCCCACCGCCTCGCGCAGCCCCGGGGGCGCGGTGGGGGAGGTCGTCCCGGTGCCCTTGCAGATAGAGCACTCGTTGTGAGTGCCCCACTGGACGCCGCGCCCCTTGCAGGGCTCGCACACCACCTGCGCCGGGGCGGGCGGGGGCTGGGCGGCGCGCCTGTGCTGGTCGTCGGCCGCAGCAAGTGCCTCGTCGGCATCCTCCAGCCGCGCCGACAACTTCGCCGCGTGCTCCTCAACGGCGCGCTTCTCGCGCTCAGTCGCCAGGACCTGAGCTTCCAACGCCTTCACGCGGGCCTCCAACTCAGCCACGCGTTCGCCAGCGGCGCCGCATACCGCTTCCCCGGAGCGGATGGTGTCCTCCAGCGTGGCCACGCGCTCGCGGAGGGCCGCCACTGTTGCGACGATGGTCGTCGTGGAGTCCAGCCCCAGGGCCTTGCGCACGGGTTCCACGATGTCGCGCACCCACGCGTCGCGCTCGTTGGCCGCGAGGCGCATTGCTCCGCGCGCTTCGTCACGCTCGGACACGACGGCGTTGAACATCTCCTCCTTCGTGGCGGACGTCTTGGCGAAGAGGTCTCTTTCCTCCTCCAGCCCCGGCACCCGAGCGGCCTGGGCGGCGAGGCGGGAGAGGGCGGCCTCGCCATCGTCGCGCTCCTGCCCGTGCCACGAGGTGAGCAGAGCCTTTACCTTGCGCTCGTCCCGCTCCACTTCCTCGGGCGTGGCCGTGGGCTGCTGGACAACGAGCGCGCGCAGCTTCCCGCGCTCCTCGTCGCTCAGCCCGGCCACCGCGCGGAGCAGGCGGTCGTTGTCCGTCTGGAGCGTGTAACGGATGTGCTGGCCCAGGTGGTAGGCCGCATTGCAGTTGGCGCAGTACTCCGACGTCAGGCTGTCGTGGCCACAGGGAAACTTCGTAGTCATGGACGGCACCTCGGACACAGCGAGAGGACAGCAGGGGCTGGGCGCGGCGAGGCACCCAGCCTTGGGGCGAGTCAGGGGAAGGACGGCGGGCCGGAGTCGTAGACGTCGAGTACCCGAGCGGTGAGGCTGGCGCCGCACAGGTGTCTGACTCGGTCCTGCATCTCCAGCGCCGCGTCCGGGTTGCGCGACTGCTCGCCCGCGCAGTCGGCCATCCACAAGTCCTGGAGGCACTGAGTCTCACTGGACGGCCAGGTCGACGCCTCCGCGTTCGCGGCCACCTTCTTCGCGGCAGCCGCGGAGCAACCCTTCGTCACCAGCAACACACGGTCGGAGTCGGGGGCCTGCTGCGAGCCCGCGCACCCGGCCATCACAACCAGCATCAACAGCATCCAGCGCATCAGCGTCACTCCAGGACTACGGGTTGGGGGAGACAGCGCGGGCGGCCTGGGCAGCACCGCCCGCGCTCACGTCACCTGCGAGGGGGAGGGCTCAGGGCGCGGACAGGTCCAGCACGTCCGTGTTCCACCGCACGGCGCCGTCAATCACCGTGAGAACCGAGCCGGTCTGCGGGAGCTTGTCCGGCGTCACGGTGAAGACGTCCTGGGAGAGGACCGCGAAGTTGGCTCGCTTCCCGGCAGCCAGCACGCCGACGTCCGCGCGGAGCCGCGCCTCCGCGGTGCCACGGGTGTATGCCCGCACCACCTGCTCCATCGTCAGGGCTTCGGCGGGGTTGAACGGCGCCGTCACCAGGAACATCGCGTCCAGCCACGGGGACGGTGCATGGGGTCCGAATGCGTCCGAGCCGAGAGCGAGTGTCAGTGGCTCCAGCACCGTCACCCCATCGTCGTCCAGCTCCGGCGTCAGTAGGGAGCGGAGCTTCAGCGCGTGCGTGTGCAGGTGGCCGGGGTGCTGCTCGTGCATCATGCTGGGGATGAGGAACTGGTGGGTGCCCATGCCGCTGATGGCCACCTTGAGCCGCTTCGCGCGCTTCACGTGGTTTTCACCCGTGACGTTGAAGTGCTCGATGCTGATGCGGCCCTTCCAGTTCACGCCTGGCCGCGCCTCCAGCCGCGAGAGGATGTGCTCGATGCCGGCATCGCCAATGGCGTGCACGGAGAGCATGCCGCCGCGCTGGAGGGTGTCGTCGATGGCCCAGTCCATCTGGGCGTCGGTCAGGTTCTTGATGCCGTAGCCTGCGTTCACATCGAAGCCGGTGGGGCACCACTCGGGGCGCAGGTAGGGCGCGGAGACGTAGGCGCTGCACGCCACCTGCGTCCCATCGGCGAACACCTTCCGCCTGATGATGCCGTCCGGCCCCGGGGCGCACTCCTTGCCCGAGCGCGTGATGATGCAGTGCGGGACGATGGCATCCGGCCGCGGGAGCTGCTGGATGACCGGCGCGAAGCGCTCGTCCTCGTCGACGAAGACGTAGTCGTGCGTCTCGCCCACGCCGACCGACTCCCCGCCAGCGACCCAGCCGCCATATTGCGAGACGTAGTGCGCATCCGGGACCATCCGGCTTAGGTACCGGACCAGCGGCAGAAGGGCGTACTCCTGGAGGACACCCGTCAACCGCCCGGTGTCATCGCGCCCGCTCCATCCGCCAAACGGGTCGGGCTGGTAGTCGCGGATGTCCGCGGCTTCGAGGGCTGCGGAGTTGGACGCGCTCGCATGGCCGCTCCACTCCAGCAGGACAACGGGGTGGCGCGTGGTGATGCCATCCAGGAGGTCGCGGGCCGTGACGCCCATGGCGTTCAGGTCCTCGTAGAGCTGGCGGCCGTAGTACCCGACGATGGGCGTTCCGTCAGGCACCTGTGCCGCGCGCTCGGAAATCCACGTCACCCACTGCTGGACCGTGGGGCCGCCGTCGGGCGCCCAGGTGGAGGGGTGCAGACCGACAATGAACCGCTCGTCCGTGAGCTGCGCCACGTGGGCGTGCGAGTCACTCAAGGTGGGGACGACCGTCATCCCCTTCAGGTCCACCCGGCGCGCGTGGGGGAACAGCAGTCTGAGGTCGCCCGTGCTGCCCGTGGCGGCGATGCGGCCGTTGCGGACGACAAACGCCTCAACGAAGGGCCGGTCGTCTCGGGCGGTGAAGACCTTGCCGCCCTCGTACAACGTGGACTGCTGGGCCAACGCGGGGGCGCTGACGAGGAGTGCTGCGACGACTGCAACGATTCGATGGAACATCGTGTGGGGTGCTCCTGGGGCTGCGAGGGGACTGCTGCGTCGGCGTGAGCCGAGTCCGCGGGCCGGAGGTGCGCCGGCAGGTCGAGGGGAGTGCGCTGCTGCTCCGCGGCGGGGCTGGGGGCGATGCGCTCCAGCGGGCTACTGGCGGAAGGCGGCGCTCCAGAGCGGCGAGCACCTGGCGTGCAGTCGCTCGTAGGTGTCGTTCAACCGCTGCGCGAGACGGCCAGCGTCAACGCACACGTTGAGCTTCTTCTCTCGGGCGTCGTCGTAGAACGCTCGCGTGTCCCAGCCTCGCCCCCAGCGCCTCGCGACCTCCGGCGACATCTCCGCGGCGCCGTTGGCCTGCCCACCGCACGCGGTGAGCAGGTTCCAGCGCAAGCACTCGTAGTCGTCATCAGCGAGCCACTGCGTGTCCTCTTCCTCGCGGATGCACTGCTGGGCGTCCTTCCAGCACTCCTTCCATGCGGCGTCGGGGATGCCGTCGGGTGTCCTCGTCACAGCCCGCGTGGCTCGGCCAGGCGTCACCTGCACTTTCGCGCGCCGGGCCGGGTCGCCGTCCGATGCCCAGATGCCGGGCCGGGCGGACGGCGGCAGGACGCGCCGATTGCGCCCACGTGGCACGTTCGGGTGGTACACGTCTGCCGGCTGGCCCAACTCGGGCGCACCAACGCCGGGCCTCGCGGCCGGAGGCGGAGGGCGCGTGAGGACACCTCGCTCGTATTCCGTGCTGGCGGCGCACGCGCACACGAGTAGCGACAGCGCCAGGGCTGGCATCAAAGACAAACGCATTTCGACTCCTGATGGGGACGACGTGGGGGACTACGGGAGAAGGTGCGGGCCCAGCCGGGTAGGGGGGAAACCCCAGCCGGGTAGGGGGGAAACCCCAGCCGGGCCCGCGTGGCGTCTACGTCACGCCGTGATGACTGCACCGCCGCGCCCTATGCGCGGCGGGTGTGGTGGAGGGAGGGGTACCCGTCACCACGAGAAGACTCCGCTCGTGCCGACACGGAGCGCCGCCTGATGGGAGGCGGCTGCGCGGGGTGGCACAGGGGCCGCGGTGCCGTCGCGCATTCAGCTATCCGTCATGCAAGCCCAGGCCGCAGATGCGCCGGTTGCCCACGTCCAACCATTTACTGCCGCAGTGGCAGCGCTCCTCCGGGGGAATGACCTGCGGTGGAGTCGGCTCCGGCGCCGTGCCCTGGAGCTCGGCCAGCTCCCGGAGGAACTCCGCGCGCACGGCGCGGTGGCGCTCCAGCTCGGGCGTCACCTTGGGCGTGCGCTTGATGCCTCGCGTCGCGTAGCTCATTCGTCCCACCATTCCCCGGCGGCCTGCTCAGCCCGCCGCAACAGTTCTCTCAGCTCTGCTTCGGCTTCCTGCTCAGCAGAAGGGGCGTCGTCCCATTCAAAGTCGCGCCACCTGTGCAGCCCTGCGTGGCCGTCCTCGCGCTCGCAGAGGACGAAGCTGCGGTCTGGGTGCTCGGCATATCCGTGACAGAGGTACTGGTAGCCAGTTGGCAACGATTGGCCCTCCAAGGTGGAATGCCTTTCGCTGTACCTCTGATGTCTGACTTTACTTCGGACGCTCCCGCTGGTTCGCGGACGCGACGCCCAGCTCCCAGTGGCGTATCCGCGCGTGCCACAGCTCCACGCTGAGCAGCAGCCACAGCGAGCGCTCTTCGGCGGCCAGCTTCGCCAGCACCACCCCGCAGCGCACCGTCTCGCCGAACGCTTCGCGCCACTGCGCATGGTTGCTGGGCGTGGCGTCCGGGGTGACACGCGCCAACTCGGCCTCTGCCGTCCGCAATGCCTCTTGGGCCGCCTGCTGACGCTCAGGCAGCGAGGCAGCCTCCTCCAGGCACTTGCGGATGTTGGCGCTCTGCCCTTCGCGCCACACCTCCTCAAGGCCCTTGATGCGCCGGCACACGTCGTCCAGGGTGCTCATCGCGAACCTACCTGCATGCGGTACAGCTCGCCCACGTAGCCCGGCAGCGGATGCGCCACCTTCGGCAGCACCTGGTGGTGGCCCGCCACCTGCCAGAAGTGCCGCCACCAGTGCTCGTCGGCGTGCCGCGGCGACATCGGGCCCTCAGCCGGACACACCACGTGGCCCCGGTCCCACACCACCCAGTGCCCGGCGCCCGTCAGCTCGTGCCGCAGCAGCACGAGGGCGCGAACCGTGGGCGCGGGAAGCCCGGGGTGCAGGTCCTGCTCCAGGTCCAGCCCGGCCGACTGGAGCGCGATGGCCATGCCCAACTCGCCGCACTCCGCGTTGCGCCCCATCACCTCGCACACCTCGGCCACCTGCTGCCCTGTCAGCATCGCTACGCACGTCTGGCCGCACTGCCGAGGCAACTGGGGCACCCACCGCACACGGCCGAGGGGGCGGCGCGCCCGGTACCAACGTCGCCAGTGCGGGTACACCTGGCGCCAGGCGAAGCCCACCGCGGCCACCCAGCCGAAGGTGAACGCGAGGAGCACCAGCGCCATCCATGGGCCACGCCCCCGGAGCTGCGCGGCGCGCGGCGAGCACTCCACCGTCACGGGCTGCCGGCCCTCGGCCTCCGCCTTCTCGCGCTCGCGGGTGGCAATGGAGTCCAGCTCGGCGCCGTCCACCAGGGACAGCAGCGAGACGGCGAGCACCACCACGGAGACGATGGCGGCGACCTCCTCGGAGACGCCCAGGGCCGCCAGCAGGCCACTGGCGGGCACCGACGGCGTGCCCAGGGTGTCGTGGTGCTGCGCCCAGACGGCGCCCAGCAGCGCGGCCACGAACACGGTCCGCTCGAGCGTCCAGGTCTGGATGCCGGCGCGCTCCATCCGCGCCTCGGCGGCGAGCAGCGAGCGCCGCAGTGTGGACCGCACCTCGTACATCGCCCGGTCCGCCCAGTCAGAGGGGTCGGCCCGGTTCTCGACAACTTGCCAAAGCTCCGCCAGCAACGTCGCCATGACGCCTCCTGCAAACCGAAAAGGGTGGGGCCGGATGCGCTCCGGCGGGCGGGGGCTACGG
>NZ_JAAEAH010000076.1 GCF_010998615.1 Myxococcus sp. CA023 | reverse complement strand
CGCCGGGAGTGGGGGCGGGTTCCGGCTCGCCGGCTCCAGTGGATGGGGCAGGGGTGCCCTCGTCAGGGGTGGTGGGCCCGTCACCGGGCACGGTCTCATCTCCAGTCCCGTTACCGCCGCATGCCGCGGACAGCAGCAGTGAGAACGTCGTGACCGCGAATGCCATTCGGAGTTTCCGCAAACTTCGTTGCCTCCAGCGGGCCCCGCGCGAGAGGCACACCGTCACGCTCGGGAGCGGTCTCCCAGACGTGGCGGGCGCCAACCTGAACGGCGGACCCTGCGTCTGTTTGAGTGGAAGGCCCGAGTCTCGCGCCAGCGGGCGAGGACGAGCCTTGTGACGAAACTCCCAACGCACGCGGCGGTTCTGAATTCCTGCGCAGCCACTTCCGCTGTCGCCCCGAGAGGGCGTGCTCGTCAGCGCTTGCCCGTGGGGCCGCTCTCTTGCTGGAGCCCGGGTGTCCGGTCCGCAGTCCCGCCCCGCGGTCCAACGGATGGCGCCGTCGACAATGACCGCGTTGCTGTCAGTGTCTCCGTCGACGACGAGCGCTCCCGTGGTGCCGCACAGCGCGTCTTGGGGCGACTTGACGTATAGGCGGGAAGAGGCCCCTGTTGAGGGTGAGGGCTGGAGCGGAGGGGCCGAGGAGGGCCACTGACGGGGCCTCCCGAGCGATGCTCCCGTCCGGTGGACAGGCCGCTTGAACCCCCTTGGGGTACACGCCTGTCCAGGCCGCGCTCCCCTCAGGTGCGTGGCAGGGCCTGACTCGCTTCTTCCACAGCTCCGCGTCTGCCATGCGCGCCACCTTGCGCGCGCCGGCTCAGCGACGCCAGACGGGGTTCGTGCAGCGAATACGGGCCGACCGGTGCTGCTACTGCTGGACCAGGCCAGCTGTCACACCGCCCAGCGGTCGCAGGCCCTTGCTGCGCAGCTGGACATCCGCCTGCTCTGGTTGCCCAAGCAGCGTGGTGTAGCCCCCTGAAGAGTCGGACAGGCTCGTTCGGCTAGAAAGCGAGTCTGACGATGGAGAAGAAGACCCAAGAGGGAGCCCCGGAGGGGGCGGAGAAGGGCAAGCGCCGTCGGCGGTACTCAGCGGCGGAGAAGCTGCGCCTGGTGACCGAGAGCGAGACGCCTGGCAGCAGCGTGTCCCTGGTGGCTCGGAAGTACGGCATCAGCCCCAGCCAGTTGTTCCGCTGGCGGCACCTGAAGGAGGCGGGCGGCGTATCCGGGCTGCAGGCCGGGGAGGCCGTGGTACCCGAGTCCGAGGTGCAGGCGCTCAAGGCGCAGGTGCGTGAGCTCCAGCGGCTGTTGGGCAAGAAGACACAGGAGGCGGAAGTGCTCCGGGACGCGGTGGAGTTGGCCCGCGAAAAAAAACTACTGTCGCCCGCGGCCTTGTCGAAGCTGGGAGGCATCCTGTGAGCGCGGTGGCCCGGGCCCTCGGCGTGGCCCGCTCCACCCTGCATCGTCCCCTGAGCCCTCGGGAGCCCCGCTGCCTGGGCGCTCATGCCGACGCCGAGGTGCTGGAGGGACTCAAGGCCGTCGCCCAGCAGCGCGCCACGTACGGCTACCGCAGAGCCTGTGCCCTCCTCAACCGGCAGCGCCGGGCGGAGGGGAAATCGCCCGTCAACCATAAGCGGGCTTACCGCCTCATGCGCGACGCCCAGCTCCTCCTGCAGCGGCACACGGGTAAGCCGACACGCACCCATGAGGGCACCATCATCACGTTGAAGTCCAACCTGCGCTGGTGCAGCGACGGCTTCGAAATTCGCTGTTGGAACGGCGAGCGCGTTCAGGTGGCATTCAGCCTCGACTGCTGCGACCGGGAGCTCATCGCGTACCGTGCGTCCGCCGAGCACCCCACCGGCCTCACCATCCAGGACTTGATGGCCGAGACGGTGGAGGCCCGCTTCGGCTCGGGCACCTCGAGGGTGCCACACCCGGTGGAGTGGCTGTCGGACAACGGGCCTGTCTACACGGCCACGGACACCCGCGATTTCGGCCGGAGCCTCGGCCTGCTGGTATGCACCACGCCCGCCTACTCCCCGGAAAGCAACGGCATGGCCGAGGCTTTCGTGAAGACGTTCAAGCGCGACTACGTGTACGTCAATGAGTTGCCCTCGGCTCCCCACGTCCTCGCCCAGCTGCCCGCCTGGTTCGACGACTACAACCGCTGCCACCCTCATCGCGGATTGAAGATGATGTCACCCCGCGAGTTCCGTACTGCCAATTTCCAAGCCTGAGCTGTCCGATTTGACGGGGGCAACTCCACAGCGTCCCGAGCTCAACGCCATGGACCACGTCTGGAGGGAGTTGAAGCTGCACATCTGGCCAATCGCCAGTACCCCAGCGTCGGTGCTCAGGTCGACGCCGCCGTCCTGTGGGTGCTGTCGCTCACTCCCACCCAGGCCCTCCGCAAGGTGGGTATCCTCGCGGAGGCAGCGAGCTCCACGGCGAGGCGGCGGAGGTGGGCCAGGGCGACGGCGTCAAGAGAGTCGTCGTCGTACAGCCCGAGGTCGTAGTCCGAGGCCTTAGGGGATGTGCTCGTTCAGGCGGAAGGCGGACACCCGGCCATCCGGGATGAGCGACACTCTGTAGCGGAGGGTCTTGGGCCCGAACTGCACCAGGTACGTGTAGAGGCGGTCGTCACCCACCACTTCCCGCTTGACCAGGACGAGCGGCCCCGCCGGCGCCAGGCTTTGCAGCAGTTGCTGATAGAACGGCACGGCCTGGCCCCAGAACCACCAGGGGGCGTACGCGAACTCGACTGGCTCCATCGTCCCGGCCCGTGCCTGCTCAAGCAGCGTGGTGAGCCGGGCGGTGACCTGCGGCTCGAGGTCCGGGATGGGGGTCAGCGGGGGCACGGCGAGCGCGGGGTTGACGATGGCAGCAATACCTTCCACGAAGGTCATGGGGTTTGACCCACTCGAGTTGGCCAGCACGACGATGGAGAGAGAGTCCCCGATGAAGCGGGAGTAGGTGGTTCGGAAGCCCTGCCACCCACCGGTATGCTGGTGCAGGGGCTTGCCATTGCGCTCGAGGATTTCCCATCCAAAGCCATAGGGCTGGGTGGCTCCGCTGTTGAGCTTCACGGGGGACAGGATTTCCTGCCAGCTCTCCGGGCTCAGGATGGAGCGCTGCTCCACGGCGGCATCCCAGGCCAGCATGTCCTTCACGGAGAAATAGAGCGCACCGTCCCCGGTGGTGTTGAGGGAAGGCGAAACCCACTCCTGGTTCTTCACCTCGCCGCGGACCACGCGGTAGCCGGCCGAGCGGTTGGGAATGATGTCCGCCTCGCTGATTCCGCGCGCCGTCTTCATTCCGGCGGGCCGGAAGACGTGCTCACCGAGGACGTTGGTGTAGTTGGTGCCCGCGACGCGGTTCACGATGATGCCCAGGAGGACGTAGCCGGAGTTGCTGTAGTTCCACCGTAGACCGGCGGGAAACTCCAAGGGCAACTCGTAGATGAAGTGCGCGAATTCCTCGTCCGTGTAGTCCTTGCGCTCGTCGAGTAGTCCCTCGAGGTCCTGGATGCCGGAGGTGTGCGTCAGCAGGTGGCGCACTGTGATGGGGTGCCACTTGGCGGGCGCGTCGGGGAAGAACTTCGTGATGCTGTCGGAGAGCGAAATCCTGCCCGCCTCCACCTGGTGCATCACCGCCATTGCGGTGAATTGCTTGCCCAGGGAGCCAGATTGGAAGAGGGTGTCCTTGCTGACAGGAACCCGATGCTCCAGATTGGCAAAGCCATACCCCTTTGCCAGCACGACCCTTCCGTGGCTCACGACGCCCACGGCGAGGCCGGGCACATTCTGTCGTTTCTGCTCCGCGCGGACGAAGGTGTCGATCCGCTCGCGGAGCGAATCATGTGCGGCGGCGGGGCGGCTCGTGAACAGGCCTACAAGGAAGACAGCAACCAATGTGATGGATTGCAAGAAACCGCGCATGGGAGCTCCTCATGCCCGGACGGGTATGGGTCACGGGGATGCTCACGAGAACATTGCTCCCTCTGTGCTGTAAATAATTGTGGTGAATTTCCCTTTTGTTGGAAGTCGCAATGCTCAAATCAACCGTGCGATTCGCGTATTCGCACAATGCGCTTCACGCCTGTGGAGGGTTTCTCACGTATAGGCGGGATAGAGGCCCAGTTGAGGGTGAGGGCTGGAGCGGAGGGGCCGAGGAGGGCCGCTGACGGGGCCTCCCGAGGGATGCTCCCGGCCGGTGGACAGCCCGCTTGAACCCCCTTGGGGTACACGCCTTCCCAGGCCGCGCTCCCATCAGGTGCGTGGCAGGAGCCTGGGCCTGTTGGCTGTCTTGAGCCTCAACACCACGCGGCTGGGGTGGCCCTCGGTGCCGGGGCCAACCTCGCACAGGCCGTGGGCAAGCCCAGGTGCTCCAGAATCGCCCGCACCCTGAGGGGCCCCCTTCACGTACGCCAAGACCCTCAAGCCTGCCTCCACACCTCACGCAGGCGAACACGTCAACATCGGACGTCCTCCTCCGCAGCTCTGCCCAGTCCACGTAAGCGTTCACCGTGCCCTGTCGTGCCGGACTCCCTGGGGGCGTGAAACCTCCAGGCCTCGTGAAATGGAGGCGTTCATGGGGCTGGAGAAGGAGTTGGAGATGTCCCGTTGTGCGGAGGCCGACGTGGCGGGACCCGCAGCCAGGGCTCGAAGCGCAGTAGGGGAAGGAATCGGCCCATGGCGGAGCCATTGGCCGTCACAGGTCGGCCGACGAGGGGCGGGCTTGCGCCGACACCGACTTCCCGCCGAGCACGCGAGGGCTCGACGATACCGAACGTGTCGCATGTCGATGACGGGCGGCTCGGCACCGGCCTACAGGCCGAGTCGGCGGTAGCCGAGTCTCTCGTAAACGCGGAGGGCACCGGCGTTGGCGGGGGAGACGGCGAAGACGCCGTGCCTCTCATGCAGCGTACGTTCCAGAATCCCTGTTCGAAGAGGAGATCCGCGAAGGGCAGCTGACCGTGGTGCTCGACGCGTATTCGTCGATGGATCGAGGGGTTCTTTCATTACTACCCGAGTCGTGCTCAGTGCTCGACACCCCTCAGGCTGTTCATCGAGGTGGCAAAGGAAATGCTGCGCAGGGACGGGAAGCCGTCGAAGTAGAAATTTCCTCAAGGTGCTGCTCTTGCAAGGATTCTCCGGGCGGTGTGACGTCCGGGCGACCCAGGTGGTTGGCTGGGCTCGTGTGGGCTGTGGTGGCGCTGAAGTGGGTGCTCGGCGCGTGGAAGACGAGCGCTCCGGGTCTGGTGTGTCAGTTCGGCCATTGGCGAGTCAATCTCGGCACGTTGACGCGTCAATGGCCTCCAAATCGCTTGTCAAAGCAATCTGGACGCCTGGGAATGTCCTGGCCTGCGGACTGCATGGTCATTTCGCCTGGCGCGCTTCAGAGGCCGTTTTTGAGCGCGCCACATCCAAGAACGGACGCAAGCGAAAGAAACCATGAACGCCTCCATACCATCCCGGAAGCAGGGCTCCCGGTGGCTCCCAGCGCTGCTGGGGCTCATCCTGGGAACCTGGTCTGCCCCCCCGATTTTCGGACCAGTTGAAGCGTGAGAGAGTCCTCGCGGCCAGGAGGTAGGTCGGTCGTGAGGAAGAGCAGGTTTACCGAGGAGCAGATGGTCCGCATCCTGAGGGAGGCGGAGGCGCCTGGGGCCAGCGTGGTGGAGGTGGCCCGGAAGCACGGCGTCGCCGAGCAGACGCTCTACCGGTGGCGCCAGAAGTTCGGGGGCATGGAAGCCAGTGATGCGGCGCGGCTCAAGGAGTTGGAGAAGGAGAACGCGCGTCTGAAGAAGCTGCTGGCCGAGAGGGACCTCGAAATCGAGGTCATGAAGGAAATCTTCACAAAAAGTGGTGAGCGCGCCCGTCCGCCGTCGGCAGGTGCGGCACGCCATGGGGAAAGGCGTGTCGCAGCGCCGGGCGTGCGCGCTACTCCAGGTGGCCCGCAGTAGCCTGGGCTACGCCAGTCGCAAGGAAGCAAAGGACGCGGCTCTGGTGGCGCAGTTGCGCAACATCGCCCGGGCACGCCCCAGATTCGGCTACCGGCGAGCCTGGGCCCTGCTGGGGCGCGAGGGGGCCGCGGTCAACGTGAAGCGAGTGCATCGGCTCTGGAGGAAGGAGGGACTGGCGCTCTCTCGGAGACTGCCAAGGAAACGGCTTCGACTGGGGCAGCAACGCCAACCCAAGCCGGAGGGCATCAACTCGGTGTGGACCTGGAACTTCGTGCACGGGCCGCCGAAGTACCTCAGAAGCGACAACGGCCCCGAGTTCATCGCCAAGGCCCTGCGCAGGTGGCTGGAGGCCAATGGCATTCAGACTGCCTACATCGCTCCAGGCAAGCCCTGGCAGAACGGTACCAACGAAAGCTTCAACGGCCGCTTCCGGGACGAATGCCTGTCAGCGGAGTGGTTTTCCACCAGGAGGGAGGCCGTCGTCCTCATCGAGGCGTGGCGGCGCGACTACAACGAGAAGCGTCCGCATAGCAGTCTGGGCTACAAGACACCTGCGGAGGTCGGAGCTCGCCGTGCCCATGCCGGCCCCGTCGCATCATCCCTCGAGCACGGCATCAGCAGCGCCGCAGGACTCTCGTAACGCGTGGTCCGAAGAACGGGGGCAGAACACTGCTGCTCTTGCAGGAAGAACGTCACCGTGTCCCCCTGCCTCATCTGCGGAGGAGAGGGCGCGAACGCGACGTCGGTGGCTCGGATCGTGACGCGAATGTAGTTCATATGGGTTACCTCGATTCTTGAGAGGGGACAGCCTGGTTGCTGCCATGTGAATGGCGGCGCTGCTCCTTTCGAGCATTTGGAGAGATATCGGCTCGAAGTGCATTCGGTATACCGGCCTCTCGGGTATGCGAGGCCCACGGCTTCAGATGGTGCCCAGGCTGTCTCATCAAGAGGCCCGCGCTGCGCTGGGCTCCGCTGACATGTCAGTGACACGCCGATGACGTGTCAGTTCCCGGCAGCCGCCTCGCTTCACAGCGCGGCCCTCGCGGGGCTCGCTCTGAGGCCGCACTATCGCTGGTGTTGGCACCAAGCGTGCACTTCCGTCTGGGCGCAGCACGTGAGGGCCACTCGCTCTCACCTCCAACACCTGAAAACACAGGAGCAGAAATCGTGAGCAAGCTACTCTCCATTGGTTCTCCCAGCCTTGTCGCTGACCTCGTCGGCCAGAATGAGAAGCTGAGCATCTTCCAGGCCTCGCTGGCTGACGGCGCCAGCCTGTCCGGGGTGGATCTGCTCTACCTCAATGGCTTCGAGTTCTCCGGGCAGGAGCTCGTGAAGGCCGGGCTGATCACTCAGGCCTTCGAAAAGGGCATCCCCGTCCTCTACGAGATGTCTGATCCAGACGCGATGGCTCAGGTCTCGGCCTTCACCTGCAACGCGCGGCTCGTGCTTCTGCAGCCGCTCAAGAGCCGGCGCGCCTCCTATATCAGCATCCTGGATCCTCACGGCATGCAGCAGGTCAGGTTCACCCAGGAGGAGACCCGTCTCTTCATGCACGCGAAGAGCCCCGAGGGCGGCGCTGCCAGCCGCAAGGCCTTCACGCCCGCCTATGCGGACTACGAGTCGAGCGCGCCGGTCTACCGGGTGGCCAGCAATCCCGGGGCGCTGGCCCGGCTCGTGCGGACGCACCTCGACAAGTTCTCCGAGGTGGATCAGTTCGTGGGGACGACGTCCTTCTTCGCCCCGGGCAGCAACAACATCCCGGACTACGCCAAGAATGAGGGCTACGTCGGTCTGCTGCCGCACTCCTGGAGCCCTGATTCGAAGAACGCGCCCGGCTGCCAGGGGCAGATCAGCGTCGACTTCATGTATGGGCTCTATTCCGTCACCAGTCCGAACTACAAGTACCTCCAAATCCAGACGGTGGGCACCGGGTGCAGCATCACCGGTTCACCGCAGCCCAATAATTGGGACTCCGGGTACTACCAGGAGCAGATCGAGGTCAGCTACGGCCCCAGCTCCAGCAACCTGCCCTCGGGCTCCGCCATCGACAAGACTGCGCCGGAGAACTCGGTCAACTCGTCGTCGGTGTCCGCTACGACGGGCTTCTCGCTGGGAGTCTCGTTCGGTAGGGACGGCTCCGGCCCCGAGGCCTTGGTCTCCGTCACCTACGACTCGTCGAAGACGACGACCATCACCCTCACGGACTGGGTGGTGATCAACCAGTGCCCGCCCACGCAGGGAAACTGGAAGTTCAACATGAACACCGCCGATGACGGGACGCCGTACACGGTGGGAAACCCCACGACCCTGGTCTGGGACGGGGTCCTCAACTTCGGCGTCCGGGGCGTCCCGGTCCTCTCCCGGAACAACAACATGCCCACCAACGAGACGGTGTGGCGCTTCCCCAACAACTGCAAGGATACGGTGCCGTTCTCGTTCAACATCACGCAGCACATTGCGCGCTGCCAGATCACCTGGTCGAACGGCTTCACCTACCATGCCAACACGCCCAAGAACGCCCTCTGGTACGGCACCCATTGGAACTTCAACCTGGGCGCGGTCAGGCCCACGTTTTGAGTCCCCGAGCTCCAGACCCCGGGCATTCGTAGACAGTGACACGGGGGCGAGCGCTGCCGTCCGGCCTTGACTCGCCCCTGTGTTGGCCCGCCGGGCGGCCTGCTGACATGACGTATAGGCGGGATATCGTATAGGCGGGATAGAGGCCCAGTTGAGGGTGAGGGCTGGAGCGGAGGGGCCGAGGAGGGCCGCTGACGGGGCCGCCCGAGCGATGCTCCCGTCCGGTGGACAGACCGCTTGAACCCCCTTGGGGTACACGCCTGCCCAGGCCGCGCTCCCATCAGGTGCGTGGCAGGGGCCTGGGCCTGTTGGCTGTCTTGAGCCTCAACACCCCGCGGCTGGGGTGGCCCTCGTGCCGGGGCCAACCTCGCACAGGCCGTGGGCAAGCCCAGGTGCTCCAGAATCGCCCGCACCCCGGGGGCCCCCTTCACGTACGCCAAGACCCGCCGCCTGCCTCCACACCTCACGCAGGCGAACACGTCGAAGTCGAACGTCCTCCTGAGCAACTCGGCCCAGTCTACTCGCGGTGTCCTCTCCTTCATCCGCTCCTTCCTGGCCGCTGACTGGACGGGCACCATCACGTGGCATTCCGAGGTTCCAGCCTGGAGTCTCAGCGTCAACGCGACATACTCGGAGACGGGGAAGGGCACATCCAACTCGTGGGCACCTATAGCGGCGACGTCTGAGCCGCCCACGGCCGCACACGCCTGGCCTTCCACGGACAGGCGAGGCGACCGGACGCAGCAGTTGGACCGCCGCGGGAGCCACTTATGTCAGTGTGCACCAACCGTGCTCGCTGTCGTAGAACAGGCCGCAGCCGTTTTGAACTCATACACGAACGTGATGCCTCCGCTGTCGTGCACGTGGATCGCCATGTGGATTCCGTCGAAGCCGCTCTCGAACTTGCCGCTCATCACCGTCACTGGCGCGTAGAGTGGTCGAGCGTTGCCGAGCACGCCGCTGAACTCGATCGTCGAGTGCCGCACGGCGTTGGCCGCGAGGGCGCCTTCCGCATCGGTCTCGGCGTGAGGCGAGAGCTTCGGCTTGCGTCTCACCGAGATTGCCCGGTGGACTTCCGAAGCGCTGGCACTGCCCGCCGTATCGAGCAGCACCTCTCCGCTCGTCGCCGGGAGCGACCACACGCAGCTCGGGAGTCCGTGCGGCGGGGCGCCTTGCGCTGTACACACACGGACCTCGTTGGGCGCAGCGGCGAAACTCGCGTGCGAGAGCGTTGTCAGCACTGCCATTGCGACAATCGATAGGGTCGTTCACGTGTTCATGGGGACCTCGTGAGCCGGGCGCCGCGCTGGCGACGCCCACACTTTGTCAATGCAAAGGGGTTGGCAGCCCAAACAGCTATGGGTTGCCTCAAACCGTTGCACGGTCTACCGGGGCTGGAGCGGTCCCCGGAACCCGCTCGGCTCCGCGCTCACCGTGGTATTGCCCGCGAGCATTCCCTTCGTGAAGAAGGGGTTTTCGAAGAACACGTACGGATTGAAGAGCTCGGGGCGACTCGCGGCGTCCAGTCTCGCGGAGAGCTCGTGCGGTAGCTTGAAGTCCAGCGCATGGAGGTTGTCCTCCAACTGCTCCAGCCTGCTCGCGCCGATGATGGTGGACACGACGGCCGGACGCGTCGCCACCCAGTTGAGCGCCACCTGGGCGGGCGAGCGCTTCACCTCTTTCGCCACAGCGACGAGCTCCTCGACAATGGCCCAGGGGCGCTCTTGCAGGAACTTGTCCGCCACGGGGTTTCCGCTGGCGAGCAGTGCATGGGCGCGCCCGTCACCCTTCGGCTGGTTTCCGTCGCGGGTGTACCTCCCGGTGAGGAGGCCCCCGGCCAGGGGGCTCCACGGAGTGAGGGCGGCCCCCATTGCCAGTGCGGCGGGGAGGTGCTCGCGCTCGACATTGCGTTCAGCGAGCGAGTACTCCAGTTGCAGCGCGGCGACCTTTTCCCAGTGGTTGCGCTCCGCCAATGTCTGTGCGCGCGCGAAGTACCAGGCAGGCACGTCGGAGAAGCCGATGTAGCGCACCTTGCCCTCGCGCACGAGGCCGGTCAGCGTCCCCATCACCTCCTCCACGGGTGTCAGGCCGTCCCATACGTGCAGCCAGTACACGTCCACGTAGCTCATCTTGAGGCGGCGCAGCGAGCCTTCGAGGGCGGCGTAGATGTGCTTGCGGCTGTTTCCGCCCGCATTCGGATCCCCCGGAGACAGGTTGGCGGAGAACTTGGTGGCGATGACCGCCCGTTCCCTCCCGCCATGCTTCGCGAAGTAGTCGCCGATGATCCGCTCGCTGGAGCCGGAGGTGTACGCATCCGCTGTATCAATGAAGTTACCGCCCGCTTCCAGATAGCGTGTCAGCAAGCGGTGTGCGTCCTCACTGGTGATGCCCCAGCCCCAGTCGGTACCGAAGTTCATGGTGCCCAATGCCAGCGGGCTCACCCGCAGGCCCGTCTGGCCGAGCAGGTGGTACTTCGCCAAGGAATCGATGATTCGCGTCGACATGGGGTGCTCTCCATCTGTGGTGATGGGGTGTGCTCCCCATCGCCCTGCTACGGATAGAAGAGCGCCTGCATGAAGGCAGCCCGCTTCTTGCGCCTGATTGATGGGGGCTCCCCGGCTCGCCGTGGTCACGACCGGGAAGTCCCTCCGTCCCCACCCGTTCGCGTAGCTCGTCGAGCGCGCGGCGGCGCAGTCAGCTCGTGTGAAGTCCGTGGGCCGCGCCGCGTTCATGACGTGTCGGTTTCTATGGCTGACGCGTCAGTGCTCAAGCTCGGCATGCACTTCGTTCCGCGAATCCCAGTGAACGAACATGCACAATCCGAAGCGCACGGCTGTTGCCATGCCGCTGGTTCATCCAACGGAGTGAACCCGTGAAGATTCCCTTCGTGAAAATCGCAGCGGACTCGATGTTTTCAATATGGTCGCCATCGAGCAGTGCAGCAACGTCATGGCAGCCGGTGGCCCAGTACCGGCGCGATGCCCTGGAGATGGATCGGGAGCCGGTGTTCCTCAGCAGAGGGCCCTCGCGGAGAATCAGGAGGACCGCGGCCGGGGCCCTCTGGACTCGCGGAGCGGCACGAGGCTGTGCCCTCAGTCTCAAGCACGCCGTCCGCGTCAGAAGTGGAGCGTTCCGTGGATGAAGGTGAGCTTCGGGCTGCGGAATCCCATCATGATCCACGCACCGAGGAGCTTGACGAAGAACGGGAACGGTTGAGTCTTCCCATTCGGGACATCCTCGGGAAGCACCACGCCGGGCGGGAGGTCGCTGGCCATGGTTCGCATCTCGAGCCGGGGCAGGGTTCCCTCGGGCCAGAGGCCGCCGTAGAGGCTGAGCCAGTGGCCGTTCTCGAACTCGAGGAAGACCGGCGTGTTGCAGCAGGTGGCGACGACCCGGCGGGTCTTCGCCTCGGGCGTGAGGCGAAGCTCCTTGAGGTGGCTGGTGCCTTCCTGGAAGTGGACGCGGTCCTTGCGGTAGAGCACGAAACGCGTGGCGCCATGGGGCTCCAGGATTCGGGGGGCCGAGGGGAGGGTTTCCAGCCTGGCGCCAGCCATACGGCAACTGTTGCAACAGCATTCGACGCTGACGATGGGTGCTCCCTCCACCTGGAGGTGGACCTTTCCGCAGGTGCAGCGGAGCTGAGAGGGCGGTTTCATGGCCGTGCTTTCTACTGAAGGAGACCGCCGAAGAGGCGGCGGGCGTACCGGTCTATACCGCAGAGCCTACCGTTGCCCTTGGGCAGGGCCTTCTCGCACCTCGGTTCAGACGTATAGGCGGGATAGAGGCCCTGTTGAGGGTGTGGGCTGGAGCGGAGGGGCCGAGGAGGGCCGCTGACGGGGCCTCCCGAGCGATGCTCCCGGCCCCCTTCACGTACGCCAAGACCCTTAAGCCTGCCTCCACACCTCACGCAGGCGAACACGCCAACATCGGACGTCCTCCTCCGCAGCTCTGCCCAGTCCACGTAAGAGTTCACCGTGCCCTGTCGTGCCGGACTCCCTGGGGGCGTGAAACCTCCAGGCCTCGTGAAATAGCTGTGCACTGAGGCCACGCCCCCGCTGCGATGGCACAAGGTCGTAGAGGGCGCGCGTATCCGCTTACGTCCGGCCTCGCGCTCACCCCGAGTTGACCGGCGAGCGCATCGTCGAGAAGCGCGAACGCGAGCCCCTCCGACGTGAGGGGGGCTTGGTGCGAGAGCCAGGCGACGTACCGCGCCGCATCAAAGGGATTCGGAGAGCCGATTCCGTGGTCCTCAAGCGCCGCGGCTCGTCTGTGCTCCCGGTCAGAGAGGTGACTCGGAGAAAGGCAGGCCGTCGTGCCGACACCGCTCCAGCTTCGCGTTTCTCGGCCTTTTCAAGCGAGGAGCCCCTGCATCACGCTGCAACCTGGCATGGGCCGCAGGGCAGGCTTGCACCAGGGGTGTTCGTTTGATACGCGAAATCCTGCCGGTTCCAGACGGTGTGGCGCGTGATTGTCGCCTCCGCTGCCGGTGCTCCATCCGAATGTTCGGAAAAGCTGGCGGGCTCGCTCGTGCTGCAAGGCGCGGCGTTCCCTTCACTTCGTTCGTCCGTGCCGTTCCCCTGGGGGCGGTGCGGGCGTCTTCTCCATTCGAGGACATGACATGACCATTTCCGTTCGATGCGTGCTGCGGCACCACTTCCGGCACTTCAACGCCCGGACCCTCGTGGATGCAGCGGACGCCTGGGCGGCGCACGCCGATGACGGTGGCAAGATGATGGTGACGCTCGCGGGTGCCATGAGCACGGCGGAGCTGGGGATTTCGCTCGCCGAGATGATCCGCCGCGACAAGGTCCACGCGATCACGACCACGGGCGCGAATCTGGAGGAGGACGTCTTCAACCTGGTGGCCCAGGAGCACTACGTGCGGGTGCCCGATCCCCGCAGCCTCACAGCGGAGCAGGAGGCCGAGTTGCGCGACAAGGGGCTCAATCGCGTGGCAGATACCTGCATCCCGGAAGAGGAGGCGATGCGCAAGGTCGAACGCCCCCTCCTCGAACTCTGGCAGAGGGCGGAGCGGGACGGGCGCCGCCACTTTCCCCACGAGTACCTCTACGAACTGCTCCTCTCCGGCGCGCTGGCCGGCTCGTACCAGGTGGATCCTCGACATTCGTGGCTCCTGGCGGCTGCGGAGAAGCGCCTTCCGATCTTCGTACCGGGATGGGAGGACTCCACGCTGGGCAACGTGTTCGTCGCCAGCGTGATGCGCAAGGAGCTGGAAACCTGGAGTCCAATCCGCGGCGGCGCCGAATACATGGCGGCCCTCGCCGACTGGTACCGGGAGACCTCCTCGTCCGCGAAGGTCGGCTTCTTCCAGATCGGAGGGGGGATCGCCGGCGACTTCCCAATTTGCGTGGTGCCGATGCTGCGCCTCGATTTGGAGGAGGAGGTCCCCTACTGGTCCTACTTCTGCCAGATCTCCGACAGCACGCCCTCGTTCGGCTCCTACAGCGGCGCACCGCCCAACGAGAAGATCACCTGGCACAAGGTCGACGTCGACACGCCCCGCTTCGTGATCGAGTCCGATGCGACGATCGTGGCGCCGCTGGTCTTCTCGTACGTCCTCGACTGCTGGGGCGTGCGCCAGAAGAAGGGCTGAAAGAGCGGCTCTGGAGACCCTGCCGGCGAGGTGCTCCGGCTCGGGCTCCACAAGCGCTCCGCCATCGACTCGGGCGTGCGGATCGGCTCCGCCGCCCGGGTGCTGCCCGCCAGCACCCGGGGCGCGATTCGCATGCAGCCCCCAGAGCAGAAAGCCGAAGAACGGGCCGGTTGCCGTGAGCAAAAGGCCGAGGGCCCTGGCCCTCCATCGGCGTATACGCGGTTTGAGCCTCCCCGGATTTTGTCGGGCAAGCTCAGTGTGCGTGCAGAGTTCGAGGATGTCTACCTGGGTCGCCCTGCACACGAAACTGCTGGATACGAACTGTCTCACTTACGTTGGCAGAGAGGGATACCTCGCCAGGGCACACGCGACCGCCAGCCACCCACGGACTTCTCGTGAGCTCCTGGAGACCGGGGCGCTCTGGCTGCTCGCATCCGTGAGTGGCTTGCAAGGTCTCCGTCGTGACCAAGGAGCCTCCGGCCCAGGCCGCCCCCTGAAGTGACGGTGGAGGGCTGCTAGGAGCGCGTCGGGCAGTCCTTCCCACACCCGGTGTCACAACAAGTCAGGGGGACAGGCCCGTCAGGGTTTCAGCCCCAGCAGGAACAGGTCGCGGACGCCAGAAGGCACGAGCGTCTTGGGCCCAACGTCGAGGGGGGCGATGAGGCCTCCCAGAAACACCGACGCCCCCGCTTCGTCAACCGACACGCGATAGCGGTCAATGGCTGTCGACACATCCGGCGGGTGGGCCATGGGAAAGCCTCTCGTCCAGCGGGGATGTCCGTCGACCCGGTCGTACTTCGCGGCGAAGAGGTTGGTATCACTTCCAGGCACGCCGCTGAGCGGCCCGAGGCCGAGGTCATCTCCGTCCTCATACCTCCCCACGACCACCAGGTCGTCGCGGTGGTCCAACGAAATATCCAGCACCTCGCGACCGAACTGCTTCGCCCAGCGCTCCTCGTTCGCACGGGTGAGCGCGACGACAAAGCCATCCTGTGAGTGCTGGGGGAAGAACGTCTGGCCTCCGAAGGAGAGCGGCGACATGAAGGTGCCGGTGAGGACCACGCGATTTCCGTGCACTCCCACGCTCTGTGCGTAGCCAAGGGTGGTGTCCAACTGCCGCTGCCACAGCCGCGTCCCCGCCGGGGAGAACTTGTTCACGAAGGGAATGACATCCAGCGGCGGATACAGGTCCGTGATGATGGTTCCGGCCATGTAGAGGTTGTCGTCCTCGTCCGTGGCGACGCCGCCTGACTCACCGAAGTACGGCGATTCGACGTAGCTCCACTGGTAGCTGCCCGTTGGCGAGAACCGGAGGAGGACGGGCGCGCTGTCCGCAACGACGTACCCGGTGTCGAAGTAGATGGCTCCTCGCAGCACACCGGTGACCGCGATGTTGCCATGGCTGTCCGTGAGCATCTTTCGCGCGCCGAAGAAGCTGAAGAACTCCAGCGGATAGGCGAGAGACCAGACGTGGCGACCACTCGCGTCGAACGCGGCCAGGAACACGCCCGCCAGGAATTCACCAACGGTGAGCGGGCCCCCGCCCAGGTCGATGCTTCCTTCGAAGGTGCCGGTCACAAGCACGTGCCGCGCTCGGTTCGTCGCGAGCGCCCTCACCTGCGCGGGCACGGTCCGAGTCCACACCCGCTGACCATTGGGGCGGTACTTCGCAAGGACGGAGGCCCGCGTTGCGGACTTCCCCAGTGTCCCCTTCGCATCTGACAACTTGCCCTCGAATGCCGCGGCGATGAAGAAGTTTCCGTCTCCATCATGTGCCACGTCGGCTGCCACCTCCTCGCTCGGACCGGTGAGTCGCTGTGCCCACCGGGTCGCGCCAGACAATTCCCGAGGACTGGAATCCAAGCTGTGCGTCTGTGCTGTGGTGGCCGGCACGACGTCCACGGGCGCTTCGTTCCCAGCGCCACATCCCAGGAACAGTACGGCGAGCACCGCGAGACTCCATCGCATGAGCTGTCGCATGACATTCTCCTCACTGGCTTCGCATCCAGGCCGTAGCCGTCCGCGAAATGGGCTCATGCTGATGCGGAACGAGGACTCGGGACAGGGACCTCTGGCTCCACGACTTTGCGCTGTCCTGTACGAAATGGATGGACCGGAGCGCTATCCATGACGCAACGGAAGAGAAAAAACTATCTGCATTGGCGGAGCCCACCGAATAGATGGCCCGGCCCGAGACGTGCTCAAGCGCTCCGCGACGCGATGAGTGCGAGGTTGCGCGGAGACAGGCGCGGATCGAAGAGCTGGAGGAGCTCGACCTGGAAGCCCAATTCCTCCAGGAGGATCGCGCGATCAAGCAGGAGCACGACCTCCAACGCCCTCGCGAAGCGGTCCCTCAGCAGATGGCAGAGCAAAAGGTCCCGTGTCTCGGCGCGAACGGACACCTCGAAGGCATTCAGCTCGGCGTCCGTCATGCGGGGATCGAGGCCCAGGCGCTCCAGGCGGTCGCGCGCGTAGACGGCGAAGCATTCGGCGTAAAGCGCCCGGGGCGCGTCCCCGGCTCTCACGAAGCCGCGTTCGGGAAAGTGCCGCCTCGATAGGAGATCGAACGCGAAGCGCCACGCATACACCCGCTTCATCCGCGCGAACTCCACCTCGGTCTTGTGATGCCGTCCCCGCGTCGTCAACGCCAGGGCATGTGGGGTGAAGGGCAGCGGATGCTCGCTCCCGAAGCGGGAGACGGGGTAATCCCGTGGGACCTCCAGTTTGTCGTAGCAGCAGCCGATGTTCAGGACGAAGCCCGCCCCCTGGCTCTTGCGGATCTGCGTGAGGGCGAGCGGCCCGCAGGTGTGCAGACCAATCGAGGCGCGGTCCCGGCCGGAGAAGAGCGGATCGAGCTGTGGTTGGAGCCCGTCCTCGACGGAGGCCTGGATGAAACACAGGGTGTCCCCGCCTGGGGGGGGGGGTCGCGTCAGCCACCGTCGGCCCTTGTCCTGCAGCGCGGCGTCCCGATCGATGCTGTGGAAGGTCCACCCGAACGTCCGCGCACAGAGGCGGGCGAGATGTCCCATGCCGCCGCCGATATCGACCGCTTGGTGGATGAAGCGCGTTCTCGGCGCGAGCAGGGCGAGCACCCGCTCGAGCTCGTGGGTCTTCTTGGCGCTGAGGCCCTGCGTCTCCGCGACAGTCAGCGCGTGAAGGCCCTCGTGCCAGGGCAGCGCCGTCAGTTCCTGGAGCGCGCCCAGGAGTGCGCACAGGGCCGGAGGCGGGACTCCCGCGAGCGTCCCCTGGTCCAGCCGCTGCTCGCCCGCTTCATCGAGCGACCGGGCATAGGCCAGCCAGTCCTCAGGATAGGCGGCGCCGGACCCGGGCCAGCCCTGGAGGATGGAGCGGGACCAGAGCGGGGACCAGGGCCGGAGTTGGTGCGTGAGCGCTTCGAGTCGCGCCTGGAAGTCCATGTCGGCGCATTCTATGCGCCGCTGCTCCGCCGGTTGGCGATGACGGTAGTCGCGGGGGCGTCCTTCTGGGCGAAAGGCCATAGGACCGGCCTTGTCCGCGCTCCCATGCGGTGCGCGGCAGGGGCCTGGCTCGCTTGGCTGGGACAGCTTGAGCCTCAACACCACGCGGCCTTGCGTGGCTTCTTCGGCCACGCAGGGCTCTCTGCTCGCGGACCTACCTGAAGGGGATCAGGTGACTTCGCGCGTCAGCTTGGAGTCCCACGGGCACCAGTGCCCGCCCGGGAGGAATGCACCGCCCGCCTCGTCGAGGTGGTCTTCCACATACGTCATGTTGGCATCGCAGACCTCGATGGCCATCGCGAAGAAGCGGATGGTGCTCGGGTCCAGGTGGAAGGAGAACTTCGGGTTGTAGGCCGCGGCCCGCTTGATGATTCGTCCGTGGACGTGGACTTCGTTCCGCTCCTCGCCAGAGAGAATCTTCCGTGCATGTGCAATCGTCTTCTCGTCAGCCAACTCGATGATGAACTCCAGGTTGGGCTGGGAGTGCTGCGTGAAGGCGAATCGTACCGTGTTTGCCATTGAAGGGCTCCTTGGGTTAGGGGCCCCATATAGGCGATTGTCCTCACTCGCTTGTATCACCTGCCGGTAGCGGTGGTGTGTCTTGAATGCGGCGTCGCGAGGTGTGTCGTCTGAGGCAGTCGCACGGGGCGGGGGCGGCCTCCGAGAACCGGCAGGCCGCCAGTGCGATGGGTTGGCGAGGCGTCAGTGACTCGCGACCTGAGGCCTCGGCACGGGCAATACCCAGATCTCCCGGCCGAGTTGCCCATCCAGTGCCGTGAAGTAGATGAAGTCGCCCACGCGCAGCAGGTCCTGCGGATAGGAAGAGGCGGGGCCCGGGACGATGTCCTGCAGGAGCTTGGTGCCGCTCGGCTGTCCGTTGCTCACCCAAAGCTCGTGGCCGTGCGCTTCATCGAAGGCGTAGAAGACGACGCGGCCGTCATCGGTGGGGACCGGCGTGGGCGGTCGGAGGTCCGGAGAGACGATGAGTGGCTGGTACAGCAGCTTCGTTCCCTGGGCGGTGGCATCGGTCCGCCACAGCTGGACGTCGAAGGGGGCGGGGCTGCCGATGTCGTAGAAGAGCGTGAAGTAGAGCTTTCTCTCGGTCGCCGTGGACGTGGCGACGAAGATGAAGAAATCGAAGGGAAGGTCGGCGTAGGGGTTGGGGATGCTCGCGACGAGATTCGAGCGCGGGTGGCAGGAGGGGTCCGGGTCGAGCTTGCGAATCTCCGTCACGGTGAAGCCCGGTGTGAAGGTGGCGAAGTAGAGGCGCTCCTTGAACAGGGCGAAGATTTGCGCTTCCGAGCCCTGGGGGCCGGGAACGGTGTCCTCGACCAGCTCCGTGCCCTTGGCCGTGCCATCGCTGCGCCACAGTTCTCGGCCGTGCACGGCGTCGTCCGCGGAGAAGTAGAGCACTCCCTCCGCTTGCGTCAGGCTCCGGGGGAACGAGGAGGCGGCACCCGGGTTGATGTCCTTGACGAGGCGGGTTCCGGAGGCGCTGCCGTCACTCACCCAGAGCTCCACTCCGGTGTCGGGCATCCCGAGGCTCATGAAGAGGCGGTTGCCCACGCTCGCCAGGTCAAAGGGCCCGTTCACGGTGTCCATCGGCCCCAGGTCCTTCACGCGCACCGTGCCGGCCGAGGTGCCATCACTGCGCCACAGCTCCAGGTTCTCGGCGGCGATGAGGGTGGGCCGGACCGACCGGAAGAAGTAGAGCTTGTTGCCCACCGCGATGAAGTTCGCCAGGGAGGCGGTGCCGCCCTCCGGGGCAAGGTCCTTCACCTGACGCGTGCCCGCAGTGGTGCCATCACTCACCCACAGGTCCGCGCCGTGTTCCATGAAGCCTTCGGTGAAGAAGAGCTGCTGGCCGACGACGGTCAGCCGTCCGGGAGAATCGTCCAGGTGCTTTACGGGGACAGTGCTCGCTGTCGTGCCCGCGCTCCGCCACAGCGCGCCCTGGTCCGCCTCGAAGTCGAAGGCGGAGAAGAAGAGCTTGCCGCGGAAGGACACCAGATCCGTTGGCGATGGGCCACCCAGCGGGTCCGGGAATGGCCCCGGGGGAGGCGGGTAGATGTCCTTCAACAGCGTGGCGGGCCCCAACTTCGGGAGTGGGGCATCCCAATGCGAGGTGACCTCCTCGGGGGCGTGTTCCTCGGAGAGCGATGCTTCTGGAAGAGGCCCGCCGCATCCCGCGGTTGCCAGACAGACCCATGCCACTTGCCACCATGCACGCATGATTTCCCCTCGTTCTCGGGTGGGCGACAGCCCCGATGGCGATAAGTCCGGAGCAGAGCCGCCGCCAGGGGGCGCGCCGGGTTCCTGGTCGCAAATCTTCAGCAGGTCCAGTCGCGCTCACTTCCATCGCCTCGTGATGCTTCGTTGATGGATGAGAACGCGACGCAGGCTCCCGCATGCGGGCGACGGCTCCCGCGAGCACGCGTCCTGTGGACGGTGCGGTGCTCTCGGCCGGGACTCCCGCGTCGTGGAGTTGGGCTCCCTCGCGCCGCAGGCTACGTTCACCGGGCAGCGCCTGGACTCGCTAGCCCGATGGCCGAGTACGTCATTCCCTGGCGCACACGGTTGCCTGCTTCCCCGGGGCCGGGCCTGCGCGGGCGAATCGCTTCCCCTGGACACCGCCCGTGCGTATCACTGGCCTTCGTGCGTACGCCCACCGACCGATACCTGCCGCCGCGCCCCGACGCTTCCTCCGCCGTCACGCCCCAGCGCGGGCGGGTGGTGGTCATCGCGCCCACGCGCGCCGCGTGCGAAACCATCGAGCTGGCGCTCGGGCTGGAACTGCGCACGTACCTGGAGGAGCACCACGGCGAGCGCCTCCGCGAACTGGCCCGGAGCGGGCAGGGGTTTGGCATCGTCGCGGGCACTGGCACGGGCAAGACGCTCGCCATCCGCCCCATCGCGGAGGAGCTCGTGGGCCGGCGGCCCCTGCGGGTGGCGGTGGTCAACCGCGAGCGGGAGGCCACCGCGCAGACGCCGCTCGCGGACGTGGCCATCGTCACCACCGGCATCGCACGGCGCTGGTTTCAGGGCGGCGCCATCCGGCGCGAGGACACGCTCATCGTGGATGAAATCCACCAGACCTCCGCCGAACTGGAGCTGTGCCTGGCCCTGGGCAAGCGCGCGGGCTGCCGCTTCATCTGGTTGTCCGCCACCGTGGACCCGGCCTTCTACGCGCGCTACCTGGACAGCGCGGAAGTGCTCCAGGTGTCCTCCTTCGACCCGAGGAAGGCGGCCCGGGTGGAGGTGGAGCGCCGTCAGCCGCTGTCCTTCTTCGACGAGGACTTCCTGCGGGAGGTGCAGCAGCAGGGGCGCGGCGTGGGCGTGTTCCTGGCCACGCGCGCGGGCGTGGAGGAGGCGGCGGCCCATGTGCGCGCGAACGCGCCGGAGCTCCATGCGGCGCACTACCACGGCGGCGAACCGCTGCGTGCCATCCGCCCCTTCCTGGAGGGCACGGCGCCCCGGCCTTTCGTGCTCGCGATGACGGCGGCGGGGCAGAGCGCGCTCAACGTGCCGGGGCTGGACACGGTCGTCATCGACGACATGCGCTTCACGAACCTGGTGGAGCGCGGCCGCAACGTCCTCACCCGCGTGCACCTGGGCAACAACGAACTCTTGCAGATGGCGGGGCGCGTGCACGGGCGGGTGGAGGGCGGGCGCGTCTTCATCCTGAGCGACCGGCCGCTGCACTTCGCCTCGCTGAGGCCCACCGAACCCGAGTTCCAACTCGCGGGCGAGCCGGAGCGGGTGGCGCTCACCGCCGCGGCCCTGGGCGTGCGGGCGGATGCGCTGGACCTGCCCGTGCCGCTGGACCGCAATGCCTATCGCCGGGCGCTCGCGAAGTTGCAGGCGCGCGACATCGTGGACGCGGAAGGGCGGCTGTCCGACTACGGCCGCGCGGTGGAGGCCCTGCCCGTGGAGCGTCCGTGGGCGGAGCTCATCGTCAACGCGGAGGACGCGCTGCTGCCGTTGCTCGCGGTGTGCAGCTCGGTGGAGTCGCTGCACAGGATGACGCGCGAGGAGCGGAACCTGGACGGGCTGCTCGTGCCCGGAAGCGACCACCTGACCGCGTACAACCTCTACGCCGAAGCCTTCCGTGAAGCGGGCAGGGTGGGGGAGGTGCAGGGGCTGCCGCGCCACGTCTTCCATGCGGAGAAGCTCGCGGCCTGGGCGGAGGTTCGTGGGGTGCTGGTGAAGGCCCTGGAGGACGCGGCGCTCGCGATGGCGAGCGTGTACCGGAGCGTGGGGCTGGCGCTGCCCGCGCGCATGCCCTTCGCGGACCCGCGCGTCCACCGGCGTTTCTGCGACCTGCTCGCACGCTTCATGCCCTTCGACCTGGTCATCGACGAGCGCACCGCCTGGGGCGAGGTCGCGCGCGTGTCGAAGACGAGCGTGTGTGGCAACCTGGGCGCGGTGGCGGGCACGCTGCGCTACTTCGCCGACCGCAACGGCGACTCGCAGGCCGGCATCGAGGGTACCCAGCTTCCCCAGTCACTGCTGCGCCGCTACGCCCGTCGTCACTCGGCGGCGCCGGTTTACGACGTGCGCTTCCGCTCGGTCGTGCTCGAAAAGCGGGTGGACTACTTCGGCTTCGAGCTCGAACGGGAAGTGGAGGTGCTGCGCGCCTGGGGGCCAGAGCTCGCCAAGGGGGCCCGGCACGCGCTCGCCGAGGCGCTGGCGCAGGGCGAAGCACCCCATCCCGCGGTGGACCGGCACCGGGTCGCCATCGCCGAGGTGCGCGAGCTGTGGCGACGCTCGGGTGGGACCACCGCGCCGCTGGGATTGTCGGAGCTGACCGCGCTCTACGCGGCGCAGTTGGATGGGGTGGACACGCTCGACGACTTCAAGGAGCGCCCGCTGCGGCTCGAACTGGACGCGCTCGTGCCGCCCGCGACGCGTCAGGCGCTCCTGGCGCTCCCGGACGCGGTGGAGGTGCGCGAGCACGCGGTGCCGCTCGAATACGACGTGGAGAGACTGTCGGACGGAGCCCCGCGAGGCGTGGTTCGGCTGCACCTGCCGGAGAAGCTCGCGCGCACGCTGGTGGAGGAGGAGCTGCCGCTGCTCGACCGCCCCCATCGCTTCAGCGTGGCGCGGGGCCGGCGGGGCGTGCTCGAGGCTCGCTCGCTCCTCGAGCTCCAGGAACTGCTCGACCGGCCCTGGATGCCGGACGAGATCGCCGAGGCCACCCGTGAGCGTCCACTCCCGCGACAGGACCGGGAGCGCGGCGCCCCCAGGCCTGGGGGGCACCGGGGCCATCACGGCAAGGCACCCAGGAATGGAAGACGGCCGGGCGGTGGCGGACGGCGGCGCTGACCTGACGCACGGGCAGGGCGCTCACCACGCAGTGGGCGGCGCGGTCCAGGGGCTCGCGTCCTTGTTCCATTCGCCCTCAGCCACCTGGTGTGGGCTGAATAAAGCAGACGGATGGAAGGCCTGTTGAGAGGTGGCGGACGCTGGGGGGCGGCGCGATGTGGGCCAGCCTGCTGAAATGCATGTGGGTTTGGCACTACGCGCGAGGGGGGGCTCTATTTTTGCTGTCCGCGGCTGAGGGGAAATGCGCTCTGGATTCGTTTCCTGTTGGCAGTACCAACGTCAAGCAGGAGCTCTCGAGCATGAAACCTTTCAGAATGAGGCCGCTACTGGCAGTCCTGTCAGTGCTGGTCGTATCCCTCGTGGGATGCGGGGTGCCAGAGGAAGAGTCCCGAGCCTCTACTAGCGCCGATTCCCAGGCACTGGCCGGTCCATATGATGCCTGGATTGCCCGCCACGGGCTCACCAACGCGCAATATCAGACGGAGTTCAGTACCTGGGTGGGGCAGGGCTATCGTCTCTCCTATGTCAGCGGTTACGAAGAGGGGGGCAGTGCCCGTTACGCGGCCATCTGGGAGCAGACGAGCGGCCCGGCCTGGCGGGCCTTCCACGGGCTGACTTCCGCGCAGTATCAGACCACCGTCGTCAATCAAAATGCGCAGGGATACCGCCCGGTGGTGGTCAACGGGTACAGCGTCGGGGGCGTCGCCTACTTCGCGGTCATCTTCCACGTGGACAGTGGTGCCGCGTGGGTGGCCCGCCATGACCTGAGCGCGTCCCAGTACCAGACGGAGTTCAACACCTGGGCGGGGCAGGGCTACCGGCTCGTGCACGTGAGTGGCTACACGTCCGGTGGCGCGGAGCGCTACGCGGCCATCTGGGAGCAGACGAGCGGCCCGGCTTGGCGGGCCTACCACGGGCTGACCGCGTCCCAGTACCAGTCCACGTTCAATACCAACGCGGCCCAGGGTTATCAGCTCGCGAAGGTCAGCAGCTACAACGTGGGCGGCACGGACCGGTACGCGGCCATCTTCCAGGTTTCATCGGGGATTCCGACCGCCGCGCGTCATGGGCTCTCCTCCGCCGCGTATCAACAGGCTGTGACGGACCTCAAGAACCAGGGATATCGCCCCGTCCTGGTGGCGGCGCACAACAATGGGAGCCAGCCCGAGTTCGCCCTGATCTGGCAGAACCTGACGTTCAGCGCGACCGACCTGCAGCACATTGACGACACCGTCCAGCAGGCGATGACCAGCACGAACACCGTCGGACTGTCGCTGGCCATCACCCGCCACGGGCGCCTCGTGTTCGCCAAGGGGTATGGCCTGGCCGACCGAACCAGCAACACGCCGGTCAACACTTCCCACCGCTTCCGCGTCGCCAGTGTGTCCAAGCCGATGACATCCATCGGCATCATGCGGCTGATTGAAAGCGGCCAGATACGGCTGACGGACCGCGTCTTCGGCAGAGGGGGATTGCTCGGTGAGACGTTCGGTGCGCAGAACACCTACGTGGACAGCCGCGTCCTGAACATCACGGTCCAGCACCTGCTCGAGCACACCGCGGGCGGCTGGGACAACGACGGCGCCGACGGCACGGGCGACCCCATGTTCATGAACACGGGCATGACGCACGCCCAGCTCATCCAATGGGTGTTGCAGAACGTGCCGCTCGAGTTCGCGCCTGGGACGACGTACCAGTATTCGAACTTCGGCTACAGCGTCCTCGGCCGCATCATCGAGCGGGTCACGGGCATGACCTATGACGCCTATATGCGCGCCAACGTGTTCACGCCCAGCGGCGCCACCAGCTTCGCCTTGGGGGGAGATACGTTGAGCGCGCGCCTGCCGAACGAGCCCGTCTACTACCAGCTTGGCACCGGAGCCTTCAGCCCGTACGGCATGCCGGTGCGTCGCATGGATGCGCACGGCGGCTGGGTCGTCACGCCCATTGATTTGCTGCGCGTCGCCGTGCGAGCGGATGGGTTCTCCACCGTCCCTGACCTGCTGAGCGCGAGCTCGCTCACCACGATGACCACACGCACGACGGCGCCCGACACCTTGGGCAACTCCGTCAACTACGCCAAGGGCTGGTCGGTGAACAGCCTCCCCAACTGGTGGCACGGCGGCTACATCCCGGGCACCCGGGCCCTGTTGGTGCGGACCGATGACCGTTATGGGCCCAGCCGCTCCGAGGAATTCACTTGGTCCGTCATGATCAATTCCAACAACAGCTCCGGTTCGGGCACGCCCGACATCAACCTCGAAGGCCTCATGTGGAACGTCGTGAACGGCGTCAGCGCCTGGCCCGCGCACGACCTGTTCTAATCAGGGGCTCCACCGGATTCTCCGGGAGGGCTCGTAGGACCGGCGGGGCTCGAAAGGGCCTCCGCCGGTCCGTGATGCAGCTCACCCCCACGCGCGCTTCCTCCGCACTTGCTTGGGGGAGCAGAAATGGCCGCAGTTCGACGCTGGCTTTTTCTTGTGTTGCTTCGTACCTGCCTGCCAGGACGTCTTCGGAGACTTCGTGGGCAGCGCGCCACATACTTGGTCGAACATGTGGCGCGCTTGATCTTTACGTGGCTTTGCGAAGAGACAACGCCACGAACGTCAATTCACAGTCGAGGAGTGAGACCTGAATCAACCAACCGTCGCGGCATCAAGGGCTGCCGCATAGGCCGTAACTGCAATTCCATCTGAATGCGAGAGTGGCATGGTATCCGCCTCCAGCATTGTTGAAGGTGTCCCACCGATGGTTGCGAATGTAGTGCTCGAACTTGCCACAAGCAACGAGTGGAGGACAAGTCGAGTAGCTGCCACTGTAGGCACCAAACGACCGCCAGTATCCTGGAGAAATGCTCCACGAGCCGTTCACAGACAGTTCATAGCTAAACCAAGCGCCGGCAACGGTGCCAAATGCCTCGATCTTGGCGAACGACGATTTTGAATTTGCAGACGCCCATCCATTTCCCGCGACATTCATCCAGCACTGAACGAAGTCCCCGCTCTTGTAGCAGAAGTCATTCAGCAGAGAGGAGGTAGTGGTCGACGTCGGTGACTGGCTGATGGTCGAGAGCCCGTCTCCATGTTGCTCGCCATATGCCGGAACAACTCCCTCTGAAGACTTGGCATCAGGAACAACTGCCGCCCGCGCAGGCACATGGGAATCATCTGAGTTCGCACGATGCGCAGCCGCCCTGACCAATGATTCCGGCGGTGCGGCGCCGCCCGCAAGTTGGCGAAATAGGTCGAGGGGGGAGTGAGCGGCAAGCTCGCTGTCATTCAAAACCGGTTCATCCCCCAGGAGCCCGCTCTCCGACACGAGGATGCCATCAGGCTGCAGTTCATAGAAGTCGACAAAGTGCTTCGGAGCAACCTCGATACGAGCAATCAAGTGATTGAGCGCATCGAGTTTCGGACTCAGTTTCTGTGCGGCATCGAGTGCGGCCGATGGGTCTGACTCGTAGAGGTCGCGGATGTGCATGATTGCCAGGCGCGCCTCGGCATGTGACGAGGGATTTAGTTCTGTTGGTACTGGCCCTTCATCACGAGAGTCACCGCATCCCGTTGCCAACAGCGTGACCGTCAACATGGGTTTCAGCCAAGACAGGTGCTTGTTCTTCATTGCTCGCTCCCTTGTTTGAAGACGATGTGTCACTCGGTGCTTCTGCTTGTGCTGCCCTTCCTCGGTGCCAATCACTATTCGGTTAAATGCGCTTTAATTGAACTCAATCAAGGTAACAAAACTCTCGTCAATCCCGGCATGCGCGACAGGCGATCATTCTTGGGTCAAGTTCAGAATCCAACACTTCAGTATCCGGCACGGGCAAGCCTTACTGCCAATGTAAGTGAGGTCGCTGCTGAGCACGTGGCGACGGTGCGCCTCAAGCGCGCCGAGGCACTGCTCGGCAAGGGCTGGCGTGTCGAACTCGAGTACCAGGGGCCGAGTGGGGACGACCAGACCGAGGTCTGGAGCATCGGCCCTGATGGAACGCAGGACGACCATGACGACTGGTACGAGCCGGTCGTGGTGGCGCGAGGCAAAGGCGGTCAGTGGGTGAATTTCTCAGGCGCCGCCGGCGGTGGCGGGCGGTCCTCGCGGCCTGCACGGAGTCGCGATCGTCAGTCTTGAGTCAGGGTCCGGAACACGGCCGGCAGCTCCTGGTCCCCCAGTCCCGCGCTGACGGCTCGCTTGTAGTTGTCGAGCAGCTCCTTCGGGAAGCGTGCGCTGATGCGGGCGTCCTGGCTCAGCCGGACGATGTGTTCGATTGCGGCGACGTGGGTGTTGAGACTGCACTGGTCGCCTGAGAAGCCATTCTTCTCAATCATGTCCTGCGCGGCGTCGGCGGTGACGGAAATCAGGCCGAGGAAGGAGTTCTTCTGGGCGAAGAAAGCCTTCGGATCCAGGCCTTCCGCCTTGCACATGGCCGCGGCGTGCAGGAACGCCAGGGAGCCGCCGTAATAGGCCTCGAGAATCGCGCAGTCGAGCGTCGCGGCAGCGCCAATCTTCTCGTCGACGTACACGGAGTTCTTGGCAATCGCCTGGAGGGTCTCGACGTGCCGGTCGAAGATGCCGCGCGACCCTGCGTAATAGACGGTCGCGTACTCGGTGGCGACGAAACTCGGGTAGGCGAGGATCGCGGCATCCAGGTAGTCCACGCCGTGGGCTTGGGCCCAGGCCAGCCCCTCGCGCGCGTCCGCGGGTGAGCCGCTGGTGAGCTGAACGAGCGTCGTTCCAGTCAGTGCCGCCGCGACGCCCTTCTCCGAGAGCACCTCGGCGGCGGCAGCGTAGTTGGAGAGGGAGACGACGACGAGCTCGCGTCCCGAGACGGCCTCGACGAGGCTGTCGAAGGCACGGGTGCCACCACCGACAGCGGAGGCTTTGCTGGGAGTCCTGTTCCAGACCGCGACGTCGTGGCCCGCCGAGGCGAAGGCTCGCGCTAGTGCGCTTCCCATGAGACCACAACCCACCACCGCCATCTTCGCTGAACGAATCGGGTGCATGTGCAAGCTCGTTTTGACTCCAGGTTGTACGGCAACCCCGAAACGTGGAGCCCGCCCGTCACTCAAGGAACCGGGCGAACTGGTGGGGCGGGCGTCAACACCAACCCATCTAGGACACCATACGCATAGGCCACCGCGAAGGCATAGGCTCCCACCAGGTATGTCACGTTGAGCGTCCGCGCCGTCCCCGCGTCGCTCGCGCTGTACCGGCCGTCCGGCCCGCGCAGCGAGAGCGAGGTCCCCAGGGAGACTCCCGCCGCTGCGAGTCCCAGCCCCTGCGTCACCGCCAGCACCGTGCCCATCCCCGAGCGCCCGTGCTTGAAGTGCCCCACGCCCAAGGGCGCCAGATACCAGGCGCGGGTCAGCGCCGGCGAGGCGGGCACCTCGTCTTTGCGGATGGGGTCGACGATGGGGGAGGGCGCCGGAAACAGCCGAGGACTCCGCTGGGCACGCAGTTCCCCAATGCGTGTCTGGTGTTGGGCACGCGCGCGCTCGACGAAGGCGAGGAAGTCCGGTGGATACAGCAGCGGGTCCAGCGCCGAGTCGCCGTGAATGGCCAGCCCTCGCACCACCTCGTCCTCCGCGCGGGCCAGCTCCTCCTGTGCGTGATAGGTGGCCGCGAGCAGCAGGTGCGCTTCTGCCTCCAACGCCTCTCCGTCGAGCCGCAGCGGATAGAGCAGGGACTCCAGCTCGGCGCGGGCCTTGGGCAGCTCGCCGGATTGGTAGGCACCGCGCGCGCTGTCGAGCGGGGACGCCGCGAGCACCATCAGCATCAAGGCCGCGCCCATCATGGCGTCACGTCCAGCGCCACTTCGAGACGACGACCGGCGACCACGTCCACCTCTTGCACCAAGGGTGGTTCACCCGCGCGGCGTGCCGTTACCGTGTGTCGTCCATGTTCGACCATCACCGGACCAGACAGGGGGGCGACGCCCACCTCCCGGCCGTCCACGAAGAGCCGCGCGCCCGCGGGAGCGTGGATGCGCACCTCTGCCTTGCGCGGTGACAACACCACGTCGCGCGTCACGGTCTCCCCTGGCGCGAGCGTCACCTCCTGTTCGACCTCGTCGCACAGAGGGTTGACGAAGCGCAGCCGGTAGGTCCCCGCTGGCAGCGAGAGTTCACGCACGCGAGGCGTGTAGCCGTGGCTCTCGCCGTTCACGAACACCTCCGCCCACGGGCGCGCCGTCACCTTCAACACGGCGGGACGCGCGGGGAGGGTGGTTCCCTCGTCCGGTCCTGGCGCTGGCACCAAGGGCCGCGCGGCCCCTGTGGGCTCGGCTCTCGCCGAGTGCCCTGTCGGCAGGGGCGATACGGCCCGCTTCGCCGAATCCATTCCCCCCGAACGCCCTGTCGAAATGGATGGCCGAGCCGGCTTCGCCCCGGCACCGTCCGCCGAGCGTTCTGCCGGCACGAATGCCCCGGGCAGATTCGTGGTGTCACTTCCAGCCGAAGGCCTCGGTTCCCGCGAAGCGTCCAACATGCCTGGTTCCGTCCCCGGGGCAGGCATCTCCTGGCCCTGGGGCGTGGGCGCATGAAGGCGTTCGCCAGTGGAGGCGCCGTCAACGGATGCCGTTCTGGGGGAGGACTGCCCTGACGAGGGCTCCGCGCCACGCGGTGTCTTCACGCCTTCGACGCGCTGGTCCGGCCTCATCCACCAGCCCGCGGTCGCGCAGAGAATGAGCCCGGCGCCCACGGCGCCAGCCCTCCACGCGGAACGCCTCGGCCGCTGACGCAACAGCGCCACCACCTCGGCGGACGTCGGCTCCAGCGACAGCGCGGCGTTGAGGACCTTCGCGGCCCGCGCCCCCTCGCCGCGCGCCAGCAGTCCGCGCCCCTCCTCCAGTAACCGCTCGAAGCGCGCCCGGCGCCATCGATTGGCGCGGGCCACCGGGTCTCCCAAGAACTCCCGCGCCACGTCGGCAGGCGGGCCGACCTCTTGTTGGAGCAGCTCCTCCAGCGCCAACGCCAGCGCGGCCCCGTCGCGCGGTCTATCCCGTGCATCTTTCGCCAGACACCGCGCGACCAGCGCTGACAAGGGCGCGGGCGTGCCTGGCACCACCTCCGTCAGTGGTGGCGCATCCTTCGTCATTACCGACGCGGCCAGATGCGCCGCGCCCTTGCCCGCGTGCGGCGTGGTGCCCGAGCACAGCTCGAACAGGATGACACCCACCGCGTACACATCCGAGGCAGGGGAGTACGCGCCTGTGTCGATGCGCTCGGGCGCCATGTATGGCAACGAGCCCGTCACCGCCCCGGTACTCGTGAGGCGCTCCTGGTCCTCCAGCGCGGCGAGTCCAAAGTCCGCCAGCTTCAGCGGCCCGCCTTCCGCCACCAGCACGTTGTCGGGCTTCACGTCGCGGTGGACGATGCCGCGTGCGTGCGCCGCCGCCAGCGCCCGGGCGAGCTCCCAGCCCAACACCATCACCGCCTCGGGCGGCACCGGCGAGAGCCTCCCGGCCAGCGCGCGGAGGTCCTCGCCCCGCACCCACTCGCAGACGAGGAACGGGCCATGGGCCTCATCCTCGCCGTAGTCGTGGACCTCCAGGACGTTGGGATGATGGAGCGAGGCGGCCAGCTCGGCCTCCCGCCGGAAGCGCTCCGCGCGGGCCGTGCCGCCTCCTGGGTGCATCCGCTTCAGCGCTACCGGGCGCGACAGCCGCACGTCCGTGGCCAGGAAGACCGTGGCCATTCCCCCACGCCCCAACTCCCGCTCGAGTCGGTACCGGCCCGCAAGCACTTCACCCGTCATCACCCGGGCATTCTCCGGGAGCGCGCTCCCGCGAGCAACCGGGCAAATTACAGCTACAGCCGACAGGCCTTCGTGTCCCCCACCTGCTCGCAGGCGCCCGTCGCACCCCCGGGGCAGTCCCGGTCCAGCCGGCAGGGCTGCCGGCACCGCAGCTCCGTCCCCGACGACAGGCACACGCTACAGGGCGCGCAGTCCAGCGAGTTCTCGCAGTCCTCTCCCACCGAGACCGGGGTACCCGAGCACTCCCGCACGCACAGCCCGTCCGGAGCGCATTGGTAGCCCGCCTCGCAGAGGTTGCTCCCCGGGTTGCACTTCTCCTCGCACCGCATTCGCTCCCTGGGGCAACTGGCGAAGTCGGAGCACTCGAATGTGTCCCTGCACGCCTCTCCAATCCGAGCCCCCGCGACACAGCTCGCATTGGAGCACCGTCGCCCGTCGCGACACGTGAAGTCCGTCGAGCACGTCAGCGTACACGTCCCGCCGACACAGGCCGCCGCTGCATCCGCGCACTCGCACGGCCGCGTGCACGCTCCTCCCACCTCCACCGTGCTCGCGCATCCGGCGTCCGGCGTCCCGCATCCCGAGCCCGTACAGCCGGCATCCGGCACCTCGCATCCCGAGCCCGTACAGCCGGCATCCGGTTCCTCGCATCCCGAGCCCGTGCAGCCCCCATCCGTCGGCGTTGTCACCGGCACACATGCACTCAGGGGGCCGGACGCGTCGGGCACGGGCCCACAGCCGTATCCTGGCCGAGCACATGCCTCGCCACAGGTCCGCAGGCACTGCCCCATCCCCGGCGCGCACACGCTTCCTGCCGGGCAGGGCGCCGCGTCGGAGCACGCCAGCAGGCAATACCCGCCCGGAAAGCCCGTGCCACAGGTGCGCCCCGGCCCGCAGTCCGCATGCTCGCCGCAGGCATCCCCAATCCGCACCGTGTCCACGGGCTCGCAGTCACCTCGCACGCAGACCTGCCCTTGGGGACAGCTGTCGGGCTCGTCACAGCGGATTCGGATGTCGAGCGGACAGCCCGGCGCGACGAGCAGCACCAGCGCGGGCAACAACGAGAGCAGGAGGAGTCGGCGCATCACCAAGGCCCGGGCAACTCTAGGCGGAGGGAGGCTCGAAGAGCACCCCCCAACAACGCCAGAGGCCCCGTGCTCCCCGACTGGGGAACACGGGGCCGTCTTCGCCAGCTACATGCAGGTACCCATGACGCCCGGCGCGCTGAAGCACTGGCCGCTCTTGCAGTGGCTGTTCTCCGCGCACGGGAAGCCGAAGGCACCCGGGCTGCAGAACCCGAGGACCGCGCCGGAGAAGGGCTTCACGCAGCTCCACGCCGAGGGGCAGTTCGAGTTGTCACTGCAGAGCCCCTGCATGCAGAAGCGGCCCTTGTTGGGCAGGTATCCGTCGTTGCACACCGCGCCGCCCAGGCCCGTGGGGCACACGCCGTCCTCGGGGCAGGGCGCGAAGCTGGCGCAGTACGGCTGCTGCGAGCCCTGGTCCGCTGCGTCCAGACACACCGCATAGGTGTCGCAGCCGTCCTTGAAGTCGCTGGTGTTCGGGTTGCACGAGGGCGGGTTGGCCGGAGGCGCCAGGCTGCACAGGCCCTCGATGCAGACCTGGTTGCTCAGGCACTGGCTGTTGGAGCTGCAGGTCGGCACCTTCTTGTTCTTGCAAAAGGAGACGGCCATGCCCGTGTCCTCGAGGTCGCAGTACTGGTCCGCCGCGCAGTCCCCGTTCGACTGACAGCCGATGGCACACAGGCCGTTGAAGCAGAACTGCCCGGAGGGACATGCCTTGCTCGCGCTGCACAGCCCCGCGCTCTGCTCATTGGGGTTGCCGTCGGGCCCCTCGCCGTCATCGTCCTTCGTGCTGCCGCAGCCCATGACCGTCAGCGCCAGGAACAATCCCATCACCACATGCTTCATCGTCGTCTCCGTCAGGTTCATCTGCACCGTGGCGGTTCTCCGCCTTCGTGCGATGGGCAACACCAGAGCAAGGTGCGTGCCCAGGCCTCGCGAGACATCGAATCGCCCCGATTCCACGGGGTTGCATGACGCCCCTGGCCCTCCGAGCACCCGACGCTGGGGGAAACGTGCCAGGACTGGCACGCGGACAAGCCCTCCAGAGGAGGCGGCCTGTCAGTCCCCCTCGCCGAGGTAGCGAAACAGCGAGCGAAGACCGATGCCCAGCGCCGCCGCCGCGTCCTTCTTGCTGCCGCCGCAGTGGGCAATGGCCTCCCGCACGTAGCGCTGGACGAACGCCTCCCGCGCCTCCTCCAGGGGAATCATGGGCGCTGCGTCGCCGCCCAACTCCAGGTCCTCGGGGCGCAACAACTCGTCCGTCGCCAACACCGCGGCGCGGCGCACGCGCGACACCAGCTCTCGCACGTTGCCGGGGAAGGGGTGCCCCCGCAGCGCCTCCGAGGCCTTCTGCGTGAAGCCTCGCGCCTTGCGCGCCTCTTGCGTCAGCACATGGTGGGCGATGAGCAGCACGTCCTCACCCCGCTCTCTCAGCGGCGGCACGTCCACACGCACCTCTTCCAGCCGGAAGCGCAGGTCCGCGCGGAAGGTGCCTCGCCGCACCGCTTCCTCCAGGGCCACATGTGTCGCGGACACCACGCGCACGTCCACCTTGCGCGGCTGGTGTTCGCCCAGGCGGGTGACCTCGCGCTCCTGCACCACGCGCAGCAAACGCGTCTGGAGCGACAGCGGCATGTCCCCAATCTCATCCAGGAAGAGGGTGCCACCGTCGGCCGCTTCCACCAGTCCCGCCCGCTCCGTGCCCGCGCCGGTGAAGGCGCCACGCGCATGGCCGAACAGCTCGCGCTCGATGAGGCTCTCCGGCAGCGCGGCGCAGTTGATGGCCACCAGCCGGCCGCGCCGGCCACTGCGCCGGTGGAGCGCCCGCGCCACCAGCTCCTTGCCCGTCCCTGTCTCGCCTGTGACGAGGACGTTGAGTGGCGTGGGGCCCAGTCGCTCCACCTGCCGGTACAGGGCGCGCATCGAAGGGGATTCGCCGATGAGCCCCTCGAACGTCGCGGCTTCGATGCGGCGGGTGAGGCCCTCCACCTGCGCGCGCAGCTCCGTCAATTCGCGCCGGGTCGACAGGAGCAGCGCCGTCAGCGCGGAGAGCGCCATGGCCTCCTCCAGCTCCATCGCCGAGAAGGCCGGAGCGCCCAACCTCCGTCCCAGGTACACCACGGACAGCGGCACCGGCTCCACGCGCAGCGGCACCACCAGCGCGGAGCCCAGCCGCAGTGCTTCCATGCTGGGCGCCCGGGCCAGCGCCGCGTCTGCCTCTACATCGGCCACCCGCACCGGAGCACCCGAGGTCAGCACCCGGTCCACGAGGCTGTCCACCACCGCCGCGTCGGGTCTGGCGCCCGTGGAACACAGCACGCGCCGAGGTCCCTCCCGAGAGTCCGCGGCGACGAGGAAGCCCACGTCCGCGCCCACCACGTCGGCGAGCCCCCGCATCGCCACCTCCAGCAGCTCCAGGGAGGGGCGCTGCACCAGCAGCCGCGAGGACAGCTCCGCGAGCACCGCCACCAGCCGGCCGTCTTGGCGCCGGGGGGCCACCTCCGCCGCATCACCCGCGACGGACTCCACCGCTTCGATGAGCTCCAGCTCCACCGTGCCCACGCGGAAGCGGTCCCCGGGCTCAAGGGGCGCCAGGTCCACGCGCCGCCCTCGCACCTTGATGTCACAGCCCTTGCCCGCCGGGGACACGCTCCAGCCTCGCGCATCGCGGAACAGCAGCGCGTGGCTCGGCTTCACGCCGGGCGCAAGGAGCACGGCGTCACAGGTGGCGTCGGAGCCCACGGAGACGACGGGCTTGTCCAAAGAGAGACGGCGGCCGTCGGGGAGGACCAGAAGCTGGGGCATGGCGGGAGCGGATGACGCAGTCGCATATCAGGAATGCGGGAGGCGTGCGCATGCGGGGCCCGGAAGGAGCCTGCAGCGGCCACTCCATTCCACGGAATCGTAGAATCCATGTACCGTCAGGAGCTTCGCCGTTCCCTGGCAGTCCTTCCCATTCCCGGTTCCTCCGAGTGGCACACCCCATGCGCCTCATTCGTCCTTCCTGGCTCTGGGCCCTCCTGCTGGCCCTCTCCGCCTGTTCCTCGACCTCCACGACCCCCTCCGACGCGGGGACTCAGCCCGATTCGGGGACGCAGCACGGGCGCATCGAAGGCCAGGCCATCCTGGAGGGGGCCTCGTCCCACTCGGGCATCAGCGTCTCCGTGGAAGGCGCTTCGCTGCGCGCCACCACGGCCACTGACGGCCGCTTCGTCTTGGAGAACGTCGCCTCGGGCACGCACATCGTGGTGGCGAGAATGTCCGGCTACTCGGAGGCCCGACAGTCCGTCACGGTCGCCGCGGGAGCAACGGCCTCCGTGAGGCTCGACCTCGTGCGTGGACGGGGTTCAATCCTCGGCAATGTCAAGGTGGAGGGCGTCCTGGATTCCTCGGGCGTCACCGTCACCCTGGTGGAGACGGGCGCCAACACGACCACGGACGCGACGGGGCTCTTCACCTTCTCCGACCTGGCCCAGGGCACCTACACGGTGGCGCTCCAGAAGACGAACTACGTGGCGACGCAGCAGACGGTGGACGTGCGGGGCACGGGCTCAACCCTGGTCAACCTCTCCCTGGCTCGCGAGCGGAGCAGCGTGACCGGCGTCATCCAGCTTGAAGGCTCGAGCAACCACGCCGGCGCCGTCGTCACCCTGGTGGAAGCGTCCCTCACCGCGACCACGAATGCCGAGGGACAGTTCAACATCCAGAACGTGATGACGGGCACGTACACCCTGCGAGTGCGGCGGGAGAACTACGTGGACACGCAGCAGGCCGTGGAGGTCCGCGCGAACCAGCCGAGCCAGGTCAACCTGACGTTGTTGCTCGTACGCGGGGACGTGGCCGGCACCGTCCAGCTGTCGGACGGAGCCACCCCCTCGGGCGTCACCATCACCGTGACGCAGACGGGCGCCAACACGACGACGAACGCGCAAGGCCAGTTCACCTTCACCGGGCTTCCGCTGGGCACCTACACCCTGACCGCCCAGAAGGAGGGCTACGCGGTGGTGCAGCAATCCGTCACGGTGCGCACGGGCGCTGCGGCCACGGTCGCCTTCACACTGGTACGGGCCCAGGGCCGCGTGGAGGGCACGGCCCTGCTCGAGGGCGCGAGCAGCCACGGCGGCATCACCGTCACGCTGGCGGAGACGGGGGCCACCACGACCACGAACGGCCAGGGCCGCTTCGCCTTCAGCAGCGTGGCCGCGGGCACGTACACGGTGGAAGCGCGGTTGAGCGGCTACGCTGTGGCGCGCGAGTCCGTCCAGGTGCAGGAGAACCAAGCGGCCACCGTCTCGCTCTCGCTGACGCGCGAGCGGGGCAACGTGGCTGGTGTCATCCAACTCGAGGGCGGGAGCGCGCCGGTGGACGTCAACATCACCCTGGCGGGGACGGCCTTCAGTACGCGTACGAACACCGGGGGCCAGTTCTCCCTCACGGGCGTCCCCACGGGCTCCTACACCTTGGAGGCCCAGAAGGACGGCTTCGCCACGGGCCAACGTACCGTGGAGGTTCGCGCCGGCGAGCAGGCCCAGGTCAGCCTGACGCTGTCCCGCGCTCGCGGGAACATCTCGGGCGTGGTCCTGCTGGAGGACGCCAATACCACCTCGGGCATCTCGGTGGCGCTGGTGGAGAGCAACGCCTCCGTGTTGACGGACGCCCAGGGCCGCTTCTCCTTCAGTGGCCTCATCGTGGGGACGTACACGCTGTCCGCCTATTGGACGGGTTATGAGATTCAAGAGCGGAGCGTGGTGGTGCGGAATCAGGAGACCACGGTGGTCAACATCACGCTGCGGCGCAGGCCCGGTGTGGTGATGGGCACCATCCAGCTCGAAGGCGAAAGCCACCACGAGGGTGTCACCGTGTCGCTCTCCGGCCATGGCGCCACCGCGACGACGGATGCCCAGGGGCACTTCGTCCTCGAGGACGTGCCCCAGGGGCGCCACACCCTGGCGGCCAGCAAGGCGAACTACGCGAAGGCGGAGGCCGCGCTGGACGTGCGCGAAGGCGAGCCCCAGCCGGTCAGCCTGGCCCTGTCGCGGCTGGGCGCGCTCGAGGTCTCCGCGCCCAAGCTGGCGGTCCAGGGGGGACACCTGACCTTGACGGGCTCCGGCTTCGGCGCCGAGCGCGGCCCCTTCACCGTCACGGTGGGAGGAGAAGCCGTCACCGACTTCATCTCCTGGTCCGACACGGAGGTGGTGGCGCGGGTGGCGCACCACGTCGCTCCGGGCGAGCACGACATCGTCGTGACGCCCGGGGTGCCCTGGCGGCGACACACCACCACCTCCGTGTGGGTGGTGCCCCAGAAGACCGTCGCCTATGGGGAGCATTGGGGCGTGGGCGTCCTTGCTTCCAATCACGTCTCCGTCTGGGGTGAGCCCTCCCTGGCCGACATCCACCCGATTCCGGCGGGGCTCACCGACGTGGTGAGCGTGGCCACGTCGCGAAGGACTGCCTTCGCCCTCCAGGCGGATGGCACCGTGGTGGCGTGGGGCGGTGACCTTCCCTCGGACCTGAGCGTCCCGGCCGACCTCACGGAGGTCGTGGCCATCGCGGGAGGTGATTCCTTCGTCCTGGCGTTGAAGGCGGATGGCACCGTCGTGGCCTGGGGCGAAAGCGCCATCGCCCCGTCCTCCGACGTGCGGGACGTGGTAGGCATTGCCGTCACGAGCAACGCCAGCCAGGCCTTCCTCGCCGATGGCACCGTGGTGACGTGGGGGCAGGACAACGAAGGACGGGCAATGCCTGCCGAGCAGCTCTACCTGCCGCCGCACGACCTGGTCCTGCGCGTCCCGGCTCGCTAGCCCCGCACACCATGGGCGACGACAGACGTCGCCCATGGTGCTGGTTGAAGGACGTTGGCCAGGGTGACGCGCGTCCCGTTGGCGCGCGCGTCGAGGCTGCGTGAGTTCCGCCAGGCTGGCGCGGTGAGCAACCTTCGCTGCATGCTTCAGACGGCCCATCCGGCAACTCCCCTGACTCCACCGTGGGATAGGGGAGTGGTGCGGTCGTTCAGTCGTCCGACCGTCCCTTGCGCGCCGTCTCCAGCAACTTGCGAATGGCATCGGCGTGCTTGCCATCGGTTGGCGCCCAGTCGGCGGGCATGCGGCCGGCGCGGTCGCGAATGAACGGGTCGGCACCGGCTTCGAGCAATACCTGCACGAGCGCCGGCATCGCATGCGCCAGCGCGCGTTGCAGCGGTCGTTGTCCTTCATCGTCGGGCACGTTGGGATCGGCACCCGCGGCCAAGAGGCTGCGAATGATGGGGCCGTGCACGCGTGCCGACGGTTTGAACAGCGCCATGTGCAGCGCGGTGAGTCCCTTGTCCGTCCGGTGGTTCACCTTGGCTCTGCGTGCGAGCAGGAGGTCCACCGCACCCAGTTCGCCACTGCGCGCGGCCAGCATCAGCGCCGTCGGGTTGCCCTTGAACTGGGTCCAATCGGGGTCGAGGCCGGCGTCCAGCATCCGCTCCACCAGTTCGAGATTGCCGGCGGCGGCCACCGAAGGGAAGTCCTGGGTCGCCCACTGGCTGCGTGCAATGCCGCCGGAGAACGTCCATTCGGGTTCGGCAGCGGCACGGATGTCCTTGCCCGTGGCCCTTTCGACAACCTGTGCGCGCCGTGCCTCCGCCGCCTGCCGCGCACGCTTCTTGCTGCCGCGCCAGAAGGAATGCGTGGCCGGGTAGCTCGCCGGATCGCTCAGGTAGTTCGACAGCGGGACATGGCCATTCTCCAACGCCACGATGGAGGGCAACTTGCCGTCGTTGTCCGCCTGCTCGCGATCCGCGCCGGCTTCCACCAGGCATCGTGCGATGTCGGCAAAGCCATTCGCGGCGGCCATCCACAGCGCGCTGGCACCGGTTTCGTCCCCCGCGTTCACATCCGCGCCGGCCTTCACGAGCAAGCTCACGAGAGCGGCAAAGCCATGCTCAGTGGCCGCGACCAGCGGCGGCTGGAAGGCCGCTGCATTCGGGGCGGCCTTCGCGTCCAGCAGCGCGCGCACGGCAGCCTCGTCACCGTGACTGCAGGCATACGCCAACGGCGTGGTCTGGTAGCCGTGGAGGTCGACTTCATCGGGGTCGGCCCCTTTTGTCAGCAGGTCCTCTACCGCGAAGACATCGCACTGCTCGATGGCAGCGAACAGGTTATCGGGCTTGTCGAGCTTCATGAGCGCTACCAGATGGAGTCGTGGTGTTGGGCTGGACGCCGCAGCATCGAAGCCTACCTCCTCAAGCGTCCGTGTGCGCGCCATGCTTTGCCCGTCGTACGGCCAGCGTCGATGAACGTCGGGGCATCCGTGTCATGACCCAGGACGTACCCTGGGGGGCATGGGCACATAGGGCCGGGTGACGATGCGCGTCGAGCTGGGCGCCTCAGCGCGGACAGCCAATGACCACGCCGGGACCAGGGCGCATGACGGTGGACTCCAAGTCCTCTTCAGTCATTGAACGCCGACGCCATCGACTCAGGTCGCTGGCTGGCGCAGGTAGGCGAACATGTGCGGGACGTAGTCGGCCTTGCCAAGCTGCACACCATTGTGCCGCAGAATGCTGTAGGCCGTGACCAGGTGAAAGTAGAACTGTGGTGTCACCCAGTTCCGCGCGTATTCGCTGCCGGTCATGTCGAAGGCCATGCCATTGGGCAACTCGATGGACAGTTGGCGCTGTGCGCCTTCCTCTATCCGCGCCCTGTCAGCGTTCGACAGCAGTTGTAGCGTTCGCTCAATCAAGGCGTTCGCTTGTTCCATGTCATCCGGCGCGTCTAGCGCCGACAGCGGATGCTGGCCAAGCCGCAGCACTGCTTCCTGCGCCTGGGTACAGGCGAACTGCACCTGGCTGGCCAGGTTGTGCATGTCAGGTGCCAGTCTCGACTGGAGCAGGTTCTTCGAGTCGCAGCCCAGCTCGCGAGCATGCGCCTCCCCCTTCTTCAGGAAGCCTTGCAACGCGCGCAGCATCTGCGCGAAGCAGGGAACGGTCATTTCGTAGATCGACATCGGTGCCACCTCCTTGAATGACTCAACCCTAGCAGGCTTGATGCGCACTGCCAGGCGCTCTGTCAGGCCCCTGTACTTGTTGGACAACGCGCGCGGAGGTGGATGGCGACACGTCATGGCGACGTGAGCTTGGCGGTCGTCCCGAAGGAGGGTGGGATTGCCTTCGCGAATCGTCCTCGACGCAGGAAGGTATACCCAACGCCGGGCAATCCCGGCGAGTGACGCTGTTCCGCCCCCGTTCTTCGGACCACGCGTTGCGAGAGTCCTGCGGCGTTGCTGATGCCGTGCTCGGGGGATGATGCGACGGGGCCAGGTTCGCCGCTGCGAGGCTGGCGAATTGACGGTGGGCGGCTGCGGAATCGGCGCGGTCGGTCTGGGACGTCTCGACGCTGTGAACTGCGTACTCACCACAGCTGCCCGGCCACCTTCTTACCTCAAGTCACCTCACGCGTCAGCTTGGAGTCCCACGGGCACCAGTGTCCGCCCGGGAGGAATGCACCGCCCGCCTCATCCAGGTGGTCCTCCACGTACACCATGTTCGCGTCGCAGACCTCGATGGCCATCGCGAAGAAGCGGATGGTGCTCGGGTCCAGGTGGAAGGAGAACTTCGGGTTGTAGGCCGCGGCCCGCTTGATGATTCGTCCGTGGACGTGGACTTCGTTCCGCTCCTCGCCAGAGAGAATCTTCCGTGCATGTGCAATCGTCTTCTCGTCCGTCAACTCGATGATGAACTCGACGCCCGGTGAGCTTGGCTGCATAAATGCGAAGCGGATTGGGTTGGCCATGGTGACCTCCTGGAAGTGAGGTTTCATGGGTAATCGATTGTGAATGTGAGTACAAGTCCGTTGCTTGTGTGTGAAGAACTTTCGATGGGTGTTCTGGGTGTGGCTGATGGGTATACATGGGTGTCGTCGGTGATGACCCACCCGCGGCGCCAGGTGCTCTGTGAGTGTTTGCGTTTGACTTCCCATGGTTCTCGCGCCTTGACGCGATTGAGCGAGAGAGTGGTTGTGTGTGGGGGGCTTTCCACTGCTTTCCGCGGCGTGCTGCGCAACGGTTTCGACTTCCGGCTGCGCCCTGCCTGCGCTTTCCCGCTCGCCAATGGACTTTCGCCTGAACTGGGCAGGTCCACGGCGTGCGTTGACGAGGCGGCCGACCGTTTAACGGCGGCCCTCAATCCCTCTCTCCCTGACTGATTCACCACCGGCACGGCGCCAGCCGCCAGGCCGACCGGGAGACGTGTGTTTCTCGTGCCTCATTTCGGGGCACGCACAGGAGGCGTGTATGCACAGGAAGCGAAGGTGTCTGTCCGCGCTGTTGCTGCTTGTCTTGCTCCCCTGGCCGGGGTGGGCCTCGGGGCCTCCCTTGCCCGAGGAAGAGGCGCCGTCCACTCCACCGGCCTCGCCCGCGCGCAGGTGGTACTACCTGACGCGCCTGGAGGCGACGACGTTTGCGTTGCTCCCTCGCGCATGCGCTGGTGGTGATGACGGCTTCATCCAGGTGGAGCCCACCCTCATCATCGATGGTGGCCCCGAATTCGGTATCAACGTGGGCGCCCCCGTGCGCTTTCGCCTGTGGGGTGGTGGCGAGGGTGCGGGCCTTGTGCGGCGGGAGGACTGGGACTCCCTCTCGGACTGGGGGCAACTCGTCCGTGGCCTCAAGTTCGGCTCGGACAACGCGCCGCTGGGAGTGTGGTTCGGTGGCCTGGACAGCTACAGCCTGCTCTCCGGGCATTTGGTCCGCCGCTACTCCAACCGCGCGAATCCGGACTACCACCCGGCAGGAGGCTTCCTCACCGGCACGCTGGGGCCCCTCTACACGGAAGCGTTCGTCTCGGACGTGTTGGGCGCACGGCTGATGGGGGCGGAGTTCTCCCTGGACATGGAGCACGTCTTCTTCGGCAAGGCCAAGGAGCACAGTCGCTACACCCTGGCGTTGTCAGCCGTTCATGACTGGGGGCGAGCGGGTGGACGCGCGCCCTCGGTGACGCTGGCCCATGCGGATGCAACGGCGGTTGTGGTGGTGCGACCTGACTACGAGGTCCACCTGGTTGCGGGCTGGGGCGGGCGTCCTGGCGAGGGCGGCGCATGGGGGGCCGTGGCGGGCGCTGGGTTGGACGCGGGGACCGAGACACTCAACTTGCGGTTGCGGCTGGAGGCGAGGCGCCAGCAAGGCGGCTTCCGGCAAGGTTTCTTCGGAGCGGACTACGAACTGGCGCGCTTCCAAGCGGCGGGCCCGGATGGCGTGCCTCTCGCGGATGCTGGCTTCCCGGACGGCTACTCGGCTTTCGGTGAGGCAGAAGTGGGCTGGGACGCCGTCAGCTACGGGGGCCTCTACAAACACCTGAAGCTGTCGCTGGGAGCGGAGGCGTTCTCCTGGGGGCGCTTCGACGTCGACGGGCGCGTGGCGGTGCAGCTCTTCGAGCGCAGCTTGGAAGTGGCGTTGAAGGGCCTGGGCGTGGGTATGGGGCAGCCCGGAGCGCGCTACCTGGGGGCGGCGGAGGTGCGCTGGAGATTCCTGGGCGGGAAGCTCTACGCGATGGGGACAGGCGGCACATTGCTCTTCCCCACGGCGGAAGGGACGCTGCGACCGGGGGCATTCGCCTCGGTGGGCCTGGGGGTGGACAATGCGCGCTAACGCCCTGCTGGTGGTGGCGGTGCTGGCCACGGGGGCCGCTTCGGTGGAGCATGCCTCCGGGCTTGGCGGAACGTTGAGCTATGCGCCGCGCGTGGCCGTGTCTCCCGCGTGGGAAGACGCGCTAGACGATGAGCCTCCGCGTTCCTTGGACGCTTCTCCGTTCTCAATCTCGGGGCCCGAGGAGGACCAACGGCGAGCGCGCCAGCGGGGGCCACGGCACGACGCAACAGGGGCTGTGCCTGGCACTGCGTCCGTAGCTGTCGGAGGTGGAGTGCAGAGCGCCGTAGCGGTGCGTCAGGCAACCCTCGACGCCATTGATGAGGTGAAGCGCTCCCTGGAGGGCATCGAAGCCGCGCGCTCTCAACTTGCGTCGCGTCCTTTCTCTCTCGGTGGCCGGGGACTCGACGGGGTGTTTACGCGCTATCTCGACCATGGCTCCAAGCAACTGACGTGGCTCCGAGGAACGCTGGGGAGTGCCACGGCGCTGGCGGGAGTGGCGTCGGAGGTGGGGGATTCAGGAATGGAGCTGGGCATCCTCCAGATGACGGGGCCCCGGCTCCAGGCCGCGATGTTCGGAACCCTGCTGCTGGCGACCTGGGTGGACTTCCTTCAACTTGCTGATGCCTTGCTCCGCGACTGTCCCATGTGCGGTTCCGAGAAGCTGTTCGCGGACTTGCATCGAGTTCAAGGCAAGGTGACTCCGACGCTGGCGGACCTCGCATCGGAGGACTCGGAGCGGATAGAGGCGGCCGCGACCGCGATGCCCGCGCTGATGGGGGAGTTGACCCACGAGTTCGACACGATTCGTCGGGATGCGCGCTCGGCCATGGAGGTGGGCGGCAAGGTCATGGTTGCGGCGCAGGTGATGGAACTGCTCGCCCTGATTTCCACGCTGAACATGTCACTCCCCCGGCCACCCCCAGCGACGCTCGGTGTGGGGCTCGTCATGAGTTCGGGAGGAGTCGTGGCTGGCTCGCGGCTCGTCGTCTCGGCAGAGTGGGTGGAGATGATGCGAAGGCTGGTTCAGGCGGGCGTCATTTCCCTCCCCGCCGTGAGCGCCGCAGTCCGCATTCATGGTGGGCAGGTGCTGATGGCCCAGGCGAACCAGGACTTGCCCGAGGGCGTGCGTGAAGCGCTGGGGGATAGTCCCGAAGTGCGCAGTATGAAGGTGACGGGCAAGGCCGGTGCGGGCATGGCCGACGCACCGAAGCATCACGTCATGCCGCAAGAGCACCGGGAGTGGTTCGAGCGGCGCGGTTTCAAGGGCGACATGGACATCGACCAGTTCTGCGTTCGGCTGGAGCGGGCTCACCATGAGGCGATTCACGGTGGGGGGAGCTGGAAGCTGGGGCGCACATGGCCAGGTGCGTGGAACCGGATGATCATGAAGGCCCTGCGCGATGCCGAGGTAGAAGCTGGACGCAGGTTGACGCGGAATGCGGTCCTGGACATCGTTGCAGATCGAATGAAGGACTACCGGATCCCGATGAAATTCGTCACAGGGAGAAGGCGATGAGCGACGGAGCAGCTTGGCAGGGCAACATTAAGGCTCGCCTGTACGAACGGGTCCGCGAGCGAGGCTACGACTCACTGACCGCCTTTGCCGACGCGCGGCCTGCCGTGCCGCTATTCGCCCTAGCCGATGAGCTGGGCAACGACGTTGCTGCGGTGCAGTTGTTGAGTGGCCTGCTGTACGAGGCGGAGCAGCACAATCGGGTCACGCGCTTCGTCCGTGATGTTCTCGTTCGCCTCTTGTCTCAGAGCCTGCCCAACGGGTGGCCAGCCGTGATGGATGACGCAAACGTGTTCAAGGTGGCCAAAGCACTCGGTTCTTGGTCCGCATACACTCCAGAAACCCATCAGGAACGGGGCAGATTGGCGAGGGCGGCACTTCGCGCCAACCCTCCCCCTGCTGGCTGGCGCCCGCTCGGTCCTGACGACGAGCTGCTTCGGACGCTTCTTCCAGACGACGAAGCATGAGCTTGGCCCAGTTCCGTGGACACCCGAGATGTGATGGAAGGAGCACGGGATGTCCGCAACTGACGAGAAGCCGAAGAAGCCCCGTAGGCCGCGCCGGGAGTTCACCGCGGAGTTCAAGGCGGGTGCGGTGAAGCTGGTGCAGGAGGGCAAGTCCATCCCTCAGGTGGCCAAGGGCTTGGACCTGACAGAGTCGGCACTGCGCCTGTGGGTGGAGCAGGTGAAGACGGACCGGGGCGAGGGCAAGCCCGGGGCGCTGACGACGGACGAGCGCGAGGAACTCTCCCGGCTGCGCAAGGAGAACCGCGAGCTGCGGCTGGAGCGGGAGATACTAAAAAATGCGGCGGCCTTCTTCGCGAAGGAGATGAAGTGAAATTCGCCTTCATCGACGCGAAGAAGGCCGTCTTTCCAGTCGCCACGCTCTGCCGTCACCTGGGCGTCTCCCGCAGTGGCTACTACGCCTGGGTGAAGCGTCCGTAACCGTCCGGCCAGCGACGTGGCGTGAGCGGTTGCAGACGGACGATGGCCGTGACCGGCACGCGCCGCGAGGATTTAGAGGCTGGGCTGGAGGAGTGAATCGGGCGGGTCGGCGGCACGCCGCCG
>NZ_JAAEAH010000075.1 GCF_010998615.1 Myxococcus sp. CA023 | reverse complement strand
CTCCCTCCCCCTCAACAGGGCCCCCATCCCTCTCATGCGTTCAGAACCTCGCCGTGGTACGCCGTGCAGCCCTTGCCGTCCTGAAGGCTGACACCTCGTTCAAGGCCAGCCTGCCCAGGCGCGTGCGGCAGGCTGGTCACGACGACACCTACCGCACCCACCTTCTCACCCTCGTCATTTCATAGGCCTATCGTGCGGGCTCCCTGCCTGCTTGGGGGAGCCCACGTGAAGCAGTGACGCCGTGTCCTGTCCGTCGAGCTGGGCGGTGAGCGCGCTGACGCCCAGCTCGTAGAGGGCGTCGCTGCCAGCGAGGCTGATGGACATCTGGGCGTCATCGTGGGGGGGCGCGGTCCGCGCCAAAGCCAGACACGGGGTGGGCGTGGTGTTCGTGAGCCACGACCTCTCCTCGGGAGCGTGCGGTGGGCTTCAAGGATGTGCCGCGCCCCTGACGAATGGGAGAGCGGGGATTCGTGCTGGATCGGCGGAGTCTCGCGGCGCCCTCCCGCCCAGCCACGTGTGGCTCGGCGGGAGGGGGCCGATCGTGCGCCCGAGGCAGGCTGGCCGCTCGCGCGTCAGAGCGTGCGCATGAACGCGACCAGGTCCTTCTTCTCCTGCGCGTTGAGCCGGGTCTCCAGCACGAGGTTGAAGAACTCCACCGTGTCCTCCAGCGTCATGAGCCGCCCATCATGGAGATAGGGCGGAGAGTCCTTGATGCCTCGAAGGGGGAACGTCTTGATGGGGCCATCGGAGCCCATCACCGCGCCGTTCACCAGCCGGGGCTTATAGAAGCGCTCCGCCTGCAGGTTGTGCATCAGGTTGTCGGTGTAATACGGCGGGAGGTGGCACACGGCGCACTGCGCCTTGCCGAAGAAGAGCGTCTGTCCGCGCAGCTCCTGCTGGGTGGCCTTCTTCGGGTCCAGTTTCCCGTCGAAGCGGAGCTTGGGGGCCGGCGGGAAGTCGAGGAGGGCCTGGACCTCCGCCATGAAGTGTACCTGGCTGCCCCGCTCGAGGATGTTGACCCCTTTCTTCGTCGCGATGACCGGGTCGCCATCGAAGTACGCCGCGCGCTGCTCGAACTCGGTGAAGTCCTCCACGGTCTTCAGGGCCCGCTGTGAGCCGAACAGGCGCTGGATGTTCACCCCGCGGAGCGTCGGCGTATCGATGCGGTGGCGGAACTCCTGGGGCCGGATGTCGCCCACCAGGTGCGTGGCGCCATTGGAGTGGCCGTTGACGTGACAGTCGAAGCAGCTCACGCCCCGGCTGGGCAGCTCGGAGCGGCGGTCGGCGGTCTGATTGAACTGCTGCTGGGGAAAGGGCGTGACGAGCAGCCGGAGGCCTTCCAGTTGCTTCGGATTCAGGAGGCCGTTGAACAGCTCCTGGACGTTCATGATGGTCACCAGCTTCCCCTGCGAGACATCCCCCAGGTCCGGGCGCGTGGTGAGGAAGATGGGCGGCGGGAACTCCGGCAGCAGGTGGTCCGGCAGGTCGAAGTCGAGGTCGAACCGTGTGAGGTCCCTCCCTTCCTGCCGCTTGATTTCATCGATGTGGAACTTGGGGAAGACCATGCCGCCTTCCGGATGATTCGGGTGGGGCAATGGCATGAAGCCCGCGGGGAAGAGCCCCCTGTCTCGAATCGCCTCCGGGCTCATGGCGGCGAGGGACTCCCAGGTCACGCCCTGCGGGAGCTTCACCCGCACGCCTTCCTGGACGGCTTTCCCCCGGGACATGGTGACGCCCCGGGCCGGACGGTTTCCCAGGTCATAGCGGTGTTGGAGGAGCTGCTGGTGGCGCGCGGTGATTTGGGGCTTCTCCGCCTTCATCCGCGCCATGACGTCAGCGAAGGGCTCCGTCTGGGCCACGGGCATGTAGCTGGTGCTGCCCCGCCGCTGCACTTCCTGGGCGTGGGACATGCCTGTGTCCATCATGAAAAGGCCCATGACTGCGACAGCGATGTGTGGGATTCCCCCCTGCGGCTTCATTCAAGTCCTCCTTGGGTCTGACTTCACCCGGAATGGTGCCCTGCTGTTCAGGCAAGGTATTCAATTGCGGCGGGGGTTTGTCCGAACCGGGGGCGAACCGTTGGCCAGTTCATACGTTGGCGCTGGTCCACGCCTGCGCAGCCGGGGGCCGCACGCTCGCGAAGCGGCGGCGGTCTCCGTCTCCGCTCACTGCATCGGGGGCGTTCGGGGGTGTGTCCTCGTCCTCCCTACCGGACAGGGGCCTCGTGTTCCTGGGCCGGCGGTGTGCACAGCGCGCGCACGGAGGCACGTCGTGCCAGGCAGAAGCGAGAGGCGCTCAGTGCCTGGACCACCACGTGTCCGGCGCGCGTCAGGTGCAGGGTGTCGCCCTGTCGCAGCACGTGGTCCTTCACGTCCCCTTCGCAGGCGAGCCACAGCAGGCCCTCCAACATAGTGGACTTTCGCAGAGTTGCTCAGGAGGACGTTCGACTTCGAGGTGTACGCCTGCGTGAGGAGTGGAGGCAGGCTTGAGGGGCTTTGCGTACGTGAATGGGCCCCCGGGGTGCGGGCAATTCTGGAGCACCTGGGCTTGCCCACGGGATGTGCGAGGTTGGCCCCGGCACGAGGGCCCCCCAGGCCGCGTGGTGTTGAGCCTCAAGAGGCGCCAAGAGGTCCAGGCCCCTGCTACGCACCTGAAGGGAGCGCGGTCTGGGCAGGCGTGTACCCCAAGGGGGCTCAAGCGGCCTGTCCACCGGCCGGGAGCATCACTCAGGCGGCCCCGTCAGTGGCCCTCCTCGGCGCCTCTCACCCTCTCTCCCCTTCAACAGGGGGGGGCCCATCCCTCTTATGCGCATGCGCCACCACCCCGTGCTTCAGAGCTTGGCGTGCCACTCCTTCAGCAGCGCCGCTTCCTGCTCCCGCGTGATGCCGGCACGCAGCGTCGCCTGGCGCTCGGCCGGCTGGCTGCGGAACCACGCAAGCAGATCGGTCACCGTGGTGTCGAAGGGGCGGTAAGTGAGCCCGGCCGCCATCGCCCGGGCATTGCTGACCGCCCCGTAGCCCGCATAGGGCCCGCTCTTTGACGACACCCAGATCGGCAGCTCGACCTTCTTTTCCTCAAGGAATTCCGGCGACACATGCGTGTACGTCGGCTTCTTGCCGGTGACCCGCTCGCAGCCTTTCAGCATGGCCGTGGTGCTCAGCAGTTTCGCCGGGCCAACAGCATTGAACGTGCCAAGCGTGCCCGTTTCAGCAAGGCGGATCATCCACTCGCCCAGGTCGCGGCCGTCGATGATCTGCACCGGGTCGGAGCCATCGCCGGGCACGAGCATCTCGCCGCCCTGCGCCACGCGGTGCGGCCAGTAAGTGAAGCGATCGGTTTCGTCGCGCGGGCCGACGATGTAGCCAGGCCGGACGATGGTGACGCGCTTGCCGAACTGCTTGTGCGCTTCGGCCTCGCTCAACGCCTTGAGCGGACCGTACAGGTGCTCGATGTCCGCTTTCAGTGAGTCCTGCGTTTCGGCCATCGCGTCCTTGCCTGCATACACCGCCAGCGGCGCGTCCTCGGTGATGCCCTGCTTGCTGCCGTCGGCATAGACGGAAATCGTCGAGATGAAGAGGTAATGCCCGACGTTGCCCTTGAGCACCTTGCCGGCATCGCGCACCCAGAACGGCAGGCTGGTGGGGTTGTCGATGCACACATCCCACTTGCGACCTTGCAGCGACTTGAGGTCGCCGGTATTGCGGTTTCCGAACAGCTGCTCGACCGCGCTCGGCCATTCCGGTGACGGGCGCTTGCCGCGGTTGAACAGCGTCACCTTGTGCCCGCGCGCGAGTGCGTAGTTGACCTGGAACGGTCCGGTGAAACCGGTGCCGCCGAGGATCAGGATGTTCAGCGGTTTCGCCGCGCGTTTGATGGGCTTGGACGGCTTTGACCATCCCGGCAGGGCGGCGGAGGCAGCGGCGAGCGCACCGAACTTGATCAGGTCACGACGGGTGGTGGTCATCCAATGATCCCTGGCGAGTTGGCCGGAATTCTTAGCACATCCAAAACGGGATGCATGTGCGATGCGACATGGGTCCCGGAGCGGCCGGGAACCCGAACGGCCGCCCCCCGGGGGCGGCTGCATGGTCGTGCGGCAGTCCACGCGCAGCGTGTTCGACGACCCGCGCTACGAGTAGGCACGGCACTCGCGCGCGCCTTCACGGGTGATTGGGGTGCCAGTCGCTGGGCGTCACGTTGGTGGACACGGTGGGGAAGAAGGTCGCGTTCATCAAGGCGGCGGCGCGCGCAGCGGAGTGGCAACTGCGCGTCGTGTCCTCGCGGGCGTACCGGTTGCCGTTCTCCGGCGCCGAGCGCCAGGTGGCGGTGTCCGCGAAGGAGTAGGGCAGGGGAGGGCGGCCATGTGCCCATCGCTTTGTTTCGCGCCGGGTCGGCGAGCTCGCCTGTCATCGCGGGCTCAGCCGAAGCGCACCGCCTCGGAGCACCGCCTCGCCTGGGCCGGTACCGTGCTCCCAGGTGTGGCGTTGATGGCGATCTTCTTCCTCGCTTGCCTGCTCTTGACGGGCGGCGGCCTGGACGACTCCTTCATCACCTACCGCTATGCGAAGCATTTCGCCGGTGGGTATGGGATTGCCTGGAACGTCGGTGTGCTGTCGCGCGCTTCGCGCTGATTCGTCAGTCGGAGGGTTCCGTCACCGCCTCCACCGGCGCCGGTTCCGTCTCGGTTTGATCGACCTCGCGCCACCATGGGTCGATCGACTGCACCTGGCGCGGCTCGATCGGCTGCCCAAGCCGAGGCATGACCAGCGGCGCATTCGTTGGGGCGAGCTTCACGAGCGTCTCCGCAGGTTCGTCCCAGGAATGGATTGCGAGATTGAACGTGCCCCAATGGACCGGCAAGAAGGCGCCACCGCCCAACAGGTCGTGCGCTTGCAACGCATTCTCCGGTCCGAGGTGAATATCTCCCCACGCCGGGTCCCACGCGCCGACCTCGAGCATGATGAGGTCGAACGGTCCCAGCCTCTGCCGGATCTCGACGTACTCCTGGGTCAGGCCCGTGTCGCCGCTGAAGAAGACGGCGTGATGCGGACCGCGCACCACAATCGACGACCACGCCGTCCGGTTCCTATCGGCCACGCTGCGACCCGAGAAGTGCTGTGATGGCGCGGCGGTGAAGGTAAGGCCACCGACCTCCGCGGACTCCCACCAGTCGAGCTCGGTGATGCGCTCGGGTGGCACGCCCCACGCCTCCAGATGCGCACCCACCCCGAGTGAGGTGACGAACGGAACCCCGAGCGGGATGAGTTGAAGGATGGTCGGGTAGTCGAGGTGGTCGTAGTGGTCGTGCGAGATGACGACCGCGTGGAGCGGAGGAAGCTGACCGATTGTCACCGGCGCGGGGTGAAACCGCTTCGGCCCCGTGAAGGGAAGCGGGGAGATGCGCTCTCCCCATACCGGGTCAGTCAACACGCGCTTCCCATCGATCTCAAGCAGGACGGTGGAATGACCGAGCCACGTCGCGCGGAGCCCGCCCTGCACCGGGAGCAGCCACTGCTCGAGCGGATTGACGATGGGCAGCACGCCAGTCGGCACCCGCCGCTGGCCGCCACAGATGAACTCCTTCATCGTCGAGACAGCGGTGCCCTTCTTCAGCCCCTGAGTCACCAGGGATGTGTTGTGGAACATCCCGTCCTTGAAGCGCGGTGACGCCTTCATGCGTTCGAGCCGGGCTCCCTGCGCCTTGCTTCCGAGTACCTGCATGCTCCGTCCCTCTCTATTGCAGCTCCATGTTCGGTTGGTCGCCCACCCCTGCACCTGCCCAAGATTCGATGACTGAGCTGAACGAAAGGTCCAGCCAACCGTCAGTGCCGCCCTCTTGGCGAGCATGACGAAGCGCCGGAATCTGGGCCGGAGGTCATCGAAGCCCGAGCCACACGCACTACGTCGAACCCAGCCTCATCAGGGCTTCGGCAACGCCATCCGGGTGATGCGGGTTCTCGTTGCGCAGGGCGCGGAAGCCACACTTCTCGAGGACGCGAATCGACGCGAGGTTGTTGAGAGCGACCCACGCATGAAGTGGCCGGGTGGGCTCGAGCACGAGAAACTCGGAGAGGGCCCGAGTGGCGATGCCTTTGCCCCAATGCTCGCGACCCATCCAGTAGCCGACGAGGCGCATGGCATCCTGTTCCCAACTGCCGATGTGCCCAACGACCACACCGCCCATGACGATGGTGCGGGTGACGTTCTCTGCGCGGAGAACGTTGGTGCGCCAGTGGGTCATGAACGCATCGCGTTCCCGCGATGCAAATGCGGCCATGCGCTGCGCTTCTGGGTCGCGCTGGAGTTCGAAGAAGATGGGAAGGTCTTCATCCGTGACGTTGCGGAGGATCATCCTGAAAAAGCTCCGTCCAGTCTGCGCCGCGCGGTGTCCCTCCCAAGGGGACCGCGCGACCTCGAGGTTCGGGCCCACCGCTCCGCCCGCCCCGGCGCCCCAAGCCTCTGGGACGCGACGGACTTCGGGGCGAAGCAGGAAGGCTCAAGGGGAAGGCTGCAGCGCCTTGCGCTCCTTCGCGCAGACCTGGACCAGCTCCAACATGCTCATGCTGGTGCCGCCGATGTCGAACTTCTGCTCCTTGAAGTCGGGGTACCGGTTCTCGAGGATGCGCCCCTCCGCGATGCAATCGTTGAGCTGCGCGAGCGCCTCGCTCTTGCGCCCCTTGGAGAGGTGGGCCTTCGCCGCGTCGTAGGCCTTCCGCTGGCCCTCCTGGAACCGGAGCTCCACGTCGACCCGCTTCAGGGGCGCCTGCAGGGCCTCGGCCTTCTGGGCACACTGGACCATCACGTCCTGGGGCCCGGTGGGGACCCCGTCCACGAGCACGTCGATCGCCGCGAGGCTGGCGTTCTCCTTCACCATCCGGGCTCCCTCATCCTGGCAGGCCTTGAGCTTCTCCGCCGCGCTCGCGTACAAAGTCCTGCGCTTGCGCAGGTCCGCTGAGGACGCGGCGGATGCCGCCGCCTTGCCCGCGACGTCCAGCGCCTCACCGGTCAGACGGCGCAGCGTCCTCGCCTGCTTCGCGAACTCGAGCGCCTCGACCATCTTCAGCCAGTCGGCGCGCGACCGCTCGGCGGACGCCGCGTAGCTCGCGTCCTGCCGCTCCAGCGCCGCGTGCGCCTCGAACATCTGCATGACCTCGTCCACGCTCTTCGAGGCGGTCTCGACCTCGGCGTCGGTCGCCGAGATGGCCTTGGCGACCTCAAGCTTCTCCTTCGTGGTGGCCAGCCGGGACGAGAGCTGGACCCGGGCATCCGCCGCGGCCAGGACAATCTTCCGCCGGGTGATGCGGTCGCTCAGCTCCGCCATGCGCTCCTTCGACTCCTTGGCGTACAGGGCGTAGTCACGGTCCTTCTTGACGAGGGAGGCACCGGCCTCCAGCACCACGCCAATCTGCTTGACCGCGTTCTCCGCTGCCTGGAGTTGCGCCTCCGAGGGCGTCTCCTTCTGGACCTGGGTGACCAGCGCCACCGCGTTCTTCCGGGCCTCGTCCACCTTCGCGCGCTGCTGCTGCAGGTCGACCTCGTACCGGCGCCGCTCCATCGTCGCCCGCCCGTCCTTGAGCAGTTGACGCGCGTCGGCGGCGGCCGGGCTGATGGCGGGGTTCTTCACGTGGACCGTCTCGAGCGTCTTCTCCAGGACGACCATCGCCGTCTTCGCCTCCTCGAATTGCTCGGCGGTCACGGAGCGCTTCTCGACGTTCCGCAGCGCCTGGACGACCTCGACGCGCGCCGCGTCGAGGGTGCGTACCTGGAGCGCCACCTCCACCTCGACGAGCGTGTTCTTCACCTCGGCGAGGTACTGGCCAATGGCCTGGCTCCTCGCCGCCTGCGGCTCGTACTTGTCCACCAGCTTCCGGACGACGAACGCCGCGGTCTTGGCCTCGGAGAGCTGCTCGGGCGCGGGCCGCTTCACCCGGAGCGCCTTGGCGGCCGCACGGAGCTCTTCATGGGCGGGCTCCAGTTCCACCTTGACCCGAGAGACCCCCGCCTGAACCACGAGCTCATCCATCCGACGCCTGGCCTGGGTGACCTCGGCGCGGGCCTTCTCCGCCTCCGCGCGATAGGCCTTGTCCTGAGCCTCGAGCGGCCTGCCCTCCTCGAGCTGCTTCTGCAGCGCGGCCACCGCCTTGTCGGTGGCCGCGAACTTCTCGTCCGACCAGGCCTTGCCCACCTCGGCGAGCGAGCTCGCCAGGGTCTTGCGGCTCTCGTCCAGAAGGCCCCGCTGCTTCTGCGCCGACAACTGAAGCCACCGCTCGTCGAGCATCTTCCGGTGACGGGCGAGGGTCGCCTCGACCTCGGTGAGGTACATGGAGAACTTCGGATCCTGGCTCTTGAGGGGCCGGCCCTCCGCCGCCAGCTTCTCGAGCGCGTCCACGGCGGCGCGGGCCTCGTCCATCGCCTTGGAGCCCGGGGCGCCCTGGCCGAGCTTCGCCATTCGCTCGTTCAGGGGCGCGAGCGCGCCGTCGATGCGTCGGCGGTACTCGTGGATGTGGACCTTGGCCCGGCGCTCGTCGACGTACTCCCGCTGCGTCCGGAGCTGCTTGCGCGCCGTCAGGACCAGCTTCGCGTACTCGAGGTCCTCCGTCTCGAAGCTCGCTCCGGCATCGAGCGCGGCCTTCAGCGCCTCCACCGCCGCGAGGGCGGTGTCGAGGTCGGCGTTGCGCGGCGGCTCCACTTCGATCCGCTGCACGGCCGTCGCGAGGTCGGCGCGAGCACGCTCCACTCGCTTCGATGCCTCCTCGATGGACTTCGCGGCGCCAGCCTCAGCGGACGCGGCGGAGGCGAGGAGGAAGAACCCGATCAATACCAGCCCTGAAGTGCGTACCATTCACGCCAACCTACTACAGCGAAGGGGGAGCGCCCGGCATAGTGTCCGCCCCGCGCCACGCATCGGACAGGATGGACCCCACGCGCCCGAAGTTGTCGGAGAGGGGGGCCGACAGGCGCACATGAAGCGCTCAACGCACAACGTCCTCTTCGACGTGCTGAACGGGCTGCGCGCCGCGCGCCCGACCCCAGGCAGTGCTCAATCTGCTCGGCGCTCCCTGGTGCCCGCCTCAATCAGCCGGGGCGTAAAGGGGGGCAAGTTCGCCCCGGCTGATGAAGGGACGAAGCCAATCCTCGAAGTCGTAGATGAGCCCGGAGCCAGCCACGGCGGCATCCACTGCGAGGTCGGTGGTCGTGCGAAGGCCGACAATCAGCGGTCCCTTTGGATCGACGCTGAGGGTCACTCCTCGCTGAGCGCGGGTGCGAGCCGCTCGGGCAGCCGAGCTCCTGCGTCGGTGATCGTCACGCTGCACGTGGTTCGATGGAGCAACCGAACGCCGAGCCGGGCTTCCAGCCGACGGACAGCGTCTCCCAGGCGCGAAGCGCTGCTGCCCGCCACGCGAGCAGCGCTGTGGAATCCGCCCTCGCTAGCGACCGTCAAGAATGCTCCCTCAAGCAGGTGCGGAGGAGGTGAGCGCGGGGCTTGAGGCAGCGGCGAGGAAGTTGCCCACGGCACGTGTAGGTCTGGTGCAGCGAGCGCCTCGCCGCTCCGGCCAACGGCGCCGGAGGGGCACACTGAGGGCACATAGGGGGACGGAGGAAAAAGAAAAGCCCAGCAACCCCGGAGGATTGCTGGGCTCTCAATGGCGAGGAGTACGGGACTTGAACCCGTGGCCTCCGGCGTGACAGGCCGGCGTTCTAACCAACTGAACTAACTCCCCAGATGGGAACTGCGAGCGGCAAGGCTAAAAACCGAGCCTCTCACTAAAAAGCGAAGGGCCCGGAACCTTGCGATTCCGGGCCCTTCTAATTTGGCGAGGAGTACGGGACTTGAACCCGTGGCCTCCGGCGTGACAGGCCGGCGTTCTAACCAACTGAACTAACTCCCCACATCGGTACAACTGTGGGCGGAACAGGGATTGAACCTGTGACCATCGCCTTGTAAGGGCGCCGCTCTACCGCTGAGCTATCCGCCCGTCAGGCGTCCGCCGCGCTTCGGTGAGGCGGGCTTTTATCGGCCTCATCCGACACTGTCAAGCATACGCTTCTGCGGATCCGATCATTCCGCAAGGCCGCCCGGGCCCTGGTGGGCAGCCGGGCGACCAGTGGAATGGCGATGTGGCTACGGGATGACCGTGCCGAGGTCCCCACCCTGGAATCCGTTACCGGTGTTACCGCTGCCGCCCCGGTCGTTCCGGTCGCCGTAGCAGAACGGCCCGCCATTGAGCGAGTAGCGGTACGCGTAGGATGTCCCGGCCGACACTCCCTCCGGCAGGCTTACGGAGTACTGGTCGTTGTTGCCCGCGTCACTGTGGTACGTGGCTGGCTCCCACGTCCAACCCGAGATGCCCGGGTCGCTGCTTGCGGGGCCGTAGCCGAGCTCAGCGACGACGCCAGCACCCTGGCCGCTGCCGGGCGTGACACCGTCCACGTGTAGCTGTCCGTAGACGATTCGCGGGTCACCCTCGGCGCCCACGGCAATCTCGAAGGGCCACTGGAGGTTGCAGTAGCCAATCCCCGTGTGGTTGCTCACCGTGAGGGCGTGTTGCTGGCCCAGCGTGTACCCACCCACGTTGCTGCCGTCCTTGTCGCAGTACGTCCACGTGGTGCCGTTCGTGGTGTAGCGGAGGCTGACGGCGCGGTCGCCGGTGTAGGCCGGCGTCACGGTGGTGGAGAACTCATCCGTGTCCGCCTCGCCATCCGCCTCACCGGTGTACTCCGCGGCCTTCCAGGTGAACGCGTCCGCCTGGGTGGACGCGTTGGCGTCCGCGGCGCCCACTCCCACCTGCACCTGGACGTTGGCGCCCGGGCCCTCGCCCGCGGTGACGCCCGGGATGTGCACCCGGCCCACCACGGTGACGATGTCGCCGCTGCCCACAGTCATGCCGCTCACGCTCTCCAGGCGGCAGTAGCTGTCCGTCGGCTCGGGGTCCGGGTCCTTCGCGCTCACCGCAAGGCTGCCCGTCAGCGCCTCAGCGAATCCGTCCGGGCCGCTGCTGTTTCCGTCCGCGTCGCAGTAGAGGAACTCGCCGCCGTTCACCTGGAAGCGGTAGGCGAACCGGTAGCTGCCCACCACGCCCGGGTTGGGCAGCGTGGCCTCGTACTCGTCGTTGTCCCAGAAGTCGTCCTTGAACTGGGCCGTCGTGGTCCAGTCCCACTCGTCGGACGTGGCCGGAGCCTCACCGGCGGGTCCCCAGCCGAGTTGGCCCACGATGTCCGCGACTTCGCCCGTGGTGGTGTCGGTGAGGCCCGCCACGTTGACGGACGCGATGATGACGTGGCTGGCCGCGTCCCCGGTGGTGTACGCCAGCGACTGCGGCGTGTTGCTCCCATCCGGTCCCAGCTTGCAGTAACCGATGACGCGCGGGATGACGGGCTGGCCCGTCACGTTGAGCGTGCCGAGCTGGTCCATCTCGAAGTCCTGACCGCTGTCGTTCACTCCGTTGCCGTCGCACACGCGGATGGGGCCGCCGTCGTGGTTGAAGCGCACCGCGTAGCGGTACTCGCCGTTGATGGCCGGGTTGGGCAGCGTGCCCTTCCACTGGTCGTTCACCTCGAAGTTGTCCTGGTCGAAGGTCAGCTGGGCCGACCAGTTCCACCGCGACGAGGTGCGCGGGTCCTCACCCACGGGACCCCAGCCGAGCTGGCCCGCCAGGCCCGGCCCTGCGCCTTCGCGGTCCGTCACGCCCGGCAGGTTGACCTGGGCGTACACCGTCTTCAGGCCCGACGTCTGCGTCGTCGTGTAGTTGATGACCTCCGGCGGCGTCTGGTCGAGGCCAATCTTGCACCATGTCACCGCCGGCTTCGGCGCCTCGTCGCCCACGGTGAGCGTGCCCAGCTTGGTCAGGCTGAAGGTCAGCTCGCCCTCGTCGCTGTCGTTGACGCCGTCCACGTCGCAGAAGCGCCACGTGTTCTCACTGATGCTGAAGCGGTAGGCGATGCGCCAGGTTCCCACGGTGCCCGGGTTGGGCAGGGCGGCTTCCCACTCGTCGTTGTTTCCGTGGTCCGTCTTGTACGTGGCGTTGATCCACGTCCAGCCGCTGTCGCTGCTCGGGTCCGAATCCGCCGGGCCGTAGCCGAGCTGCGCCACCAGGCCCGAGCCCGCGCCACCGCCCTGGGTGACGCCCGCCGCGTACACCTGGCCGGCCACCTTGATGAGCGCGGTGTCGCCCGGTCGGTAGAAGACGTTGAGCGGCCCGCGGTTGTTGTCCGGGCCCAGTTTGCAGTAGTCCACGCGCGGACGGGAGATGAACACCCGGCGCAGCATGTCCTCCGACACGCCGTTGGCGCTACCATCGCCGTCCGCCATCACCCACGTGGCGCCGTTGTCGATGGAGAAGCGCATGGTGACGACCCACTCGCGGCGCTTACCTCCAATGGCCGGCTGGAGCAGCACGGTGCCCTGGTAGATGTCCGCCTCGCGGCTGCCCGAGTCACCCTCGTAGGTGGCCTCTTCCCAGGTGTAGCTGTCCGGGTTGAGCAGCTCCGCGTCCGCCGGGGCGAAGCCCACCTGCGCGCGGGTGCCGCCGCCCTGGCCAGTGCCACGGGTGATGCCGGCCACGGTGACGGCGCCGCGCACGGTGGTAGCCACCGGCTGGCCGTTGCTGACCGCGTCCACGTTGCCGCTGAGCACCTCGGCCATGTCGATGTTCGCCGGCGGCGCGCCTTCGAAGGTGAAGCCGCCCACCAGGGTGCCGTGGGCGCTGTCGGGGTTCACCACGCGCACGTTCACCACGCCGGAGATGGCGCTGGGGGTGTAGCCGTAGATGCGGTGGGTGTTGACCACCACCACCCGCAGGGCCTCCTGCTCGCCGAAGTAGAGCTTCGCGCCTTCCTTGAAACCGGAGCCGTAGACGTTGATGAGGGTGTGGCCCGAGACGGGGCCGCCCGAGGGCTGGATCTCCCGCACGACGGGCGCGTTGTCGCTGGGAGTAGGTCCTCCGTCTGAGTCGCCATCACAAGCGACGACCAGCAGAGGCAGGACGAGGACGAGGGCACGGAGACAGCGAGACGACATCGACATCACCCCTTGACGCCGCCAGCGGTCAGTCCGCCGACGAGGTGTTTCTGGAGAGCGAAGAACAAAGCCATGACCGGCGCGGAGACGATGAGCGCGCCCGCGGCGAACTTGCCCCACTCCACCTTGTGTTCGCCGACGAAGCGCTGGAGCGCGACGGGCAGGGTGAAGCGGGACGGGTCGTTGAGCAGCGTGGCGGCGAGGATGAACTCGTTCCACGCCGTCATGAAGGAGAAGAGCGCCGTGACGGCCAATGCGGGCCGGGCCAGCGGAAGCACCACGCGCACGAACACCTGGAAGGTGGAGGCGCCGTCCATCACCGCCGCTTCTTCCAGCTCGCGCGGCAGCGTGTCGAAGTAGCCCTTGAGGTTCCAGATGCAGAAGGGCAGGGCGGTGGTGGCGTAGACGAGGACGAGCCCCGTGAGGCTGTCCAGCAGGTGCAGCTTCTGGAGGATGCTGTAGATGGGCACCATCATCAGCGTCGCCGGGAACATCTGCGTCACCAGCAGCGCCTGCATCCCGCCATCCTTGCCGGGGAAGCGGAAGCGCGACAGCGCGTAGGCCGCGGACACCGCCAGCGTCAGGCCCACCAGCGTGGTGGCGCCCGCCACGACGATGCTCGCCAGGAGCTGCCGGCCGAACACCCACCGCCCCGCCGCGTCCGTGCCGGAGAGCACCTGCCGGAAGTGCTCCAGCGTGACGGTTTCGGGGAAGGGATTGGCGGTGAGCGCCAGCCCGTCCGTGGGCGACAGCGCCATCTTCACCACCCAGAGCACCGGGTAGAGCGTGGCCATGCACAGCAGCGTCAGCCCGGCGTGGATGGCGGCCATCTTCAATCGCGAGGGACGGTTCATCCCATCACCTCCGAGGACGACCGCATCAATCGCTTGGTGAAGGCGGACCAGATCAGCAGCACCACGAAGATGAGGACCGAGTACGCCGCCGCGAAGCCGTATTGCTCGTTGCGCTGGAAGGCCCAACGGTAGGCCTCGGACACCAGGATGTCGGTGCCGCCGCCCGGCTCACCGCCGGACACCAGGTAGATGATGTTGAACATGTTGAAGGTCCACACGCTGCCCAGGATGACGGCCGGCAGCATGGCGGGCCTCAGCAGCGGTAGGGTGATGCGGCGGAACTGCGTCCACTTGCTCGCGCCGTCCACCTCCGCGGCTTCGTAGAGCTCCTGGGGGATGGATTGGAGCGCGCCCAGCGCCACCACCATCATGAAGGGAAAGCCCAGCCAGGTGTTGGTAGCCACGTTGGCCGCGAAGGCCGTGGAGAAGCGGGTGAACCAGCTCACCGGCTCCAGGTCCAGGGCGACCAGCAGGCCGTTGATGGCGCCGAACTGCCGGTGGAACATGCCCTTCCACATGAGCGCGGTGATGTAGTTGGGCACGGCCCAGGGGATGATGAGCAGCACCCGGTAGACACCCCGCAGCTTCAGCAGCGGATCCTTCAACAGCAGCGCCAGGAACAGGCCGATGCTGACGTGGAGCACCACGTTGACCACCGCCCACAGCAGTGTCACGGCCAGCGTGAAATAGAAGGACAGGGGCTCGGTGATGCTGTAGCCGCGGCTGGCCAGGATATCCACGAAGTTGGCCAGGCCTACGAAGGAGTATTCCCCCGCCTCGTGGTGGAACAGCGACAGGCTGAGGCCCACCGCGAAGGGGACGAACACCAGCACCGCCACGCCGGCCGCCGCGGGGGTGATGTATGCCACCGCCTGCGCCACGTCCGGGTACCGCTGCTTGAAAGGCAGCGTCGCCGCCGGGCGCCGCAGCACCCAGACGGAGCCGCCCAGCGCCATGGCGCCCACCAATCCCAGCCAGGGCAGGGGGCTGGCGTCGGGAGGGCGCTCGCGGTGCAGCGCGCGGTAGCGCCGGTCCGCCAGCGCGCCCGCGTCCTGGGGCGCGGTGCCGCCCTGGAGCACCGCGCGCAGCGCCAGCTTCATGGGCTCCCAGACACGTGCCATCTCCAGCGTGTTGGGCATGGGCGTCGCGTGGCGGGCCGCTTCGCGGAAGGAGGAGATGAGCGTGTCCTCCTGCACCTCGCGCAGCGTGTACGCGGCCACGTCCGCCGGAATCTGCCGGCCCACCATGGCCCGCATGCGCGAGGCCTCGCCCAGGGAGATGAAGCGCGCCAGCGCCTGGGCCTGCTCCGCCCGCTCGGAGCGCGCGGATACGTAGGCCGTCTCCACGCCCAGGAAAGGGCGGATGGGGATGTTCGTGGCGCTCACCACCGGCAGCCCCACCACGCGGTAGTTCACGTTGGGGGCAATCTCCCCGGCGAACCACGGCCCGCTGATGATCATGGCGGCACGGCCGTCGTTGAAGAGGCTCTTCACCAGCGCGCCCGAGGCCTCCTGGGGGATGAAGCGCTGGTCCTGCAGGTCCTTCACGAAGGCCAGCGAGCGGGCCATGCCCTGCGTGTCGAAGCTCGCGCGGCCGTGTGCATCGAACAGCTCGCCACCGAAGCCAAAGAGGAACCCCGCGTGGAAGTAGAAGTCGCCGCTCTCGTAGGCCAGCCCGAAGCGGCCCGCGTCCGCGTCCGACAGCGCGGGCAGCATCGCCAGCAGCGCGTCCGTCGTCTCTGGCGGCTGGGGCACGAGCTTCGTGTTGACGTAGAGCGCCAGCGACTTGAGCGACATGGGATAGCCGTACACCTGGCCATCCACCTCCAGCGCCTCCACGGCGTTGGGGAAGTAGTCCTCGCGCGCCAGGCCACTGGCGGGAGCCACCAGGTGCATCGCGTGGAAGTTGCGCAGCCGCTCGTGGTTGAAGATGAAGACGTCCGGGCCCACGCCATGGGGGATGGCGTTGGTCAGCTTGGCCGCGTAGGCGTCGTAGGGCAGGGCGAGCAGCTCCACCTGGACGCCCGACTTCGAGGTGAAGAGCTTCGTGGCCTGGACGAGCGCCGCCTCCTCGCCGCCGCGGTACGCGTGCCACAGCTTCAGCGGCTTCTCCGTCTCAGGCGCCGCGTGCGCGCTCAGCGCCGTGGCGAGCAGTGCCAGGCCGAGCCACCGGCTCACGACGCGATCTCCAGCGCGGCGCGCTGCTCCGGATGGCGCAGCGCCTTCGCGCCGTCCTTGGAGAAGACGTGCAGCGCGTCCGACACGGGGGCCAGGTGCACCTTGTCACCCACCGCGACGTTCACGCCCTTGTCGAAGCGAGCCGCCACCAGTCCGGCCTCCGTGTTGACGAAGGCGTACCCGTCGAAGCCCAGTCGCTCCACGGCGTCCACGGTACCGGTGAGGGGCCCCTGGGACTCCACGCGCAAATCCTGGGGACGCAGGCCGAGCAGCACCGTGGCTTCCTCCGTGGTCACGTCCGCCGGACAGGGCAGGGTGAAGCCCTTGCCGGTAAACTGAGCCCCCTCGCGCCGCGCCTCCAGGAAGTTCATGGAGGGGGAGCCGAGGAACCCCGCGACGAACTGGTTGGTGGGGCGGTTGTAGAGTTCCAGCGGCGGGCCCACCTGCTGGAGGAGCCCGCCATTGAAGACAGCCACGCGGGTGGCCAGCGTCATGGCCTCCACCTGGTCGTGGGTGACGTAGATCATCGTCGCGCCCAGCCGGCGGTGCAGCCGCGCCAGCTCGCCGCGCATCTGGACCCGGAGCGCGGTGTCCAGGTTGGAGAGGGGCTCGTCGAAGAGGAAGACCTTGGGGCGGCGGACGATGGCTCGCCCCATGGCCACACGCTGGCGTTGGCCGCCGGACAGGGCCTTGGGCTTGCGCTCCAAGAGATGGCGCAGCTCCAACATTCCGGCCACCTCCTGCACGCGCGACTCAATCTCCGCGGCGGGGAACTTCCGGAGCGTCAGGCCGAAGGCCAGATTCTCCCGCACCGTCATGTGCGGGTAGAGCGCATAGGACTGGAACACCATCGCAACGTCGCGGTCACGAGGCGGAACGTCGTTCACCCGGGCGCCGCCAATGCGCACCTCGCCCGCGTCCACCTGTTCCAGGCCCGCGATGAGCCGCAGCAAGGTCGTCTTCCCGCAGCCAGACGGGCCGACCATCACCAGGAATTCACCTTCACCCACCTGAAGGTCCACGCCCTTCACGATGAGGTTCTGGCCAAACGACTTCTTGATCCCGCTCAGGGTGACTTCGGACAAGTCGTGCTCGGAGAAATTGATGGGAAGACGGTCGCGCACCTTACCCGGACGCTTCTTGTTTCCTCAAACCTCCTTGGTTGCTTGCGCTGCATCCTCCCGTCGCGTGCGCCAGTGAACGAAGGTCTGTTCCCGATTGGAAACCCGGGCCCTGCCTTGTCAGGCATGGAAGGCGCTTGTTATGGAAACGGAGTTTGATTGCCGGGCCGAGTCATGTCCGGACCTCGAGGTCAGCCTACCTGATGCTCACTCACAGAATGTCCCGCCTCGTGGGCGCGGCGCTGTCCACCGCCCTGTTCATCACTGGCTGTAGCGAGAGCGACTACGTCCGGCTGTACCACAGTGCTGCTCGGGCCCCGAGCTACTCGGTGGACGACATCGAGTCCCTTCGCCAGATCGGCCCCACCTATGTGGACAAGGGCGTGAACTTCGCCCTGTACTCGGAGAACGCCACCCGGCTGGAGCTGCTGCTCTTCGAAGACCCGGAGAGCAACCGCCCGGCGCGCGCCTATGAGATGACACGCTACGGCGACGTGTGGAGCGTCTACGTGGAAGGCGTGGGCGTGGGACAGCACTACGGCTTCCGCGCATGGGGACCCAATTGGGAGTTCGACCCGCGGTGGTTCCCCGGGTCCATCCACGGCTTCAAGGCAGACGCGGACGTCTATGGCAACCGCTTCAACCCGAACAAGCTGCTCACGGACCCGTACTCCAAGGCCCTGCACCGCGATCACGACTGGAGCAAGGGCAGCACGGCCAGCGGTCCGGCCCGCACGGTGGTGACTTACGCGGCCTCCGCCAAGAGCGTGCTCGTCAAGAGCGGCGACTACCAGTGGGGCGAGGTGGAGCAGCAGTGGCGTGCCAACCGTCAGGACGAGAACTGGCAGGGCCATGGCTGGCAGGACCTCATCGTCTACGAGGTTCACGCCAAGGGCTTCACGGCGGACCCCGCTAGCGGCGTGCGCTTCCCGGGCACCTACCGCGGCTTCGGTGAGAAGGCGGCCTACCTGGCCGAGCTGGGCATCACCGCGGTGGAGCTGTTGCCCATCCATGAGAAGCCGCTGGACGGTGGCTACTGGGGCTACCAGACCATCAACTTCTTCGCACCCGAGGTGTCCTACGCGGCCTTCAAGGAGCCGCACCAGGTCATCAACGAGTTCAAGTGGATGGTGGAGCAGCTCCACAAGCACGGCATCGAGGTGATTATCGACGTCGTCTACAACCACACCGGCGAGGGGGGCCTCTGGCGCGAGAAGCTGGAGACGGATGACGTCATGCCCGGCGAGCCGCTGGAGTCCCTGGACCCCGCGGAGACGGCTGGCCTCTATTCGTTCCGCGGCATCGACAACCAAGCGTACTACGCGCTCAACCCAGACCGCCGCACGTATTGGAACAACACCGGCGTCGGCAACCAGACGCGCCCCAACCACCGGCCCACGCGCAAGCTCATCATCGACAGCCTGCGCTTCTACGTGGAAGAGCTCCACGTGGATGGCTTCCGCTTCGACCTGGCACCCATCCTGGGCGAGCGCGACGGCGACTACAACCGCTGGGACGACCCGCGCAACACCGTGCTCCAGGACGTCATCGATGACCCGGTGCTCCAGAAGTACAACACCCGCATCATGGCCGAGCCGTGGAGCGCGGGCGGCTGGTACTGCATGCCGTTGGGCGAGTTCCCCAACGCCAAGACGCAGCCGGGCAATGGCTGGTACGAGTGGAACGGCCGCTTCCGCGACTGGTGGCGCGCGTTCATGAACCAAGACGGTTGGAAGCTCAACTCCAACGAGGGTTCGCTGTGCGGCCGGCCTGGCACGGTGGACGGCGGCTTCCTGATGTACGGCAGCCAGGAGTGGTTCGAGCGCAATGGCCGCCGCCCGTATCACTCCATGAACTTCATCACCGTGCACGACGGCTTCACGATGTACGACCTGTTCGCGTACGACGAGAAGCAGAACCGCTGCGGTCCGCTGAACCCGGTGTGCTGTGACACACCGAACAGTCCCTTCTGCGACAAGGTCAGCGGCGAGGAGCACAACCGTTCCCGCAACTGGGGTCCGATTGGCGACGAGCGCGCGGAGAGCATGCGACGGCAGATGATTCGCAATGCCTTCATGTCGATGATGATCAGCCACGGCACGCCGATGATCCTGGGCGGCGACGAGTGGATGCGCACGCAGTTGGGTAACAACAACGCCTACTCCACGCTGTCCGACAACTCCTTCAATTGGTACCAGTGGGGCGCGTACCTGGCGCGCGACGAACGTCACCGCATGTTCGAGTTCGTGAAGGCCGCCATCCGCCTGCGCAAGGAGCACGCCTACGCCTTCGCGCCGAAGGACTACGGCAAGGGCGCGCCGCTGGCCTGGAAGAGCGCCCAGAACACCGAGGCGGCGTGGGACAGCAAGCAGTTGATGATTCACTACCACGACGCGTCCTACGGGCCGGAGCTGCTGGTGCTCATCAACATGGAGCCCCGCGCGGTGGCGTTCACGCTGCCCGAAGGCCGCAAGTGGACGCGGCTCATCGACACGCAGGCGTACTTCGACAGCCCCGCCTATCTCACGACGGCGGGCCTGGACAGCCGGTCCACGGGTAACTCGTGGCTTGATGCACCGTCACCAGTGAACGGTCCGACGTACGGGGTGCCAGAAAGAACCATCGTCGTCCTGCGTGCGGATTAGGCAGGCAAGCAGGTTGCGCTATAAGCGGGGCCCGCCCATGCGAGTCCTGCCTGCGCGCCTCGGCGCCATCCTGTTGACGTTCCTGCCGCTCGTTGCCCTGGCCGATGCGCCTCGCGATCGCTTTGGGGCGGCGGGTTACTTCCGCATCATGACCCGCCCGGACTTCTCGGGCGGCTCGGGCCAGTTGGGCTATTACTGGCTCTACGGTCGGCTCCTCAACGAAAGCCCTTACGGTGAGCTCAACCTCCGGCTGGACGCGCTGCAGGCCACGCCGGGGTCCGACGAGGTGTGGGCCGAGGTCCACTCCCGTATCTCTGGCAGGTCGTTTCGTTCGGCGGATCCCGGTAATGGCTCGCTGGTGAACTTCAGCGCCGACTACCTCTTCGTCCGCGCCGGCAACATCCTGCTGGACCGGGTGACGTGGCAGCTGGGCACGCTCGAGGACCGCTGGAACGACCTGCACATCTACGACCAGCGTCCCGGCACGCTGCTCTGGGACACGGTGGGCCTGTCCGGCACGTACCAGGGCGACCGCTACGACGTCCTGCTGGCGGTGGGGGACATCGGCTACACGCTGCGCCCGAACAACTACAACACGGTGCTGACAGGCGCCGCGTCGTTCCGCTACCGGCTGATTCCTGGTCACCTGGAGGTGGGTATCCGCGGCCAGGTGGGCTACGAGCCCGCGGTGCGCGGCAACCGGAACGCGCTCTACGCGTCGCCCGGGACCAGCTACGAGAACTTCGCGCGGCGCGAGGTGGTGCGGCGCTACTTCGAGGCCAACCCGGGCGCGGAGGACCTGGTCCCGGACCTCAGGGCGCGCAGCGCGCTGTCGTACCGGGCCATGGGCTATGTGGGCTTCGGCGGGGTGGGGCCGCTGGTGTGGAGCAACCTGTACCTGACGTTCGAGAAGCGCCACCCGCAGCCCTTCTACACGGAGAACTTCCGGGGCCGGGACTGGACCGTGTACGTCACGGACCAGACCGACGAGCGCTACGACGGCAACATTGGCAACGAGGCCTACCTGCGCATCATCCCCGACAAGCTGGAGGCGCTCTGGGGCGTGTGGGCTGGCTACTCGTTCAACAAGGACAACCATATCGCCGCGGGCGAGGACAACCGCGTCATCGCCTCCACGGTGCTCCGCCTTCAGTACTTTCTCACCGACAAGGTTCACCTCCTGGTGGAGAGCAGCGTCGCGCGCGAGAAGAGCCTGAACGGCAATCTCTACCGCAATCATGTGGACTCGGTGTTCACCAGCACCGACGGCATGGCGGACGCGCGCGGCCTGGAGTTCGGTGACAGCGACACGCGCGACACCTGGCAGTTCAAGGCTGGTGTGGTGCTCAACCCCACGGGCCGCAGCATCTACGCGCGCCCCAGCCTGCGGCTGCTGTATGGGCTCCAGCGCTCCACCCAACATGCGGCATTTGGCAACTCCTTCGTGGACAGCCTGGACCAGTACAACGTTTACGTCGGCCCCGAGCGTCACTGGCACTCGGTGGTGGCGATCGAGGCCGAAGGATGGTTCTGACAAGGCGATGGAGCGTGGTGGTCTCCCTCACGGCGGCGCTGGCCGCGGTGACGCTCGCGGCGTGTCTGCCCCGCGCGGCGCCTCCGCCCCTGGCGCCCAGCGGCACGGTGGTCGCCGTGGCCTACGTGCGGGATGACGCGAGGCGGGCCGGCGTGGTGGCGGACGTCCCGGAAGGACTGAAGCAGCGCATCGCGGAGACCCTGGCTAGGCGCAACCTGCGCGTGGAGGTGGTGCCCTACGCGGACTACGCCGCCTACTTCGCGAAGGTGCGCGACTCGCAGCGCCGCTTCGAGATGCTGAAGGCGCTGACGCCGGAGGCGCCGCTGCACCTGCTGGTGGAGACGCGGGTGTCGTTCTTCAGCCAGGTGGGGGGCCGCTTCTCGTGGGACATCTCGGTGCGGACCACGGGCGCGCGCGCGGACTCCGCCATGGCGCCCACCGTCGTCACCCAGGACTACGGCGCGGCGCTTCAGTTCGACCAGCAGCGCGAGGACGATGCGCAGTTGGAGGTGGCCACGCAGATCGCCGGGCAGGCGGGCGCGCTGTTCGACTCCTTCCTGGCCTCGCCCTTCCTGGTGCCGGATACGGACGGTGGCCCGGGCACGGTGCCGGGCCTCGACGCGCCGGCCGGACCGGGCATCGAGCCGGGCACGGGCACGCCGGCCGTGCTCCAGCCCTACCGGGGTTCGTGGGAGCCGCCGGGGGGAGACGCGGTCTACTTCGTGATGGTGGACCGCTTCTCCAATGGAGACCCGAAGAACGACGGTGCAGTGGACCTGGAGGACGCGCAGGCCTTTCACGGCGGAGACCTGCAAGGAGTCATTGACCGATTGGACGGGCTGCAGCAGCTCGGTGTCCGCACGGTGTGGCTTTCACCCGTCTTCCAGATGCGCACCGACAAGTTCCATGGGTACGGCGCCTTCCACGGTTACTGGGTGGAGGACTTCGGCCGGGTGGAGCCGCGCTTCGGAGATGAGGCCCTGCTGAAGACGCTGGCGGCGGAGTTGCGCCGCCGGGACATGCGGCTGGTGCTGGACGTGGTGCTCAACCACGTGGGGCCGGAGACGCGCCTGGCGCGTGAGCGGCCCGACTGGTTCCACGGCCTGGGTCCCATCAAGGACTGGGGCGATTCACGCGAACTGGTGATGGGAGACGTGCACGGCCTGCCGGACCTCGCCGTGGAGAAGGAAGAAGTGTACGCGCACCTGCTGGCGCATTCGCGCCGGTGGGTGGACGTGCTCCAGCCCGCGGGCTTCCGGCTGGACGCGGTGAAGCACATGCCCACCTCCTTCTGGGCTCGCTACAACGACGACTTGCGCGAGCACGCGGGGCCGGACTTCCTGCTGTTGGGGGAGATGCTGGACGGCGACCCGGTGCTGCTGTCGAACACGATGAAGGAAGGCCGCTTCGGGACGATGTTCGACTTCCCGCTGGCCTTCGCGCTGGTGGACGTCTTCTGCAGGGGCCGCTCCCCGTCGCACCTGGGCGCCATCCTCTTCAACGACCGGCTATACCCGGCGCCGGGCTCGCTCGTGACGATGGTGGACAACCACGACCTGCCCCGGGTGATGAGCGAATGCGGTGGTGACGTGGAGCGGGTGAAGCGGGCGCTGGCGGTGCAGCTCACCGCGCGCGGCGTGCCGGCGCTCACCTACGGCACCGAGGAGGGCCTGACGGGCGCGAAGGAGCCGGAGAACCGGGGCGACATGCGCTTCACGAACCACCCGCTGCGGTCGTGGATTGGCGGGCTGCTGGCGTTGCGTCGAGGCAGTGAGGCCCTCCAGCGTGGCGAGACGTTGATGCTCGCCGCCCGGGAGGACCTCTTCGCCTACGCCCGCGTCACCGCCGACGAGGCCGTCGTCATCGCCGTGAATACCCGTGACAGCGCCGTGGATGTGCCGCTGCCCGACGGGCTGGCCGGCGCGAAGCTGGAGCCGCTGGCCCTGGCGCCGCCGCTGGCCGCCGGGGGAGCGGGTTTCATGCGCGTGCCCGCCGGCGAAGTGGCCCTGGCGCGGCTGACGCCCCAGGTGGCGGGCGGCTTCGCCACGGCGGCGAAGCTCGCGGGTCTGCGGTGGCGGGGGATGGGCACGCGGCGCCAAGTGGAACTGGCCGTGGGTGACCCGTCGGTGCGGTTGGTGGGCAGTGGGCCGGAGATGGGCGGGTGGAATCCCGAGCGCTCGCTTCGTCCAGGGCCCGACGGCTTCGCGCTGTCGCTGCCCGTGGGCGCCGTCTTCGAGTACAAGCTCTTGCGCGGCGGCTCCCAGGGCACCTTTGACTGGGAGGACGGCGCCAATCGTCTGCTGTTCGTGGACGAAGGCACCGGGCCGCTGCGCCAGAGGCTGGCGTGGAGCCAGCGCTGACCGCACCTGTTTCCTTTCGCCCCGCCTGGCGCGGGGCCCACTCCGAGGTTCGAAGTGAACGACCGACTCCTCCGCGCGGCGCGCCGCCAGCCCACAGACACGACGCCGGTATGGCTGATGCGCCAGGCGGGCCGCTACCTTCCCGAGTACCGGGCCATCCGCGGCAACATCGCCTTCCTGGACTTGTGCAAGCACCCGGACCTGGCGGCGGAAGTCACCGTCCAGCCGGTGACGCGTCTGGGTGTGGATGCGGCCATCATCTTCTCGGACATCCTCATCCCCGTGGAGGCCATGGGCATCACCCTGGAGCTGGGGGACAAGGGGCCGCACTTCCCCAACCCCGTGCGCTCCGCGGCGGACATCGACAAGCTGGGCGTGCCGGACCCGGTGGAGGGCACCGGCTTCGTGGCCGAGGCCATCCGCCGCACGCGCAAGGCGCTCAATGACTCCGTGCCCGTCATCGGCTTCGCGGGCGCGCCCTTCACCCTGGCCGCGTACATGGTGGAGGGTGGCGGCTCCAAGAGCTACATCCTCATCAAGCGGCTGATGTTCGAGCAGCCCGAGCTGGCGCACCGCCTCTTCGGCAAGCTCACCGACACGCTCATCCCCTACCTGAAGATGCAGGTGGAGGCGGGCGCGAGCATCGTCCAGATTTTCGACTCGTGGGGCGGCGCGCTGTCGCCATGGGACTACGAGCGCTTCTGCATTCCCTACCTCAAGCGCATGGTGTCCGAGCTGAAGGCCACCGGCGTGCCCGTCATCGTGTTCGGCGTGGGCATGTCCAACCACCTGCCGCTGCTCAAGAGCACGGGCGCGGACGTGGTGGGCCTGGACTGGACGCTGCCCATGGACGAGGGCCGGAAGGTGCTGGGGCCGGACGTGGCGGTGCAGGGCAACCTGGACCCGCTGCACCTGTTCCTCCCCCGCGAGGAGCTGGACGGCCGCGTGAAGGACATCCTCCGCCGCGCGGGCCCCGAAGGGCACATCTTCAACCTGGGCCACGGCATCCTCCCGCCCACGGACCCCGACGCCGCGAAGTTCCTGGTGGAGGCCGTCCACCGCCACGGCGTAGCCCTGCGCCAGGGCACGCTGGGCGCCTAGGGGCGCCTCCCCCCGGGACGGCCAGCCGCCCCGGGGGAGTGTCCACCGATTGATTTTTGAATCAACGGACGATTGACGCGGCGCATCGCCGCTCGTTAGATGCCCACCTCCCGACTTCGCTGGAGGTGTGGAAAACATGGCAAGCGAGAAGCGCAACGGCCCCCGAAGGGTGGCCATCGTCCGCGGCCTGCGGACCCCGTTCGTCAAGGCGGGCTCCGTCTTCTCAGGGCTGACGGCGCTGGATTTGGGCCGCCTGGTGGTCCAGGAGCTGGTCCAGAAGACGGACCTGGACCCGAACGTCATCGACCAGCTGGTGTTCGGCCAGGTCATCCCCACGTTGACGGCCCCGTCCATTGCCCGCGAGGTCGTCATCGCGGCGGGGCTGCCGAAGCAGATTGATGCCTTCACGGTGTCGCGCGCGTGCGCCACGTCCATCCAGGCGATGACGACGGCGGCCAACGCGATTGCCACGGGGGAGGCGGACGTCATCATCGCCGGTGGCACCGAGTCCATGTCGGACGCGCCCATCTTCACCAGCCGGCCGCTGGCCCACGCGCTGGTGGCGGCGTCCAAGGGGCGCTCGCTGCCGGACAAGCTCAAGCCCTTCCAGCGCCTCAAGGCCAAGGATTTGCTGCCGGTGCCCCCGGCCATCGCCGAGTACTCCACCGGCATGACGATGGGGGAGAGCGCGGAGAAGATGGCCAAGGAGAACGGCATCTCCCGCGAGGAGCAGGACCGCATCGCCTTCAACTCGCACCGCAACGCGGCCAAGGCGTGGAAGGACGGCCTGTTCGACAACGAGGTCATGCACGTCGTCGTGCCGCCGAAGTTCGACAAGACGGCGGAGCGCGACAACATCGTCCGTGAGGACTCCAGCATGGAGGCGCTGGGGCAGCTCAAGCCGGCGTTCGACCGCAAGTACGGCACGATTACGGCGGGCAACGCGTCGCCGCTGACGGACGGCGCCGCGGCGCTGCTGTTGATGAGCGAGGAGAAGGCGCGCGCGCTGGGCTACGAGCCGCTGGGCTTCCTGCGCAGCCACGCCTACGCGGCCACGGACCCGGGCGACCAGTTGCTCCAGGGCCCGGCCTACGCGGTGCCCACGGCGCTCAAGCGCGCGGGCATGACGCTGGCGGACATCGACCTGGTGGAGATGCACGAGGCCTTCGCCGCGCAGGTGGCCAGCAACATCCAGGCGCTGGCGTCCCAGTCCTTCGCGAAGAAGGCGGGCTGGAGCGCGCCGGTGGGCGAAATCGACCGGGAGCGGCTGAACGTGACGGGTGGCTCCATCGCCATTGGTCATCCCTTCGGGGCCACGGGGGCGCGCATCGTCACCCAGGCCCTCAATGAGCTGAAGCGTCGGAACAAGAACACGGCGATGTGCACCGTCTGCGCGGCGGGCGGCCTGGGCGCAGTCGTCATCCTGGAGCGTGCGTGATGGCCACCAAGGCGGAAGAGCTCGAGGTGAAGCAGGGCTTCTCGTACCAGGTGGAGGACGGCGTCGCCGTCATCACCTTCGACCTGCCGGACTCGCCGGTGAACACGCTGTCGCCGGAGACGGGCGAGGCCTTCCTGCGCGTCATGATGCGCGCGGAGCGCGAGCCCGAGGTGAAGGCCGTCGTCTTCACGTCCGGCAAGAAGGACTCGTTCGTCGCCGGGGCGAAAATCGACTTCCTGCAGACCATCAAGACGGCGGAGGAGGCCACCGCCATCAGCCGTAACGGGCAGGAGGGCTTCGACAAACTGGCCGCCTTCCCCAAGCCCGTCGTCGCGGCCATCCATGGCGCATGTCTGGGCGGCGGCCTGGAGTGGGCGCTGGCGTGTGACTACCGCATCGCCACCGACAGCCCGAAGACGTCGCTGGGGCTGCCGGAGGTGCAGCTGGGCCTGATTCCGGGCGCGGGCGGCACCCAGCGGCTGCCGGCGCTGATTGGCGTGCAGGCGGCGCTGGACCTCATCCTCACCGGCAAGAGCCTCAAGCCCGCGAAGGCGAAGAAGCTGGGCGTGGTGGATGAAGTGGTGCCGGCGCCCATCCTCCGCGCCATCGCCGTGCGGCGCGCGAAGGAGCTGGCCGCGGGCACGCTGAAGGTGGAGCGCCGTCACGGCCAGGGCTTCAAGGGCGTGGCCGCGAACGGCAAGGCGAAGGGGCTGGCGGGCTTCATCCAGGGCCTGGCCAACAAGGAGCTGTGGGCGGAGGTGGCGCTGGAGGACAACCCGTTGGGCCGCAAGGTCCTCTTCGACCAGGCGCGCAAGCAGCTCCTGAAGAAGACGCGCGGCAAGTTCCCCGCGCCGGAGAAGGCGCTCCAGGTCGTGCGCGTGGGACTGGAGTCCGGGCACAAGGCGGGCCAGGAGGCGGAAGCGAAGGCCTTTGGCGAACTGGTGGTGTCGGACGTCTCCAAGCGGCTGGTGGAAATCTTCTTCGCCACCACGGCGCTGAAGAAGGAGAACGGCACCTCCAACCCCAACGCGAAGCCGCGCGAGGTGAAGAAGGTGGCGGTGCTGGGGGGCGGGCTGATGGGCGGCGGCATCGCCTATGTCACCAGCGTGCTCCAGGGCGTGCCCGTGCGCGTGAAGGACAAGGACGACGCGGGCGTGGGCCGGGCCATGAAGCAGGTGCAGTCCATCCTGGACGAGCGCGTGAAGCGGCGCTCGCTCACGCGCCGCGAGGCCACGGCGAAGTCGGCCCTGGTGACGGCGGGCACGGACTACAGCGGCTTCAAGTCCGCGGACCTGGTCATCGAGGCGGTGTTCGAGGACCTCAAGCTCAAGCACCGCATCATCGCGGAAGTGGAGGCCGTCACCGGCGACCAGACCATCTTCGCGTCCAACACCTCCAGCATCCCGATTACGGAGCTGGCCAAGGGCAGCCGCCGGCCGGCGCAAGTCATTGGCATGCATTACTTCAGCCCGGTCCACAAGATGCCGCTGCTGGAGATCATCACCCACGCGGGCACCGCGGACTGGGTGACGGCCACCTGCGTGGAGGTGGGGCGCAAGCAGGGCAAGACGGTCATCGTCGTCAACGACGGGCCGGGCTTCTACACCTCGCGCATCCTCGCCCCGTACATGAACGAGGCGGCGTACCTGCTGGCGGAAGGCGCGGACATCGCGGAGCTGGACAGGGCGCTGGTCGAGTTCGGCTTCCCCGTGGGCCCGATTACCCTCCTGGACGAGGTGGGCATCGACGTGGCGCAGAAGGTGGGCCCCCTCATGGAGGCCGCCTTCGGCAAGCGCATGGCGGCGCCCAAGGCCCTGGAGAAGGTGGTGGCCGACGGCCGCCTGGGCCGCAAGACGCAGAAGGGCTTCTACCTGTACGAGGACGGGAAGAAGCAGGAGGTGGACAGCTCCATCTACGCCCTGCTGCCGCACGGCACGGAGCGCCGTTCCTTCGACCGCGCGGAGATGGCGGAGCGCGTGGTGCTGCAGATGGTCAACGAGGCCATCCGCTGCCTGGGCGAGGGCATCCTCCGCAGCGCGCGTGACGGCGACGTGGGCGCCATCTTCGGCCTGGGCTTCCCGCCCTTCCTGGGGGGCCCCTTCCACTACGTGGACAGCCGCGGCCCCGCCGAGGTGCTGCGCAAGCTGGAGCACTACCACGACAAGCTCGGGGAGCGTTTCGCCCCCGCGCCGCACTTGGTGGAGATGGTGAAGGCGGGCAAGACGTTCTACCCGCGCTGAGTCATTCCAGTGACTGCACCCGGGAGTCCCGCGTATCGGCGGCTCCCGGGCTTGACCGGAGGCCGTCTCTGGCCCGAGCCTCCCGGGCCCCATGGCACGCTCCGCGTCCCGCACCATCGTCCTTGTCGTCCTGTCGGCCGTCGTGGCCTGTGGCGCCGCCGCCACCGCCGGGGCTTGGCGCTTCTTCCACAAGGACCCCAGCAACCCCGTCGTCCGGCTCGACGAGTACTTCACCATGGGCTGGGTGGCCTGGGATTCCAGCTGGTACATGCGGATTGCCCAGGAGGGCTACCAGTTCGTCCCGGGCCAGCAGAGCTCGGTGGCGTTCTTCCCGCTGTACCCGCTGCTCATCCGCGCGGTGGAGTCGCTGGGGCCCAATGTGTACCAGTCCGGCGTGCTCATCACGCTGCTGTGCGGCCCGCTGGCGTTGATGTTCTTCACCGTCTGGGCGCGCAAGCTGACGGACGAGGACACGGCGCTGAAGGCCGGGCTGCTGATGGCCTGCTACCCCTTCACGCTCTACTTCTACGGCGCCATGTATTCGGACGCGCTGTTCGTCCTGCTGGTGGTGGCGGCCTTCCTGCTGCTGGAGCGCGGGCACCTGGGGCCCGCCGTCCTCGTCGCGGCGGTGGCCACCGCGGCCCGGCCCGTGGCGCCCGCGGTGGTGCTGGGCCTGCTGGTGCGCCGCCTGGAGTGGAAGCACGCGCGCGGCGAGAAGTGGAGCGCGGTGGACTTCCTGCCGGTGCTGTCGGGCCTGGGCTTCGGCGCGTACATGCTCTTCCTGTGGCACCAGTTCGGTGACCCGGTGGCCTTCGTGAAGGTGCAGGGCGCGCCCGGCTGGGAGCAGATTCCGGGCTGGCACACGTGGCTGAAGGTGAGCTGGTTCGAGCGCGTCGTGCTGGCGCCGCACGACAAGCGCGAGGCCTTCCGGCTGGCCGCGCACGCCTTCTTCACGCTGCTGGCGCTGGCGCTGGTGTGGCCCACGCGCAAGCTGCTGGGGTGGGGTTACGCCGTCTACGTGCTAGCCATCGTCGGGCTGCCCGCGTGGTCCACCAAGGACTTCATGGGCATGGGGCGCTACCTGCTGTCCGCCTTCCCCGTCTTCCTCACCGCGGCGATGCTGCTGCGCGAGCGGCCCTTGCTGCTGCGCGGGGCGCTGGCGGTGGGCGCCGCGTCGCTGCTCGTCCTCTCGTGGGCCTTCGGCGCGGACTACTACGTCTCATGAGCGACCTCCTCGAACAGGCCCTCCTTCGCTACGACGGGCTGCCCGTCGCCGAGCGCTTCCACGTCCACGCGCGGGCCTTCTCCGCGCCGCTGCTGGCCATGGTTGCGCGCACGCCCGCGGGCGCCGTGGCGGACATCGGCTGCGGGCATGGGCTGCTGTCCGCGCTGCTGGCCCTGGCGGACCCGAGCCGCACCGTGCACGGCGTGGATCCGGACTCGCGGAAGGTGGCCTGGGCACGGCGGGCGCTCGCGGGTCAGCCCAACGTGCGCGTCGAGGAAGGCACCGTTGAGGAGACACTGGCCCGGGGCGCTTCCGGGCGCTTCGACGCGGCGGTGGTGTGCGACGTGCTGTACCTGCTGCCGGAGTCGAAGTGGCCCGGCTTCCTCTCCACGGTGCGTGGACTGCTGCAGCCCGGCGGGCGGCTGCTGCTCAAGGAGGTGGAAGGAGACGGCTCCTGGAAGCACCGCAAGGCGCTGGCGCAGGAGTGGGTGATGGTGTCGCTGCTGGGCCGCACGAAGGCCAGCGGCGGCATGGCGCTGAAGCCTCGTGCAGAGATGACGCGCTCCCTGAAGGACGCGGGCTTCGCGGTGCGTGAGGTGGTGGACCTGGGCCAGGGCTACACCACGCCGCACGTCCTCTACGTTGCGGAGAACAGCGTTCCGTAGCTGTGGAGCTCGATGCCGCGCTCGTGCAGCCGCGCCTTCACGCGCGCGCTGGTGAGGGCGGCCAGCTCCGCCTGCCAGTCGTAGCGCCACGCCGGGTCCTCGGGGACGTGTGGCGTGCCTTCACCCGGGTGACAGCCCAGCTCGAAGTCGCCCGCGGGCAGCGCGTCCACCACCGCGAGCAGGGCGGCCTCGTCCAGCATCCCCGCTTCGAAGACGCCGCCCGCGCTCACCCGGCGCACGCCCTTGGGGGCCCGAGGCGCGGCGCGCGCGAGCACGGCCAGCACCGTGGCCTTCAGCGCGGGGCCCGGCGCTTTCAGCCAGCGAGGGCGAGGGAGGGCGTCCGGCCAGCGCAGGGGCAACCCTTCGCGCGCGGCCAGGGACTCCACCAGGGGACGTACACCGGGCAGCAGGTGCAGGTGCTGGTGCCCGTCCAGGTGGTCCACCGTCACGCCCAGGGCGCGGGCCCGCTGAAGCTGAGCGGAGAGCTCGCGCGCCAGCTCGTCCCGGCGTACCTGTCCGGTGAGCCAGGCGCGGGCGAAGTCGGCCCAGCTGCCACGCAGCCGGCCCTCCGGTGCCACCGTGGGCACCTCGTGCGCGGGCGCCGCGGGAGGCAGCCGCGTGGAGAGCGCCAGGTGGAGGCCCACCGCGAGCCGCGCCTCCTTCGCGCGGGCGGCGGCCTCGGGCGCGGTGGGGCCCGTGGCCAGCAGCGTGGCGCTGGTGACGATGCCATCGCGGTGCGCGCGGAGGATGCCCGCGTCCAGCGAGGCATGGAGCCCCAGGTCGTCCGCGTTCACCACCAGGCGCGTGAGGGTGCGCGTCATGCGGGGCTCAGCCTCGCGCCGCGCGGCCCGGCGGCACCGCGTGGAGCTGCTGCACGGAAGGCGGCAAGCGCACCGGGTGCACTGGCGGCTGCGGCGCGCGCATCTTCGGATAGAGCTTCACCAGCTCCCGCACCATCTTCGTGATGACGGAGGGCGAGGCCAGCGTGGACACGCCGCGCGTGCGTGGGAAGTAGTCCACGCCCATCTGGAACACGCGGAAGCCCTGGCGGATGGCCTTCACCACGAGCTCCGCGTCGATGAACGAGCCCTGGCTGTGCAGCTCCATGGCCTCCAGCACGCGGCGGTGCATCACCTTGAAGCTGAAGTTGACGTCCTTGATCTGGATGTCGAACAGCGACCGGATGAGCATGTTGTAGACGAACGAGTAGATGATGCGCTTGGGGCCCTCGCTCGTGCGGTCGAACCGGAAGGCGCAAATCATGTCCGCCTCCAGGTACGACATCAGATGCAGCGCCCGCTCCAGCTCGCGCATGTCCCAGGGCAGGTCCACATCGGAGTACACGACGATGTCCTTCGTCGAGGCCGCCAGCCCGGTGCGCATGGCGCCACCCAGCTTCAGATTCACGGGGTGGTGGATGACTCGCAGTTGGGGAACCTTCAGGGCCAGCGCCTCACAGACCTCACGGGTGCGGTCCGTGGACGCGTCGTTGACGACGATGATTTCGAAGTCGTCCGTCAGTGCGGGGAGGACCTCAAGCGCCCGGCTGACGGCGCGCTCGACGTAGTCCTCTTCGTTCCAGGCGGGGAAGAACAGGCTGATGCTTGGGTATTGGGCCACGAACGACCTCGGCGGGCGGACCTGCGAAGTTGGCGGCTCGCTAGCAGAGAATCCGGTTTTTATCCAATTGCAGGGGTCGCATGCCGTCGCACGCCTATGCTACCGTGAAATCACCATTTTGCGGGGACACTGTGAACTCCAGGCCCTTCACCCTGCTGGTAGTGGACGACTCGCAGTTGACGTTGCCTCGGTTGGCCCGTGCGCTGGGCCCGGAGGATTTCGCCCTCCGAATCACCGCCCACGGCCCGGAGGTGCCGAGGTTGGCGCGGGAGGTATCGCTGGTGGTGCTCTGCCCGGGCGAGGACGCCCAGGCCAGTGTGGGGTTGCTCGAACGCCTGATACCCGAGGAAGGCCCGGTGGGGCCCCCCGTGGTGCTCCTGGCTCCACCCGAGCCCAGAGCATTCTGGCTGGAGGCCCTGCGCCGCGGCGCCGAGGTCATTTGGGACCCATGGGCGCCGGATGAACTGGTGGCCCGGGTGCGTCGCGCCCTGGCCGCGCAGGCCCGGATGGAGTCGCTCGCCGCCCAGGTGAGCGAGCTGCAGCGGCTGTCGTCCACGGACGGCCTCACGGGCGTCCACAACCACCGGCATTTCCAGGAGCGGCTGAGGGAGGAGTTCCGCCGTGCCCAGCGTTATGACGACTCCCTGTCGCTCATCCTGCTGGACTTGGATTACTTCAAGGAAATCAACGACAAGTACGGCCACTCCGCGGGCGACGGCGTGCTGCGCGAGGTGGCCGCCGCGCTCACCCGGGGCGTGCGCGAGACGGACCTGGTGGCCCGCTATGGCGGCGAGGAGTTCGCGGTGCTGCTGCCCCGCACCCACCTCACCGGGGCGCTCACCGTCGCCGAGCGCGTCCGCCGCGAGCTGCGCGCCCTGCGGCTGGAGGTGTCGGACGGCCTGCAAGTCACCGCCTCATTGGGGGTTTCCAGCTTCCCCCACCGCACCGTCCTCACCCCGGAGCAGCTGCTCCTGACGGCCGACGAGGCCCTCTACCAGGCCAAACGGGACGGCAGGGATCGCATCTGCCTACATCCCCAGCTCCCGGTCGGTCCGCTCGGAACCTAGCCCGGGTCAAAGACCCGGGGTCTCTATTGACCCATTTGGTGGGGATGGGTCTAATCGGACCCGGCATTTTTTCACGCCACGGAAATGTCAAGGCCCGTGATTCCAGACTGTTGGGCAGGGAGTTTCTGCTGGCAGGGCCATTGCATTTGTCTAGGGGCGGAAACAATTCATGGGTTCTCAAGCCGCACATGTCCACGGTCAACAGGCCGAATCGCCACGCGGGCGGCTGCTCCTGGTGGATGACGAGGAGAACATCCTCAAGTCCATCCGCCGGGTGCTGCGCCGCGGCGACTGGGACATCGAGACGGCGACGGACGCCGAGCAGGGCCTGCGGGCGGTGGAAGCCTTCCACCCCGAGGTGGTCATCTCCGATTTCCGCATGCCGGGGATGAATGGCGTCGATTTCCTTACCCGGGTGAAGCAGCAGGAGCCGCGGGCCCAGCGCATCATGCTGACGGGCCAGGCGGACCAGCAGGCCATCGAGGAGGCCATCAACCGGTCGGAAATCTTCCGCTTCATCTCCAAGCCCTGGAACGACAGCCACTTGGTGCTGACGGTGAAGAGCGCCTTCGAGCAGTACGCGCTCCAGGCGGAGAACGAGCGGCTCTACACGGTGACGCAGGCGCAGAACGCGGAGCTGAAGCTGCTCAACGCGGACCTGGAGGAGCGCGTCGCCCAGCGCACGCGCATGTTGAGCCAGGCCAAGCGCGAGTGGGAGCTGTCCTTCGACTGCATGGAGACGCCGCTGTGCGTGGTGCGCGCGCGGGACTTCGCGGTGCGGCGGGCGAACCTGGCGTACGCGGACGTGGCGGGGCGCTCCATCGAGGAGATTCCCTCCGACACCACGTGCTACCGCTACCTCTTCGGCCGCAACGAGCCGTGCACGGGCTGCCCGCTGCCGGCGGCGGTGGAGAGCGGCAAGGGCGCGCGCGGTGAGGTCCGCCAGGGCGGGCGCACCTTCGTGGTGGCCGCCTACCCCATGGCGGGGGACGAGCGCGTCGTCTGCACCTACCGGGACGTCACCGAGGAGCAGTCGATGACGCGGCGGCTCATCGAGACGGAGAAGATGGCCGCGGTGGGCCAGCTCGCCGGCGGGGTGGCGCACGAAATCAACAACCCGCTGGGCGGCATCCTCGCCTTCGCGCAGTTGATGTCGCGCGACGCGGGCCGCAGTGAGGCGGACCTGGAGTCGCTGGGCCTCATCGAGGAGAGCGCGCTGCGCTGCAAGCGCATCGTGGAGAGCCTCCTCAAGTTCAGCCGCCACAGCCGCGTGGAGGACCGGCGGCCCTTCGACTTGTCCAAGTGCGTGGAGGACGCGGCGGTGCTGTTCCGGGCGCAGCTCAAGTCCATGCCCACGGTGGAGCTGGCGCTGGGGCTCGCGGACGGCCTGCCCAAGGTGTACGGCGACCCCGGTCAGCTCGCGCAGGTGGTGCTCAACCTGCTGCAGAACGGTCTCCAGTCGCTGCCCACGCGCGAGGGCAAGCTGAAGCTGGTGACGGGTCGCGAAGGCGACCGCTGCTTCTTCGCGGTGACGGACACCGGCACGGGTATCGAGGAAAAGCACCTGCCTCGCATCTTCGAGCCGTCGTTCACCACCAAGGCCCCGGGTGAAGGCACCGGCCTGGGGCTCTCCATTGCCTACCGCATCGTCCAGGACCACGGGGGCAGCTTCCACGTGGACACCCAGGTCGGCGAAGGCTCCTGCTTCACCGTTTTTCTGCCCATCCCCCTGCAGCTCGAGAGGTTGCCGTGAACCAAGTCAAGCGCGCCAAAGTCCTCGTCGTGGATGACGACTCCGTCGTCCTCAAGGCCGTGACGCAGATTCTCCAGCGCGAGGGCCACCCGGTGGTGGCCATTGACGACGCGGTGGAGGGCCTGGCGGCCGCGAAGGATCCGACCATCGACGTGGTCGTCCTCGACATCAAGATGCCCAACCTATCCGGCATGGACCTGCTGCGCGGCATCAAGGCCGACCGCCCGGACGTGGAGGTCATCATGATGACGGCCTTCGCCACCGTGGAGACGGCGGTGGAGGCGGTGAAGGCGGGTGCGTACGACTACCTCACCAAGCCCTTCGAGAACATCGACGAGGTCAGCCTCACGGTGGCCAAGGCGGCCGAGCGCAAGGCGCTCAAGGACCGCACCCGCGCGCTGGAGGAGGCCCTCACGGTCCGAAGCCAGTTCGAGGACCTCATCGGCCAGTCCACGCAGATGCGCTCCGTCTTCAAGCTGGTGGAGACGGTGAGCCACTCCACCGCCACGGTGCTCATCCAGGGGGAGAGCGGCACCGGCAAGGAGCTGGTGGCCCGCGCCATCCACTACCGCAGCGCGCGCAAGGACAAGCCCTTCGTGGCGGTCAACTGTTCGGCGCTGACGGAGACGCTGCTGGAGAGCGAGCTCTTCGGTCACGTGAAGGGCAGCTTCACCGGCGCCACCGGCAACAAGAAGGGCCTCTTCGAGGCGGCCGACGGCGGCACCATCTTCCTGGACGAAATTGGCGACGTGCCCCCGGCCACCCAGGTACGCCTGCTGCGCGTGCTCCAGGAGGGCGAGGTCAAGCGCGTGGGTGCCAACGAGCCAGTGAAGGTGGACGTGCGCGTCATCGCCGCCACCCACGTGGACCTGTCCCGCGCCAAGGAGCAGGGCAAGTTCCGCGAGGACCTCTTCTACCGCCTCAACGTCATCACCATCGACCTGCCGCCCCTGCGTGACCGGCCCGAGGACGTGCCCCTGCTGGCGCACCACTTCCTCAAGCTCTACGCCTCCAAGGCGGACAAGAAGGTGACGGGCATCTCCCCGCGCGCCATGGAAGCCCTCACCTGCAACCGGTGGACGGGCAACGTGCGTGAGCTGGAGAACGTCATCGAGCGCGCGGTGGTGCTGACGGGCAACGAGGTCATCGACGTGGAGGACCTGCCGCCGGGCTTCCAGTCCGCGCCGCAGCCGGACTCCACGGTGGAGGTGTTCAGCCTGGCACACCTGCCGTACGCCCAGGCCAAGCGCTTGGCGATGCGTGCCTTCGAGCGCCGCTACCTGTCCGCCCTGCTGGAGAAGAACAACCAGAATGTCTCCAGCGCCGCGCGCGCGGCGGGCGTGGACCGCTCCAACTTCCGCCGTCTGCTCAAGCAGTACGAGGTGGCCGGCCGGTCCATGAAGCCCCGCGTGGCCTCCCAGGACGACGGCGAGGCGCTGGAAGCCGCGTCCTGACGTGTGTCAGCCGGCGGGCACCCGGGCATTTCCCATGCGCGCCCGGGGCCCTCCTGGACTAGAAGGCGGGGTTGCGTGCAGACCCTGGCAATCGTCGCGAAGAGGGACAAGCCCGAGGCGGTAGCGCTCGCGGCTCAAATCCGTGAGCGGTACCCCCACCTGTCGGTGCTGGCGGACCGCACGCTGGCCCATGAGCTGGGCTGGCCGCGGGTGGATGACCGGGAGCTGGTGACCCGGGCGGACCTGATGGTGGTGCTGGGCGGTGACGGCACGCTCATCTACGCGGCGCGCCTGCTCGGCGGCCGCGGAGTTCCGATTCTGGGCGTCAACCTGGGCAGCCTGGGCTTCATGACGGAAGTCCCGGTGGAAGAGCTGTACCCCATGCTGGAGCAGGTGCTCGCGGGGCGCTTCCAGGTGGACTCCCGGATGAAGCTCACCTGCCGCCTGCTGCGCGGGGGCAAGGTGCTCATCGAGGACGAGGTCCTCAACGACGTGGTCATCAACAAGGGCGCGCTGGCGCGCATCGCCGACCACGAGACGTCCATCGACGGGGTGCCCATCACCACCTACAAGTCGGACGGCGTCATCCTGGCCACGCCCACCGGCTCCACGGCGTACTCGCTGTCGGCGGGTGGGCCCATCGTCCACCCGTCAGTGGACTGCACGGTGCTGTCGCCCATCTGTTCGCACGCCCTCACGCAGCGCTCCATCGTCGTGCCGGCGGACCGGACCATCCGGGTGACGCTGCGCAGTGAGACGGCGGACACGTACCTGACCATCGACGGGCAGACGGGCCACGGGCTCCAGGGTGGGGACTGCATCGAGGTGGTGCGCTCGCCCAACCGGGTGAACCTGGTGCGCAACCCGAAGGTGGCCTACTTCTCCATCCTCCGGCAGAAGCTCCACTGGGGCGAGCGCTGAAGGGCGCCGCGCGCCGTGTTCCTCTTCCTGTCGAAGGTGCTGGACCTGCTGCTGGCGCCGCTCTCCTGGGCGCTGCTGCTGTGGCTGGTGGCCTGGGGGCTGCGGCGGCGACGTGAGCGGCTGTCGCGGGTGCTGAGCGTGCTGGGCGGGGTGGTGTTGTACGCCTTCTCCATCGAGCCGGTGGCCATGGGGCTGATGCGGGCGACGGAGGCGGGGGCGGTGCGGTCCTTCCAGCCGGGGGCCACGTATGACGCCGTCATCGTCCTGGGGGGGGCGTTGGATCCGGCCGCCACGGAGCGCACCGGCGTGCCGGAGTACAACGCGGCGGCGGAGCGGGTGCTGCGGGGCTTCGAGCTGCTGCGCGAGGGCCGGGCTCGGCAGGTGCTCCTCTCCGGCGGTTCGCTGGACCCGAGGCCCGAGGCGGTGGTGGAGGCGGACGTGCTGCTCCGGCAGCTCCAGCAGTGGGGGATTCCGGAGGAGCGCATCGTCACGGAAGGGCGCAGCCGAAATACACGGGAGAACGCGGTCGAGTCCGTGCGCATCATCCAGGAGCGAGGGTGGAAGTCCCTGCTGCTGGTGACGAGCGCCGCGCACATGCCGCGCGCCGCGGGTTGCTTCGCGGCGGTGGGGCTGCGTCCGGACCTGTTGCCGGTGGACTCGCGGGCGTCGAACACGCCGCTGCGGCGCATGAGCTGGTTGCCGAGGTCTGGGGCCCTCAACCTGAGCACCGACGCCCTGCGCGAGCTGGCGGGGCGTGCGGTGTATCGCATGCGAGGTTGGACGGCGCCTTGAGCGCCGCGCCCCGTCCTACTTCAGCGGCGCGGGTGGCTGACGCGCGTCGGGAGCCAGGGCGCCAGTGCCGAGCCGGGAGATACGTCCGTCCGCCTGGGCATGCGGCAACGGCGTGCCGGTGCGGAACGCCTCCGCCAGCACGTCCAGGGGCGAATTACCCGTCACCCTGGCCGGCGTGGACGGCTGGTTCCGCAGCATGTCGTAGCCGTCCTTGCCGCTGGCGAGGAAGCTCAGCGTCGCCAGCCGGTACGTGGCTGCCTTGTCCAACGGCCTGCCGCCCACCTTCACGCCCAGCACCCGCTGTCCGGCGGGCCGGTCCGAATCGAAGGTGAACTCCAGCCCGGACACCTGCGGAAAGCGGCCCGGCCGTGAGTCCTCGCGGCTGAGGCTGACGCCGTTCTCCAGCGCCGCGCGCAGCGTGTCCCCCTTCACCTCCAGGACCACCAGCTCATCCGCGTACGGCAGGATGGCGTGCAAATCCCGCCGGGTGACACCACCCGCGGGCAGCACCGCGTCCGCGCGCAGCGCCCCGGCGTTGACCAGCGCCACGTCCGCCCTGGCCGCCGCGCGGAACGCATCCGCGACGAACGAGCCCAGGTTCGTCTCCTGGGTGCGCACCAACGCGGCCCGCGCTTCCAGGGGCACGGGGGAGCGGCCCACGTGCTCGGACAGTTGGTTGAACAGCGCGGCATAGGGCTGCATGGCCGCGTTGAAGGCCGCGTCCTCCGGCACCTGCCGCGTCACCGGCAGCGTCTGCCACGTCACCTGGCGCACCGTGGCCGTCGCCGCGTCCACGTCCAGCGTGAGCCGGCCGAGGTCCACCGCGTCCGCCGCCACCTTGAAGATGGGCGTGCCCGTGCTGCGGTCCTCCAGCGCCTCGTGGTCATGCCCCCCGAGCACCGCGTCCACCTTGACGCAGCGGGTGAGCGCCCGGTCCTGGTCCGCCGTCAGGTGGGTGAGGGCCACCACCACCTGGGCGCCGGCCTCGCGCAGCTTCGCCACCTCGCCCCGGGCCGCCTCGCAGACGTCCCCGAAGAGCGTGTCCTTGCCGGCCTTCGTGGTGCCCTTCGTCTCCTGGAGCACCACGCCGAAGAGGCCCAGCTTGATGCCGCCCAACTCTCGCACCGTGGAGGCCTGGACCCCCGCGAAGAGGCCCCCGGACTTCGCGTCCTGCACGTTGGCTCCGAGCCACGTGAAGCGGGACTCGCGAATGCGCTCACGCAGGACATCGTCGCCGAAGTCGAACTCGTGGTTGCCCAGCACCGCATAGTCCAGGCCGAACGCATTCCACGCGTCCACCATGTGCCGGCCCTTGAGCGCCTTGCCGTCCACCTCCACCAGCGACTCCACGGACGGAGACAGCGTGTCGCCCCCCATCAGCGTCAGGACGTGGGGGCTCTCGCGAAGCACCTGCTTGCGCAGCGTGGCGGCGCGGGCCATGCCCCCCCTTCCTTCCTCGACGGCCTGGACCTGGTAGACGTCCGCCAGGTGAAGGAGCGTCAGGCGCACCGTGCCGGAAGGCGGTGCTGACGTGGGGGAGGGGGCGCTCGTGGCGCATCCGCCGGCAAGGACCGCGGCCAACGCGAGCAGGGCCTCACGTCGGGCCAGCGCTGTCTTCTTCGTCATCGTGCGTCGCTCTCCCCAGCGCGCTCCCTGGGTGGGGCGCAACGTGTGGGGCGTATCGCACTCAGGCGTCGATGGCGAGCACCGGGGACTTCACGCGCGTGTCACACAGGGGGGCAGGTGTGCCGGTTGATACGTTTGACGCGCTGAGTTGTGGTGGAAAATTACAGATTCCGTGCAGAGCCGTTTGCGCGGGATTTACGCCGGTTGCTAGGACGCTCCCTGACCAAGGGAGGTTGTCATCCATGAGGCACAGCAACAGGTGGAGTGCGCTCCTGCTGGCCGGTGTGATTGCCGGCTGTGGGGAGTCCGCGCTCGAAGCGCCGCGAGGTTCCACGGAAGAGACGGCGGTCATCAGCCAGCAGCTCAGTTCGTCCACGCGGCCCGGCATGGGCGCCACCGTCTATGCGGGTGGCACCACGTTCCGCGTCTGGGCGCCGATGGCGAGCCGGGTGTTCGTCTCGGGCGATTTCAACGGCTGGGGCACCTGGATTGAGCTGGGCAACGAGTTCAACGGCAACTTCTCCGGCGATGTGGCTGGCGCGGTGAAGGGCCAGAAGTACAAGTTCATCACCCGCAACCAGTGGGGCAGCGACGCGTGGCGGGCGGACCCGCGCTCGGCGTGGCAGGAGAACTCCACCGGCTCCAGCATCATCTACGACCACGGCGAGTACTGGTGGAACGCGCAGCAGTACAGCAGCCCTGGCTTCAACGAGATGGTCATCTACGAGATGCACGTCGGCACGTTCCACGACTCGCCCGGCTTCGGCCCCGGCAACTGGAACAGCGCGATTGCCAGGCTCGACCACGTCCGGGACCTGGGCGCGAACATGATCAAGGTCATGCCCGCGTACGAGTTCGCTGGTGACTTCTCCTGGGGCTACAACGCCGCCTTCCCGTTCGCGCCGGAGAGCGCCTACGGGCACCCCAACGACATGAAGCGCTTCGTGGACGAGGCGCACATGCGTGGCATCGGCGTCATCTTCGACGTGGTGCACAACCACTACGGCCCCAGCGACCTGCCCATGTGGTGCTTCAGCGGAGACTGCCTGGGCTCGGGCGGCGAGTACTTCTACAACGACTGGCGCAAGAGCACGCCGTGGGGCGACACCCGTCCGGACTACGGCCGCCCCGAGGTCCGCGCGTACATTCGCGACTCGATGATGAACCTCACCCATTCCTTCCGGGGTGACGGTCTGCGCTGGGACGCCACCAAGTACATGCGCACGCAGAATGGCAGCGACACCACCGCCATCCCCGACGCGTGGCGCGTGTTTCGCGCCATCAACCGCGAAATCAACGCCACGCAGCCGTGGAAGATCAGCATCGCCGAGGACTTCGGCGGTGGTGACTCCATCACCAACGACGCCACGTCCGACACCTCGGGCGGCGCGGGCTTCGATTCGCAGTGGGGCGGCGACTTCGTGCACGCCATCCGCGCGGCGGTCATCGCGTCGAACGACAGCGGCCGTGACATGAACTCGGTGCGCAACGCCATCACCCAGCGCTACAGCGGGCGGCACACCGCGCGCGTCATCTACTCGGAGAGCCACGACGAAGTGGCCAACGGCAAGGCGCGCGTCCCGGAGGAGATCTGGCCGGGCAACGCGGGCAGCTGGGCCGCCAAGAAGCGCTCCACGCTGGCGGCGGGCGTCGTCTTCACCTCGCCTGGCATCCCGATGATCTTCCAGGGCCAGGAGTTCCTCGAGGACGGCTACTTCCAGGACACGGACCCCGTGGACTGGGGCAAGAACAGCACCTACGGCGGCATTCGGACGCTGTACCGCGACCTCATCCGTCTGCGCCGCAACTGGTTCAACAACACGCGCGGCCTGCGCGGCGGCAACGTCAACGTCCACCACGTCAACAACAGCGGCAAGGTGATTGCGTACCACCGTTGGGAGAGCGGCGGGCCCGGGGATGACGTCGTCATCGTCGCCAACTTCAGCGGCACGTACTTCCCCAGCTACAACATCGGCTTCCCGCGCGGGGGCATGTGGTACGCGCGCTTCAACAGCGACTGGAACGGGTACTCGGGCGACTTCGGCAACACGGCGTCGATTGACACCGTGGCCTACAGTGGCGCGAAGGACGGCCTGTCGCACAACGCGTCGTTCGCCATCGGTCCCTACTCGCTGGTCATCTTCTCGCAGTAGCGCCTGACGGCACCGGGCGCCTGGGGTGGAATCTCCCGGGCGCTCGTTCGCGCCTCAGACGTTGTAGCGCCGGCCCTGCGCGAGCGGTTCGATGACGCTCGCGCTGGTGTCGAAGTCATCCGGGTAGTGGATGAGCCGCATCCGGGCGCGCAGCTCGGCGGGCAGCGCCGCCAGCTTCTCGTAGGGCGTGTGCACGCCGTAGTTCGTCTCGTGGATGATGAGGTCCGCCTTGGAGAGCCAGTCGATGAGGCCCTCGTCGAAGGCGGTATCCGCGCTGTACCCCAGGCAGCGGCCCCCCGCGTGGATGCGCAGCGCGGTGGTGGGCACATGGTGGTACGTCATCCGGCTCTCGATGAGAAAGGGGCCGTGCCGCACGGCGGTCTCCGTGGAGAGCGGCGTGTGGACGAAGTAGTCCTCGAAGTGCTTGTCGTTGGGGGGCTCCCCGCGCCGCTCGATGAGGCACTCCATGCCCGCGGCCAGGTTGCCTTCCCACAGCCGGTCCGCGACGGTGGGGTGGGCCAGCACCTCCAGCTTCCGCTGCAGCACGAAGAAGGAGAAGTAGCCCAGGCTCTCCAGGCCCGACGCGTGGTCCGCGTGCAGGTGGGTGAGGGCCACGGCGCTGACGCGGTCCGCGTCCAGGGGCACGCCGGAGGACTCGGACGCTTCGCGCATCATCTTCCGGATGGGATGCGGGCAGTCCACGAGTAGGACCTGGTCCTCCGCCTCCACGGCGAAACAGGACGAATAGCGCAGGGCGGAGAAGGCGTCGCCGATGCCAAGGGTGATGAAGGACAGGCTCAAGGCAGGCTCCGGAGGGAAGGGTCGAGTCGCTCCCGAAGCTTCGCCGCGACGGCCGGTGGACAGAAGGCGGAAACGTCCTCGCCGCGCGCCACGCGCGCCTTGAGTCCGCTGCTGCTCACCTCGGCCAGGTGGGCTTCGGCTGGAAGGAAGAGGGTGGACAGCTCGGGCGCCAGCGCGCGGTTGTTCTGCGCCAGCGTCGTCTCGAACTGGGCATCCGTGGCACCGCGCACGCCGCGCAGCAGGACGCTGGCGCCAATGTCCCGCGCGAAGTCGACGATGAGCCCCTGCGTGCGGGCCACGGTGACGTTGGGGTGGTGCGCCACGGCTTCACGCAGGAGGGCCACGCGCTCGTCGGCGGACAGCAGGCTCTCCTTGTCCGGGTTGACGGCCACCACCACGACGACGTGGCCGAAGAGGCGGGCTGCCTGCCGGACGACGGACATATGGCCGGCGGTGACGGGGTCGAAGCTGCCGGCGTAGACGGCGATGGTCATCACGACACCTCGGGAGCGGCCTCGGAGGCCTGGCTCCGGGGCGGGGGGAAGGCGAGCGCGGCGTACAGCGTGCCCGCCGCGCACAGGAACGCGGCCAGCGTGAAGTGGCCGGCATAGCCAAGGGCCTGGGCGCTAAAGCCACTCAGCGCGGCGGCGGCACCCGTGGCCAGCACCACCAGGGACGCCTGCACGGTGTAGTCCGTGGCGGCGTGGTCCGGCCGGCAGGCGTCCATCATCGCGGTGAAGACGGCCGCGGTGGCCATGCCGCTGGCCACGTACTCGACGCCGCAGACGAGGGTGAGCAGGGGCAGGGACGTGGGGCCTCGAGCCGCCAGTGCGTAGAGCAGTACCGCGCCGGCCTGGATGCCTCCGAAGACGAGCAACGCCCGTCGCCGTCCGAGCCGCACCACCAAACCGCCTCCCAGCAGCGCCCCCACGAGTCCCGCGGTGAAGCCCACGCCGCCCAACAGCCAACCGATGGTCGTCAGCGACAGGCCCTCGTCGACCAGGAAGGTGCGCAGCATCCCGGTGGCCAGGGCTTCGCCCGCCTTGTAGACGACGAGCAGCGTGAGCCACGCGGCGGCCCCCGGACGCTTCAGCCACCATCGCAGGCCCAGGCTCTGCGCGGGTGGTGGCGCGGTGGGGGGCTCGCGGAAGAGGGCAACGGGCACGGTGGCCAGGAGCAGCAGTGTGCCCAACGCGAGGAACGTGGGGCGCCAGCCCACCGCGTCGAAGACAGCGAGCATCACGCCTCCGCCCAGAATCATCCCGACGCGGTAGGCCGCCACCTGGATGCCGTTGCCCCAGCCGCGCTCGGCCGGCGCGAGCAGGTCCACCGCCAGCCCGTCGGTGGCCACGTCCTGCGTGGCGGCCAGGAGGTTGATGCCCAGCACCGCGGCCATCAGCAGCCGCATGTCCAGGCCTCCTTCGGGGAGCGCGAGCGCGAGCAGGAGCCCCGACGACAGGCACTGCAGTGGCAGGATGTAGCCGCGCCGCCGGCCCCACTTCGCCGAACCGTGCCGGTCCATGGGCGGGGCCCAGAGGAACTTGAGCGCCCAGGGCAGCGCCAGCAGGTGCGCCAGTCCGATGGAAGGCAACGACAGGCCTTGATGGCGCAGCAGCACGGGCAGGGCCTGGGTGAAGAAACCGAAGGGAAGCCCCTGTGACAGGTAGAGGCTGGAGAGGAGCCCCAGCTTCGTTGCCGTCCTCATGCGTCCTCCTTCGCGCCGGCCGGGTCCAGCAGCCCCGCGGCCATGCGCTTCACCGTGCTGGCGGCGGAGCCCGCGGGGACCAGTCCCGGGACGCTGGCGGCGAGCACGAAGTAGCCCTGCACGGCGGCGAACAGCCCGGCCGCCAGCGCGGGCGCCTTGCGCCGTCCCACCACGGCGGCGACGAGCGACGTCAGGTGCTCCAGGTCGGCGCGCACCACCTGCTCGTAGATGGCTCGTACCTCGGGCTGCCGGATGGCCTCCGCGCTGATGGTGACCCAGCTCGCGACGGCCGCCGGGGCCGCGTCGTCGCCCGTGGCGAGGAAGGCCTCCACGAAGGCATCCACGCGGGCTCGGGCGTCCGGGCCCTTCACCCGTTCCAGCCGCGTCGCCACCCGCTGCCGCGCCTGCGCCGCGAGCTGCTCCACCAGCGTGAGGAGAATCTCCTGCTTGCCGTTGAAGTGGTAGTGCACCAGCCCTGGGCTCAACGCCGCCGCCTTCGCGATTTCGCTAATGGAAGCGCGCTCGTAACCGCGTTCCGACATGACCTTCAGCAGGCCCGCGACAATCTGCTGACGGCGCTCCTCGGTGTTGGATGGACGGGGCATGGGGTGTGTTTGTTGGTTGTTTGACCAACTTATAAACAGGGCAGACAAGGGCGTCAATCCCACCTGCCCCTGGGGACGAGGGCCCGAATAAAGAAGGCGGCTCCGGTGCCCGGTACCTGGCGTGGATGCCGCTGCCCGTGGACCCCGAGATCAACCGCATCGCCATGCGGCGCGCCCGGGAGCGCACCGATGGCATGAAGGAGGCACTGGGGCTGCGGTAGTCCCCGCGCCGCCTCAGGCAGGAATAGCGCTGGCGTGGATGGGGACCTCTCGCGCGGAGACGAGCGCCTCGATGCCCGCGGCCACCATCGCCGGCACCTCCAGCGCCGGGAAGTGGCTGGTGGCGGGGAGCTTCAGCACGTGAAAGCCCGGATGCTCCGCGCCGAAGTCCACCTGCGCCGCCAGGTAGTCGTGTGACTCCGGCCGCGAGTACAGGTGCATCGTGAGCGGCATGGGCTCCAGCGCCGCGAGCGCTCGCAGCGGAGAGCCCTCGCGGGCGTAGGCCGCTTCAATCTCCCGCCCGGCCCGGGCCCACATGGCCTCGTCGAACGCGCCCATGTCGTCGCGCACGAAGCGGCGGATGGCATCGTCGTCGAGCCCCTCCATCCAGCCCTGGAGCAGGCCGTCTCGCACTTGGCTCCAGCGCTCCGTCTGGAGCCCGCGCACGGCGCGGAGGACGGCCGGGGTGGGCTCGGTGGCAATCCAGTCCAGCAGCACCATCCGCGGCACACGCTCGGGGCCCAACGCCCGTCGCAGGTCGAGCGCCCACCAGCCCGCGTGGGACATGGCCACGGGGACGATGTGCCGCGCGCCGCTGGCCTCCACGACCGCGAGCAGGTCCTCCAGCACCGTGGTGCTGTCGAAGTCGGCGCCTCCACCTTCGGACTCGCCGTGCCCCCGGATGTCCACGGACAGGACACGGCGGAAGGCGGAGCAGCGGGGAATCAGCTTCTGGAAGCTCGCTCGGGTGGTGCACCACCCTGGGATGAAGAGAAGCGCGGGCTCGCCCTGACCCGCGTCGTCGTAGCGGATGCGGGCGCCGCCGCGAGTGTGTACTTCCGGCATGTCGTCCCCTCCGTGGAAGCGTTGGTTGGTTCTCGTTGGAGGGTGCGCAGGCCCGGCCCGCATGTCAGCAGGCAACACGGCAGGGGCCGTTCCGGTCGGACGGAGGGTCGCTGCCTCAATTAATTCGTGTTTCGCGCAGTATCCTGCTCTTGCATTCCCGAGATGACCCTACAGGAGACGTTCACATCAGAAGGTCAGCAGCGTCGTCACGCGCTCGCGCCCGAGGCGGTTGGGGCCTTCGAGGAAGTCCAAGCTGAGGAGGAAGCTGAAGCCCACCAGTTCGCCGCCGAGCCGGGACACGAGCCTCGCGGTGGCCTCCGCCGTGCCTCCCGTGGCCAGCACGTCATCCACGACGAGCACCCGCTCCCCCTGGAGGATGGCGTCTTCGTGCATCTCCACGCCGTCGGAGCCGTACTCCAGCGAGTAGCGCTCCACCACCGAGCGGTGAGGCAGCTTCCCGGGCTTGCGCGCCGGCACGAAGCCCGCGTTGAGCGCCAGCGCGATGGGGGCGCCCAGCAGGAAGCCTCGGGCCTCCACGCCCACCACCTTCGTGACGTGCTGGCCCCGGAAGGGCGCCGACATGGCGTTGATGACGCGGCCGAACAGGCGCGGGTCCGCCAGCACGGGGGTGATGTCCTTGAAGACGATGCCGGGCTTGGGGAAGTCCGGCACGTCCCGGAGCCGGGCATTCAGGTCGGCGACGAGGGTGGTGTCGGTCAGGCTCGGGACGGGCGGGTTCATGGCGTGCGCTCCAGCGGGGGGATGAAAAA
>NZ_JAAEAH010000074.1 GCF_010998615.1 Myxococcus sp. CA023 | reverse complement strand
AAGGGTTGCCCCTATTCGCGCTCGACTTGCATGTGTTAGGCACGCCGCCAGCGTTCGTTCTGAGCCAGGATCAAACTCTCCAATTGAATTTTTGAAGATTTGAACCGGCGTCAGTCTCAGGCCCGGCCAAGGAACCTGAAACTCGCTGATTCGTTACAGTGCTGCCGGCTGCGCTTCGCAGCGCGACCTGGCTGGCACCGTCTTAAGAAATTGACTGCGGTTTCCGCAATCTAGCTTCTTCTTGGGCTTGCTATTTGGTTTTCAAAGAGCGAGTCGCTTGTCTTGCCGGCGACTTTTTGCTACCGTCTTCTCCGCTACTGCCTCGCCGTCTTTTCGTCCGGCGGGGCGTCAGCTTCTATTTCAGCTCGGCGTCTTCTGTCAAGCTGCTGTTTTCGCCGTCCTGCTGGCTTCCGGAGCCTTCAGCGCCGCCCAGTGGCTTCCGCTGCTTTCCTCCAGAGGGGCGCGGCTTCTACCGCTTCGCCGCCCTCCCTGTCAACCGCTGCTTCGCTGACTCCCTCGACTCGTCCGCCCTTTCTTCCGGGCTTCTTCGTCGGGGCGCGGCTTCTACCACCACCGCGTCTCCTGTCAACTCGCTGCGTTGACCGCCGTATTCCGTACTTTCTTTCCGACCCACTCAAAGCGGATCCGCGCCGGTGCGCGGGCTTCTTCGTGAGATTCAGGGCTTCTACCACCACTGCCCCTGGGATCAACCTTTTGAGTCGAGCCCTCTATTTCCTGCTGCTGCTCCGTTGAGGTGCTTGGATCAGCCACCCGTCTGGAGGGGCGCGACTTCTACCACCGCCGCGTCCAGGGTCAACAATCCTCATCAACCCTTTTATTCTGCTGTCAGCTCCCCGCTCGGATCTGCGTCGGGCGGGGCGCGGCTTCTATCCCTGCGACGCGTGACCTGTCAACCACCCTTCCGTTCGCTCCCACACATTCGTAGGCAGCGGATCCATCAGGCTCAGGCGCCAGCGACTTCTTGGAGTGACGCCTCCACTCCGGACAGCAGCTCCTCGAGCGCCTCGTCAGAGATAGTCAGCGCCGGCGCGATGTACACGGTGTCTCCCATGGGCCGCAGGTAGAGCCCTCGGCGACGCGCGGCCTCGTACACTCGCCACCCTCCTCGGGCGAGATAGCCACCCCCACCCAGGTCCACCGCTCCCACCATTCCCACAGCGCGGGGGCGCACCAGGCCCGGAATCGTGGCGGCCATCCGCTCGAAGGCGGCCTTCACGCGGGGGGCCTTTCGCGCCACCTGCCCCATCACATCTTCATCCCGGTAGACGGCCAGCACTTCCCGGGCGATGGCGGCGCCCAACGGGTTCCCACAGTACGAGTGCCCGTAATACAGCGCCCGGTTGGACGCCCCGAGGAAGCCGGAGAAGACGCGCTCCGAGGCCAGGGTCGCGCCGAACGGCAGGATTCCTCCCGAGAGCGCCTTCGCCAGGCACACCATGTCCGGCACCACGCCCGCCAGGTCCACCGCGAAGCGTGCGCCCGTGCGCCCCAGCCCCGTGAAGACTTCGTCTGCGATGAGGAAGGTGTCCACCTCGCGCGTGGCCTCGCGCACCGCCCGGACAAAGTCTGGCGAGTACATCACCATGCCCGCCGCGCCCTGCAGCACCGGCTCCAGGATGACGCCCGCAATCTCCTCCGGGTGCGCGCGCAGGGTGGACTGAACCTGCTCGAAGGCGCGCGCCCAGCCCCCCTCCTCCGCCGGAGAGGGGACGTGCACCACGTCGAAGAGCAGGGGGCCAAAGACTTCCCGGAACAGGGGAACGCCCCCCACGCTGGTGGCGCCCATCGTCTCGCCGTGGAATGCCCCCGACAGCGTGATGAAGCGGGTGCGGCGCGGTTGGCCATTCTGCGCCCAGTACTGGGCCGCCATCTTGATGGCCACCTCCACCGCCGTGCTGCCGTTGTCTGAATAAAAGACGCGCGAGAGGCGCTCGGACGCGGGAAGGCCGGGGCGGTCCGAACCGGGGGCGATGGCCGCCAGCTCCGACGCCAGCAGCGCCGCCGGCTCATGGGTGATGCCCGCCAGGGAGACGTGTGGGAGCGCGGCGGCCTGCTCGGCGAGCGCGCGCATCAGGCGCGGGTGACGGTGGCCCAACGTGGACACCCACCAGGAGCCGTTGGCGTCCAGATAGCGCGTGCCGTCCGCGTCATGGAGGTACGCACCTTCCGAGCGAACCACCACCAGCGGATCCGTCTGAGCGATGTAGGCCTCCATCGCCGTGTAGGGATGCCAGACGTGCGCCTTGTCCAATCCGACGATGTCCGCCCGCTTCACGTGTGTACTCCTCTCCTGGAGCTCCGTGCCCCCTCCGTACCGGAAGAGTGGGCCGCGCCGCCGCGCGTCATGTCATGCCACGGCGCGTTCTACTGATGGCCCCCTGAAGCGGAGCGAGCGGGCCTGTCGCCCCGTGGGGCAGGGCCGCCGCTCTTCCGTCCCGCGTGACGCTGCCATGACATGCCCGGTGTTACCCCGGTTCAGTCACTGACCAGGGAACTCGAATGGCCGTCCTCATCTTCTTCGTCTCGCACTGGCTGCTCTGCGTGTTCTTCCAGAGCTTCTTCCAGCACCGGTACGCGGCCCACCGCATGTACACCATGGGGCCGAAGACGGAGCGGGTGATGCACCTGCTCACCTACCTGGTGCAGGGCTCGTCGTACCTGTCGCCGAAGGCGTACGCCATCCTCCACCGTGAGCACCATGCCTTCTCCGACACCGAGAAGGACCCGCACTCGCCCCACTTCTTCAAGGATGTGGCGCGGATGATGTGGCACACCAAGGCGCGCTACGACGACTACGCGGCCGGCCGCGGTCAACCCGAGGCCCGCTTCCTGGGCGGCTACCCGGAGTGGCCGCTCGTGGACACCACGCTGCGCACCTCATGGTTCGCCACCCTGGGCTGGGTGGCCTTCTACTCTGCCTTCTACGTGATGTTCGCCACCTCGCCCTGGCAGTTCCTGCTGCTGCCCCTGCACTTCCTCATGGGCCCGGTGCACGGCGCCATCGTCAACTGGTGCGGCCACAAGTACGGCTACCGGAACTTCGACAGCACCGACAAGTCGCGCAACTCCCTGCCCATGGACTTCCTCTGCATGGGGGAGCTCTTCCAGAACAACCACCACAAGTACGGCAGCAGCCCCAACTTCGCGGCGCGGAAGTTCGAGCTGGACCCCACGTGGCAGGTGATGCGCGTGCTGGCCCTGCTGCGCATCATCCGCATCGCCACCCCGCAGCGTGCAGTCTGGCCGGAGGCCCGCGAGGCCGCACGCGCCGGAGACGCCGCTCGGGCCGCCTGACGGACAGGCCAGCAACACACGGCGGGCACGTGCAGGGCGCGTTAAGAGTGCCCCCGTGCCCGCCGATACCCCGCTCCGTCTCCGCATCCTCGAAGCAGTGACTGATGCCCCGGCCGAAGGCTGGGACGCGCTCGTGGACCCTGACGCCCCGCCCTTCGTCCGGCACGCCTGGCTGGCGGCCATGGAGGAGAGCGGGAGCGCCACCGAGGAGACGGGCTGGGCGCCGCATCACCTCACGCTGTGGCGTGGCCCCAAGCTGGTGGCCGCCGCGCCCGCGTACCTCAAGTTCCACAGCATGGGCGAGTACATCTACGACTTCGGCTGGGCGGATGCCGCCGCCCGCCTCGGCGTCGAGTACTACCCGAAGCTCGTCGTGGGCGGGCCGCTGTCCCCCGCCACCGTCCCCCGCTTCCTCATCGCCCCAGGCGAGGACGTCCCCGCGCTGCGCCGGGCCCTGCTCGCCGCCGCCGCCGGGAGCGCCCAGGAGGCGGGCTGCTCCTCCGTTCACGTCCTGTATCCAACGGGGGACGAGGCAGACTTCCTCGAGGCCGAGGGGCTCGCCCGGCGCATCACCCTTCAGTTCCACTGGAAGAACCCGGGCTACGGCAGCTATGACGACTACTTGGCGCGCTTTGACTCCAAGCGCCGGAACCAGCTCAAGCGCGAGCGCGGGGCCGCGGCCACCCAGGGCGTCTCCCTGCGCACGGTGCGCGGCGACGAGCTCTCCCAGGCGCACGCCCGGCGTGCCTACGGCTTCTACACCTCCACCTGCGAGCGCCACGCTTGGGGGCAGATTCAGCTCACCCCCGACTTCTTCGCGCGGGTCTTCCGCACGATGCCGGGCTCGGTGGAGTTGGTGGAGGCGGTGCGCGGCCAACAGGTCATCGCCGGCGCTTTCAACCTGGCCACCCCGGAGCGCCTCTATGGCCGCTACTGGGGCGCCTTCGAGGAGCACCCCTTCCTCCACTTCCACGTCTGCCTGTACCACTCCGTGGAGGACTGCATCCGGACCGGCCGCAAGGTGTTCGAGCCCGGCGCTGGGGGTGAACACAAGGTGTCTCGGGGCTTCGAGCCCACCGCCGTGCACAGCGCCCACCTCATCTTCGACAAGACACTGGACGGCGCGGTACGGGGCTTCCTCCGCCGGGAGCACGCTCGGCTGGCGCCCGCCGTGGAGGAGGCCGAGCGCATCTGCGGGCTGAAACCCTGGCCCCTGGCCGCCTCCCCGGGCACCCAAGGGGCCACCGGCACCTGAACGCCCCCCGGACTGTCAGCCTGAAGAGGCCTCTCCGCGACTTGAAGTTGTGAAACCGGGGTGAGCCTCTAGAGTGTCATCGCCATGAAAGCCCCGGAGACGGACGAAGACTTCATCCAGTGGTACGAGGACTGCTGGGCGGACCGCGACGAAGTCGAGTATCCGAAGATGTTCGGCGCCATTGACGAAGGCGTCTTCACGCTCGACCAGACGGATGCCATCCAAGCGTGGATGGAGAGTGAGCTCGCCCAGGTCCAGGAAGCGGACCCCAACTGGGGTCCCATGGGCGTGCGCGTCTCACCGCCCAGCGAGAGCTACCCCTACTGGACCTATGTCACCAGTGGACTGTCCAACCCCTTCACCGCGGCACCCGGCGAGGACATCCCCGACGACGCGCCCAGCGGGCTGGGCTACGAGATGGTCATCCACACGCCCGAAGAGGCGAAGTGGCCGGTGTTCCGGCTGCTGGACATGATGGCCTACAACCTCGTGTCCCTGCGCGCCTTCGCCATGGGCCACCGCTACCCGGTGGAAGGCTCCCTGGACGGTGGCGAGTCCAAGCTGAGCGGCTTCGTGTTCGTCCGGGACCCGTCCCGGCCCGACCACTTCGTGCTCCCCAGCGGCAAGGTGCAGCTGCTCACCCTGGTGGGCGCCACCCGCAACGAGATGGCCTTCGCCCGCTCCAACGGCATGGACAAGCTGATGGCCAAGCTGGTGGCCGCGGGCTCCGGCTACATCACCCAGCCCGACCGGGAAGAGGTGAAGCTGTAGTCACACCGCTTCCGATTCGCGCGCCGGCCGCCCTTCTCAGGCACCGGCGCGCGGCGGAGCGTCCTCCACCAGCGCGTGCAGGACGCCCAGCTCGAACGGCTTTTCGATGCGCGGCACCGGCACCGACTGGAGGAAGGTCCGTGCACGCTCGGAGAAGCCTCCGCCCGTCATGAAGACGAAGCGCGCGAGCAACTCCGGCTGACGCGAGGACAGCGTGTCGTAAACGTCCATCCCCGTCAGGTCCCCCATCATCAAGTCACAGAAGATGCGGTCGAAGTCCGCGTCGCGCGCCAGCGTATCCAACGCCTCGCGCCCGCTGTGGACCACCACCACCTCGTGACGCGCGCCGAGGATGCGGCCCAGCACCGAGGCGAGCAGCGGCTCGTCATCCACCACCAGCACCCGCTTCCTCCCGGGAAGGTCCTTGTCCTCCGCCACCCGCACGGATGGCGCGTCCGCGTCGGTGGTGGGCAGCCGCACCTGGAAGACACTGCCCAGCCCCGGTGCGCTCGAGGCCGACAGCTCGCCCCCCATACCTCGCACCAGGCCCAGGCTGGTGGACAGGCCGAGTCCAGCGCCCTCCCCCAAGGGACGGGTGGTGAAGAAGGGCTCAAAGGCGCGCTCCAGGACCTCGGGCGCCATGCCATGGCCGTTGTCCGATACCTCCACCACCACCGTCGCGCCGTCCCTCCAGGTGGAGAGCGTCACCTGGTAGCGCGCCACGTCCCCTTCCGGGATGGCCTGCGCGGCGTTGATGAGCAGTTGGAGGAACACCTGCCCCAGCCGCGTCTCGTGCGCCATCACCGTGGGCACCGGGCTCAGGCGCTTCTCGACACGGGCCCGGTGGCGCAGGTGCGGCATCGCCATGGAGAGGCCGAACTCCAGCGCCGCGTGCACGTCCACGGGCGACAGTTGCGGCTCCTCCGCTCGGGCGAAGGTCTGCAAGTCACGGACGGTGGTGCGAATGCGCTCGGCGCCTTCCTTCGCCTCGCGCAGGGCCTCCATCGCCTCACCCAGCGCACGGGCCAAGGCTTCACGCACTTCGCCCTGCGCCGCGAGGGGCTCGAGCTGCTCCAGCGCGAACTGCAGGTTGCCCACGACGTAGGAGAGCGGGTTGTTGATTTCGTGCCCCACGCCCGCCGCCAGCTGTCCCGCCATGGCCAGCTTCTCCGACTGCACCAGTCGCTCGCGCGCCGCCATGAGCTCGCGGGTGCGCTCGTGGACCAGGGCCTCGGCTTCCAGGCGCCCCGAGTGCTCGCGCGACAGGAGCACATCCCGCTCCGCCTCCGCCTGCTTCCTGGCGGTGACGTCCCGTCCGAAGACGGACACGTTGCCGTTGGCGCCCCAGGCGTGCACCTCATGCCAGCGTCCAGGCGTGGCGCGCCATTCGAAGATGGCGTGGCCCGCGCCGCTTGCGACCCGGCGCAGTTCCCGTTCCATGCGCGTGCCCAGCAACTCCGGGCACGCCTGCCACAGAATCTGCCGGAAGAGCTGCTCCTGCGAACGCCCGCTGAGGGCCGCAGCCTCGTGGTTCACGTAGGTGATTCGCCAGTCCGCATCCACCGTGAAGAACGCGTCGGGCGTGGCCTCCAGCATGCTCCGCACCCAGTCCAGGGTTTCGCGGACGCTCTCCTCCAACCGCAGGGCGCTGGTGATGTCACGCAGGCGCAGCAGTACACCGTCCCGGAGCGGCACCACCGTTCCCTGGAGCCACACATCCCCTTCCTGGAAGCTGTCCGCGGCCGGCCGCCCTGCTTCCACCACGTCCCGGAGCAGGTCCACCCGGGCGGCCAATCCCGAGCCCGGCATCAGCTCGCACAGCCGCCGGCCTCTCAGCGACTCCGGGGCGGCGTGCCCCAATGCGCGCGCACCCGCGGGATTCGCCCAGGCCCACTGGAAGTCGACGAGCGCTCCCGCCGCGTCCCGCACGGCGTGCAACACCATGCAGCCCTCAGGCTGGTGCCGCTCCGCTTCCTCGAGCGCCATCAGCAGCACATCCATGTCGGGCGCCGGAGCCGCCTGGAATCGGTCGTTCAGAATGGCTCCATGTCGACACGAATACGTGGCCGTCACAAGTACACGCGGCAGACATGTATCAGTATCAGTTCCCATGTGTCTGTCGGCCAACCGCCGCTTGACCTGGCTCGCGCGCGCAGGGGAGGCCCGGGCGGTTAGGCTCCTCGGCCGCCCATGACACCCACCCTCATCACCGCCGTCCGCTTCGAGCCGCTGCACCTCCCCCTCACCGAGCCCTTCGCCATCGCCGCCGGCGCGCAGTACGCTGCGGAGAACGTCCTGGTGCGGCTCACCCTGGCGGACGGCTCCGAGGGCCTGGGCGAGGCCGCCCCCTTCCCCGCCGTCAGTGGAGAAACGCAGGCCAGTACGCTGGCCGCCCTGGAACAGGTGCGCGCGGGGCTGGTGGGACGGGACGCTCGCGCGTGGCGGCCCGCGTCCGAGGCGCTGGGGGATTCACTCGCGCTGGCGCCCTCCGCCCGGTGCGCCGTTGAGACGGCGCTGCTCGATGCGCTGGCTCGGCACTACCGCGTTCCGTTGTACGTGATGCTGGGCGGCGCGCAGTCCGCGCTGGACATCGACATGACGGTCACCGCGGGAGACGTGGCCCATGCGCGAAAGTCCGCGCAGGCCATCCTGGCGCGGGGAATCACCACGCTGAAGGTAAAGGTCGGGGCGCTGCCGCCCCTTGAGGACGCGGCACGGCTGGTGGCCATTCATGAAGTGGCCCCTCAGGCCCGGCTCTTCGCTGATGCCAACGGCGGCTATGACGTGGCCGAGGCGCTCGCCTTCTTGAAGGAACTGGCGCGCGCGGACGTCCCCCTGGCCCTCTTCGAACAACCCGTTCCCGCGCATGATGTGGCCGGCATGGCGGAGCTCACGCGCCGCTCGCGCGTGCCGGTATGCGCGGATGAATCGGCGCGCTCGGCGAAGGACGTGCTGCGACTCATCCGGGAAGGCGCCGCGCATGCCATCAACATCAAGACGATGAAGTGTGGCGTCGTCGAGGCACTGACGATGTGGAGCCTCGCTCGCGCAGCGGGCCTGGAGCTCATGGTGGGCGGCATGGTGGAGAGCGTGCTGGCCATGTCCGCCTCGGCGCACCTGGCCGCCGGCTTGGGGGGGTTCACCTACGCCGACCTGGATACGCCGCTGTTCATCGCGAGCCACCCCTTCCAAGGCGGCGCCCGGTACGCGGGCGCACGGCTGGAGTTGCCAACGGATGCGCCCGGGCACGGCGTCACACTGGCCTGAGCCGCGCCCCGCCGCACGGCCTGCGAACAGGCAACCGCCTCACTTGAAACCGATTTGCTGAAAACACTCCAGCGGCGCTGCGCCCGTGTCCGCTGTCTCGGCGGGGGCCCTTGATGGATTGTCGGAGCGACCTCAGGCTTTCCGACTGTGCCTGTCTCTCCTGATGACACCATCGCCTCCCTGCTGAGCCGTCGCAGGTGATGATGAGAAGTTAGCCGATGTCCTGGCCTGAAATCGCCTCCGCCATGATCGCCCGGCGTCGTCCGACTCCGTACGACGATCTCTAGGTCTGTTCTGTGAGCAAGGTTATCAGATTCCGTGTGATTGTGGCGGACGTATCGGCCGGCGACACACCGTGTAGGCGTGCTAAGCCTTCCACTGCGATCCAGACATCGCTTGGCGTGGGATGCGATCCAGTGGCAATGCCTTGGTTATCGCCGCACGCTTCTCATTGACAAGCATCTCCGCGTTCACTGAAAAACAGCAGCCGAGATCGACGGTTCTCTTGGCTTCTGCTGCGGTGCCGGTGAACCAATGAAGCACCACGCGCCCGCGAGAGGGCAGCATGTATTGTTCGAACATATCGAGCACGGCCTTGGTCGCTCGGACGCTATACGTCGTGACGAGCCAGATTTTAGGGCTCACGGTGTCTCTGCGGTCCAGGTTCCGAATAGGGCGAGGCCCAAAGATTTCGCCAGCGCCGTCGATCCGGAGTTGTCGAGCTGGCAGCGATATTGAAGCGCGAAACCTTCAGCCAGAGCACGGGAGGCGCAAGCCCTGATCAGTCTGGCAGCGTGACCCTTTCGCCGCGCGGCAGCAAGCGTCAGGACCCCAACGTCGGCCAATGGCGCATCGTTCCATTGATAGATGCTGGCCGCAGCGACAAGGTGGTCGCCTTCAAAGGCTCCAAGCACGATCCAGTCGTCCAGCCCGACCGATGCCCCCTCCAGATCCTCTTCGCTGGCCGCGGCCTCGAATGCGGCGAAAAGCGCGACGTCGTCCTGCGTCAGCTGACGGATGGCGGGATCGGACGGAGCATTGCGCAGTGATGCGGTGGCGGTCTCCGGAAAGTAGAAGACGAAATCCGCACCGTGAAGCTCGACCCCGATATCAGGCAGACGGGATTTCAGATGCGTCAGAGTCCACGCGCCCCCGGGCGCAACGCCAAGTTCCGCCGCGATCTCGGGCGTGACGACGGCGCGGGACTCGCCATTGGGCCGCTTAAGGATCATGACGCGGAAGTCCTCGTCAAAATCGGGCTTTACGGCAAGTCCGAGCGACGATGGCGAAGCCGGGGCGACCGGGAATTGTTCGTTCCAGTAATCTGTGATCGTAAAGTGGAATTCAGTCATTGAGCTTCTCTGCAATCAGGGTGCTGCCATCCGGCAGGGTGGCGTTTAGTTAATCTCGCGCCCAATTCGCCACGCGAAGGGTCAGGCGGCGGTTCGGTCGTGGCTCTCGCATCATCCACCGCGCCGCGATACGAGCCCTTGACACTACTGCGTCAGGGGCCCGAGGCGTGAACGGGGAGACCGGGCAGGCGACGTGAGGCGCGACCCAGGTTCGTGCGGTGACAAACACCCTCGCCATCGCGAGCCGTGCGGTGATGAAGCTATTGGCGGGCTCGCGCTCACCGTCTCGCCATTCAATGAGCAACCCCAGGGGCTCCTGCTCTCGCTGGGGTACGCCCGCGGCGACGACGCGGCGAAGGGCAAAGCATGCCGACAAGGCTTCTTGCGTGCCCTGGCGCCAGGTGCACCGCCGGAAGCCACCCCGTTCTTGAATGCGCTGGGCCAGGTCCGAAACGCTTCGCGCGTCCTTTCGGGGACGGCCCTTCGCATCCAGGAGAAAGACGGTCGTCTGTGGGGCCACAGCGAGCGCGTAATGAAAGCCCAGCGAGCGACGGTGCTCACGCAAAGTCGCTGGAGCTGCCATTTGCGGTGTCCGCCAGGAGATTTGCAGCGCCAATTGGGGCTTCGTCCTGAAGGAAACCTCGGAGGGGATGCGGGCCTCACGGCGATGCGCCTCGTCGTTGGCCCAGCACTCGGGGAGGTACAGCTCGAAGTCGACGGGCAGGTGCTCGGTACGGGTGGCCACGCTGAGGCTGACGCCAATCTGGCAGTTGGCCACCTTTCCCGCCGAGCCGGTCACCGGCCACGAACGCCTCGCAGGGACAGTGTGGGGCACAGGCCATGCACAAAGGCTCCTGCGCCTCAGCTGCTGCCACGACAGCGGCCACACCTGGAACCCGGCCTACAAGTTCGCGTCCAGCCGGACCGCGATGACCACGTCCGTGGCGCACATCCGGCAGCACCTGACGTGACGCCCGCGAGCGGCCCGTGAGGCATGGCGGGCCGCTCCTCGTGGGGCATTCGCGCTAGGGTAGGCGCATGACCCTGGCTGTCTGCGTGCGGTGTGGCAACTCGAAGGTGGGCGCGTTCACCCCCTGCACGGGTTGCGGACTGGACCCCGCCGCCCACGGCACCGAACGTGAGCTCCAGGCGCGCAGCCTGCTGCTCACGGAGCGCTATCTGCCTGGGGGTGAGTTGGAGGAGATAGGCCGGAAGATTCGCAAGGGCGAGCCCGTGGCCTACGACGCAGGGCTGCTCGCGCAGATTACCGAAGACCTCCGGACACAGAAGCTGCCCATCGTCTCGAAGTCAGCCCCTGGGTGCTCCGTCGCCTTGTGGGTCGTGGTGGGCGTGCTCCTCGTGCTCGCCGTGGGCTTCCTGCTCATGTCGCGGCTGCGAGGCCCCTGAGCGCACTGGGACAGCGTCGGCCGCAGGGGCCAGTTAGTGAAGCAGTCCCGTGCTGGCCGCATCCATCTCACCGCTCCGGCTGTTCCTCGTCTCGGAGGACCCGCTCGCCCGGGGGGCGCTCTCCCGGGCGCTGAGCGACCAGACAGGCGTGCACTTCGAGGTAGCGGCCGGGACGCAGGTGGACCTGGAGTCCCAACCCGGCGAGCCACCCGACGTGGTGCTGTGGGACACCGGCCTGCGCCCGTCCAACATGGAGGGTCCCGACCTGGGCGCACCGGTGCTCGCGCTGGTGGTGGATGAAGCCGCGGGCGAGGCGGCCCTGGGCGCGGGCGCGCGGGGCCTGCTGTTCCGGGACGCGGAGCCCTCCGCCCTGGTCGCCGCGCTGCTCTCCGTGGCTCGGGGACTGGCCGTGTTCGACCCCGCGCTCGCGGAGCTGCGCGCCACGCCGCGGGCCTCGCTACCGGCCCGGACCGCCGCGCCGGACGCGCTCACGCCGCGGGAGCGCGAGGTGCTCGGGTTGCTCGCGGAGGGGCTGTCCAACAAGGCCATCGCGGACCGGCTGGACATCAGCGAGCACACCGCCAAGTTCCATGTGAATGCCGTGCTCGCCAAGCTGGGCGTCCAGCGACGCACGGAGGCCGTGGTCCGCGCGGCGAAGCTGGGCCTGGTCACCCTGTAGGCATCGGGCCGCCACGCGACGGCGCTACGTCGCGTTTCCCCTGGGTGATAGGCTCCGGCACGCATGGCCAACCAGGACTGGGTGACGCGCCTGCTCACCGGGCGCGCGACGGCGGACAAGCAGCTCAATGTCCACCTTTCCGAGCGCGACGGCGGCAGCCTCCACGACAAGATGCGGCAGGCGTATTGGTGGATCACCAACAACGCCGTCATCTGTCCCTACTACGACCTGGAGTTCGGCGCGTCCGCGTCCCTCAAGACGCCCGCGGGTGACGAGCTCCACCTCCCCGAGGACACCAGCTACAGCTCGTTCGTCCTCATCCCCCTGCTCACCCTCTTCACCTGCCGGCGCGCGCTGCTGGTGGGCGGACCGGGACGCGGGAAGACGACGTCCGCCATCCTCATGGCCCTGCTGTCCGGCATGGGCCGCGACGAGGTCCACCGCGGCATCCAGCGCGGCCATCCGCAGCTCTCCATCGCGGACCTGCTGGGCGCGCCGCTGCCCTCCGACATGCTCAAGGCGGAGGACCTGTCCGCGGTGAAGGTGAGCTGGCGCAAGTGGATTGGCCAGCGCGTCAAAATCATCGACGAGTACAACCGCATCCCCACCAAGACGCAGTCCGCGCTCCTGTCTCTCATGGCGGAGGGCTACGCGGAGATGATGGACCAGTACGTCTACGCGGGCCGCTCGTCCTGGTTCCTCACCGCCAACGACGACCAGGGCGGCGGCACCTTCCAGGTCATCGAGGCGCTGAAGGACCGCATCGACGTGGTGGTGCGCGCGGTGCCCTTCAACTCGGGGTTCATGGACCAGCTCCTCCAGCGCCTGGAGGCCGACAAGTCCCCCGAGGAGCTGCTGCCCAAGGAAATCGTCTTCACGCCCGGCGAGTTGGAGCGCGCCTACGCCGCCATCCTGGAAGTGGAGGTGCCCAAGGACGTACTGGAGCGCATCGCCTTCTTCCTGGGGCAGCTGGACTTCTGCCGCATGGCCTCGCCGCGCTTCGAGTTCAAGCACAAGGACACGCTCAAGCTGGCCGGGCAGACGGTGGCCGCGGTGTGCAACGAGCAGTGCCCGCTGGACAAGAAGGTCCACCTCTGCACGCAGACGGAGAACGGCGTCAGCGTGCGCGCGTACCAGACCATCCTCCACTTCGCGAAGGCCATGGCCTTCTTCCGCGGCCACAGCGCCGTGGAGCTGGAGGACTTCCGGCAGATTGCCCCCTGGGTGCTTCACGAGAAGCTGGTGCCCAACCCGCGCAGCGCATTCTTCGAGGTGAAGGGCCACCGCATGCTCCTCCAGGACCGCGTGGCCTGGCTGCGGAACATGTTCGACATGGCCATGGGCCACTACGACACGCACGAGCCCATCCGGCGCAAGGTGACGACGCTGCGCCATGAGCTGGACAAGGGCCTGTCCGGCGTGGACCTGCGCACCACCGAGAAGCGCATGAACCAGGTGACGGTGCTCATGAAGGAGCTGCTCACGCGGCACGAGCTGTCCGGCCCCGTCTACGAGGACGTCATCCACCTCAAGTCCCTGTACAGCCGCTACCGGAACTACGCGACGTGGCTGAAGGAGAACCCGGGCGGTCGCCAATGAGCACCTTCACCGACGAGTTGGAAGCCAATGCCCGCGCCCGGTTCGTGCGCTGGGACTCCGCCCTGTGGCGCGAGCTCACCGGCAGCGCAGCGCAGCGGCTGGGACAATCCCTGCTCGAAACGGGGACACCGGCGGCGCAGGGCGAGGAGCTCTTGCGCGCCTACCTCCAGCTGGGCGCGGAGGCCATTGGCCTGGGCTACCTGTATCCCGCGAGCGCGGGCCGGCAGAACTTCTTCACCCTCGCCTGGTCGGACCTGATTCCCCGCCTGCTGGCCGCCGTGCCCTCGGCGGAGCGCTCGCAGGTGTTCGCCCAGCTGTGGAACCTGGGGGAGAACCTGGAGTCCGCGCCGCCCTGGGTGCAGCGCATCTTCTGGCGCGTGGGCCGGGAGCTGACGTCGCTCCAGGACATCGAGGCGCGGCTGAGAGAGACCTCCTCCGTGGCCCTGGCGCCGCCCGACGCGCCGCTGGCCGCGCGGGCCCAGGCGCACTGGGTGGACCTGTCGAAAGAGGACAGCCGCTTCCTCCCCGGCGCGATGCACTTCCTCTCCCCCACCGTGGTGTGCGTCCATGACCGGCACCGTCAAGCCGTGGCGGGCCGCGACGCGGCCACGCAGGGCATCTGGCTGGCGGAGACGCCCGTCAGCCTGGGCGCCATGGGCTGCCGCGAGGTGCCGGAGCAGACCCACGTGGAGAGTCCCCACCTGGACGAGGCGCTGCGGGAAGACCCGTGCGCGGACGCGTGGTTCGCCACCCTGTCCAATGACTGGCGGGTGGCGGCCACGCTGCACACCTCCCAGCACGTGCTGGTGTTCGTCCCGGAATGAGTCCGTCGCGGCGGCACATCACCCCTGAGGAAGTGGCCACGGGCTGGCGCGACGCGCTGGCGCTGTGGGACGTGCGCGTGCAGCTCAGCCCACCCGAGCCGCACGTGGGCTTCCACCCCGACGCCAGCCACGCCCAGGAGCCGCTCGCGTACATCGACCTGGTGAAGCGACAGGTCTTCGTCAACTTCAAGCTCCTGGAGGCCATGGAGGCCACTGACAGCCTCGCGGCGGTGCTGGCGCATGAAATCGGTCACCACGCGCGCTTCCCGCACACACTGGGCTGGGACGCGGAGCTTCGCGTGCAGGAGCAGCGGCTGGTTCCCGGCCTGAAGCAATCCCTCACCAATCTCTTCTATGACTTGCAGGTGAACGAGGTGGTGGGCCGCACGCACGCGGAGGCGCTGTGCGCGGTGTACCGGGGCTTCCAGCACGTGCAGGGCGGCGAGATGTCGCCGCTGTTCTTCTTCTACCTGGCCATCTACGAGGAGCTGTGGGGCCTGCCCCCTGGGAATCTGGTGCCCGCCGCGCAGCTCGAGCCGATGGAGCAGCGCTACCCCGGTGTTCGCGCCGAGGCGCGCATGTTCGCGCAGACCTTCTACGCGCTGCCCAGCGGCAAGCTCCAGTTTCTCTACTTCTGCGCCACCTTCATCCGCTACATCGAGAAGCCCGCGGACCTGGAGTTCAGCCTGCCGCTGGGCGGGGACGTCTCCGTGCCGGACGTGGACGACCTGGATGCCGCCATCCACGGCAGCAGTCGCTGGGACGACGCTCTGAACGAAGCGGAGGAGCGAGGCTGGCTGGAGCCCTTGAGCACACGCGCGAAGGAGAAGGACGAACTGGACTCCATCCACCGCGTCACCGAACACCTGCCCGGCAAGCAGGGCGGGAAGCTGCGGCGAGCCCTGGTGGCGAAGCACTATCGGCGGCTGGTGGACCGGCACATCCTGAAGCTCCCCACGACGCCGTCCCAGCCGGAGCCCTACCTGCGCACCACGCCCCAAGCGTGGGAGTACGGCGATGACCCGTCCAGCATCGACTGGACGTTGACGGTGCTGTCCCAGGGCCACCTGGCCGCAGTGTCACCACTGCGCCGCGAGCTGGAGGCGGACCTGCCGCCCCCGTCCGAGCTCGGCGTGCCGTCCGTGGAAATCTATCTGGACACCAGCGGCTCCATGCCCAACCCGGAACTGAGCCTCAACGCGATGACGCTGGCGGCTCAGGTGCTGTCCGCCTCCGCGCTGCGGAAGAAGGCCACGGTGCGCGGCATCGTGTACTCGCACGGCGACCCACAGGTGTCGCCGTGGATGTACGACGAAGAGAAGGCACGCGACTTCCTGCTGGGCTACATCGGCGGAGGCACGCAGTTCCCCTTCGACGTGATGGACGCGCTGTCACGCGAGCGGCCCGATGCGCTGCGCATCATCATCTCCGACAGCGACTTCCTGGCGAACGTCACCGCGGAGAAGCCCCTGGCGCCGGTGCTGGAATCCATCCGGCGCTCGCGCCTCGTGGTGGCCATCCTCGCTGTTCCCGACGAACTCCGCGCCCGACAGGCGCTGGCGCCGCTGCTGCGCGAGCGCCGTTTCCGGCTGGTGGTGGTGCGCTGGCCCTCCGACTTCGCGAAGGCGGCCGCCGACCTCGCCCAGGCATTGCTGGAGAATTGAGTCCCATGGCTTTCGACATCCGCGAGATTCAGACGCAGCTCGAGGCAGCCCCCATCGTGTCGCCGTATTCGCATGACCTGGCTCTCGCCATCATCTGCGACACCTTCCGGCTCGCGAAGGTCCGCCCCCCGTCCCGCGCGGACTGGGGCGCCCTGGAGGACCGGGCCCGCTCCCCGCTGTGGCGGGAGCAGGTGGTGATGCTCGCGCACGTGCTCGTGTCCTCGGCGCTGCGGCAGGAGACGGTGCAGGCACTGAGCAAGAACGACGACGCGACGACGCTCCTGCAGCGCTTCTTCCAGGACGTGGCCCCGCTGACGGCGGAGATGATTCGCTCCAACACCTTCCGCCGCGAGGAGTTCATTCGCAAGTGGGTGCGCGTCGTGGGCGGCGAGTGCAAGGGCGAGTCCCCGAAGGGCTCCGTCGCGCGAATCGAGCAACTGGACTACCGCAAGGCGGAAGCGGAGATGCGGCGCGCGGAGGAGGCCCGAAAGAAGGAGGCGGACAAACGCCAGCAGGCCCTCCGCGAGGCGGAGCAGCGCGCCACGGAGGCGCGTGGGTGGCGGGAGTGACGGAAGCCCTGTCCGCGGACCTGCGCGTCGCGCCTCGCGCGAACATCCGCCGGGACACCTCCTCGCAGCGCCCCCACATCCCCTGGGCCGAATCCATCGCCCAGGGGCTGGACCGCTTCGCGTCCCTGGCCGACGAGGACGCGGCCCGCGCGGACCTGGACGCCCGGTTGTCCTTCCTGCGCGACGCGCTGCAGGACTCGCCGTACTACGCCCGGAGGCTCCTCGCGGCGGGCATCCACCCGGGTGACCTCCAGACGCTGGACGACCTGCGCCACCTGCCCTTCCTGGACCGTGAGGCCCTGGCCGCGAACTGGGACGCGGTGCCCACGCTGCCGGCGGACGCCGATGATTGCGTGGTGGTGAAGAGCTCCGGGTCCACCGGAGCGCCGGTGAACGTCGTGAGGGACCGGCGCGACTGCCTGCACATGTGGGCCGTGCTGCGGTTCCTCGTGGCGCGCGTGGGAGCGGCGCTGCCCTCGCATCCCCGAGTCGTGCTGCTGGACGCGCTGCCGGGCGGGCTGGAGTACTCGGTGCGCCTGCCCATCCTCCACGACGGCGCGCTGCACCGAATCTCCGTCCTTCGCGAGGACGCGCTCCAGCGCCTGCGCCGCGTGCGTCCCGCCGTGCTCTTCTCCGACCCGGAAGGCCTGCGGTGGCTGGCGGCCCAGCGCGACGTGCCCACGCCCCAGTTGGTGCTCACCTCCGCGCAGCATCTGCCTGCCGGCCTGCGCGCGGAGCTGGCGAACACGGTGCCCGCGCCTGTCCTCAACTACTACGCGACGACGGAGACGGGGCCGCTGGCCTGGGAGTGCCTGCGGCCCGAGGCTCCTGGCCGGTTCCACGTCCTGGCCCCTGATGTCTGGTTGGAGCCCGGACTGGACGAGGTGGTGGTGACGCGGCTGCGTCCCAGCGTGCTGCCGCTCTTGCGCTACCTCCCGGGCGACGCGGGCAGCGTGCGGCGTGACGCCTGCGCTTGTGGGTTTCATGGATGGACGCTGGAGCACTTCGGCGGACGCGGGGCCTGCCACTTCGTCATGCCTTCGGGCCGGGAGGTGGACGCCTGGGCGCTGGCCTGGGTGTTCAAGCACCATGCGCTGCGTGGCTTCCGACTGACACAAGTGGACGTCTCGCACTTCCAGTTGGAGCTGGCGGGCGCGAGCCATTCGGCCGTTGCGCCACTGCGCGAGCGGCTTGGCAGCGCCTTGCGGAACCTGGGTTGGACGCAGCCGAGCCTGGACGTGTGTCACGTGGAGGTATTGGCGCTGGCCGTGGGCACCAAGCCACAGCCGTTCCGCCGGCTGCGCTGAGCAGCCTTGCATGACAGAGCGGCGAGCAAGATGTCATGCAGTGGGTTCCGGTGCTTACCTGAGAAGTGCGCGGCTCCTCCCCGGCGGTATCCATGCAGCCGGCCAGGGGCCCGCCCCTGACCATGCACGCTCGTCCGGAACGACATCACCCACTCTGGGATTCACGCGCCGGACGTTATGGCGTCGCGCTCCTCGCCTTCGTCGCGGCGTGGCTCATCCAGGCGGGCGTGGCGTCGTTGATTCCAGCCACCCCGTTCCTGTTCTTCTTCGGCGCGGTGATGGTGTCCGGCTGGTGGGGTGGCTGGGGCCCCGCCCTGGCGACGACGTTCCTGTCGGTGGTGGTGGTGGACTTCTACTTCCTGGAGCCACTGCTCAACCTGGCGCCGGGCACGGGAGGGGCTGTCTCGCTGGCGGTCTTCGTCATGCTCGCGCTGCTGATGACGAAGCTGAACGTCATGCTGCGCAAGGCCAACGCGGAGCGGGCGCGGCTGCTGGAGCGGGAGCGGGCGGCACGGAGCGAAGCGGAGGCCGGACAGGCCCGGCTCCACGCGCTCTTCCGGGACGCACCCGCCGGCATCATCCTCCTACGTGGCCCCCGACACGTCTATTCCTTCTCCAACACGATGAACAACACGCTGATGGGGACGGACACGCTGGTGGGCCAGGAGGCGATCAATGCCCTGCCGTGGGCGGAGTCGCGAGGCTTCATCACCCTGCTGGACGAGGTCTACCGCACTGGCGTCCCTTTCGCGGGCAATGCGGTGCCGTTCCCTCGCAAGCGCCCCAATGGCGAGATACAGGAGACGTACCTCAACATCGTGTATCAGCCCACGCGGAACGAGCAGGGTGAGGTCGACGGCATCGTCGGCTTCGGGTTCGACGTAACGGACCTGGTCCGGGCCCGACAGCGCGCCGAGGCCCTGACGCACGAGCTCCAGTTGGCCGAGGCACGTGACTGGCTCCTCGCGGAGTCGGGCGCGGTGCTGACGTCGTCGCTCGACGACGAGACGACGCTGCGGAACCTGGCGAAGCTGGTGGTGCCCACCTTCGCGGACTGGTGTCTCGTCGACGTGGCGGAGCCAGAGGGGACGTTCCGGCGGCTGGAGGCGGCGCACTTCCGGCTCGAGGACGACGCGCTGGCGGAGGACCTCCTCCGCTTCGGAATGCAGCCCAGCGGAAATCCGCGGCATCCCCCGGCGGGCGCCCTGCTGAGGGCGGAGACGGTTCACTTCGAGCGGCTGTCCCGGGAACGCATTCACGAGCTCGCGCACAACGCGGAACACGCCCGGGTGATGGAAGCGATGGGGCCCGTCTCCTACATCGCCGTGCCATTGATTGCGCGCGGACAGGTGTTGGGGGTGCTCAGCTTCATCCACGCCTACTCCGGCCGGCAATACTCGACGTCAGACCTGGCGTTCGCCAAGGAACTGGCACACCGGGCCGCGCTCTCCCTGGAGAATGCCCGGCTCTATGCGGAGGCTCGGGAGGCCATCCGTCTGCGCGATGAGTTCATGTCCATTGCCAGCCACGAGCTGAAGACGCCGCTCACCCCGCTGAGCCTGAAGCTCCAGGCGCTCTCGCGGGAGCTGGCCCGCCACCCAGGCCCGGTTCCTCGCAACCTGGTGGAGAGCTACGTGGCGGTGGGCGCACGGCAGGTGCAGAAGCTGGCGGAGTTGGTGGGCGACCTGCTCGACGTGTCGCGCATCTCCGCGGGGCGGCTCTCGCTGGAGCCGGAGGAACTGGAGCTGGGGTCGCTCGTCCGGGACGTCGTCACCCGGTATGAACCCCAGGCCGCGCGCACCGGCTCCTCCTTGCAGTTGGAGACGGGAGACTTCGACATCGTGGGCCGGTGGGACCGGCTGCGCCTGGAGCAGGTCATCACCAACCTGGTGGACAACGCCGTGAAGTACGGTAGCGGCAGGCCCATCCACGTGCGCCTGGAGCCGCATGACAGCGGGGCGCGGCTGACGGTGCGGGACGAGGGCATCGGCATCGAGCCCCAGCATCTGCCCCGCCTCTTCGGCCGCTTCGAACGCGCCGTGTCCGAGCGCAACTACGGTGGCCTGGGCCTGGGCCTGTACATCACCCGCACGCTGGTGGAGGCCATGGGCGGCCGGGTCCACGTGGAGAGCAGGCTGGGGCGAGGCTCCACCTTCACCGTGGAGTTGCCCAGCAACCTGGTCGCGGAGCAGGCCCGCCAGTCCCCCTGACTGACGATTCCAGACTCGAAGGTCATGCGAGGCCAGGAGTCTCCAGTTAGAGGGGCGTCACCACGAGGAAGGAGCGAGGGACATGGAGACTCGGAAGCTGGGAAGGCAGGGCCCCACCGTTTCGGCGCTGGGCCTGGGCTGCATGGGGATGTCCGACTTCTACGCGGGCAGGGATGACGCGGAGTCGGAGGCCACGCTGCTGCACGCGCTGGAGCGGGGCATCACCTTCTTCGACACCGCCGATATGTACGGGTCGGGCGCCAACGAGACGTTGGTGGGCCGGGTGCTCAAGCCGCACCGGGCGAACATCGTGCTGGCGACGAAGTTCGGCATCGTCCGCGACCCCACGGACCCGCAGAAGCGCGGCATCAACGGACGGCCGGAGTACGTGAGGCAAGCTTGCGAGGCCAGCCTGCGCCGGCTGGGCGTGGATGTCATCGACCTGTACTACCTGCACCGGCTGGACGCGCAGACCCCCATCGAGCACACGGTGGGCGCCATGGCGGAGCTGGTGCGCGAGGGCAAGGTGCGCTTCCTCGGCCTGTCGGAGGTGGACGCGGACACGCTGCGCCGGGCCTCGAAGGTGCATCCCATCACCGCGCTCCAGAGCGAGTACTCCCTGTGGAGCCGTGAGCCAGAAGACGGCGTGCTCCAGGCGTGCCGCGAGCTGGGCGTGGGCTTCGTTCCCTACAGCCCGCTGGGACGCGGCTTCCTCACGGGGCAAATCAAGCGCTTCGAGGACCTGGCACAGGACGACTACCGCCGCTTCTCGCCCCGCTTCCAGGGGGAGAACTTCACGCGCAACCTGGAGCTCGTCGGCCACATCGAGCGGCTGGCGAAGGAGAAGGGATGCACTCCGGCGCAGCTCGCGCTCGCGTGGGTGCTGGCACAGGGGAAGGACCTGGTGCCCATCCCCGGCACCAAGCGCCGCAAATACCTGGACGAGAACCTCGGCGCGCTGGAGGTGACGCTCACGGACCAGGACGTGGCCGCCATCAACGCCGTCGCGCCTCCGGGCGTCGCCGCGGGCGGGCGCTATCCGCCGTCCATGCAGTCCTCGCTACCCAAGGCGTCCCAGTCGCGCGGCCAGTAAGATGAAGCGAGGCTGGGGGGTGCCCCTCAGCTTCGAATACGAGGGAGCTGGGCGTGCGGCTGCCATGCGCCGTCGCCGCCCAGGCAGTAACGGCAGGTGGCCAATGGCGTCTCCCGTTCGAGGTAGCCGAGCATCTGGCCCAGCAGGTCCGGCGTGTCGAGCGGCACGCCGTCGACCTCGCCCAGCGCGGGCATCTCCGGGTACGTGCCGCCGAGCACCGTCGCCACGTGCGGCGGACGCGTGCAGGCGTAGAAGCGGCCCGCGTGGACCAGGTGACAGCGGACCTTCAGCCAGCAGCGCGCGTAGATGCCTCGCACGGCGTCCTCGGAGTCGTGCGGTGCATCCGGCGTGAGTTGCTGGAAGGCGTCGATTCGCTTCACCGTGAGGAAGACGCCGTGCTGCTCGCAGCGCTCGGTGATGCGGGCGATGGAGCGCTCCGGCAACGGCGCGGAGGTGTAGACGGACAGTGTCATCCGGTCCAGGCGCTCGTAGACCGCATCGGGGGCGCTCTGCGCGAGGAAGCCGTTGGTGGTGACGGACACCTGCGGGGAGATGCCCGAGGCGCGCACGGCGTCCAGCACCGCTGGCAGGTCGGGGTGGAGGAAGGGCTCGCCGCCGGTGAGCTTGAAGACGTTGGGCCGGAGGGCTCGGGCCAGCTGGCGCAAGTCATGGCCCAGGGCGGCGGGGTCCACGGACCAGGCAGGCAGGTGCGGCGACAGCGGGCAGCACTGCACACAGCGCAGGTTGCAGTGCGTGGCGACATGCGTCTCCAGGGACCAGGTGAGGATGCGTCCGTCTTGGAGCTCGTAGCGCACGGCGGGACTATACGAGGTTGCCCGGGGCCCCTGGCGCTTGTCACAGTACCCGCGTGTCTCACGCTTCCGGCGGAATGCTCGCCACCCTGCCCCGCTACCAGTCATCGGCGCGCCTGGCACCGTCTGTGTGGCGGCTGAATCCCTCGGGTCTGGCACCGGAGGCCGTCGCTGCATTCCTGCGCCATGCGCTGCCTCCCGACGGAAGCGTGTTCCAGGGCGTGCGCCGGGCTCCGGGCGCATTGCCTCGCGCGCGTCGGAGCGCGGGGACTCCGGAGACTCGTGAGGATGAAGACAGGCTGGCGGAACGGCTCGTGGCCGCGCTGGCGGACAGCGTGGGCAAACACGTGGCGGCGGGCGCGATGGATGTGAGCCTGAGCGGCGGCGTGGACAGCGCCGCGTTGTGCGCCCTGGCCGCGCGACAGGCGCCCGGACGCGTGCGCGCCTGGACCATGGATGTCCACTTCGCGGATGCCACGGAGCGCCGGAATGCCCGGACGGTGGCGAACTCGGCCGGTGTCGAGTTGGTCGACGTGTCCGTTCCGGACGCGGTGCTGCCAGAGCTGTTCGAGCCCGCCGTCCTGAGCCAGGAGACGGCCATCCTCAACGCCCGCGCCGTGGCCAGCCATGCCTTCTACGCGGAGGCCCGAAGGCAGGGCGCCTCCACGTTGCTGAGCGGCGCGGGCGCGGATGAGGTGCTCATGGGCAACCCGGCGGCGCTCGCGGGTGCGGCGGCCCGTGTGACGGAGGACCGGCGCCTCGTGCATGAGGTGCTGCGCCCAGGGCCTGTGGACAACTTGGGGGTGGATCAGCGGGTACTTCGCCTTCCCTGGGACGCGGAGCTGGCTTCCGGTGACGAGGATCACCCTGAAGAGGTCCGGTACGCGGCCTGGGTGCTGTGGGAGCTGGTGCTGCCCCCCGAGCTCCGGAGCGCGAACGCACATGGCGTGAACGTGTGCACGCCCTACCTGGACGCGGACTTCGCGGACATGGCGCTGGGACTCCCCTTGGGCGTGCTCGCGCGGCACGGGGCCGGCAAGTGGCTCTTCCGGCATGCGGTGCGCACGCTGGTGCCGGACGAGGTCCGGTTGGCCCGGAAGACACCGCGCTATGCGCACACCGCGCTGTCCAGCCCCGTTCGCGCGCGCTGGCTGGAGCTGTACCGGGAATGGCTCACACCGGCCCGGCTCGCGCCGTTGGAGTGCGTCGACGCGGGCGCGACCCGGGCGCTGCTGGAGCGCTACGTACGTCTGGCCGCCGACGCTCCCGAGGCGAGTGCCATGGACCGGCTGTTGATGCGGTTGTGCTCCCTCGTCATGCTCCACGCCCACGCCAGCGCCCGTCCCCCATGTCCCGAATCCTGATTGCCACCTCCCCCGAGAAGGGCCACCTCAACCCCATGGCCGGTGTCGCGCAGTGGCTGCGCCGCATGGGCCACCACGTGGGCTGGCTGTGCATCCCCGAGCCCGCGCCGCAGCTCGGGCGGCTGGGCGTGGAGGTGCTGACGTTGCCCCACGCCGAGGCGCCCGTGCCCGCCATCGAGACGGGAGGCGAGGCGCTCGCGCGGTTGGTGCTCGATGAAGCGGCGCTGGGGCAGTGGATTCGCGGCCTGCTGATTGACGCCGTGCCCTCGCTGCTGGCGCCGGTGCGCGAGGCCGTCGAGCGCTTCCGTCCGGATGTCATGGCCCTGGACGGCATGCAGTACGCCGCCGTGCTGGCCGCCCATGCGTTGCGAATCCCCTGGGCGGGCGTGTCCTCCGCGCTGTCATTGCTGGAGCCGCCCATCGATTACGGCCTGCGCCGCAACGTGCGCGCGCTGGCCGATGAGCGACAGGCCCTGTTCGCCCGCTACGGCTTCGATGCCCGCTTCCGCAACTGTGAGTGCCTGTCGCCGGACCTCAACGTCATCTTCGCCACCGAGGCCTTCCTGGGCTCCGACGCAGGATTGCCTCCCGCCACACACCTGGTCGGGCCGTCACAGCCTCCGGAGGCGCGCGGTGACGAGGTGGCCTTCCCGTGGGAGCGGCTGGGCTCCAAGCCCGTGGTGTATGTGTCTTTCGGCAGCCAGATTTCGTGGCAACCCCATTTGTTTCAGACGATGACCGAGGCCGCCGCGCCCCTGGGCGTCACCGTGGTGCTCAGCGCGGGTGAGTTGGCTGATACAGATTTTGTTCACAGCCTTCCCGGGGACGTAGTCGCCGTGCCATACACACCTCAGCGACAACTGTTATCACGAGTCTCCGTGCTCGTGTCTCACGGCGGCGCCAACTCCGTCATGGAGGCGCTGACCGAAGGCGTTCCGATGCTGCTCCTGCCCGTCTGCAACGACCAGCCCATCCAGGCGCACTTCCTGGCGAAGTCGGGCGCGGGACTCGTGCGAGCGCCGCGCTCGCTCTCCGTGGAGGACTGCCGCGAAGCGCTGCAACAACTGCTGGAGCCGGGCACGGTGCTGCGACAGCGGGCGGCCGACATCGCCGCGTCCTACCAGGCGCGTGACGGTGCGAAGGACGCCGCTGAACGCATCCTCCGACTCGTGACGTGAGTGATTGCATGCGTGATTGGGACGTGTGGCGACTGGTGCTCCCGGGTGTGTCGCCGCTGGAGGTGTGGAACCTGCCCGTGATGGGACGCGAGCTGTGGGAGTTGCTCGGGGCGCCTCGCGTGGATGCGGACCGTCGCGCGGGGGTTCCCGAGCCGGCGCTCGCGGGCCGACTGGGCCCGGCGCTCGCGGTGGCGCTGTCCACGCTGGTGAAGCGGCACGCGGTGGATGCCGTGTGGCTCAGTGGCGGATTGGTGTGCCTGGAGGGCTTCGGTGCCATGCTCTCGAGTGTGTCCACCGCGCTTCCCTGCCCGGTGTACGTGGCGGAGCGTCCACTCTTCGCTCCGGCCCTGGCGGGACTGCGTCTGCTGGCGCCGCTCACGCCCGCGCATCCGGTGGCGCTCGACGTGGGGCAGACGGGCATCAAGTGCGTGAGTCACACAGCGGACCCGCGCATCTTCGAGCGCGACACCGCGCTGTTGCCCCGGTACTTCATCGGCATGGCGCGGCCTGCGGACAGGCGACATGTGAAGGCGGCGGTGGCGTTCATCGCCAGTGCCCTGCGCGTGTTCTCGGCACGGCTGCCCGATGCCTTGTGCCTCGCGCTGCCGTGTCCGCTGGACGCGTCGCTGGTCCCCGGGGGCTGCACCTACGGCTGGGAAGGCCACGAGTCGCTGGTGGCAGACATCCTCCAGGCAGCCATGGGGAACGAGGGCCGCGGGACGGCGCTGGTGCTCAATGACGCGGAACTGGCCACGGAGGCCGCGCGGGGTGATTCGCGACTGGCGAACCACTCGCGCGTGTTGTGTCTCACACTGGGCTTCGGGCCGGGTGGTGCGCTGCTGGAACGGCGGTAACCGGGCGCTCGCCCAGGCTCAGTGCAGGTCCAACTCCTTCTTGGGCGCGATGTCGGGGCGCTGCTTCGTCACCAACGCCTTCGCGGTGCTGAAGAGCACCTTGAGCTTTCCGCCTGCCGGGTGGACGTATTCGGCGTGCTCGGGCGTGAAGCGCAGCAGGGCGATGTCACCCTCATCCGGGCCCTGTGGGAACCAGGGCTTCCAGCCGGGCTCCCACAAGTCATGGATGGCCCTCCGGTCGCGGACGATTTCCACCATGCCCGACACGGAAAGATACGTGGCGCTGTCCTCCGACGCGTGAAAGGCGAGCGAGCAATGCGGGTCCGACTCCAGGTCCTGCACTTTCTGCGTGTCCGCCCAGGTGGCGAACCAGAGCACGGTGCCGGACTTGTGCTTCTTCGCCACCGCCATGGGCCGCGTGTGGAAGTGTCCGTCCGCGCCTCGGGTGGTGAGGAGGGCGGTGTCATAGTCCTTCAGCAGTTCCTCGAACTCCCGGCGGTCTCCCTGGATGACACCCTGCGGCTGTCTCACTGTGCGCTCGCCTGTCTCTTCCATGAGGCTGACCTTTCGTTCGCCATCGTGAAGTTCCTGGAGAACGTAGGGACGCGCGGGCCGGGGGGAAGCAGCAGGGCTGGAGTCGCGTGGACCGCTCCCTTGGTGGCTCGCTGTTCGGAAATGTCGGGGGTTTTGTGGCGCGGCGGAGCGGCCCCAACGGCCTCGCCTCCGGCCTGGACCTGGTGGCTTGGCGGGGTTGACGAACCAGAACCTCGACTGGCCCATCCGGGTCGCCGCCATGAACGCGCTGCAACACCTAGTGCGCCAGCATGGCGAGGTGCTGTCCTGGGACGTCATCGACCGAGGCTTCACGTACCAGGGCGTGACGCTGAACTTCGCCAACCACGCACGCGACATCTTCTGGCCTCGACACATGCGCGAGACGGCGCTGTCCATGAGGCAGGCTGAACCAAAGACGAGGTGACCTCCCCGAATGGGTAGGTTCCCGACCTGACCGGTCCGCCGATGTGGCGCCTTTTCGAGGCCTCTACCTTTGCCTCGAAAGGAACACACCATGTCCAACGGCCTCCTCCAGTCGCTGTCCCAGTCCCTCGCCTCCGTCGTCGAACGCACCGCGCCCAGCATCGTCCGCGTGGAGACGCGGCGCAGGCGCGGTGCCACCGGCATCGTCTGGGATGCCGAGGGCCACATCCTCACCACCAGCCAGGCCGTGGAGCACGAGGGCCGGCTCCCAATCGGCTTGCCGGATGGCCGCACCGTCTCCGCCGAGTTCGTCGGCCGCGACGCCAGCACCGACCTGGCCCTGCTCAAGGCCGAAGCCACCGGCCTCGCGCCGCTGACGTCCGCGCCGTTGGATGACGTGAAGGTCGGTCACCTCGTCATCGCCGTGGGCCGCCCTGGCCGCACGGCTCGCGCGACGCTCGGCATGCTCAGCACCCACGGCGAGGGCTGGCGCACCCATGCCGGAGGCCGCGTGGAGCGCTACCTGGAGACGGATGCCGACCTCCCGCCCGGCTTCTCCGGCGGCGCGCTGGTGGACACCGAGGGACGCCTTGTCGGTCTGCTTACCGCCGCCTTCTCTCGCACCGCCGCCGTCGTCATCGCCACGGACACACTCACGCGCGTGATTGCATCGCTGAAGGAACACGGGGGCATCCGCCGTGGCTACCTGGGCGTGGGCGCCTACCCCGTGCGTCTGCCCCAACACCTGGGCACGGGGAACGAGCACGGCCTCATCTGCCTCTCCGTGGACCCGAACGGCCCGGCGCATGACGCGGGTCTGCTGCTCGGAGACGTCCTGGTGAGCCTGGGAGGTCAGCCCCTCCACGGCGTGGAGGACCTGCTCGGCGCCCTGAGCGACGAGAAGGTGGGCACCACCCTCCAGGTCCGCGTGCTGCGCGCCGGAAAGGTTCGCGAAGTCCCCATCACCGTGGGCAAGCGCGCGTGAAGGGAGGCCGCCATGAAACTGCTGCAACACTTCTCGGATGATTTGGAGTCGCTGGTGGCGCGTGCCTCGCCCGCCGTCGTGGGTGTGGAGCACGCACGCGGCCACGGCACCGGCCTCTTCCTCACACCGGACGGCTACGTCCTCACAAACCGCCACGTGGTGGTGCGCGGCTCACGCAAGCTCACCGTCCAGCTCTCCAACGGCGAGGAACTGCGTGGCACCCTGGTGGGCAGCGACGCGCCCACCGACCTGGCCGTGGTCCGCGCGGAGGGCGGTGACTTCCCCACCCTGCCGCTCGCCGAGCCCGAGTCGGTGTGCATGGGCCAGCTCGTCATGGCCATTGGCAACCCGTTCCACCTGGAGCAGTCCATGTCGCTAGGCGTGGTAAGCGCCATCAACCGCAGCATCAGCCTGCCCGACGGCGTCATGCTGGAGGGCATGCTCCAGACGGATGCCGCCATCAATCCGGGCAACTCCGGGGGGCCGCTGCTCAACATGCGAGGACAGGTGGTGGGCCTCAACACGCTGGTGTTGCCCTACGCGCAAGGTATCGGCTTCGCGGTGAGCGCCACCACGGCGACGTGGATTGCCAGCCTGCTCATCCAGCGCGGCAAGGTGGACCGGCGCTTCCTGGGCATCGCCGCGACGGCGGTGAGCCTGGACGCACGACTCACCCGGGAGAACGGCCAGTCCCGCGCGGTGAAGGTGCTCCGCGTGCAGGACGGGACACCTGCCCACGAGGCCGGACTCCAGGTGGATGACTTGCTGCTGGCCATCAATCAGCGGCCGGTGAACAGCGTGGACGACCTCCAGCGGCTCATGGCGCTGGCCACGGAGGACGAGGTGACGCTGGACCTGCTGCGCAAGGGCGGTGGCCGCAAGACGGCCCGGGCACGGACGCGACCGCGAATGGAGCCCGTGGCCGCCTGACTCAGGCCACCCCGCCCGGCGTCCGCCCCTGCGCGTCCGGCATCTTCCCCTGGAGCAGCAGGTTGTCGCCCCGGCAGAGGCTCTTGTAGGACCAGACGCAGAACGAGTCTCCAGGACGTGACTCCTGGAGATACTCGTCCAGCACGTCGGCATCGTCACAGATGAAGCGGTGCGGGGCGCGCGTCTCCCGGTAGAAGCGGTGCTCGATGATGAGCGGGCTTTTGTTCGCCAGCATCTCGCGCAGGCGGCTCAACGTGTCCGGGTCGGTGATGCGCGAGCCTTCGAGAGTCCACGCGTCCATGGTGCGGTGCCGCGCCTTTCTTCCCACGAGCTGAAACGGGCCCGGAGGATGATAGCGGATGACGGCCCACGTCATAGCCGCGCGTCTTGCGATGGCGCCGGACGGTGCTCGGTGAAGAGTTCGTCCTCGTAGCACCAGGCCCACTCCTCCCCCGGCTCGAAGGACTGGACGACGGGATGCGCCGACTGCTGGAAGTGCTTCGTCGCATGCCGGTTGGGCGAGGAATCACAACATCCCACATGGCCACAGCTCAGGCAGCGACGCAGGTGCACCCAGCTTGCTCCCATGGCCAGGCATTCCTCGCAGCCTCGCGAGCGCGGAGGCGGGTCTTCGGCCTGTTGGATGTGCTCGCAAATCGGCTCCATGTGACACCTCTCTGTGACTGGGGCGACCAGTGCCCTCTACAGCGTAGGCACTGGGTGCGAGGACCTTCAGTGAGCACCAGCCAGGATGGCGAGCCACTGGAGGCACGTCCCCACCCCGCAGCGGCGGATGGCACGCGCGGAGCCCCGGGCGCACGGTAGAGCCACATGGCCACCAACGCCCCCGACACCACCGTCGCCTATGACAGTCCTCGCGGCCGGGGTGTGCTGCTCGCCAGCGTGCTGGGCAGCGGCATGGCGTTCCTCGATTCCACCGCCGTCAACGTCGCCCTGCCCGCAATGGGCCGAGAGCTGCACACGGGCCTGTCCGGCCTCCAATGGGCCGTGGACGCGTACCTGCTCACGCTCGGTTCCCTGGTGCTCACAGGGGGCGCGCTCGGCGACGTGAAGGGCCAGCGACGCGTCTTCCTGCTGGGCATGCTCGCCTTCACCGTCACGTCGGTGCTGTGCGGCCTGGCGCCCAACACCTGGACGCTGGCCGCCTTCCGCGCGGCGCAGGGTGTGGGAGCCGCGCTGCTGGTGCCCGCGAGCCTCGCATTGCTGCGCACATCGTTCCCGCCTCAGGACCGGCAGCGCGCCGTGTCCGCCTGGGCCGGACTGTCCGGCGTCACCACGGCCGTGGGGCCGCTGCTGGGTGGGTGGCTCGTGGACGCAGGCTCATGGCGCTTCGTCTTCTTCCTCAACGTGCCCCTGGCCGCGCTCACCGCGTGGGCGGCGCTGCGCCACGTGCCGGACATCGCGCCGAAGACAGGAGCGCGCGGGTTGGACGTCGCGGGCTCGGTGACTGCGGCGCTCGGGCTGGGTGGCCTCATCTACGCGCTCATCGAAGGCCCCGCCCACGGCTGGCCCCTGGCGGCCATCGGCGCCGCGGCCGGAGGCGCCGTCCTGTTGGCCGCGTTCTTCGTCCTGGAGGCACGGCAGCGGGAGCCGATGCTTCCGCTCACCCTCTTCCACTCGCGCACCTTCTCCGGCGCGAACCTCACCACGCTCGTCGTGTACTTCGCGCTCGGAGGCGCCACCTTCCTGGTGGTGCTCGCCCTGCAGCAGCAGCTCGGCTATTCGGCGCTCGGCGCGGGGGCCGCGCTGCTCCCCATCACGCTGATGCTGCTTCTGTTCTCACCTTCGGTGGGGCGGCTCGCGGGGCACATCGGCGCACGTCCGTTGATGACGGCGGGGCCGCTGCTCGCGGGCGTGGGGCTGGCGCTCCTGACGCGCATCCAGCGCGGAGGTGACTACGTCAGCACCGTGCTGCCTGGCATCCTGGTGCTGGGACTGGGACTGGCGCTCACCGTGGGTCCGCTCACGGCGGTGGTGCTCGGCGCCGTCGAGGACCGCTACGCGGGCATCGCCTCCGGCGTGAACAACGCCGTGGCCCGCATCGCCGGCCTGCTCGCGGTGGCGCTGCTGCCGCTGCTGGGCGGCCTCGCTGGCGACACGGGTATGGACTTCCTGGTGGGCACACGGCGCGCGCTCTGGGTGTCCGCTGGCCTGTGCGCCGTGGGAGCGCTGTGCTCGCTGCTCACGATTCCACGCGAGGCCGGGCGCACGCCCCCCGCGCAACAGGAGCACGGGACCTAGCGCACCGCGCGAGTCCAACAAGCGCCCATGACGTCGTCGCGGGACGGCGCCTCAGCCCCCGGCTGGCTAATTCACGGCCTTGCCGGCGTGCGGGCTGTCCCCAGGCTCACACCTCAATGACGTCCGTGGTCGTCACTCAGCGGAGGTGCCTCGCGCGCCGGCTCGGTGCCCTTCTGAGCGCCGTAGCCGCCGATCCCCTTCTGGAGGATGCGGTCTTCGCCCACGTCTTCGTCCGTCACGTCGCCTCGCACCGGGCCTTTCTGGTGCCGCGCCTCGCGCTCCAGTTCTTCCGGGCGCGTCGTGTCCATCCGCTCGTCGCCCCGTACCGGACTGCCCTTGTTGTCGGCCATGGTCGTTTCCCCTTTCAGAGGGAAAGGTCCGAACCGCCCTCGCACCGGGCAAGGCACCTGCCATGGCGCCGTCGCCTGCCGCCCAAGCAGAAGGCCCCCGCCCCAGCAGGGACGAGGGCCTTCGGGAATCAACACAGCCGAGCCAGCGCTAGCTCTTGTACTTCACCGAGCAGCCGTAGGGCGTGGTGGTGCTCGCCGGGATCTGCTGGCCACCCACCACCGCGTCCACCGCCGTCTTCACATGGTTGGCCGGCTTGGCGTTCTTGCCGCGCGGGTCATCGTCGATGGCGCCCGCGTAGCGGACAACGCCCGTCTCATCGATGACGTACATGTGCGGCGTCGTCTTCGCGCCATAGGACTTGCCTACCGTGCCGCTCGCGTCCTGGAGAACCGGGTAGGGGAAGCCCTCATCCTTCTTCCACGCCGCGGACTTCTCCGGGGTGTTGTGCGCGGTGGAGTCCACCGCCAGCCACACCACCTTCTTCGCGTCGAAGCCCTTCAGCGTGGTGACCATCGTGTCGTTCTTGTAGTGCCGCTGAACGAAGGGGCACTCGGGGTTGGTCCACTCCAGGACCACGACCTTGCCCTTGTACTGCGCCAGCGTGTGCTCCTTGCCGGACTCGTCCTTCAGCGTGAAGGTCGGCGCGGGCTTGCCAACTTCCGCGTCGGCGAGGGCGGGCGCCCCCATGAACAACGTGCCCAGCGCGAGTGCAGTGAAGACCTGCTTCATGGCGTTCCTCCAGAGTTTTGGGGACTGCGGGGAAGACAGCGCGACTTCAGTGACTTGGGGAACCCGCGGCGCAGAGGACGTTCGCGCCGTTGCCCAGCTTCGAGGGTGCACACTCCGCCGCGCGCTTCACGGCGTCCGTCACCACGCTCGGCGTGAGCAACTCCGGCAGCACCTCCGGCTTGTCGGGGGCGCCCGGGCTCAGCACCAGGTACATGGGCACACCGGCCCGGCCGTGCTCGGCCAGCTTGGCGGTGATGCTCGCGTCACGGCGCGTCCAGTCCGCGATGAAGAAGGCCACCTGGTGCTTCTTGAAGGCGTCACGCACCTCGTCGGTGGACAGCACGGTGCGCTCGTTGAACTTGCAGGTGAGGCACCAGTCCGCCGTGAAGTCGATGAACACCGGCTGGCCCGCCGCCAGCGCCGCGTTCACCGCGTCCGCGCTCCACGGCTGCGCCTGCGCCACTGTGGACCCGAGCCGAGGCTCCGCCACGGGGTCCTGGTCATCGAAACGCAACGTCAGCAGCCCTGACGCCACCAGCACGCCCGCGGCCACCGCCACAGTGGCCAGCTTGCGCATGCCGTCCTGCGCCTGCCCCTGGCCGTACAGCCACGTGACGAGCCCCACCGCGACCAGGAACGCCAGCAGCCGCGCCATGCCGTCCACGCCGGCCAGCCCGCCCATCACCCACACCAGCCAGACGGTGGTGGCCAGCAGCGCGAAGCCCAGCACCTGCTTGAAGCGCTCCATCCACGCGCCCGGCTTGGGCAGCTTCTTCGCCAGCCCGGGCACCAGCACCAGTACGCAGAAGGGCAGCGCGAGCCCCAGGCCCAGCGCGGTGAAGACGGCCAGCACCGTCAGAGGGCCCGCCGCGAAGGCGAAGCCCACCGCGGTGCCCAGCAGCGGCGCCGAGCACGGCGTGGCCAGCACCACGGCCAGCACGCCCTCGCCAGCGCTGTGCATCAGGCCGTGGCTCTGGTCCACCTTGCCGGCCAGCGCCGTGCCGTCCAGGCCCACGTTGAAGACACCGAAGAGGTTGAGCGCGAAGGCGACCAACACCGCGCACACAGCCGCGACGAAGAGCGGCTCCTGGAACTGGAAGCCCCAGCCCACGCTCGCGCCACCCGCGCGCACCGCCAGCACGACACTGGCCAGCAGCAGCATGGTGCCGATGATGCCCGCCGCGTAGGCCGCCGCATGCGCGCCGACGCGGCCCTGCTCCTGCTGCACCATGCGCGTGAAGCCGTAGGCCTTGAGCGCCAACACGGGGAACACGCACGGCATCAGGTTGAGCAGCGCGCCGCCGAAGAAGGCGAACACCAGCGCCAGCCCCAGGCCCATGGACGACTCGGCCGCGGGCGGCGTGGCGATGGCGGCGCCCACCGGCTTCACCGCCGCGATGCTGTCCTTCACCGACGGCGGCTTCACCGCGGCCGGCGTCCCAGCCGCGCCACCGGCCGCCACCATGGGGGCCAGCGGCGCCGTCACCTCGAGGTACTGGTAGCCCGTGCCCGCCGTGCCCAGGCGCAGCACGCCCGTCAGGTCCGGCGCCGACGCCTGCGCGTCCGGCTCCGCCTTGCCCTTGAGCTTGAAGCGGCCCGGACCGTCCGAGGCCAACCCCACGCGCACGACGCCGGGGATGCGGTCGGCGACGAAGAAGTCACCTTCCACCGCGGGTACCGCCGCGCCGCCCGGGGCCGTCAGGGTGAGGGTGCCGGTGAAATCCTGGCCCGCGGTGAGCTGCGGCGCATCCAGCGCCACCGTCGCCGCGTGGCCGCTGTCCTTGGCGGGACGGGGCACCTTGGCCAGCTCGGTGTCGAAGACAGCCGCCGTCTCGGCGTCGCGCACCGTCTGGGGCCCCAGGGGAATGGAGCGCGTCAGCATCAGCTCCGCGGGAATGCAGTGCACCTCGCACACCAGCGCTTGCACGGCGGCGGACACCGTCAGCAGGCCCGTGGAGGGCCCTTCCATGGCCTTCGCGTCGGCGATGAGGATGGCCTCACCGTCATAGCCATGGGTGGTGATGAAGCCGTCGGGCGTGCGGAACGTCTGCGGGAAGGGCCACTGCAGCGGCCCCACGGTGACGCCGGGCGTGTCCCACGCCACTTCCGTCTCCAGGCCGGAGTCGCCCGGGTTCTTCCAGTAGACGTGCCAGCCCGGATCCAACCGGAAGCGCACGCCCACGCGGAAGGTGTCTCCCGGCTTCACCTGGGTGGCGTCCACCAGGAGGGCGCCCTCGATGCGAGGGTCGCCTTCGTCCGGCGCGCTCGATGCCACCGCCGACGCGGGCAGGTCCGCCCACGCGACCGCCGCCACCAGCAGCAGTCCGATTCCACCAACAACGCCGAGCCTCTTGGACTGCTGATGCGTCATGCGACTCCCGTTAACCCAGAGGAGGCCGGCCCGCCAGCGGCAGACACGTGCCTCCGAGCACAGTGAACCATCCGGGCAGGCGGGCATTCCCCTCGCATGACGCGCCACGCCCACTCCCAGGCGGACAGTCCGGGCAGGAGGGGTTACAGCGTCACAGAGGTAACGTCATGAACCCACAAGGGCAGCCGAGCGGCGGGCGTCAGTCCTCGGTCTTCCAGGGCAGCAGCGCGGGCGCCGCGGGGCCCACGCGGCTCATGGTGATGCGGGAGACCTCCGAGTGCGCGCGGCGCATCACCAGCGCGGGGAGCTTGTTTGCCCGGCGCTCCATCACCCGGCGCAGGTCCGCCAGCCGCTCCACGTGGCGTTGCGCGGGCACCTCCGCCGAGCCGAGTCGCGCGAGTTTGTAGAGGGCGACGTCCGCGGCCTCCAGCGCCCGCTCCGCGGCGTCCTGATGACGGCGGCCCAGGGCCTTCCACGCGGCGGCTTCACCAGCGACCAGGTCCAGTTCGGCGGACACGGCGCGCACGAAGCGGCCCGCGTCACTGTCGGGCAACACACGCGTCACTGGCACGCTGATACGCCGCGTATCGCCGCGCTCGGAGTAGGACGTGGACACGCCCAGGTTCCACTCCGCATCCCCCAACATGCCCGAGAAGAGGACACGGCGCGGGAAGGCCTGGGAGATGGCGCCCAGGGTGGCGCTCATGGCGTCGCCTTCCACGCGCGAGGGATAGCGGTGGCGGCAACGGACATCGGCGAAGCCCGTGGGCAGCACGTGCACGCGCGCGTCGGCGACGACTTCACCGAAGAGCTCGGCGCCCAGCTGGCCCACGGCCATAGGCAAACCTTCCGGGTCATCCACGTGAACGAAGCCGGTGCCGGAGGGGCTGGTGAGGGCCTCCAGGATGTCGGGCAGGTAGTGGCGGCCCAACCCCAGCGCGTGGAGCATGACGCCGGACTCGGCGATGCGGGCGCCCTGGGTCTTGAACTCGGCGAGCTGCGACGGACCCACCGAGGGCTCGCCATCGGTGAGCATCAGCACCTGGGGCCGGGCGCCGGGCACGAGCACGCGGCGGGCGGACTCCGAGGCGCGCTCCACGGCCTCGTGCAGGGCGGTCCCCTCGCCGGACTCCAGGCGCGCGAGCACCTTGAGGAGCTGCGCCCGGGCGTTGGGGTCCATGGCGCGCATGGGGAGGACCTGCTCGGGCTCGGCGTCGAAGGTGAGCAGGCCCAGGTAGTCGCGTGGGCTGGCGCGCTCCACGAGCGCCTGGGCGGCCTGCACCGCGGCGAGCAGCGGCACGCCACGCATGGAGGCGCTGCGATCCAAGGCCAGGTTGATGGCCACGGGTGCGCGGGGGGCGTCGGCGTCGGCTTCCAGGGTGACGAGGAGGAGCACCTCGCGGCCATGTTCGGCGTCACGCTCCACTGCCCAGGCCGTCTGCTTCATACGTACTCCCCCGTGGTCGCACGAGGCATTGTGCCGCGAATCAATCTGCGGGAGCGGACCGCCCCCGATGCCGGACGTCTCATGGGCCACAACGCACGGGAGCGGGGGACGCTCACGGGCAGGCTGCGGGGTCTGAGAATGTCGGGAGTCGTGCTTTGGAGCAAGGGGGCCCGGGGGCTCACCCTGAGGGAGCCACCACGCGGGCATCCATTGCCCCGGTTACCGCTAGTGCCCCCGCGCGTCCACCGGCCGCGGGGGCCGCGAATTACTCGGCCGCAGCCCAGCCGCCCCACGACTCCTCGGAGTAGCCCCAACGGCGGCCGGGCGCGCCCTCGTCGGCCCCAGAAGACTCCGCGCCAGCGTCCTGCCGCGGATCCACATAAGGCAAACCTTCATCGTCCATGTACGTGGTGTCGTCGTGAACCATCGCCGGCTCCTCTGGAGGCCACCCGGGTAAAGGTGGGCATCCCGCTTCGGTCGACCCGGGCTCGCCCCATGCGAGGCCCGCTCCATCAATCGTTGACCGATTTACCGACCATGTTGGGGATGTCGTCCCGCGTTGTAAAGCCCTTGGGGTCTCAAAGTTCTGGGGGCCATGTAGCCCGTCTGCCTACCCGCCTGTCCTCCAGCAAGGAATGTTCGTATTTACAGCTGGTTACGAACAGTCAGACGTCAGACAATGCCCGTGACAATCGCACAAGGTAAGCCCTAGGTACGAGAAAGGAACCCCCACAGCGGTTTACTCCCGGGTATTTTCAAAGGGCGCCTGGCTGCCGCCCGCCACTGGTAAATCCGTGCGATGGCCGCTCACTCCCCAGTGGACCCGGGCAGCGTTCTCCAGTGAAGGACACCTGGGGCAGCAGGGTGCTTGATTCGAGAATCACCCCTGTTAGGGTTGAAGTGCACTCAAGAATTGCCGCGACGCGGCAGCCCGGGCCCATCTGCCTCGCCCGAGAGGTCCTCAGAGTCCCATGAGTCCCATCATCACCGGCCTGTTGCTAGCCCTCGCCATTCCCATCTTCGTGATGACCATGTCCGGTCGCGTGGGCGTCCTGCTCGCGATGAAGAAGGAGAACCGGCTCGACAACATCCCCTTCCGCGTGGCGCAGCTGGTGCGCTTCGGCCTTGGCCAGAAGCGACTGGTGGATCCGGAGGAGTTCACGCCGGGCCTGTTCCACGTCCTCATCTACGCGGCCTTCATGGTGCTGGCCCTGCGCACCGTCATGCTCTTCGCCATGGGGTTTTCGACCACGGCGCTGGACGTGCTGACGGACCTGGGCCACCCGTTCTGGGCGGATCAATCCGCGCTGCTCTTCGTCTACAAGGTCTACCTGCTGGCCAAGGACGTGGTCGCCGCGCTGGCCCTGCTGGGCGTGGCCTACTACATCTGGGTCCGCTGGAAGGTGAAGCCGGACCGCCTGACGCCGTCGTGGGAGGCGTACCTCATCCTGTGCTTCATCGGCGGGCTGATGGTCTCCGAGTTCCTGTTCGGCGGCAGCCACATGGTGGCCGCGCACGCCGCGCAGGCGCAGGTGGGCGCCACGCAGGTGCCCCAGTCCCTCGCCTCGCTGGTGTGGTGGGAGCCGTTCACCAGCCTGACGGGCCTGGCGATGATGCCGCTGGGCGCCACCGCCGCGCACGTGGTGGGCGTGGCCGGCTTCTGGGTTCACCTGGTCATCATCCTGGCGTTCCTGAACTTCCTGCCCATCGGCAAGCACTTCCACATCATCACCGGCCTGCCCACCGTCTTCTTCCAGCGCACCCACTCCACCGGCAAGCTGCCCACGCCGGACCTGGAGAAGGAGGAGTTCGGCACCGCCACGGTGAAGGACCTGACGTGGAAGCAGGGCCTGGACCTCTACTCCTGTACGGAGTGTGGCCGCTGCCAGACGCACTGTCCGACGTACATCACCGGCAAGCCGCTCACCCACAAGGGCGTCAACCAGGACCTGAAGCACTGGCTCTGGGATAACGAGCAGTGGGTGGAGGAAGGCTACGGCCCCAACAAGGTGAAGGAGCCGCTGCCCGAAATCGTCGGCAGCGCGCTGTCGGCGGAGACGGTGTGGGCGTGCACGAGCTGCGGCTGGTGCGAGCAGGCCTGCCCGGTGTTCATCGAGAACGTGCCGCGCCTCATCGACATGCGCCGCTACCAGGTGCAGGTGAAGGCGGAGTTCCCCCCCGAAATCCAGCGCGTGTTCGAGGGCATCGAGCGCCAGGGCAACCCCTGGGGCCTGGGCCAGGACCGGCGCGACGAGTGGGCGGAGGACCTGGCGCTCCCCACGTGGGGTGACGACGGCGGCCCCTACGAGTACCTCTTCTTCGTGGGCTGCGCGGGCAGTTACGACGACAAGCAGAAGAAGGTCAGCCGCGCGCTGGTGAAGATTCTGCGCGAGGCGGGCGTGAGCTTCGCCACGCTGTCGAAGCAGGAGATGTGCAACGGCGACTCCGCGCGCCGCATGGGCAACGAGTACCTGTTCCAGACGATGGCGAAGACGAACGTCGAGTCGTGGAACTCGATGGGCGTGAAGGCCGTCATCACCCAGTGCCCGCACTGCTTCAACACCATCAAGAACGAGTACCCTGAGTTCGGCGGCGAGTACCGCGTCATCAACCACACGCAGCTCATCAACGAGTTGCTGAAGGAGAAGCGCATCAAGCTCTCCGCGGTGATGAACAGCAAGCTCACCTACCACGACCCCTGCTACCTGGGCCGCCACAACGGCGTCTACGACGCCCCCCGCGAGGTGCTCAACAGCATCCCCGGGCTCGAGGTGGTGGAGATGCAGCGCAGCAAGCGCGAGGGCTTCTGCTGCGGCGCCGGTGGCGGCCGCATGTGGATGGAGGAGCACATTGGCACGCGCATCAACCACAACCGGTTGAACGAGGCCGCGCTCACGCTGAAGCACGCCGAGGACCCGAACACGCCCTACCCCAACGCCGCGGACAAGAAGAAGCCGGGCCAGGTGGGCGACTACAAGGAGAAGGGCGGCAGCGGCATCGTCGCGGTGGCGTGCCCGTTCTGCTCCACGATGCTCTCCGACGCGGTGAACGACACCGGCCGTGAGGAGAACATCAAGATCAAGGACATCACCGAGCTGGTCGCCGACGCCCTGGAGACCAAGAGCGGCGCGGTGGGCACCGTGGCCCCCAGCGCCACGGTGAGCGCCAAGCCGGAGTAGTGCCAGTGGTGCGGCGGGCCCGCCGAAGGGCCCGCCCGCTGCTTCGCTTCACGCAAGGGCCCGGAGGCTTCCACTGTGAAGCCCCGGGCCTTCGCCGTTTCAGGGCTTGCGCTGCTTCTCCGAGCGCAGGACGCGCTCCAGCCGCTTGGTGGCGCCGTCGTCTCCCAGCTTGCCGGAGACATACGCCCCCGCGGAGGCGAGCTTGCGGCGGAAGCTGTTGTCCGGCGGAGGTGGCGCGTCCAAGCGCAAGTCGGTGATGCCCAGGCCGGAGAGCAGCGTGCGGGCCAGGTCCTGGTCATCCGCGCGCGCGTGAGGCATCAGCCACTGGCAGACCTCGGTGTGCCCGTGCGCTGCGGCCATGATGAGCGCGGACTCGCCGATGCTGTCCGTCAGCTCGGGGTCCGCTCCCGCATCCAGGAGGAGTTGCACCAGGTCCGCTCGCCCCGCGCGGGCCGCGGCCATCAGCGGCGTGCGCCCCTCCTCGTCGAAGGGGTTCGGGTCCGCTCCAGCGGACAGGTGGGACTCCACGGCGTCACGGTCGCCCGCCAGCACGGCATCGAAGAGGGACATCGTCAGACCTCCGCGCGGCAGCATCGCGCCTCGCGCTCTGGGACGCCAGTTGCCCCCGGACGCAGGTCGCCTTACGCCCGGAGCGTCAGTTGATTTCGACCGTGCCGCCCTTGATTCGGTGGGTGCCGGAGGCGCGCGACTCCAGGTAGGTGCCTTTCACGATGACCTTGCCGTTGCGGCGCAAGGTGATGCTGGCCTCACCGCACTTGAGGACGACTTCGTCCTGGCCCTCGATGACGACGCGCTTGCCGTCGACACGGGCCTCTGTCGGGCGCAGCGCGGCTTCTGGGGGTGGTGATTCCAGCAACGCGTCCAACAGCGGCGTCGCGCTGGGCTCCTGGATGAGCCCCATGACGAAGGGCAGCCGGGGGTCTCCGTTCTCGAAGAGGAGCACCGCCTTCTGCCGCTGGGCGACGGAGGCCTGGAGCGCCTTCGGCTCCACGACGACGGCGAGCCGCGCGACCACCGGGCCCGAGGTGTTCCCCGGAAAATCCACGAGCACCGCGCCGCTGGCATCGAAGCCCACCAGATGGCCGGCCCGGCTCCCCAGGATGGGCTCCTGGGATTGCGCGCCAGAGGCGAGGGACTTGCTGTCGGGTGACTCGCTCATGCCGGCATCTCCATGCGTCAGGCTACCGCAGGCGCCCCCCACTGCGCGAATCAGGCCCGAACCGCCTCCCCTCGGACGCAAAGCGGGCGGCGCTGGCGCCACCCCACCGGGTCCGAGGTCAGCGGCTCCAGGTCAAATCGGCCCGTAGGACGGTTCCGTGGCGCTGGGCACCGCCAGCGACACCGAGCCCGTGCCCAGGTTCGCGCGGTAGATGCCCGTGTCGCTCCCGCCAGAGCTGATGAGGAAGCCCAGCTGGCTGGCGCCCGTCCAACTCGGCCACGACTCCTCCCCCGCCCCGCCGATGGTGACGCGCTGGAGCGCCCCCACGTTCGAGCCCGACAGCTGCGCCACGAAGATGCGCGTGCCACCGGAGGACAAGCGCCCATCCAGCGCCACCTGGGAGCCGTTCGGAGACACCGCCACGCGGTTCTCCACGAACTGCACGCCCGTGCTCAGGAAGGAGTAGGTGATGGTGCCCCCGTTGAGCGGCACGTACGCGAGCTGGTCGAGCTGGTTCAGCCCGCTGCCCGCGCCCGCCAGCACCGCGCTCCCGTTGGGCACGAAGGACGGCGCGCCGTAGGCGATGACGTTGTTGGGCGTGAGCTCCTGGAAGCCACTGCCGTCCGTGTTGATGCGCGCCAGCGCCGTCTGGGAGCTGTTGCCGGGCGAGAATACGAAGACGACGCTGCGCCCGTCCGGACTGAAGGTGGGCGTGCGGAAGTTGGAGCAGCCGCGCGCGCACGTCGAATCATTCGCCCGGAACAGCGTGGAGGGCGTGCCGCCCGAGGTGGGCACCGTCAGCAGCGAGGTGGAGCCTCCGCTGCGCTGGACGAACACCACGCTGCGGCCGTCACGCGACACGGAAGGCCAGTAGGCGCCGCCCACGTTGGTCAGCCGCTGCGGGCTGTTGGCGTCGCCGTCGTCGTCCACCACGAAGACGTTGCGGTCGTCCTCGCGCACGAAGGCGAAGCCGCGGGTGAAGAGGACGCCCCCGATGCCGCCGCCGCCACCGTCGTCCAGGGGCTCGCAGCCCCCCAACATCCCCACCGCCAATACCGCTCCGAGGAACCTCCGCTTGCCCGTCATCGTCATCACTCCGCTTCCCGGCCGATAGAGAGCCCCGTACTACAGAGCGCACCGGGACTGACGTCAACGCGCCACGGGTGATTCAACGCACGGTCAATGTCAGCGGTTGAGCTTCTGGAGCTCGTTGCGGCAGAGGTTGCAGAGCGACTGTTGCTTGCGGTCGCAGTCCTGCGGCGTCTGCGCGAAGAACATCACGCACCGAGGGTCCTCGCAGTAGGACAACCCGAGCAGGTGTCCCGCCTGGTGCACCACCTCCACCTGCGCGCGGCGCCGCAACATATCGCTGGCGACGCCCTGGGCCAGGCGATGGAGGCTCATCACCGCCGTCTTCGATTCGCGGTCCGCTTCCCCGAAGACGAAAGGCGAGTCCGGGACGAAGAGGTCCACGTCGGAGATGCCCAACACGGCGAACTGGCCGGGCTCCTGCATCGGCGTCAGCCGCCGCATGATGGCGTTGCAGTGGTACTGGCCACGGTCCTTGTTGAAGGCGTAGGCGGGCGTCGGCAATACCGTCTTCGACACCACGGCCGCGACACCCATTTGCGCCGCCAGCGGGTCCTGCAAGTCCCTCAGGAGAGAGGCTGGCGGGCTACCCACGGAGACCAGAAGGAGTGTCTTCTGCGGCATCGGCCCACCGTCCTTCATGCACGGGACGGACGCATGGCTACCGCGTCCCCCCGGAGCGGAGTGGCTGGGGCGCAAGGATTCGAACCTTGATACTCAGAGTCAAAGTCTGATGTCCTGCCATTAGACGACGCCCCAGCAGGTTCTCTCGTGTACTTCTGGTGTCCGAGTGTACGGCATCCCGACGGGTGCGGGGAACTCCCCTGACGCGGTTCCCTGCAATGTCAGCCACTGGACCCCTCGCCCGGGCCCCGGTGACGGCTGGAGCCGGGCGCATTGTCGCTCTTCCTTTACACCTGGAGTAAAGCCGCCCCCGGATTTTCGCCAGGGGCGGCCTTTCCGGTCAGCCCTTGAGGACGGCGAGCGGTGTCAGGCGCAGGAGCGGCCGGACGAGGTCGGCCTCGTCCTCCAGCACCTCGGTGATGTCGCGGTAGGCGGCGGGCGCCTCCTCCACCAGGGCGGCGGCGCGCCCCTTGTCGTACACCACGCGGCGCAGCACGTGCTCCAGCGCCGCCGGGCGGATGCGCGCCCGTGCCTCCGCACGGGTGAGGACGCGGCCCGCCCCGTGTGAGCAGGAGCGGAAGGCGCGCGGCTCGCCCCGGCCCTCCACGACGTAGGACGCCGTCCCCATGGAACCCGGGATGAGCCCGCGTTGGCCGGCCTGGAGCCCCACCGCGCCCTTACGGTGGACCCACAGCAGGCGGCCCCCGTGCTCCTCCTGGGCGACGTGGTTGTGGTGCACGTCCACGACCGACGTGGGGTCGGCGGCCACGCCCAGGGCGTCCTCCAGGACGTCCAGCGCGCGAGCGGCGATGGCCTCCCGGTTGGCGAGCGCGAAGTGGCAGGCCCACTGCGTGTCGGCGAGGCAGGCGGCGCCCTCGGCGGTGTGGATGTCCAGGGCCGGCAAGCCGCCCTCCCCCAGCGCCCGGGCCACCCGCCCGTGGTGGTCCGCGATGGCCGCGCCGACGCCCCGCGAGCCGGTGTGCAGCAGCAGCCAGAGGGCCCCGTCCGCATCCCGGTCCAGTTCAAGGAAGTGGTTGCCGCCCCCGAGCGTCGCCAGGTGTCTGGGCGCCAGCCGCTCCCAGGCATGGCGCAGTTTCTGAGTGGACAGGGGCGGTGACTCCAGCGCCGGGGGCAAGGGCAGTCCCCTGCCCCGGTGGACGGCGTCATCCACGGGGATGCGCTCGGCCAACTGAGACAGCACGCGCTCCAGCACGTCCCGTCCGGGAAGGCCCGAGGTGAGTGGGAAACGCCAGGCGCTCACGCCGCAGCCCAGGTCTCCGCCCAGGGCCCCCGGTACGACGTGGTGCTCAGTGGCGAAGACGGTGCCCACTGCGATGCCGGAAGCGACGTGGAGGTCCGGCATGGCGGCCACGTGCTCCACGACATAGGGCTGGGAGGCGATGTGACGCAGCTGCTTCTCCGCGCCGGGAGGCAGCGCTCGGGCCCAGACGAGGATGGGCCTGCAGCCCGGTGCGGGCGGAAGAAAGCGGGGCATCATGACTCGCCCTCCTCCGCCGCTCCGGGCGTGTGCTCCGAGACGCCGATGTAGATGAAGCGAAGCTGCGGCACGCGCTTGAGGTCGAGGTGCTCCGCGAGCTGCGAGCGCAGGTAACCGCTGGCGCCTTCGAGCGCCGCCTGCAGGGGACGAAGGCCGGCAGCCGCGGCTTCGGGCGTGACGGTGTAGCCGATGCGAACGAGGCGGCCGTCCGGCGACAGCTCGAAGGACGTCAGCGCGACGCCTTCGAGCCTCGGGTCGGACAGCTCACCCCGGAAGGTGCGGGAGACTTCTTGGGACAGATGGGACTGCACGCGCAGATGGCGCGATGACGAGGTACGGCGATTCCTGGAAGAGGACATGAGAGGACGAACGGTTCCCAGAAGGCCGCGCGTGCCCCTCGTGCGCTCCCGGCTTCAAGCCGTCAGCGACGCACGAGACACACACCGGCCCATTGCACGGAGGCAAAGGCTCCGCGCACATGCCGAATCCAAGGCCCTGGAAGCGCGCTCCGTCCCGCTCAGCGAGGGAGGCGGCCCACCCGGTTCTGCACGTTCAGCGCGGAGCGACCCGAGACTCCATTCAAGACACGTCCCATGACACACCTCCCGCCGCGTGCGTGACTCCCGCGCGGACCGTGATGCTGCGCAGGCAAGGTGTGACCGCCCCCCTGCCCGCGGCAAGCGACAGCCCCGGACGGCAGGACGCGGGCAGACCTGACAGCCAACCACCCCTCGGGCCCGTGCCCTGTGTCCGGTGTCGGCGGGTGACCACCCTCACTTTCCAGCAGCGGACGTGCGTCTCAACGCGGCCGTGGGCATGGCCCGCCGTCGCGCTACGCAGCGGGCACGAGGTGAAGGCACATGGCGGAAGCGTTCGACGTGGTGGTGATTGGAGCGGGCCCCGCGGGCGAGGTCGCCGGTGCGCGCGCCGCGGAGGCCGGGCTGTCGGTGGCGCTGGTGGAGCATGAGCTGCTCGGCGGCGAGTGCTCGTACTGGGCCTGCATCCCCAGCAAGGCCTTGCTGCGTCCGGGGGAAGCGCGGTGGCTGGCGGAGCATGCCGCCGGCGTACGCGAGAGGCTCCAGGAGGGCATCGACGCGCGCGCGGTGCTGGCCCACCGGGATTCAATGGTCAGCAACTACAACGACGACTCCCAGGTGAAGTGGGCCGAGGACGCGAAGCTGAAGGTCGTGCGGGGCACCGGCAAGCTCACCGGCCCACGCAAGGTGCGCGTGGAGAACAAGGACGGCACCGTGCGGGAGCTGGAGGCCCGCAAGGCCGTGGTGCTGGCCACCGGCAGTCGGCCGCGCATCCCGGACCTCCCAGGGCTGAAGGACGCCCAGCCCTGGGATAACCGCCAGGGCACCGCGGCCAAGGTGGTGCCCAAGCGGCTGGTGGTGCTGGGCGGCGGCGCCGTCGCGGTGGAGCTGGCCCAGGCGTGGCGCTCGCTGGGCTCCGAGGTGACGCTGGTGCAGCGCGGAAAGGGATTGCTGTCCCGCGCGGAGCCCTTCGCCGGTGAGCAGGTGGCGCAGGCGCTGCGGGACGCCGGCGTGCGCGTGCTGCTGGGAATGAACGTGACGCGCGTCCAGCGGCCCGGCGGCAAGGGCGAGGTGACGGTGACGCTGTCGAATGGCGAGCAGGTCGTCGCGGACGAAATCCTGGTGGCCATGGGCCGCGTGCCCCGCACGGAAGGAATCGGGCTGGAGACGGTGGGGCTCGTGGGCGGCAAGCCCGTGGAAGTGGATGACCAACTCCGCGCGAAGGGCGTGGACGGCGGCTGGCTCTACGCGTGCGGCGACACCAATGGCCGCAACCTCCTCACCCATATGGGCAAGTACCAGGCCCGCATGGTGGGCGACGTCATCGCGGGCAAGCAGGCAAAGGCCTGGGCGGACGCGAAGGCCACCCCACAAGTCGTCTTCACCCACCCGCAGGTGGCCAGCGTGGGCCTCACCGAGGCCAAGGCACGCGAGGCCGGGCTGCCGGTGCGCGCGGTGGAGAAGCAACTCCAGGACGTGCCCGGCACGTCGCTGGTGGGCAAGGGCCTCACTGGCACCGTGAAGTGGGTGGTGGACGAGAAGCGCCGGGTGCTCGTGGGCGCCACGTTCACCGGGCCGGAGGTGGGAGAGATGCTCCACGCGGCCACCATCGCCGTGGCGGGGGAGGTGCCGCTCGACACGTTATGGCACGCGGTGCCGTCGTTCCCCACCATGAGCGAGGTGTGGTTGAAGCTGCTGGAGGCGTACGGCCTCTAGCGCGCCGCCCCTCCGTTGCGTGCGCGGGGGTGGGCGTGGAATGGTGCCGCTGCCCACCCCACCCCTCCCTACTGATGACCGCCGTCGCCCCGGGGCCCTCCGGCTCCGAATCCCCCCCACCGGCCGCGGGTGAGGGGACATCCATTGGAGTGAGTGCGCGCTGGGCGCGCTGGGCCTGGTGGCTCGTGCTGGCCGTCCTGGCCGTGGCCGCCATCGCAGTGGGCCAGCATCCCCGCAGGGGCGTGGACTTCCGCGTCTACCTCATGGCGGCGGAGCGCTTCTGGGAAGCCACGGACATCTACCGCCTGTCCGACGGCACCATGCCGTTCAAGTACGCGCCCATCACCGCGCCCCTCTTCCTTCCCTTCACCCTGCTCCCCGCGCGAGCCGCCGTGGCCCTGTGGAACCTGGGCTCCATCGCCGCGCTCGCTGCCGTGGCCCGCCTCACCATGCGCGCCACGCCTTCGTCGGGGGAAGCCACGCCCTGGGCCTGGGCGCCCGCGCTGACGACGCTGGCCCTGCTGCCGGCCTTCACCTTCGAGCTGTTCTACGGCCAGGTGGACGCCGTCATCCTGTTGCTCATCCTCCTGTGCACACTCGGCGCCGAACGTGGACAGGTGTGGCGCCCTGGCGCCGCCTTCGCCGTCGCCTTCCTGCTCAAGCCGCCCGCCGCCCTCGTCGGCCTCTTCTTCCTGTGGCGCCGGCACTGGCGCGTCATCGGCGCCACCGCCGTGGTGGGAGGGGTGCTCACCCTGCCCACGCTCGCCCGCTACGGATGGGACGGCACGCTGGTCCAGTTCCAACTGTGGAGCGACACACTGGCGCGCACCACGCCGCCCTGGGCGCTCCAGTCCAACACCCAGGGCCTGCCCACCGTGCTGCTGGCGCTGGTGTACCCGCCCGACACCGTGGTGCCCCCCGGTGACATGTCGCTGGCGCAGGCCGTGGCGATGGTCCTCTTCGTCGCCGCCGTGGTGTGGGCAAGACCCGGGCCGGCGGACCTCATCGCCGTGTGTTGCCTGGGTGTCACCCTGCTGTCACCGCTGGCGTGGCGCGCGAACTACGTGCTGGCCTGGCCGTTGATCCGCGCCGCGGTGGAGAGCCGCCACCGACCCAACCTGGTGCTGGTGGCACTCATCGCCCTCACGGGTCTCCTGGTCTCTGACTCGGGACTGGGCGCGGAATGGAGCCGCCACGTCCTTCTGTGGCGCCCCTTCGCGCTCGTCTACACGGCGTTGCTGATCGTCCTGCTGTCGCAGATGCGCCGCATGGGCGCACCGCGAGCGGTGGCGGACGCCGACGCCGTGTCACGCCTGCCACGTTGCTTTGGTGGCGGGCTCGCGCCGTGACGCTTCCGTCAAGTTGATGGAAGCAAAGTGTCACGGGCCCCGGACAGGCCCGACACATGGCGTCGCTATATGCGCGTCCAGTCATGTTCGAGACCTTCGACAGCGGCCCGGACGTCCAATCGGCGCGGCGATTCGCGCTCTCCACTACGGCGTCCGTCGCCGTGTTCGCGCTGATGGGCATCGCCGCCGTCACCGCTGCCGGCAAGGTGACGGAAGTCATCAAAGAGAAGAAGGGCACGGACGTGGTGTTCCGTCCGCCGCCCCCTCC
>NZ_JAAEAH010000073.1 GCF_010998615.1 Myxococcus sp. CA023 | reverse complement strand
GGTGGCAGGCAGGCGGGCGGGCGCACGGGTGGCCATGGCGAGCGCGCGTGTGCAGCTTGCTGACTTGAACGTGCCCGACGTGAATCCCATACAGGCCCTGTCCCACCTCCTCCAGGAGGAGCGCGAGCGCCTGGCGCGCCTGTGGGCCAAGCGCCTGCGCGCGGAGACATATGACGTGGAGGTCCCCGGCAGGGACTTGCGCGCCCCGCTGCGCCGGTTGCTGGACGAACTGGCCCGCCTGCTCCGGGACCGGCCCGACGACGTCGTCCGGCTCTGGCCGGAGGTGGTCCGCCCGCACGGCGCCTTCCGCTACAGCCAGAACTTCGACCCCGAGGACCTGACGCGTGAGTTCAAGTCCCTGGAAGAGGTGATGCTCCACGTCTACGCGCGCCGCAACGGTGGCTTCATCGAGCCCCAGGTGGCGGAGCTCATGGCGGAGCTGGTGTGGGAGGCGGACGCCGCGGCCCAGGCGTCCTATGCGCGCATCCTGAAGACGGAGGAGGTGCGCTTTCGTGAAGCGGCGGTGATGGAGTCGGTGCTCAACCAGGTGGACGTGGGCATCATGCTGGCGGAGGTGGACGGCACCGTCTCCTTCGCCACGCCGCCGGTGAGCCGCCTCATGGGTGTGCCCATGCGCGCGGTGGTGGGGGTGCGGGCGGCGAACACCATCAATCCCGTGCTGACGCAGGTGAACGCGCGCCACCTCACGGGCGAGCCCTTCAAGCTGGCCGACATGCCCTTCCTGCGGGCACTCAAGGAGAAGGGGCCCGTGCGTGGGGTGATGATGGTGGTGGAGCGCCCCGGCGGCGACACCGCGACGCTGGAGCTGAGCGCCACGCCCGTCTGGGAAGAGGAGGGCGAGCTGGCCGGCGCCATCCAGACCTTCACCGACCGCACGGAAGCGGTGAACAAGACGAAGGCACTCCAGAGCGCGCACGGGGAACTGCGCAGGCTTCAGGGCCGCCTGCTCCAGCGCACCCGCCAGCAGGCGCTGGGACAGCTCGCCAGCGGCGCGGCGCATGCGCTCAACAACTTCCTCAACGTGCTGCGGCTGCGAATCACACTGCTGCAACGCGAGTTCAAGCCCGAGCACCTGGAGGCGCTCGACAAGACGGTGCAGCAGATTGGCGAACTGGTGGCCCGGCTCCAGGAGTTCAACATCCAGCGCACCCAGGAGCAGCCCACCGACGTCCCGGTGGACCAGACGGTGCGCGAGGCGCTGGAGCTGGCACGCGGCGAGTTGGAGCAGCGCGAGCACCCGGTGTACGTCGACCTGGACCTGGGCGACGTCGGCAACGTGCGCGCGGATACGGGCTTCTTCCGCGAGCTGGTGGTGAACCTGTTGCTCGTCTCGCGCGACCGGATGGAGGCCGGTGGCCGGCTGCACGTCTCCACCCGCACGGATGGCTCCGCGTGGCTGACGCTGCGCGTCGAGGACGAGGGCACGCCCTACGCGCCCGATGAGCTGGCGCGGCTGTTCGACCCGCTGCGCCGGGACGCGGGCGCGCCGCAGTTGTCCCTGTTCCTGGCGGTGGCGCGGGCACAGGTGGAACGCTGGGGCGGCGAGCTGACGGCGGAGGTTCCGGCTTCGGGCACGGGCACGGCCTTCGTGGTGCGCCTGCCCCGCGTGCATGAAGGCGCCGTGTCCACCGCGCCACGTCCGGAGCCGTCGCGCACGGAGGTGATGCGGCCGGCGGGGCCCCGGCGCTTCCAGCAGACGCGCAGCGTGCTGGTGGTGGATGACGACCTCGACAACGCGCGGATGATGGCGGAGGTGCTGGGCGAGGAAGGCTACGAGGTCCAGGTGGCCCACAGCCCCGCGGTGGCGCTGGGGATGTGGGACCGGCGCCGCTACGACGCCGCGCTGCTGGACGCGGTGATGCCGGAGATGAGCGGCTGGGAGCTCGCGCGCGAGCTGCGCAAGAAGACCCCTCAGGCGCTGCTGGCCATCGTCACCGGCATGGACGTGCGCGGACAGAACCGCTCCAACCTCGCGCTGGTGGACGCCGTGTTCCGCAAGCCCATCGACGTGGGCGCGCTGGACGACTTCCTGGGGCAGTCCGACACCGCCGCTTCCGAGAACGGTTCGTCGACCGCGGGTTCCGCGCCACCCGCCTGAGCGCAGCGGACAGGACGACGTGGTGCCTCAGGCGGGCCGGTAGCTCGCGGCGTTACACTTTTCACTCAAAATGTTGCGGCGCGCGTCACACCGCGAAGCCCGTTCCGCCGGGAAGGGCCCGTGTCTGAGCGGAGCGGGTGCTTCCCCATTGCAATCTCCCTGTCTGGCTAGAACTGCGAGTGTGGCTCGTCGCTTGCTCCAGGACCGCGGGCCCGCCGGTGCCCGCGGTCCTGATTCGGGCGTCCACCCCCGGTGGTTGCCACCCCCCACGAGGTGCTGCGTGAGATTCAATCTGAGAGGCCTGTTGCTGGCCGGAATGATGCTGGCCGGCGGCGGTGCCATGGCGGAAGAGAGCGCGGTCTGCGAAGGCCGTACGTCACAACCTCCCCTACAGCGGGATGCCCAGGGGCGCGTGAAGGTGGGCGAGGACGTCGTCGCCACCTTCAAGTCACGTCAGCCCAAGGCGCGGCCGGAGGGCGTTCGCGCCAAGGCCGAGCTGGCCTGGACGGACCGCCTCAGCAGCCCGGGGGCCACGTACATCGCGCCGCACTTCAGCCAGTTCGCGCTCGCGTCGGGGGACTACGTCATCGTTCGCGCGCCGGACGGCTCGCGTGAGTACCGCTACGAGGGCTTCGGCAAGGGCGAGGGCAACGCGCCGGTGAGGGGCGGCTTCTGGAGTGGTCACATCTCCGGTGACGTCGCCATCGTCGAGCTGTGGAGCACGGGCGGCCACGCGAAGTCCGGCTACACCATCGACCGGTTCGCTCGCGGCTTCGCCAACCTGGCGGCGCTGGGCGAGGACCTGGACAACAAGGCCCTCTGCGGTCCGGACGACTCGCGCAACGCGCGCTGTTACCAGACGTCGGACCCGCGTCAGTACAAGCACTCGCGCGCGGTGGCCCGTCTGCTCATCAACGGCAGCGGGGCCTGCACGGGCTGGCTCGTGGGCAACCAGGGCCACGTGATGACCAACGAGCACTGCATCGCCAACACCTCGGACGCGCTCAACACCGACTTCGAGTTCATGGCCGAGGGCGGCGCCTGTACCTCCGCTTGCAACAGCTGGTTCGGCTGTCCGGGCACGGTGGTGGCGACGAGTTCCACGCTCATCGCCGTGGACGCGCCCCGGGACTACGCCCTGGTGCGGCTGCCCACCAACCCCACGGCCACCTACGGCTACCTCCAGCTCCGCAACACCACCGCGTTCGTGGATGAGCGCATCTACATTCCCCAGCACCCCGCCGCCTGGGGCAAGTACATCGCCCGCAACTCCACGCACGCGTCGGACGCCTCGGGCTTCGCGGAAATCTTCGCCCTCAACCGGCCCGCGTGCTCGCCGGGTGGCCCGCCGGACATCGGCTACTACGCGGACACCCAGGGTGGCTCGTCTGGCTCTCCCGTCATCGCCAACTCCGACCACCGCGTCGTCGCGCTGCACCACTGCGCCAACTGCCCCAACCGTGGCGTGCCCATCACCTCCATCATCTCCCACCTGGGTTCGCTGTTGCCTCAGTGCGCGCTGCGCAGCGCCACCTGCCCGGACCCGTATGACGTCTGGATTCGCGACACCTGGTCCGACACCGGCCTGGAGCCGGACCCCGCCACCGTGGGCCAGGACATGTGGGCCAGCCCGTACATCTGGATTCGCCGCAACCCGGACGGCGTCGCCAACCCGCACGTCCACCAGAACCCCGAGCTGGGCGCGACGAACTACGCCTACGTGAAGCTGCACGGCGGGCCCCGTCCGGGCGCCACGGGGCGCCTCAAGCTGTACTACGCCAACGCCTCCACCGGCCTGGCCTGGCCCACGGACTGGACGCAGTTCGGTGACGTCGCCGTCAACGGCTTCACGCCCGACACGCACATCGTCGAGTCGCCGTGGAGCGGCCTGCCCGGTGAGGGGCACTACTGCCTGGTGGCGCGCTGGGAGTCCGCATCCGACCCCATGTCGTTCACCGAGACGACGGACATCGGCACCAACGTCCGTCAGAACAACAACATCATCTGGCGCAACGTGAACATCGTGGACCTGGAGTCCGGCAGCGAGGAGGTCCACTTCATCGTGCGCAACGTGCACGAGGGAATCCGGGCGCTGCGGCTGGCGGTGCGGGTGCCGGAAACGGACCGGCAGCGGCCCTTCCCGATGAATGGCGGCCGTGTCGTCGTGCGTCTGCCGGACGAGCTGTTCAAGCGCTGGGTGGAGGTGGGCGGCAAGGCCGAGGGCATGAAGATGCTGCGCGAGGGCGAGTTCGAGGTCGTGTCTCCGGAAGGGGGCGTGTTCCACGAGCTGCCGCTGGGCTTCCGCGAGGAGCACCAGCTGCGGATGTTCTTCGAGCGCTCGGCGGACGCCACGCCGGAGCCCTACCACCTGGAGGTCGTGCAGTTCGACCAGGACAAGCCTGACCGCGAGAGCCTGGGCGGCATCGGCTACGACATCTACACCCACGGCGAGCCGAAGCCGAAGAAGTAGCTGTCGCTTCGCCTGACGCGGCTTCGCTCGCGTGCCGTCCTGACGCGGGCGAGGCCGTGACGTGTTTGCATCCGTCCGTTGCCGTGCTTTGTCTGGTCTCCGGTGCGGCGCTTCCCGCCGCGTCCGTTTCCCGGAGGCAGTGCGTGCGGGTGGATGACCTTTGCCTGGTGCTGGTGTCCTCGCTGTTGCGGGAGGACCGTGCCCGGTGGCCTCAGCGGCTCAAGGCGCTGGAAGAGGAGCTGGGTGATGCCTGGGCGCTGCGGCGGCTCGAGGTGCCGAGAGCGTACTCCCTGGGTGTGCGGCTCCAGGATGGGCGTGAGCTCCCGCTCGCCACGTGGCTCGACTCGTTCGATGCGGGTGGGGTGCGCTCCGTTCGCGTGGTGGACCTCGGCGCGTCCTCGTCCGAGGCGCTTCCCGCGCACATCGCCGCCGCGTTCGCCAACGCGGGAGGCGTGGTGCTGGAGGTGACCTCGGGTGGGGCGTCCTCGCTCTTCCTCCTGCGAATGCACTCCAGCCGCCCGCACCTGCTCACCGCGCGGCAACTCGTGGACTTCGCCCGTGCGCAGTCGCACGCGGACCGCGTCTTCGAGGCCTGGGCGGAGTCCATCTCCGAGAACAACCAGCTCAACGACCGGCCCGCGGTGCCGGCCTCGGAGGTGCCGGACTACCTGGCCTCGCCGGACGGGTTCGTGCACTACGACTTGCGCGGCGGTGACCTGGTGGAGGAACTCCAGGCCACCCTTCGCCGTCACGGCGCGGACGTGACGATTCCAGACGCGCTCCAGGCCTGCTTCTACACCAGCGACCCGGACGCACTGTTTCGCGAGATGCTGTCTCCCGAGCAGCAGGCGGAGTTCGTCCCGTCGGAGGAGCAACTTCTCCTCACCGACACCACCACGCCCCAGCAGTTCGCTGACCTGGTGGCCGCGCAGCCCTTTGCCGCGGATGCCTGGACGCGCATCGCCCAGGACCAGAACCCGTTCCTGGCGGAAGGGGAGGCGCCCGTGACGGCGGAGGGTTTCGAGGCCCGTCTTCGGACGATGGCGCCGGATGGGCTCCAGTCGATGCTGACCGGCAACCTGATGATGGCGTTGCAGCAGGCGACCCGGGCGCATGGCGCGGAGTTGGTCATCCCCGAGTCCTTGCGCGGATGTGTCCGGCCTGCGTTCTCTCGGGATGAGGACCCGGGATGGATTCCGGGCAAGGACTTGCTGCGCCTGCAGTCCAATCCCGACGTGTACCAGATGTACCTGTTCCACGAACTGGCGGCCGGGCCCGCGCCCGTGGCCGAGGGGCCGTCCTGGGACGAGGCGCGGCGTGGCTTCACGAAGGCACTGCGGGAGGCAGTTGCCTTCTCAGCCGCGCAGGGCTCGAACTTCGCGGATGCGTTCAAGCTGGCGCTCTTCGCGCTCGAAGGGCAGGCGCCGCGCTACGACGAACTGTCACCGGAGCGGGTGCCGGATTACCTGGAGGCGGTGAAGGCCGCGGGCTTCGACGGGCGGCCGGTGCAGGTCTTCGAGGACAGGCTGGGCTCGTTGGGACTGCTCCAGTCGCTGGGGATGTCCGAGGAGAAGCTGCGCGGGATGCTCGCCTACCTGCTGTCCGATGTGTTTGGCGGCATGGGTTCCTGGAACGACCAGTACTTCGAGACACCCGAGGCGCAGCAGCAATACGACGGGGTGTCGGCGCGGCTGTTCGAGGCGCGGAGTACGTTCTTCGTGGCCACGCTCAACGCGCGCTGAGGCGGAAGGTGTGATGGTGGGCACGGCAGCCGGGCCCTGGCTGCCTGTCCCTCCCTTGTTGCGCTGGGGGGCGGTGTCCACCTCTGAGAGAGGAGGAGACACCACCATGTCACGCAAGACGATGGATTGCCGGAATGCGCCGAGTGACACCCACTGCACGCTGACGATTTCGGGCGAGGAGGACGAGGTATTCCAGGCGGCCATCTCGCACGCGGTCTCAGCGCACGGCCACGAGGACTCCGTCGAGCTGCGCGAGATGATTCGCGGCATGCTCGAGGACGAGTCGCCCGCGGCCAGCATGGGCCGGCCCATGTCGATGCAGGAGCCGCAGCAACCGAGCAGGCACTGAGGGACGGATTTGTCAGCGCGTGGGCAGTTCGCGGAACGAGATGCCGTCCAGCTCCAGGCGGCGCACCGTTTCCATGAACCGCTCGGTGCCGACAATCATCGTGGCGAAGTTGCCCACCCGGAACAGGTCCACGTCCGCTGGGAGCGAGGCCGCGTCGAGGATGGGCTCGTCGGGTCGACGGAACCCGAGGCGTCCGCAGGTGGCGCATCGAGGGGGCAGGTCAGGCGGCATGCAGTCCGCGTGCAGTTGACCACGCGGGTCGAGCTGAAGCTCCAGGAACTCGGGGGCGTCCTTCTGCCGGAACCGCAGCTCTGTTCGCGCGCCGAGCAGCCCGCGGATGCCTTCCTCCCGAAGTCGCTCCAGTTCTTCGTGGCGAATCAGCAGCAGACTGCTGCCCAGCCATGCGAAGGAACCGAACCGCCCGGAGGCGGTTCCCACTAACGGGCCGAACGTCGTCCCCGGGGGAAGCAGGGCACCTGGTGGTGCCAGGGGCCGTACCAGCTCCCGGAGCCGTGAGAACTCGGTGAATGGCTCAGGCCTGGCTTTCAAGAAGGCGCTCTGCTCGGGCAGGACGGACAAATCAACGGCGGGATACTGGTGTCCTGAACTGGCCCAGGTTTCACCGCAGCCCGGGCATCCCGCGAGGCCAGGTAGCCCCCACTTGTGCGCGGCGTTGAGGCTGCCGTTGGTGTGGGCTTGTACCGTCGAGTCTTCGCGCAGCCAGAAGAAACGCGTCATTCGTTCTCATGCTCCAGGGCGAGAATAGTAGGGCTGGATGGGACCGCCCATGAGCTCAAAGCGGTGAATCAGCTCCCCTGCGTGTCTGAAAATCTCGGTTGGGGTCGCACCCTCGTTCGCGTCTTTGAACTCACGCCAGGCCCTGTTCCACTCGCCGCCGCGTTCGCCGCCCCGGTGAATCCGCTGATGGACGTGGCGTGGAATGGGCATCGTGTAGTCGTGGATTTTCACTCCCTGCCGTTCGAACCAGCGGGCGAGGTCCTCTGCCTGCGGGAAGATGTGGTGTTTCTCCCAGCGTCCAGGCGTGAGTCGAGGTGGCGCTGAGAAGAATCGCTCAGGGGCGCCATTCCAGTTGGGGAACACCATGACGGCGCCCCGAGGCAGGTGCTGTCCTCCGCCCCGGTGCCTCCGTGGGCCTCGGCCGGGAGCCGCGACCGCCGCGGGCGGGCGAGCCGGTGGGAAGCGCGCGAGTTCCACCGCGCCGTCCAGGTCCTGACACCGGTAGAAGCCGCAGGCGTCTCCCATGCACAGGAGCGAGACGCACTGGTCCTCATCTGGCGCGGCGCACGCCTCCTCGGCGCCGTTCCATGCTTGCTGAGAGGACGCCTGTGGAGCCGACGCGCAGCCTGCCCACGCTGCCGTGAGCAGCAGTAGCCAGAGTGACAGGAGTGTTCGCATGGTTTGGGGAACCTATCGTCCAGCGCCGAGATGGTCGTTAGAGTCCCGCCAGTGAGTGCCCCCCTGGACCTGGAGCGCGTCCGCCGCAAGGTGGAGGCGGGTGAGATTCTGAGCGACGCGGAGCTGTCCCTGCTCCGTGCCGAGGCGCAGCGAGGCACCGGCTCCGCCTTGCGCCTAGCCCTGGCGCACGCCCTCATCAACGCGGGAGCTGAACGTGAGGCGTTGCCCCTGCTGGAGACCCTGCGGCGGGACTTCCCACGCGACTTGCCTGTGCGGCTGGGACTGGCGCGGGCCCTGCTCGGACTGGAGCGCCACGGCGACGCGGAGCGGCTGCTGACCGAGGTCCTGGCCCAGTCGCCAGGAGACCCGGAGGTGCTCAAGGTGCTCGCGGTGCTGGGCCTGCGGCGCGGTGAAGCGGACAAGGCGCGTGCCTACGTCGCGGATGCGCTGGCTCGCGACCCCTTCGACGCCGAGGCGCGGCTGTTGAAGGAGGAGCTGGAGTCCGTGGACCTGCCGCCTCCGCCCATTCCCCAGGAGCAGGTGCTGCGCCCGGAGTTCACCGCCGCGCTCACCGCCGCGCTGGGCCGCGCCCGGGTGGCGTTCCGGCGGCAGGGGAAGGACCTGCTCGTGAAGCTCGCCACGGGCGGTGTTGGACGCGTGGACGTGGGCTCGCTGTACGCGGCCTACCAGGAGTCTCCGGGCACGCAGGGGCTCACTGCCTACGCGGATGCGCTGGCGGCGCGGCTCGGCGGACTGTCCTCGGGCCTGAGCGCGGAGGTCGCGGCGTTGGAAGCGCGGCTGCGTCCGGTGCTGCGCCCAGCGGACTTCGCGGCGCGCGCCGTGGGCGCCCTGCACCGGCCCGGTCCCGTGGGCCTGGAAGTCTTCTACGTGCTGGAGGACGCGGAGTTCGTGCGCTACCTGCCCGAAGCCGCACTGGCCCCCGCGGGACTCACGCCAGAGTCGGCGGACGCGGCGGCATGGCGCAACCTCGCCTCGCGTCTGGCTCCGGTGCGGCCCGTGCTTGTCGACCAGGGGGAAGTCCGGTTGGCGGAGGCATTCTCCGGACTCTGGGCCGTTGCGGAGGGGGACGGCCATGACGCCGCGCGACTGCTCCTGCCTTCGCAGCGCAAGGAGCTGGCACTGCTCGCCGGAGAGGGCCCCCTGCGCGTGGCCCTCGGACGGCGGGAACTGGTGCTGGCCTGCCGCGAGTCGGATGCCGCCGCGTGTGAGTCTCTGGCGCGACTCGTGCCCTCGCCGGATGGAATCCCGGGGACCTTCCGCCTGACGGAAGAGGGCCTGTCCGTGGTGTGAGGCAGTTTCAGCCCGCCGTGCCCGCGGGCAGCTGGTCCACGAACAGCACCTCGCGGTAGCCCAGCGTGAGCAGCAGCGCCCGCAGCGAACGCTCCGCTGACTCCCGCGCCCGCCGCTGGAGTTTCCCGTTCGAGCGGACCTCCTGCTCGAAGGCGACGCGGGCCTTCTCCAGCAACTGCGCCGTCTGCTCGCTGTCCAGGTTGGAGTCGATGACCTCCGTCTCGCCGGGACGCAGCTCCACCTTCACCTCCATGGGCGGCAGCACCACGTAGACGCGCGTGCCCGTCACCTGGAGATGAGAGCGGTCGAAGCGCTGGAAGTCGAAGCCCAGGTGCGCGTTCGCGAAGACGATGGCGCGGCCATGCGGATTCTGGAGCGCGTAACGCGCCCAGTTCAGCACGTCCTTCCAGAGCGCATCCGTGGCCTGGGGCTCCGGCGCGAAGGTCACCTTCTTGTAGAGCGCGACCTCCAGCGTCTCCAGCCGGGCCACGTCCCGCATCTGCTGCACGACGGACGGCGTGTCCGGCAGCGACGGCGATGCGGGCTTCATCAACACCCAGGCCCCCAGCGCGCCGAGCGCGGCGCCCAGGACGACGGTGAGGACTCGCGAGAGGTGCGCCATGGGCCCCAGTGTACCTCCCCGGGCAGGCGCTTCTGGCGAGCTCATATCGAAGGCGCCAGCAGGACGACCGAGTAACCCACGGCCGTTCGTGCTCCAGGATTCTCGTACGAGTGCTTCTGGTCCCCCCGGAAGACGACCACGTCCCCGGGCTGGAGGTGGAAGCGCTCCCCACTGGCGACGAGCACCAGCTCCCCTGACTCACACGCCAGATACTCCCGGGTGCCGGGGGTGTGCGGAACACCGGTGATGCGCACCTGCGGCGGCAGCTCCACGCGGTCGAACTCCATGCCAGGCAGCGGGTCCGGCAGCAGCTTGCGCAACATGCCGCCACCACGCGTCCGGACGGGCAGGGTGGCGCGCGGGTAGTGCCGGGCACTGGCGCGGGGCTTCGCAATCAGCTCCTCCAGCGATACCTGGAGCGCGGCGGCCACGCGGTGCAGCACGGACAGTGTCGGGTTGGCCGCGCCGGACTCTAAATGGGCCCAGGTGGCGCGCGGCACGCCCGCCAGCCGGGACAGCTGCGCCTGTGTGGCGCCTCGCGTCTCGCGCAGGGAACGGATGTTGCGGGCCAGTCTGCCGGGCAGGTCATCGTCGTTCATGGATTGGCAATCTGCCAAGCCCTTGGACCACACGCCAACGGAATGGCGAGCGGCGTGTAGCTCCCGTCGCAAGGAGAACGCACGAATGATTCGCATCGACAAGAGCATCCTGATTACGGGCGCGAGCCGGGGACTGGGGCTGGCGCTGATGAATGGCTTGGCTCGCCGAGGCGCGCGGGTGGTGGGCGTGGCGCGCCATGCCGCGGAGATGGAGGCCGTCGCGGAGGCGCTGCGCTGGGAGGGGCTGGAGGCGCACGCGCTGGCCTACGACGTGGGGGATAAGGAGGCCATCTACCCGATGGTGGGCGCGGCCACCGCGCTGGTGGGCCCGCTGGACGTGCTGGTCCACAACGCGAGCACGCTGGGGCCCACGCCGCTGCCGCTGCTGCTGGACACCGCCTGCGAGGACCTGCAGCGCGTGCTGGAGGTCAACGTGGTGGGCCCCTTTCGCCTCACCAAGGCGGTGGCCGGGAACATGGCGGTGCGAGGCAAGGGGCTGGTCATGCACATCACCTCGGATGCGGCGGTGTCCGCCTATCCCCGCTGGGGCGCATATGGCGTGTCCAAGGCCGCGCTGGAACACCTGGGGCGCGTCTGGGCCGCGGAGCTGGAGGGCACGGGCGTGCGCTTCGTCTCGGTGGACCCCGGGGAGATGGACACGCGAATGTACCGCGACGCGGTGCCGGATGGGGACTACTCGCAGTTGAGCCGCCCGGAGGCGGTGGCGGCCCGGCTCGTGGAGTGGGTGGCGTGGCGGTCGGAGTCGCTGCCCTCGGGCGCCCGTCTGGAGGCGGCGAAGTTGGAGGCCGCATGAAGCCCGCGCGCTGGCCCGTGGACCGTCCCGAGGAGGGGCGCCTGCTGCATGTGGAGCCGCGCGCCCGCCTGCTATTGGGGCCCGGCTTCGTCCCGCGACTGGTGCACGGGCTGCTCACCGACGTGCACGAGCCGGGGAGCCGCCACCATGCGTTGCTCCAGGCCTTCGCGCCGCTGCCGCTGCTCCAGGAGGTGGCCGCGCACGCGGAGGCGCGCGGCTACCTGGGGCACGAGTTCGGAGACTCGTGCCTGCTGCTGGACGCGTGAGCGGTGTGGGCCTCGGCGTTTTACTGGAGCTGGGTGGGCTCCAGCTCCACCTTCACCCAGCCGGGCTTGCGCACGTCGAAGTTGCGGTACGCGTCAATGGCGCCGCTCATGGGTTCCACGTGGGACAGGATGGCCGTGGGGTCCACCACGCCGGTACGCACCAGTTCCAGCAGCTTGGGGATGTACTTGCGGTGGTTGCAGTTGCCCATCTTCATCGTGAGGTTCTTGTTCATCGCCATGCCGATGGGGAACGTGCGCACCTGCGCCGGGTAGACGCCGATGATGGACAGGGTGCCGGCCTTGGCCAGTCCCTCCACGGCCCACATCAGGGCCTGCGCGGGCGCGTCGCCGGGCACCCAGTTGGCACCCTTGGGATTCGTCTTCGGGGCGGCTTCCTTCACCTCGCGCTTGAACTCGGCCTTCTCCTGGTGGGCCTTCTTCGCCGCGGGGCCGTGGTGCGGATGCATGGCGTCCACGCCCACCGCGTCGATGGCGCGGTCCACGCCAATGCCGTTGGTGAGGCGCTTGAGCGTCTCGAGCGGGTCTTCCTCCTCGAAGTTGATGACCTCGGCGCCCTGGGCCCGCGCCAGGTCCAGCCGGTCCTCGTGGCAGTCGATGGCGAAGACGCGGCCGGCGCCCAGCAGCTTCGCGCTGACGATGGCGAAGAGTCCCACGGGGCCGCAGCCGAACACCGCCACGGTGTCACCGGGTTTGATTTCCGCCAGCTCCGCGCCCATGTAGCCGGTGGGGAAGATGTCGGAGATGAGGATGGCCTGCTCGTCGCTGACGCCCTCGGGAATGCGCACCAGGCCCACGTTCGCGAAGGGCACCCGCACCTTTTCCGCCTGCATGCCGTGGAAGGGCCCCGTCTCCTGGGGACCGCCGAAGAAGGCCGTGCCCGCGCTGGGGCCGTTGGGGTTGGCGTCGTTGCACTGCGCGTGGTACCCGGCGCGGCAGTACGAGCAGTTGCCACAGGCGATGGTGGATGGGATGACCACCCGGTCGCCGATGTTGAGGTTGCGGACGTCATCGCCCAGCGCCTCGATGACGCCCACGCCTTCGTGGCCCAGGATGGTGCCCGGCTTCATGCCCGGCATGGTGCCGCGAATCATGTGGAGGTCCGTGCCGCAGATGGCGCTCGCCGTCAGGCGGACGATGGCATCCGTCGGCTTTTCGATTCGCGGCTCCTCTACGTCGTCGAGCCGGATGTCCCCAATCCCATGGAAAACGACAGCCTTCATTGCGTGCGCTCCTGCCCCCTCGGGGCCCCAAGACGGAAAGGGCCTGCGCGGACGCAGACCCGCGTGACTTGGAGCCTGGGCATCGCCCCGGGTGAGGGCAAAGCGAACGCCGCCCCCTCTTCTGCCTGGCGGCCGGGGGAGCGGGGGCTAGCGGCTCGTGGAGGTGTGGTGGACGTGGAAGGTGAGCCGCTTGCCGAAGACGCGGCGGAAGTTCAGGACCTCTCGGTCCGCGTTCCACAGCTCCAGGTCCACGGGGTGCCTGGTGTGCAGGTGCAGCGCCACGCCGTCGCGGCCGTTGGTGGCCTTGAAGTCCTTGATGGGCTGGTGGTGGCTGACGTCCAGCGAGTTGGCCACGCGCAGCAAGGTGGCCAGCTTGCGCACCGTCCGCGCCTCGATCGGGTTGAGGCCCGCCATGCCGGCGTGGGTCAGCTCCGGCGGGCTGCGCCGGTGGTAGCGGGCGACGCGGGCCACCAGCTCGCGCTCGCGGTCGGCGAGGCCCGGCAGGTCGGCGTGGCGGATGAGGTAGTACGTGTGCTTGTGGTGCCGCTCGTAGCTGACGGCGTGGCCCACGTCGTGGAGGAGGGCGGCGACCTCCAGGTGGGGGCGCACCGACAGCGGCAGCTGGTGCAGGGCGGCCAGGTTGTCGAACAGGGTGAGTGACAGCCGGGCGACCTGGCGGGCGTGCTTCTCGTCGAAGTAGAAGCGCTTGCCCAGGGCGAGGGCGGCGTCCGCGAGGCTGTGGTCCTCGCGGTGCTCATCCTGCCGGTAGAGCAGGTCCACGAGGATGCCGTCGCGCAGGCCGCGGTTGACGACGCTGACGGACTCGACGCCCAGGTGCCTGGCCACGCCCTCCAGGATGACAGCGCCGGAGACGATGATGTCCGCGCGGCGCGGGTCGAAGCGCTTGCGGCGGCGCTCGGGAGGCATCTGCGCCAGGGTGTCCACCGTCTGCGTGAGCTGCCGGACGGTGGCGTTGCCGCTGTTCTCCGCGGCGGCGAAGGACACCACGGCGCTGATGGTGCCGGACGAGCCGAGCGCCACGCGGGGGACGTTGGGCACCGTGGGGGGCAGCGTCTTTTGCAGCACGTCCGAGACGAAGCTGCGCATGAGGCGCAGTTGCTTGGGCGGCACGGTGCGCGAGGCGTCGAAGACCTCGGTGAGGCGCACGGAGCCCAGCGCGAGGCTCCAGAGGTTGTCGGGCTTCTCGCCCATGGCGGTGGCGATTTCGGTGCTGCCGCCGCCGATGTCGATGAGGAGCGAGCGCGTGTGGGACGGCTTGCGGTGGAGCACGCCCAGGCAGATGAGGCGGGCCTCTTCCTTTCCGCTGACGACCTCCAGGTTGAGGCCGGCCTCCTCGCGCACGCGGCGGACGATGTCGGCGCTGTTCTTGGCCTCGCGCATGGCGCTGGTGGCCACGGCGCGCACCTGGGCCTTGTGGCGGCGGCAGAGGGCGGCGTAGCGGCGCAGGGTGGCCAGCAGGCGCTCGGCCGTCTCCTCCGGCATGGAGCCGGTGGCGAAGACGCCCTCTCCCGGGCGGATGGCGTCGCGTTCCTGGTGCAGGGTTTCGAGCGCGCCGTCGGCGTCTGGCCGCGCAAGCTCCAGACGGACGGCGTTGGTGCCCACGTCAATGGCGGCGAGTACGGGCGGAGGAGGGCGAGAAGGCATGGGTGGTTCTCGCCGGAGTCTACGGGGCTCCGGTGGCAATCGCAGCGGGAACCGCACCGGCAGGTTGGCCCCTCGCTTCAGTGCGTGACAGCCATGTATCAGTTGCTCAGTCGAGGAAGCGGCGCTCCCAGCGGCGCGCTGCCTCGGGTGTGAGTCCCAGGATGGATTCCCTCCGCCTTCAGCAGTCGCAGCGCCGCGTCACCCGCGGTGCCAATGGAGCCCGCCACCCGCATGGCCCGGGTGCCAGGGAGGACGGCCTCCTCGCCCGCCATTCGCGCGCACACCGCCGGATTCTGTCGGCACGCGCTGGTCGCTGAGTCGAAGCCGTAGCGCTCCGGTCGCGCCGCGCAACCGGCGACCAGGCCACTGACCACCAGCGCCATCCACGGACGTCGCGGCATGTCCCCTCCCGTGCAGGGCCATGGAGGCCGCGCACACACGGGGAGGCACGCTACCGCTTCCGCCGCCGGCCCATGAAGCTGGCGAAGCGCTCCGCGAGGCGGGCGACGGCCAGCCCCACGATGTCCAGCAGCCACTGCTGGAGCCCGGAGCGAGCGCAGTCCTCCAGGTACACCCGCCGCGAGCCGCGCAGGTGCTTGTCGAGCCACCGCTGCGCCTGCGCCGCCACGCCGGGTTCCTCCACCTCTACCAGCGTCTCCAGGTTCACCAGCGACAGCGGGTCCAGATTGAAGCTCCCCACCAGCAGCTTCCTGCCGTCCACCAGCGCCGCCTTCGCGTGCAGCGTGGAGTCGGTCCACTCGTGGATGCTCACCCCGGCGCGCAGGAAGTCGCGGTACAGCCGCATGGTCGCCGCGCGCGCGAACACCACGTCGCTGCGCCCGGCCAGCATCAGCCGCACCGCCACGCCTCGCCGCGAAGCGCGCTTGAGCGCCCGCATGAAACCCTTGTCCGGCAGGAAGTACGCGTGCGCCAGCACCACCTCGTGCTCCGCGCCGTCAATCGCCTGGAGGTACCGCTTGCGCAGCCGGTGCCCGCCCGCGAAGCCGGACAGGAACAACTTCACCGCGCCCGACTCCAGCGCGGAGGCCCCCGCGTGCAGCGTGGCCCCCAACTGCCGGCAGATGTCACCTCGCAGCTCCAGCGCCAGGTCGGCCCAGCCGGGCTGGTCCCCATTCGCCGCGTACGCGTCCCCGATGTTGATGCCTCCCAGGAACGCCACCGAGTCATCGACGAGGAGAATCTTCCGGTGGTTGCGCCAGGAGCGGCCGGTGCACAGCGAGGTGAGCGGGTTGTACACGCGCACCTTCGCCCCCGCGGCCTCCAGCGTCTGCGTGAGGTGCCGGCTGGCGCCAATGCTGCCCCAGCCATCCACCACCACCTTCACCGCGACGCCCCGGTGCGCCGCCGCCACCAGCGCTTCGAGGAACCTCGCGCCGATGCCATCCCGCTCGAAGGTGTAGACCTCCAGGTGCACCCGCACCTGCGCGGTGGCAATGGCCTCCAGCATCCGTGGGTACGCCTCCGTCCCGCCGTCGAGCAGGGTGACGCGCTCCTCACGGACCTCGTTGAGGGGAAGGCGGAGGCCAGGAGCGGTCAATGGCGGCAGTGAGGCTTCGGCGCGCATGAGCGCCTTCCACCCTACCGCTCCCAGCGTCTCGACGGGACAGCCTCACCGTGACATGGGGGCCGTCCCGCCACGGGCCGTCATCGCCCGTCGTGCTTCCGCGCGCCCTTGCCCTTGCCCTTGTGCTTGCACTCGGTGCCGTCCCAGTACTGGCTCGGGTGGCAGTGCTTGCTGTTCCGCTTGGACTTCTTCGACTTGGGCGGACGCGAGTCGAAGTGGTGATGGTGGAAGCAGCCACTGAAGGTGAAGAGCGCGAGAACGGGGAGGAGGAAGAGACGGGCTTTCATCGTGCGGGGCCAGGACATGAATGCTCGGACCCGGCCCGGAGGCGCGCGGCCACATCCCCCCATCGACGCTGTGCGCCTGCTTCGATAGCCTGCGCGCCGTGCCCCCTGCTGCGAAGCCCGTTCGTCATCGGAAGATTGGTGCCTACCGCGTACTCGGAGAGCTGGGACGTGGTGGCATGGCCCTGGTGTACCGAGGCCTGCACGAGATGCTGCAGCGCGAAGTCGCCATCAAGGAACTGCTCCCGGATGGCCAGCGCGACAGGGAGACGTTGTCGCGTTTCCGGCGCGAGGCGCTCGCGCTCGCGGCCTTCCGCCACCAGAACATCGTGACGCTCTACGACATGGTGGAGAAGGCCGAGAGCCTCTTCATGGTGATGGAGCTGGTGGACGGCCCCACCCTCCACACGCTCATCAAGGAAGGCCCGCTGCCAGCGGACGTCACCGGCGTCATCGCCGCGCGCATCGCCAGCGCGCTGGACCACGCGCACTTCCGCCACATCATCCACCGCGACCTCAAGCCCGCCAACGTCATGCTCACCAAGTCCGGTGAGGTGAAGCTGATGGACTTCGGCATCGCCAAGGACGTGGGCATGGAGGCGCTCACCCAGCAAGGCATGGCGGTGGGAACGCCGTCGTACATGTCCCCGGAGCAGGTGACGGGCGTGCCGGTGGATGGCCGCACCGACATCTTCTCGCTCGGCGTGCTGCTCTACGAAGCCCTCTCCGGCGCGCGCCCCTTCCACGGCAAGACGGCGGGCGAGGTCTTCGCGAAGATTCGCGACGGCAAGTACACGCCGCTCTCCAAGGTGGCGCCCAACGTCCCCGCGCCGCTGGTGCGCATCATCCAGCGCGCCATGGAGGTGAAGCCGGAGGACCGCTTCCCCGACGCCGCCGCCATGCGCCGCGAACTGGACGTCTTCCTCGCGCAGGAGGTGCAGGTGTCCCACGCGGCGCTGCTGGTGGCCTTCCTGCGCCACCGTCAGAAGCTGACGGAGACGGAGGCCCAGCAGCTCATGCGGCCGCACGAGCTGGACGCCGCGGTAGAGGGGTTCGACACGGGGCGCTCCCGCCAGGGCGGGAAGCTGAGGTGGGCCCTGGCCGCCGCCATCGCGTTGATGACGGCGGCGGGCACCGGGCTCTACTTCACCCAGGCCCAGTGGGCGCCGCTGGTGGAGCAGCTCACCCGCTGAGGCCGGCGGGTGGCTCAGGCCTGCTGCTTGGACTTGTCGTGCGTGACGGTGACGATGGTGCCGATGCCGCCGCGCACGAAGAAGTCGCCTACCACGGTGAGCTTGCGCGGCTGGATGGCCTTGATGATGTCGTCCGCGATGGTGTTGGTGACCTTCTCGTGGAAGGCCCCCTCATTGCGGTACGCCCACATGTAGAGCTTGAGGCTCTTGAGCTCGATGCAGCTCTGGTCCGGCACGTAGCTGATTTTGAAACGTGCGAAGTCCGGCTGACCGGTGAGCGGGCAGAGACAGGTGAACTCCGGGACGTCGAACACGATTTCGTAGTCGCGATCGGCGGCGGGGTTGGGGAAGGTCTGAAGTTCCTTGGACGGCTGCGAGGGCATGGCGCTGTCGTCTACCACACCAACGCCGCGTGTCATCCCTCCCGTCGATGTCCGCCTGCCAACGCGCCTGGCGTCCAGCAGGGGGGAATCCTGGGGAGGGCCCGGTTGCCGCTTGGGCAGGGGCCCATAATCAAGGGGAGCCTCTTCCCCCGCCCGAGCACATGCCGCTTCCCTCCGACGTCGAAGATGCATTCTCGTGCCTGCCGCTGGCGCTGGTTCGCGTCGGTCCGGACCTGCGCGTGCAGTGGTGCGAGGAAGGATTCGCCCACAAGACGGGCGTGGCGCTGCACGCCGGTGGCGACCTGCGGGACGCCCTGGAGCGCACCCGGAGTCTGGACGCCCTGGAGCGCGCCATCCGGGACGGTGCGTCCCACACCGGCCACGTCATCACCCGCGCGCTGCGTCAGGTCCGGGTGCAGGTGAAGCCCGCCTCGACGGGCGAGGCAGCGGGAGTCTGGTTGGTGGTGGAGCCCGCGGGCGTGGACGACGAGGGGGCCTTCTCCCAGGCGGTGCAGGAGATTGCCCGTTCGGTGGGGGAGACGCTGGAGGTGGACAGCGTCTGCGCCGCCGCCGTGGTGGCCCTGGTCCGCTGCGCGCACGTGCGCCGCGCCGAGGTCTTTCTCTGCGAAGAGGAGGGCGGGAGCCTGCGCCGGGTGGCGGTGTCGGACCTGGCCGGCTCGGAGTCCCCCGAGGCGACCTTCGACTCTCAGTCGGACCCGTTCCGGCAGGCGCTGGCGTTGCGTCAGGCGCAGCTGGGCATCCAGCGGGGCTATGGGGATTCCATGGGCTCCATCTTCGCCGCGGTGCCGCTGTGCGCGCCGCGCCGGACGGTGGGCCTGCTGCTGCTCTACAAGGAACAGGGCACGTCCTTCTCCGTGCGGGAGCTGGACTTGTGGAGCGCCGCGGCGAACCAGCTGGCGGTGGCGGTGGAGAACGCGCGCCTGCTGCGCGAGGCCAAGGCGGCGCTCCAGGTGCGCGAGGAGTTCATCTCCATCGCCAGTCACGAGCTGAAGACGCCGCTCACGCCGCTGAAGCTGGGCCTCTTCACCATGGAGCGGCGCCTGTCGTCGGGCCAGCCGGTGGACCTGGCCACGGTGCTCAAGTCCAAGCGGCAGGTGGACCGGCTGGTGGGACTGGTGGACGACCTGCTGGACGCGTCGCGCCTGGACGCGGGGAGGCTGGCATTGGACCTGGCGCCGCTGGAGGTGGGGCAACTGGTGGCGGAGGTGGTGGACCACTTCCGCGCGGCCTTCGAGCGGCCCTTCGCCGTGGAAGTACCCCGTGAGCGCGTCTGGGTGCGCGGGGACAGGGACAGGCTGGAGCAGGTGCTGGTGAACCTGCTGGAGAACGCGCACAAGTACAGCGCGTCGGAAGAGCCCATTGTCGTGACGGTGGAGCGCTCCCAGGGCGAGGCGCGCATCCACGTCCAGGACCACGGCATCGGCATTCCGGGCGCGGACCAGTCGCAGGTGTTCCAGCGCTTCTATCGGGCGCGCAACGTGTCGCACCGCAACTTCGGCGGACTGGGGCTGGGCCTCTTCATCAGCCACTCCATCGCCCGGCTTCACGGCGGCGCGCTGTCGATGCGCAGCGCGGAAGGGAAGGGCAGCACCTTCTCGCTGAGCCTGCCTCGCATGGCGGCGCACGACGTGAGGCGGCTGCCCCACCGGTTGTTGCTGCTGGACGAGGACCAGACCCAGGAGGCCGCGGCGGAGCAGGTGTTGCTCTCCGAGGGCTTCGAGGTGCTGACGGCGCGCGACGGGGCCGAGGCGCTGCGGCGAGCCACGCACCTGCCGGTGGACCTCATCGTCTTGTCCACCAGCGCCACGCAGGGACAGACGAGCGTCTTCCTGGAGACCTTCGCCACGCTGCCGCGCGCGCGGCCGGTGCCCATCCTGCTGGCTGGAGACGAGCGCCCCTGGTGGGCGCATGAGGGCACGTCGTTGTGTACGCGCCCCTACCGGCCCGAGGACCTGGTGACCCGGGTGCGCAACGCGCTCGCCATGGAGCGGCGGTCCACGGCCGAGGTGCCGCTGGACCTGGTCAGCTCCCGGACGTGAGCACGCGGAAGTCCACCGGGACGATTCCCTCCCGGGCCAGGACCTCGCGCGCCTGGGGGTGGAGGAAGGTCTCCAGCTCGACCTCTCGCTGGGCCGCGTAGCCGCTCTTCAGCGTCTCCGGCCGGTAGCCCGGGTGGCACATCAGCTCGATGACGCCGTCCTGGGGCAGGGCGGCGAGCTCCGAGGTGAAGCGCTCCAGCGTCCAGTACGCCTCCGCGCCCGCGTCCCCCACGAAGTGCGCGTTGGTGGCGACGCCCTGGGCACGCAGCGTGCGCCGCATCTCCGCGTTGATGGAGCGCACCGGGACGCCCACGCTCCGCGCCGCCCGGGCCAGGCCCTCCAGGACCCCCGCGTGCAGGTGCTTGTGCTTGTGCACGTCCACGTGCGTGGCCGGCTGGCCCAGCAGGCCCGCGAGCCGTGCGAGCTGGGCGAAGGACTCCGCCTCCACCACGTCCGCCGGCAGGCTGCCCGCGCGCGCCTCCACGAAGCCGCCGTCCTCGCCGAGCAGCTCGCGCGGGAAGCCGCTCCACACGGGCGTGCCCCGGGCGAGGTTGAGGTGCAGGCCGATGGCGAGGCCCCGAGCCTCGCGCGCGGCGGCCTCGGAGAAGGGCGTGTTCACCATGAAGGTGGCCGACGAGACGACGCCCTCGCGCATGGAGCGGAGAATGCCGCGCGTGACGGCCGGGTCGTAGCCCAGGTCGTCGGCGTTGATGATGAGGGCGCGTGAATGCATGGCGGGGCTCTCCTCGCGGTGGGCTCAGGGCCGGGGGCGTGCCTGGAAGAACTTCCACGCTTCCCGCGTGGCGTCCAGGTGGGGTGTACCGCCGTGATTGAAGTCCGTGAAGCCGGGCCAGGTGTGCTGGCCACCCTGCACCGTGCACAGGGACGCGGTGGCGGACTCCGGGCTGCACCCGGTGGCGGCGGTGCAGGTGCTGTCGCCCTGCTGGTACGTCTCCACGGTGGGGCCCGTACAGCCGTTGCGCTCGGCCCAGCGGCGCACGGACTCCTCGGCGGACGGGTAGGTGCCGCCGAAGGGGCCCAGGTTGCTGCCACCCTGGTAGCGGATGACCGGGTCGGCGGTGCCGTGCATGTGCAGCACCGGCACGGGGCGCGACGGGTTGCAGGGCGTGGCGCCCTCCATGCCCGCCACCGGGGCGATGGCGGCGAAGCGGCTCGCGCGCTGGCAGGCCAGTTGGTACGAGAAGAAGCCACCGTTGGAGATGCCCGTGGCGAAGGTCCGGCGCGTGTCCACGCACACGCGCGTATCCAGGTCCGCCAGCAACGTGTCCACGAAGCCCATGTCATCGACCTTGGCCGTCCAGGCGGGGCCGCAGCACGCGCCCGCGTTCCACCCCCGGCTGGTGCCGTCAGTCCCCTGGTGATTGATTTCGGAGGCGCTGAGGCCCTGGGGATACACGGCGAGGAATCCCTCCGTGTTGGCGAGCGTGGACAGGCGCATCAGCCCCTCCATCTCCACCTCGTTGGAGCCGAAGCCGTGGAAGGCCACCACGGCGGCGGTGGGCCGGGTGGCGTCGTAGCCGGGGGGAACGTGGACGCGGTAGTGGCGGGTGCGCCCGTCGTGCGCCACCGTCCAGTCGTAGGTGCCGGGCCCTACCGTGAGGCCGGTGCAGGCCGTGCGCTCCGGCATCATGGGCTCCTCGCCGGTGGGAGGGACGATGCCGGCATCCTCCGTGGACCGACGGGAAGTGTCCGAGGACGAGCACGCCGTGGCACCAGCGAGCAGGACGCCGAGGGCGAGGCGAGTTCTGCGAAAGCGCATGGCCTCGAAGTTAATGGGCCGGGGCCGTGACGCACGAAGTGTTGGCGTCATTTCACCGCGACGCACTCCGCGGACAGGGCCTCCGCGCGCGTCGGGAAGCGCTCGGAAAGGGCGCGCTTCACCTCGGTGACCCCCGCCGTGTTGCCGGTGTGGGCGTGGAGCTGGCAACGGGAGGCCAGCGCTCGTGGGTCCTCGGGAGAGAGCCGGTCCGCTTCGACGTAGGCACGCTCGGCGCCCGCAGTGTCGCCTTGCCGGAAGAGCACGGCCCCCAGGTAGTAGTGCGCCACGGCGAGCTTGGGCGCCTTCCGAATCGCGCGCTTGAGCAGGGTGGCGGCCTCGTCCACGCGCTGCTGTCGGAATCGCACGAAGCCCAGCTCGGCGAGGCTCGCGGCGTCATCGTGGGAGCGTGTCCACGCGGAGAGCACGCTGGCGGCCTCATCCAGCCGGCCACTTTGCGAGAGCAGCAGGCCGTAGCGTGGCGTCACCTCCGAGGCGCCGGGTTTCCGGGCGTGGACCGTGGCCAGCGCGGCCAGCGCGCCCGGAATGTCCCCCTGACGCTCGCGCAGCTCGGCCAGCGCCAGCGGTGGGCGGAGGTCCTTGGGGGCCAGCGCGGTGGCCTCCTCGAGGGCGCGCTCGGCCCGCTTGCCCAGTCGCAACTCCGTGGCGGCGCGCGCGGCGATGAGGTGCGCCTCGATGTCCTTGGGAAAGCGCGCTACGAAGCCATCCGCCAGGGCCAGGGCCTGCGCGTGCGCGCCGGCTTCCAGCAGCAGCGCGCCCGCCCGGCTCAGCTCCTCCGCGCTTGCCCGGTCATCCGACGCCAGTCCCTCCAGGGCAGCCGCCTTCGCATCCGCCGTGGAGGCGGACTCCGCCCGGGCCAGGCGCTCGGCGGGGGGCGCTGCGGGACGCGTGAGGAACCACGTCGCACCCGCGCCCACTGCACCCAGCGCGAGCACGCCTGCGATGAGCGGGACCATGCGCGAGCGTCGCCTGCTCGGGGCGTGCTCGGCTCCTGGAGTCGAAGGTGGCGTGCCCGCGAGTGCCTTCCGCGTGGCGCCCGCCACCGTCGACGCGTCGGGATTCGTGGTCCGGGAGACCTGAGGCCACGCGGTGGGCGCGTCGACCACGCCCAGGATGGGCCGGGTGTGGGGCGCCGGCGTACTTCCGTGGGACGGGTCCGCGAGCCGCGCGCGCCGCAGGGCCAGTCGCTTGGGGTCGCGGTTCGGGGGGAAGAGCGAATCCACGTAGGCGGCCAACTGCTCGGGTGTGGCCATCTCCGCTGCGCCACCAATCGATTCGATGGCGGCGATGAAGTCTTCCAGGCTGTCGAAGCGCGCGGCCGGCTCTCGGGCCAGCGCGGTGAGGCACACCAGCTCCAGCGCGCTGGGCACGGACGGGTCGAAGGCGGTGGGCGGCTTGGGGCGTCCCTCCGCGATGCGGCCCAGCACCTCGTCGGCGGACAGTCCGGTGAAGGGCCGGCGGCCACAGAGCTGCTCGTAGAGCATGACGCCCGCGGCGAACAAGTCGGCGCGGTGGTCCACCGGCTTGCCGGCAATCATCTCCGGCGACATGTAGAAGAACTTGCCCTTGAGGATGCCGGGCTCCGTGCCCGAGCCCAGCGCGTCCGCCTTGGCGATGCCGAAGTCGATGACCTTCACCGCGCCATTCACACCCACGTGGATGTTGTCGGGCGTGAAGTCGCGGTGGACGATGCGCAGCGGCCGGCCCGCTTCATCCACGGCGCGGTGCGCCGCGTCCAGTCCCCGGCAGGCCTCCACCAGCACGCGCAGGGTGATGCCCAGCGGCACGCGGTGTCCGTGCTCGGCGGCCTCCTGACGCAGCTCGGCGAACGAACGTCCCTCCAGCAGCTCCATGGCGATGAAGGGCTCGGTGCCCTCCATGCCCAGCTCGATGATGGTGACGACGTTGGGGTGTCGCACCTGTGCGGTGATGCGGGCCTCGTTGAGGAACATCTGCACCACGCGCCGGTCCGAGGCGAGGTGCGGCATCAACCGCTTCACCGCGACCGAGGGCCCACGGCTGCCGTCGTCCTCGATGCGGCGGCCCAGGTACACCTCGGCCATGCCGCCTGTCGCGATTCGCGCGGACAGTCGGTAGCGACCCACCTGATAGGGGTTCTGCTCCGGCTCCAAAGTGCGCGCAGTCTATGTGTAGGCGCCCGTCCGCGCACAGTGTTGTGGCTATTACGGCGGGTGGGGGTCCTCTACCTCCCCGCTCGCGCCTGGGAGCGGGAATGTTAACGTCCGTCCTGTCTCGTGGGCCTGGCGGGAGGTGGCCCAGACACACGCACGCGCTGCGGCCGGAGGGATGGTTGGGCACAGTCCTCAAGGGTGGTTTCGTCGTCGAACTGGAGCCGGCGCTGGTCGAGCGCGTGGACCTGCGCATCGAAGGAGAGCGAATCGTCGCCCGTGGGCCGGACCTGACGCCGGGCCCGGATGACGAAGTCGTGGCGCTGTCGGGCAAGCTCGTCTTCCCGGGGCTGGTGAGCGCGCACCACCGCCTGTACGCGGTGCTGGGCCGTGGCATGCCGCGCCCGCCGCTGGAGACCTACCAGGACATCCTCGAGCAGGTGGCCTGGCCGTACGAGAACGCGCTCGACCTGGACGCCGTGCAGGTGGCGGGCTGTGCCGGCGGGCTGGAGGCGCTTCAGTGCGGCACCACCACCGTGTGCGATTTGCACTCCTCGCCCAAGGCGATTTCGGGCTCGCTGGTGCGGCTGGCGCGCGGGCTCCATGAGGTGGGCGTGCGCGGTGTGCTCGCCTACGCGGTGTCGGATCGCCAGGGGGCGCTCGGCCGCGAGGAGGGGCTGGAGGAGACGGTCAGCTTCGCGAAGAAGGCGAAGGGGCGTTTCCGAGGGCAGGTGGGCGCGGCGCCGTGCTTCACGATCGGGCCGGATGCGCTGTCAGGCCTGGCGGAGGCGCTGAAGGCGCTGGGCGATGGCGGCCTGCACCTGCCGTTGGCGGAGGACCCGCTCGACGAGCGCCTGTCCAACGAGAACTACGGTGCCTCGCCGGTTTCGCGGTTGCTGGAGGCGGGCCTGCTGTCGCCCAAGAGCCAGCTGGCGCACGTGGGCCACCTGGACTGGGCGGACCTGGCGCAGGTGATTGCCACCGGTGCGTGGCTGGTGCACACGCCGCGCGCCAACCAGGGGCTGGAGGTGGGGTACGCGCCGGCGCTGAAGTTCGGGGCCCGGGCCACGCTGGGCGCGGATGGCGTGTCGGCGGACCTGTTCGCGGAGGCGCAGGCGGCGTACCTGCGCTCACGTGAGGCGGGGCAGCCCATCGATGTGCTGCGCTACCTGGCCAACGGGCACCGCATGGCGTCGCAGATTTTCGACGCATCGGTGGGGCCCATGCGCGAGGGCTCGCTCGCCGACTTGCTCATCCTGGACTACCTGCCAGCCACGCCGCTGACGGCGGAGAACCTGGCCTGGCACGTGGTGTTCGGCCTGGGCAGCCGGCACGTGGAGGCGGTGATGGTGGATGGTGTGTGGCGCATGTGGGCGCGCCGGCCGCTGTCGGTGAGTCCCACCGTGGTGGCGGAGCAGGCGCGCGAGGCCGCGTCGGCGGTGTGGGCGCGGATGGCGGAGGCGGCGAAGAAGTAGCCTGCCTCTGTCTTGTCCGGGGGCGGGATGTCCTGTCTAGTCCCGCCCATGCTCGTGCCATTGCTCGTTGCGGGATTCTTCAGCGGTGCCATTCCCCAGGCCGGAGAGACGGCGCCGGACTTCACGGCGAAGGACTCCGCGGGGAACGTCTACACGTTGTCGGAGATGGTGAAGAAGGGCCCCGTCATCCTGGCCTTCTTCCCCAAGGCCTTCACGGGCGGCTGCACCCGCGAGCTCAAGGCGTACAGAGACCGTTACGCGGACGTGGAGAAGGCGCAGGGGCAGGTGCTGGCCATCAGCATGGATGACGCGGAGACGCTCACGCGCTTCAAGACCGAATTGAAGGCGCCGTTCCCGTTCATCCCCGACCCTGAAGGGAAGGTCGTCTCCGCCTATGACGTGAAGATGCCGCTGCTGTCGGTGCCGAAGCGGTACACGTTCGTCGTGGGTGAGGGCCTGAAGATTCTCAAGGTCGAGTCCGGCAACGACGCCATCAACCCGCACGGAGCGATTGTCGCGTGCCCGCTGCGCAAGCCGGCCGGCGCGGACGCGAAGACGCCAGATTCGGGCACGAAGTAGCCGCGCAAGGCACGTGGCTACCGTCCCTGAGCGGGTGCCACGCGCTGCCGGCTGTCGAAGACCTGCGCGGGTGAACCATCGATGAAGGTGTCTTCGAAGGCGCCCCCCGTGTACTCGTGGATGACACTGCGCCAGAAGGCGATGGCCGGGCGGTTGCGTGGCAGTTGGGACAGCTCCCAGATGCCGGGGAAGAGGTCGAACACGGCCCTGGCCGCGAGCCGGCCCAGGCCGATGCGCCGCTCGTTTCGCAGGATGAAGAACTCGCTCATCCGGAAGTCGCGCCCAGGCGTCATGTAGGGGAAGGGGGACTGTCCCACGAAGGCGAAGCCCACGACGCGGCCCTCCCAGCGCAGCAGCAGGGGGTGGACCTCGGGGGCGGGAATCAGCCACGTGGGCAGGAAGTCCGGCCGCCAGCGCCCCTGCTCGTCCATGGCGTAGTCGACGCCGAACTCGCTCAGGTCGTGGAGGTAGAGCGGGTAGAGGTTTCGAAGCAGCGTGTGCTCGGACGGAGTCGCTCGGAGAATCTCCATGGAGGGCCTCTCGTGTTCCCAGCATGACCCTTCGGGCGTCCGTCGGCCAGGGCGTCGCGGAGGGTATCTGCTGGGCCTGGCGGACGGACGAGGAGGGGCCTGGGAGGGGCCTCGTCTCTCCATCCATCGGGTGTCATGCAGGGAAGGGGAGCGGTGGGGCAATCCTCCCATGGAGGCGCTCGGCCTACGTTGCCCTCCATGAGTCCGGGGCTCTGCGGGGGGGGACCATGAACAGTCAGCGGATGCGCATGGCGAGTGGAATGGACGGCCAGGAGACCCATGCCCCACCCCACGAGGGCAGGCATGCGCACGGCAGTGACGTCACGTCGAGCCGGGCGGTGCGGCGGGTGCTGATGACGGCCGACGCCGTGGGCGACGTCTGGACGTATGCGCTGGAGCTGACCCGGGCGTTCGCGCCGCACGGGGTGGAGGTGACGCTGGCGACCATGGGGGCGCCGCTCACCAGCGCGCAGTGGGCGGAGGCGCGAGGCATCCCCAACCTCACCGTGGAGGAAGGGCGCTTCCGGCTGGAGTGGATGGAGGACCCGTGGGACGACGTGCGCTCGGCGGGCGACTGGCTGCTCGCGCTGGAGCGCCGGGTGCGTCCGGACGTGGTGCACCTCAATGGCTACGTGCACGGGGCGCTGCCGTGGCTGCACCGGCCCCTGGTGGTGGGGCACGCATGCCGCCTGTCGTGGTGGCGGGCGGTGAAGGGCGAGGACGCGCCCGCGTGCCATGCGCGCTATCGCGAGGCCGTCACCGCGGGCCTGGGCGCCGCGGGCCGGGTGGTGACGCCGAGCCGGGACCTGCTCGACTCCCTCCAGATGCACTATGGCCCGCTGACCGCCGCGGAGGTCATCCCCCATGCCCGGCGCGCGGACCGGGTGCCGCCTCGCTCGGAGCGGGAGCCCTTCATCCTCAGCGTGGGCAGTCCGTGGGACGCCGCGAAGAATGTCGCCGTGCTGGACGCCGCCGCGCCCCGCCTGGGTTGGCCGGTGCGGCTCGCGGGAGACGCGCGCCATCCCTCCGATCGGAAGGCGGAGCCGCGCCACCTCCAGTGGATGGGGCGCCTGGAGCCGCATGTCCTGGCGGAGTGGATGTCGCGCGCATCCATCTATGTGCTGCCGGCCCGATACGCGCCCTTTGGCCTCACCGCGCTGGAGGCGGCCCTGTCCGGCTGCGCGCTGGTGCTGGGCGACATTCCGGCGCTGCGCGAGGTGTGGGGAGATGGGGCCGCGTGCTTCGTGCCCCCGGACGACGTGGATGCCCTGGTGGAGACGCTGGAGCGGCTGCGCGAGGACACCGGGCTGCGCACCCGGCTGGCCTTGCGCGCGCGGGCGTGGGCGCTGACGTACACGCCCCGGCGGATGGCCAGCCGCTACCTCTCCGCCTACGCCAGCCTCGTGGGCACGCAGGAGGTGCTGTCTCCAGCGGGCCCCCCCACGCACTGAGCGGGTGGGGCGTCAGCTCGCCTCGGTGGGGCTGACAGGGTAGTTGCCCGACGCGTGGGCCTGGGCATGCTGCGCGAAGAGGAACCTGCGCACCGCGGCGCGGGTGAGCAGCCCGCAGGTGGGGCTGCCCGCCGGGACGCTGACGGGCAGGGCATCCACGTCCTCGTGGTCCATGACGTGGAGGGCATGGGACAGGTTCGCGTCGGGGGAGAGCGCGGGCAGCTTGCGCGCCAGGTCACTGGCCACCAGCAGCGGGTACACGGATTCGTCGCGCCACACTTCGCGCAGTTGCTCCACCTGCACGGTGCCGTAGATGCGGCCCACGGTGTCCAGGACGGGCAGGGTGCCCGCCTCGGAGGTGAGCAGCAGGTCCGTCAGCGCCCGCAGCGGCATGCCCGCGGGCACGGGTGTCAGGTGGGCCATCAGCGAGCGGACGGGGGTGGCCTCCAGCAGGTCCGTGTCGCTCTGGACCTTCGGCGTCTTCCGCTCGGTGAGGTAGTGACAGAGCGCCGAGGCGATGGTGCACGTCACCATCAGCGGCAGGATGATGTCGTGGTTCCCGCTCAGCTCGTACAGCATCATCATTCCCGTGAGCGGGCCGCGGGTGAGCGCCGCCACCGCGCCGCCCATGCCCACCAGGGCATACGCGCCACTGGGGCCGGTGCTCTCCGGGAAGAAGGAGTGCACCAGGGTGCCGAAGGCGCCGCCCGCCATGGCGCCAATGAGCGCCGCCGGGAAGAACGTCCCGCCCGAGCCACCCGAGCCGATGGTGATGGCCGTGGCCACCAGCTTCAGCAGACACGCGGTGATGAGGAACAGGAAGGGCAGCCGTCCCAGCGCGGCCAGGTTGATGTAGTCGTGCCCGCTGCCCCAGACGGTGGGGCTGGCGAAGGCCAGGATGCCGGCGCACAGACCGCCCAGTCCTGCGCGCAGCGGCAGCGGCTTGCTGCCCAGCCACGGGGACAGCCGGTCCTTCCCATGGCCATGGAAGTAGTGCTCCACGCCGTGCAGCAATTGCACGAAGGTGAAGGCGAGCAGCCCACAGGCGATGCCCAGGCCCGCGTAGGCCAGCACCTCGCCGCCGCTGACCAGCTCGTAGGGAACGTGCCGGAGCATGGCGGACTCTCCCATGACGCCCTGGCTCACCAGGGTGCCGGCCACGCTGGCCAGGATGATGGGGGAGAAGACGCGCAGCTCGAACTCGCGAAGGATGATTTCCATCGCGAACACGGCGCCGGCGATGGGGGCGTTGAAGGACGCGGAGATGCCCGCGCCCGCGCCGCACGCCAGGAGGATGGACAGCTCCTTGCGGCTGAAGCCCAGCACCCGGCCCACGGTGGATGCGAACGCCGCGCCGCCGTAGACGATGGGCCCCTCACGGCCCGCCGAGCCGCCGCTGCCAATGGTGATGGCGGACGCCACCAGCTTCAGCAGGCCCCGGTCCGCTGGCAGGGCGTTGGCGCCACTCTTCACCGCTCGCACCACCTCGGGGACGCCGTGGCCATGCGTCTCGGGTTTGTCCCGCAGCAGCCGGCCCACCACCACGCCGCCCAGCGTGGGCGCCAGCAGCATCAGCCACCAGGGCAGGTGGGGCAGCGCCTCGGGCAGGTTGTGGCTGTGTCCGAACACACTGTTGAGCGCGGACAGCGCCACCAGCGGGTAGTAGAGCGACAGCCCGCCCAGGGCCAGCAGGGCCAGCAGGCGCAGCCGGCGCTTCACCTCGTCACGGGGCCCGCCAGGCTCGATGATGCGCGCCAGCAGCAGCGCGCCGGACGCCAGGGGCACGCCGATGAAGGCGTACTCCGGATGCCAGCGGGCCGCGGCGAACGCCTCGATGAGCGACTGGAACTGGTCCTGGCGAAGCGTGTGCTTCAGCGAGGCCGCCCCGAAGGTGAGCCCGCTCACCAACCCGATGAGGTTGGAGAAGATGCCGGCCGCCAGCCCGCTGTACAGGCCGACCACCGCGCCCGCTACCGGTAGGACAGAGGGGCCGGGCAGCCGCAGGCGGTTGGACGCTTTCAGCGCGGCGTGGACGAAGCGGCCCATCGCCGCGCGCAGTTGAGTCCAGATTGCGCGCTGGGCCGCCGCGCTTGATGCGGGTACATCCCCTGCATTCATTGCAGGTCCCACTAACAGTGGGTCAGGCGCCACTCAAGGTTCGTGACGCGGACGTGTGCAGGGCGGCCAGCCGTCGGGTCGCGCGCGTGACAGGCGCGTCGCGGTTTCGCTTCAGCTTCGAACGGCTACCGCCGCTTGAGCATGGCGGAGGCTGGCGGCGCGGAGGTGGGCAGGTGGTCCGCGGCGGTCGTCAGGGCCTCTCGCACCTTGTCGCCCGCGGCCTTCGCCGCATCACTGGCGGCCCGGGCCGCATCCCCCGCGGCCTTCGTGGCCACGAACTGGGCCCGCGCGCCCGAAGCACCCCAGAAGCGGGTGGGGGCCGCCAGCGCCGCGCGCTCCTCGTCGGTGTACTTCTGGAACGCGTACTTCGTGGCCTCGGAGGGAAGCCGCAGCCCCTCCACCACCTTGAACCAGGAGAGCACCTTCAGCGAGTAGTAGCTGAGGTCCACCTCCCACCAGAACCAGCCCTGGTTGGCGGTGTTCTGATGGAAGTGGTGGTTGTTGTGCCACCCCTCGCCCAGGGTGATGAGCGCCAGCAGCCAGTTGTTCCGGCTGGTGTCCGTCGTCTTGTAGCGGCGCTTGCCGAAGATGTGGCTGAGCGAGTTGATGGTGAAGGTGCCGTGCCACAGCAGGGTGGTGCTGACGAAGAAGCCCCACACCAGCATGGAGAAGCCGCCGATGAAGTAGAGCGCCACGGCCAGCAGGACGGACGGCATCAGGTGGAAGCGGTTGAGCCACACCAGCTCCGGGAAGCGGGCGAAGTCCTTGATGCCCTCCATGCGGGTGTCGTTGTACTTGTCGGAGAGAATCCACCCCGCGTGGCTCCACCAGAAGCCCTTCTGCAGGGGCGAGTGGATGTCCTCCGCCTGGTCCGAATAGCGGTGGTGGTGGCGGTGGTGCGCCGCCCACCACAGCACGCCCTTCTGCGCGGACATGCTGCCCACGAAGGCGAGGATGAACTGGAAGACACGTCCCGTCTTGAAGGCCCGGTGGGAGAAGTACCGGTGGAAGCCCGCGGTGATGCCCCACATGCGCACGACGTAGAGGCCGACGCACACGGCCACGTCCACCGGCTTCGCCCCGACGGCGAAGACGAACAGGCACATCAGGTGGACTGCGAAGAAGGGGATGGAGGAGAGCCAGTTGAGGCGCTCATCCGCCGCGGGCAGGGCTGGAGACGGTGTCTGCAAGGGAGCCTCGTGCGCTGGGTGGGCCGAGCTGGAACGTGCTCAGCCTCACCCCGCATCAACACCCCCGCCTGTCATCCCACTGTCAGGAGGCGGCGGATTGCCGCAGCTCCGTCAACCACTCCTCGAATGCGGGGTACCCATGGAGCGGAGCCAGGTCCTCGTCCGAGGCGGCATAGGCCCCGTCGGTGAAGCCCAGCTCCGTGGCGCGGCGCAGCAACCGCATTGCGTCAGGCACGTTGCGCGCGCGGGCATGGGCGCAGGCCGCGTCATAGGCCAGCGTGGCGCTGGGCGCGTGCTGCAGCGCCGCCTCGCCCACGGCCGCGGCTTCCGAGTATGCGCCCCGGATGAAGAGCACCCGCTCCGCGCAGGAGAACGCTGCCTCCGGGTCCAGGCCCGGGAGCTTCAGGGCCTCCGACTCGCGGCCCATGCGGATGAGCGTGCCGGCGTACTCGTGCATCACGGTCCGGTCCGACGAGGCCTGCCAGGCCTGCTTCCACCACTCCACCGCGCGGGCGTCATCGCCCACCAGGGAGAAGGACGCCGCCACCGCGTGCGGCTCTACGGGCAGTCCTTGCACCTGCGAGAAGTGGTCCAGCGCCTGGCGGCCCTGGCCCTCCTTCAAGGCGAGCCAGCCCAGCAGGTGGTGGGCATGGCTGGCCACCCGCGGCGTCAGGCCCTCGTTGGCCTCCAGCACGGACGCGCCCAACCGCCGCGCCTCGTCCATGCGGCCCGCGTCGAGCGCGGCCCGGGCCTCGCGCAGCTTCTCCGCCAGCGGCCCTTCCAGTGGGACGCTCTGCGCCTGTCCGTTGCGCAGCGCCTCCGCCACCACGCGGAAGGACTGCATGCCGTACATGGCGAAGATGAGGGTGAGCAGGAGCCAACCCGACCGCAGGCCGTACACCACGGCCCCCACGCACACCAGCAGCGCCAGCCCCTGCGCCAGCACGAAGCCGCGCCGCGGACCGAACATCCGCGTGGCCAGGGTGGTGGTGATGCGCCCCCCATCCAACGGGAGCACGGGCAGCATGTTCAGGAACGCCCAGAAGAAGTTGGCGATCATGAAGGTGAGCAGGAAGAAGTCGAGCGCGGGCGAGCGGCCCTCGAACAGGACGTAGCCCAGCCCGCTCGTCACCCCCAGCATCAGCCCGAAGAAGGGGCCGGCCGCGGTGATGAGCAAATCCCGCTTCCACGGAAGGGGACCTGGCGCGTCGGTGGGGAGCGTGTGGCCACCCATCCAGACGAGCGCGATGCTTGGCCGGTAGCCGAACAGGCGACTGGCCAGCGCATGCCCCATCTCATGGATGAGCACGGACACGAAGACGATGAGCATCCACGACAGGATGTAGACCACCATCGCGCTGGCGTGGCCCAGGGTGGGGGCGCCATCCACCTGACGGAACGGCCAGCCGTTCTGGGCCGCGGGGACGGAGCTCCAGGCCAGCATGCCGGACACCAGCAGGTGGCTGGGGTGGACTTCGACGGGAATGCTCCCGAGACGAAAGCGGAACATGGGGACGGACCTTAACCGTTAGGACCTCCGAGCGCAGGCACTTGCTCACCGTCTCCGCCATGTCCCGGGCAAATCCGCTAGGTTCCCCGCCCTTCATGCCGCAGCTTGGTCCCTACACCCTGCCGAATCCGTACATCCTGGCCCCCATGGCCGGGGTGAGCGAGATGCCCTTCCGTGTGCTCGCCTTCCGTCTGGGCGCGGCGCTCTGTCCCACCGAGCTCGTCAGCTCGCAGGGGCTGATGCGCGCCAACCAGCGGACGTTGAAGTACCTGCGCTACGACGCCGAGGTGGAGCGGCCCTACTCGCTCCAAATCTACGGCGGCGAGCCAGACGCCATGGCCCGGGCGGCGGTGGTGGGGCGCGAGGCCGGCGCGCAAATCATCGACATCAACATGGGCTGCCCGGTGAAGAAGGTGGTGAAGAACGGGGCGGGCAGCGGCCTGCTCTGTGACGTGCCCCGCGCGGCGGACATCGTCCGGCGCATCCGCGAGGCCACCGGCCTGCCCGTCACCTGCAAGATTCGCTCGGGCTGGGACGCCCGCAGCCTGAACTATCTTCAGGTGGCTGGCGCGCTCCAGGAGGCGGGCTGCGCGGGGCTGGCCATCCACCCCCGCACGCGCGAGCAGGGCTATTCGGGGCAGGCGGACTGGAGCGTCATCGCCGACCTCAAGCGCCACTTCCCGGAGCTGCCCATCATCGGCAACGGGGACGTGAAGACGCCCGCGGACGCGGCGCGCATGCTGGAGACCACCGGCTGCGACTTCGTGATGATTGGCCGCGCCGCGCTGGGCAACCCGTGGATCTTCCGCGAGCTGCTCGGGGGCCCGCCCGCCACGCCGCGCGAGCGCTGCGAGCTGGTGCTGGGGCACTTCCGGGCGCACCTGGACTTCATGGGGGACCCGCTGGGCGCCGTGCGCTCCTTCCGCAAGCAGTTGGCGTGGTACGCCCACGGCCTGTACGGCGCCGCGGCCTTTCGTGCGGAGGTGAACGGCCTGGACGTGCCGTCAGCGGTGGAGGACTGCGTGCGCCGCTTCTTCGCCGCGGCCCACGTGGACCTCGCGGGCCCCGGTGAGGAGCAGGACGTAGACTACCGGGCGGCGCTGGGCTGAGGGCACGGCGCTTCTCTATATATAAGGAGGGAGCCCGTGCCCTTCGTGGGCGGCGCGCCGCTCAAGCGCCCGAGGCGCGGACCGCGTCTGGCGGTACCAGCTTCCGTCCGGTGGCCACGGCGCGGAAGTAGTCACACGCGGGCGTGGGGCTGCGGCGGAGCGTGTCGAAGTCGACGTGGTAGAGGCCGAAGCGCGGGCCCCAGCCCTCCAGCCACTCGAAGTTGTCGAGCAGGCTCCAATAGAGGTAGCCGCGCACGTCCACGCCCTGCGCGCGCGCGGCCAGCACCTGGGCCAGGTGGGAATGGAGGTAGTGGGGCCGGCGGGTGCCGACGCGGTCATCGATGCCGTTCTCCGTAATCCACACTGGCTTCCCGTAGCGCTTCACGTCGCGCAGCGTCTGGAGGAAGCCCTCCGGCCAGTCCTCCCAGCCGATGTCGGTGAGGCCCCGGCCGTGGATGTCCCGGTACTTGAACTCGATGAAGGGCGGGCGCGGCACGAAGCGCAGGTGCGCGCGGGTGTAGTAGTTCACCCCGATGAACTCCACGGAGTCCCGCGCGCCAGGGATGTCCACGCGCGTGGAGGCCACGCCCGGCATGGTGACGCGCAGCTTGCCGGTGGCCAGCGCCTCGTGAAACGCATGGTTGTAGGCCTGGGCCCCAAGCCTCACCAGCGCGCGGTCCAGCGGGTGCCACCAGCGGTCCGGCGCGAAGGCGAGCATGTTCTGGGAAATGCCCAGCTCCACGCGGCCCAGCCGGGACAACAGCTCCTCCCGGGCGGCCACGTGCGAGCGCACCAGGTTCTCCATGGCCCGCATGGTGGTGGGGCCATCCGCGAGGCCCGGAGGAATGGCGCCCTGCAGATAGCCCCCCAACAGCAGCACCATGGGCTCGTTGAAGGAGATGACCAGTGCGTCCAGCCCCTCCAGCAGCGCCGCGCACCGCTTCGCGTACCGGCGGAAGACGTCCACGCTGGCCGGCTGGTGCCACGGCGTCTCCCGGTGGAACCAGGTGGGGTGCGTGAAGTGGTGGAGCGTCACCACCGGCCGCAGGCCGTGGGCCTTCATCTTCAGGAGCCGCTCCCGGTATGCCTCCAGCGCCGCCTCGTCGAAGCGTCCGCGCTCCGGTTCGATGCGCGCCCACTCCAGGGAGATGCGAAACGCGGTGGCGCCCACCGCCCGGGCCAGGGCGTAGTCCTCCTCGTAGCGGTTCCAGTGGTCCACCGCGGGGCCGCAGCGAGCGTCCGGCTCCTTCAGCTTCCCGGCGCGTTCCCACTCGGCCCAGTCGTTCTCGATGCCGCCCTCCACCTGGTACGCGGCGGTCGCGACGCCGAAGGTGAAGTCCGCGGGGAAGGTCTGCTCGGTGGCGCTCATGTGGTGGCGAACCGTAGACGCCGCACCCCACGACGAAAAGCGCCGCGTCGCTCGCGCGCATGCGCCGCGGCATGCGCCAACGTCGTGCTCGAAAGTGGCCGAAACGTGTCCGGAGCCGGAAACTCGGCCTCGCGCGCGACACCTCGGATGCGCTCGCGAGTGTCCGCGAGGTGGCGTTCGGCACCTGCGGACGCGCTCGATGCCGAAAAATCGGCCTCGCACGCGATGCAATACATCACCATGCGTTGACACACTGGCATGTCGCCCGTACCATTCACTTCAAGCACTCACTCCCATCAAGAAGAGTGCAGGGCCTCGGTTGACCTGGGGCCAACCACTGAACTGGAGGATTCTGATGGCCGCTAAGAAGAAGACCGCTGCGAAGTCCGCGACCAAGAAGGCTGCCAAGACCGCGAAGGCCACGAAGGCGGCGAAGTCGGCGAAGAAGACGACCGCTCGCAAGACGGCTGGCAAGACCGCGACGAAGAAGGCGGCCGCCAAGAAGACCACCCGCAAGGCGGCCAAGAAGGCCCCGGCTCGCAAGCGCACCACCAAGGCCAAGACGGTGGCGGCCCCGGTTACGCCGGAGTCCTGAGCAGTCCCGTCGTCATGAGCGGACGGTAGTTGACGTCCGGTGAACGGCTCGGCGAAACCCGCCGGGCCGTTTTCATTTTCAGGACCCGGAGTGCCCCATGTCGCTGCGTCCCGTGGAGCTGGAGCAGGTGGTGGCGGAGGTGGCGGAGCGCCTCACTGGCGCGGTGGCGCAGAAGGCCTGGTGTCCCCTTCCCAGGCTCGCCTACGTGGAGCTTCGCGTCCCGGGTAGATCCATCCTGTTGTGCCTGTGCGCGGAAGGTGACCTGGCCCGGGTGTCCGTGGCGGATGATCGCTTCCCCACGCCGGGCGAGCCCGCCCCCTTCCAGCGGTGGCTGCGTCAGGAGCTGACAGGCTTCAAGCTCCAGGGCGCCCGCTTCATGGAAGCCGAGCGCGTGGTGGCCTTCGACTTCGAGCGCGAGGACGTGCGCAGGCGCCTCCTCCTGGAGGTGGGCGCGCCCGGTGGTCTGCTGCTGCTCAGCGACAACGGCCGCGTGCTGATGCTCTCCGGTGAGGGCTTCGCGCAGCGCCGGGGCCTGCATCCGGGCGCGGCGTGGGCGCCGCCGGAGCCGCCGCCGCCCGAGGCCCGCGAGAAGGCCCGGAGCCAACCCTCGCGGCTCGCTCCCCAGGACTCGGATGCGCTGCCGTATTCCCAGGCCGCGGAGCGCCTGCTCGGAGCGCGCGACAAGGCCAGCCGCTCGGAGACCATCCGCCGCCGGTTGGCGCAGCCGTACCGCGCGCGCCTCAAGCGCTCCTCCCGCACGTTGGAGAAGGTGCGCGCCGAGGCGGCCCGCGGCCCGGACGCGGAGAAGCACCGCGAAGTGGGCGAGCTGCTGGCGCAGAACCTCTACCGTCTCAAGCGGGGCGCCACCGAGGCGGTGCTCATCGCCTATACAGAGGAGGGCGCGAAGGAGGTCCGGGTGACGCTGGACCCGAAGCGCACCCCGAAGGAGGAGGCGGACTGGCACTTCCACCAGTACCGGCGGCTGCTGCGGGGCGTGGAGCAGGCGCGTCACCGCGAGGCGGAGCTGGCGCGCGAGGTGGCGCACGCGCAGCAGGCGCTCGCGCAGATTGAGCGGATGGAGGACGCCGCGTTGCTGGCGCAGGCGGAGGTGCTTCAGCTCCCCAGTGGGGGCGAGGGCGCGCAGGAGGGCCGGCCCTTCAAGGAGTACGTGGGCCATGGCGGGGCGCGCATCTGGGTGGGGCGCGGCTCGGAGGACAACGACGCGCTCACCTTCAAGGTGGCCAGACCCTGGCATCTGTGGCTCCACGCACGCGGTGTACCGGGCAGCCACGTGGTGCTGCCGCTGGAGAAGGGGCAGGAGGTGGGGCAGGAGGTGTTGCTGGACGCGGCGCACCTGGCGCTGCACCACTCCGGGGCCAAGGGCGAGCCGCGCGGTGAGGTGAGCTACGTGCCCGCGAAGTTCGTGCGCAAGGTGAAGGGCGGCGCGCCGGGGCAGGTGACCTTCACGCGCGAGAAGACCTTCGTGGTGCGCATGGAGCCCGAGCGCCTGGAGCGGCTCCTCAAGTCCCGGCACGCGGAGCCGCCCGCACCGTGAGGGCGCGTCGTACGCTCGCCTGCCTTCCCCTCCTGTTAGTGGACGCTGCGTGTGAGCGCGGTTGACGGGCTGACGGTGAGGAGGCGAGCAGCGGACCGCCGCCCTTGAGTCCCCGGAAGTGCGGGGTACGATGCGCAGCCGCGTGTCCCCCGAGCAATTCCGCCAGACGTCGCTCTTCCCTCGAGGTCTCTCTGCCGCCGGCCGCGCGGCGGAGGGCACGGCCGCGCCCCGGCCCGAGGGGGGACCTGCCGCGCCCGTGGCGCCCGCGCCGCGGCCCGTCGCACCGCCCGTGCCGATGCCGCAGCGCAACCTCCTGCCCGACGAGGCACCCCGCATCGTCACGCGCCCGCCCACGCGGGAGGAGCTGTGGTCCCGGGCTGAATCGTTGGCCTGGCGGCTGAGCGCCGAGCTGGGCATTCCGGTGCGCCTGTCGGTGACGGACAACCGCTCCACCATGGTGTCCTTCCGCCGGGGCTCCGCGGTGCTGGCGCTGCGGCTGCACCACATGTTCCTGGACGCGCCGGAGCCGGTGGTGCGCGCGGTGGCGGACTACGCGGGCCGGGGACACCGCACCGCGGGCGCCATCCTGGACGAGTACATCCGCGGTCAGCAGCCGCGCATCCGCCAGATGCGCCGCGAATCCGACGCGGACCTCAACCCGCGCGGGCGCTGTTTCGACCTCCAGGCGCTTTACGACGCCACCAACCGAGATTTTTTCCAGGGCCTCATCCAGGCCCGGATTGGCTGGGGGCGCATGCCTCCGCGCCGCCGTCGCAAGTCCATCCGCCTGGGCGTCTACGACCACCAGACGCGTGAGATTCGCATCCACCCGGCGCTGGACACCCCCGAGGTGCCTTCCTTCTTCGTGGAGTTCATCATCTTCCACGAGATGCTCCACCAGCTCTTCCCGAGCACGGGCCGGGGTGGCCGCCGCGTGCATCACCCGCGTGCCTTCCGCGAACGCGAGCGAACATTCCCGCATTACGCCGCCGCACTGCGTTGGGAGCGGGAGAACCTGGGCGTGCTGTTGCGCGGTTGAGCGCCGCGTCGTTCGCTGGCTCATTTACCGTTTTACCGAGCGAAGCGGCCCATGCAGCGTGCTTGACGCTGCCGTGAGGGAAACCCATCCTCACGAGCTCTATGCGAAGAGCGAAGATTGTCTGCACCCTCGGTCCCGCCAGCCAGAGCCAGGAGATGCTCGAAGCGCTCCTGGAGAACGGCATGGACGTGGCTCGCCTGAACTTCTCCCACGGCAGCCACGAGCAGCACGCGGAGAACATCGCGAAGCTGCGCGCCGCGTCGCTGAAGGTTCGCAAGGCGGTGGGCATCCTCGGCGACCTGCAAGGCCCGAAGATTCGCACCGGCCGTTTCGTAAAGGGCAGCACCGAGCTGAAGGAAGGCGGCACCTTCCACATCACCACGGACGAAACGGTTCCGGGCACGGACGAAATCGTGTCCACGACGTACCCGTTCCTGGCCGCGGACGTGAATCCGGGTGACCGCATCCTCCTGGATGACGGCCTGCTGGAGCTGAAGGTCCTGGAGACGGACAAGCAGAAGCTCATCCGCACGCAGGTCATCCACGGCGGCACGCTGAAGAACAACAAGGGCATCAACCTGCCCGGCGTGGCGGTGCGCGCGGAGGCGCTGACGCCGAAGGACCGTGAGGACCTGGTGTTCGGCATCAAGGCCGGCGTGGACTACATCGCGCTGTCCTTCGTACGCCAGCCGTCCGACCTGGACACCGCGCGCCAGGCCATGGCCGAGGTGGGCCGCACGGTGCCCATCATCGCCAAGCTGGAGAAGCCGGAGGCCATTGCCCGGCTGGACGCCATCCTGGACAAGACGGACGGCGTGATGGTGGCGCGCGGCGACCTGGGCGTGGAGATTCCCCCCGAGGAAGTGCCGGCCGTCCAGAAGGACATCATCCGGCGCTCCAACCTGCGCGGCCTGCCCGTCATCGTGGCCACGCAGATGCTGAACTCCATGATTGATAACCCGCGCCCCACGCGCGCCGAGGCCAGCGACGTGGCCAACGCCGTGTTCGACGGCGCGGACGCGGTCATGCTGTCGGGCGAGACGGCCAGCGGCAAGTTCCCCATCGAGTCCGTGCAGATGATGGAGCGCATCATCCTGGCGGCCGAGTCCTCCGCGCGCACGACGCAGTCGCTGATGCGCGTGCTGGAGACGCCGCTGGGGCTGCCCAACCACTTCCCGGACGTGATTGCGCGCGTGGCCTGCGAGGCGGCCAAGGCGAGCAACGCCTCGCTCATCGCGGCCTTCACGCTGTCGGGTGTGACGGCGCGCCTGCTGTCGCACTACCGGCCCACGGTGCCGATTGTCGCCTTCAGCCCGAACCAGGAAGTGCGCCGCCGGCTGTCGCTGCTGTGGGGCGTGGTGCCGCGCGTGCTGGAGCCCACCCAGGACACGGAGGCCATGGTGAAGCGCGTGGAGGAAGAGCTCCTGGCGCGAGGCCTGGGCCGCAAGGGCGACCGCATCGTCATCGTGTTCGGCGCGCCAGTGGGGCAGCCGGGCAAGATCAACAGCCTGCGCCTGCACACCATCCAGGGCTGAGCGGCTACTTGATTCCCTGGAGGACCTTCCGGGGGATGTCGGCCTCGATGAAGACGGTATAGAGCGCCGGGTCCAACTGCCCGGCGTCGGACTCGCGCCGGAGGATGTCGAGCGCGAGCGTGTGCGGCACGGCCTTCTTGTAGGGCCGGTCGCTGGCGGTGAGCGCGTCGTAGATGTCGCAGATGGACATCATCCGTGACTGGACGGGGATGTCCTTCTCCGCGCGGGGGTAGCCGGTGCCATCCAGCTTCTCGTGGTGGGCGTAGGCAATTTCCGGCACCCGGCGCAGCGTGCGCGTCCACGGAATTTGGGACAGGAAGCGGTAGGTGTGCTCGACGTGGCTCTCGATTTCGCGGCGCTCCTCGGGAGAGAGCGTGCCGCGGGCGATGGAGAGCGACTGGATTTCCCCCGGAAGCAGCAGCGGCTGGGCCTTGTCGTGGGCATCCAGGAAGCGCAGCGCGCCCAGCTCGTGGAGCCGCTCGAAGTTGCCCTGCGCGAGCACGGTGGGGCGGTTGCAGGAGAGGATGAACTCCAGCACCTCGTCCAACTGCCACGACTCGCGGGCGAGCCGCTCCTCTTCCTCGGCCTCGATTTCCGCCAGGTTCGCCTGACCGCGAATCTTCACCGCCTCCAGGCGGCGGCGGTAGCTCTGGAGCTGCAAGTCTTTCCGGGCGAGCTGGAAGCGGGCGCGCAGGCCCTCGAGCTCATGGGGGTAGAGCTTCTCCGCCTTCACCAGCACGGGCTCGCGCACGCCCACCTTGCCGAAGTCGTGCAGCAGCGAGGCGTAGCGCAGCTCCTGAATCTCCCCGGCGGAGAAGCGCGTGTGGGCGTAGGGGCCGGTGGACAGGTGCTCAAGCACCTGGGCCAGGGCCACGGTGAGGTCGGCCACGCGGCCGGAGTGACCGGCGGTGGTCGGGTCTCTGGATTCAATGGCGACGACGGAGGCGGAGACGAAGCCCTCGAAGAGGCGGTTGATGTCCTCGTGGAGGAGGGCGTTCTCGATGGCGCCCGCGGCCTGGGCGCCCAGGGCGAGCAGCAGCTCCTCGTCCTCGGCGTTGAAGCTGGCGCCGTCCAGCTTGTTGAGGGCCTGGATGACGCCCGTCACCTCGCCGCCGGCGTCGCGCATGGGGACGCAGAGGATGGTCTTGGTCTGGTAGCCGCTGGAGACGTCGAACGAGCGGTTGAAGCGAGCGTCGGCGTAGGCGTCGGGGATGTTGATGACGGCGCCCGTCTGGGCCACCTGTCCGGCGACGCCGCTGCCCACCGGGAGGCGGATTTCGCTCTTGGAGCCCTGGGCCACCTTGCTCCACAGCTCGTTGCGCTCGCGGTCCAGGATGAAGAGCGAGCAGCGGTCCGCCTCCACCACCTTGGTGGCCTCGAAGAGGATGAGCGGCAGGAGCAGGTCGAGGTCGCGCTCGGCGCTCATCGCCTTCGCGACATCCAGGATGGACGTGAGCTTCGCCAGGCGGCGGTTCAGCTCGGGCTGTGGGGCGGGTTGAGCGAGCACCAGGCGGCTCCGTGAGAAGCGGCCAGCGGCCGCGAAGGGCTACAAAGTTCTAGCACGGGTAGACAGCACACTGCCTCGGGGGACCCACCTGGCGGGTCCCTGGCTGTCTGGTGGACGTCGCCGCGTTGCGTTCGGCCTTATCCAGCGCGCGGGTTGCGGTTATGAAGCGCGGCATGAGCCGCCGCCCCGTTCGCATCTCTCCTTCGCTTTTGTCCTGTGACTTCGGCCGTTTGGCCGAAGAGGTCCGCGCCATCGAAGCCGCTGGTGCGGATTGGATTCACGTGGATGTCATGGATGGCCGCTTTGTGCCGAACATCACGATTGGGCCCGTGGTGGTGGAGGCCATCAAGCGGGTGGCGACGAAGCCGTTGGACGTGCACCTGATGATTGTGGAGCCGGAGCGCTACGTGGAGGCCTTCGTGAAGGCGGGGGCGGACGTGCTGACGGTGCACGTGGAGGCCAGTCCGCACCTGCACCGGACGCTTCAGCAGATTCGCAATGCCGGGGCGAAGCCGGCGGTGGTGTTGAACCCGGGCACGCCGCTGTCGGCCATCGAGGAGGTGCTGGGCGACGTGGACATGGTGCTGCTGATGAGCGTGAACCCGGGCTTCGGCGGGCAGAGCTTCATCGAGTCCACAGTGGAGAGGGTGCGCCGGCTGCGCGGGATGTTGGATGCGCGCGGGCTGAAGGACGTGGACATCGAGGTGGACGGCGGCATCAACGCCACCACGGCGAAGCGGGTGGTGGAGGCCGGGGCCACGGTGCTGGTGGCGGGCAGCTACGTCTTCGGCTCGAAGGACTACGCGGAGGCCATCCGCTCGCTGCGCCCGTGAGGCGCGGCTGACTTCAGGTGCGAGGGCGCGCCACGGTGGAGGCGAGCCGGGCGACGCGGGTCATGAAGGTGGGGTCGAAGGGCTTCACCTCGTAATCGTCGGCGCCGAGCTCGAAGCAGACGTGGCGGGTGAACTGGTCCTCGACGGCGCTGAGGATGATGACCTTGCAGTCGCGGGTGTTGGGGTCCTGCTTGAGCTGGGCGAGCAGGTCCCGGCCGTCCTGGTGCTGGTTGATGTCCAGGATGATGACGGCCGGCCGGTGCTCGCGGGCGAGCTCCAGGACGCGCTCGGACGTGGTGTCCGAGATGCAGTTCAGCCCGGAGCGTTTCCCCTCGCGGGCGAGGGCGGAGACGATGAGGGGCTCGTCATCGGAGATGAGGACGACGGGGGGCGGCGTCATGGCATCGCGGTGCAACAATGCAGGCTGCCTCGTGAGTGTAGCAGAGGGGAAACTGTCCGGGAGTACAGGAAATTCGTGGTCTTGGGAAGCGGAGTCGGAGGCCACCCGGGTATCGCCCGGCCGCCAGCTCCCTCTGGGCGGGGAGGGGCGGAAGAAAAGGTGATCCGAGGACGTTGACTCGGCTGGGCGGCTCGGGTACTACCGCCCGCACTTCGCCGGTCCCGAGAAGGACCGTCCGGCGAGGTGACATATCGGGGAGTGGCTCAGCCTGGTAGAGCACTTGGTTCGGGACCAAGGGGTCGCAGGTTCAAATCCTGTCTCCCCGACCACGTCATGAAGCGGGCTGGAGATCGCAAGGTCTCCAGCCCGTTTCGTTTTGGGGCGATAGTCCTCGCGGCTCTGGCCGACCGGTTGCGGGCGCGAACCTCGGGTCACCTGGGCTGGACGGGGACGCGAGCCTGGAGTTCCTGGCGCGGGTAGGTGCGGAATTCATCGGCCCATTTGCCGGCAGAGGGCACCACTTCGAACTGTGGCAGTTCGTCATAGTTGAAGTCGAACGCGAAGTTGCCGTCGGCGGTGATGGTCAGCGTGGTCGTGTACCAGGCGTGGCCGTTCTTGCCGAGTGTCGCCGTCCGGGTCCTCAACTCGTCGAAGGCGTCCGTGACTTCGTCTGTCGCGGCGAAGGAGCGCTGCTGCCCGTCGGCGAGGCGGTACCGGCCGGTTTCTTCGGAGAAGAGGGTGATGGCCAGGTACGAATAGGTGGCCTGAACCCAGCCGTCGTCTGGAAGCTCGTTGTACACGCCTTGGGCGATGGTCTGGTGAAGCTGTTCTATGTCGGGCGTTACGTCTAGAGTCTGGGATTGGCGAGCAAGCGGCTCTTCATGGTCATGCCGATTGTCCAGCTAATCCGAAGCTTGCTGGCGCGAAGTATCACTGGCTCGATGTATAGGATGGATGGGAGCCCTGTTGGAGTGGGGCATCGGTACAACGAACCGTGGACGAGATTGCTCTCTCGACGCCTGGAGCCAAGACTTCACTGACTCCCATGGCTTACTTTGACAACCCAGGACGATGGCTCATCGCGCAGGCGGTCCGGATGCTGGTGGCTGACTGGTCGTCACGTGATGAGCGGAGGCGTCCTTGGGGGACCTGGGTTCTGCTGTGGGGGGCTATCGAGAATGATGAGGAACTTGAGCGCCTCAGGATTGCTGTGCCGCTGCTAGGGGCTTGGTTCCTGAGCGACTCCTGTTTCGTTCGCCATGACGTGTGGCGCTATCTGCGCCACCACTCCATGCAGCGTTCTTCCTTGTACTCCCCACTGGCGACAAGGGTCGGAGTGCTTGAAGTCGCTCCGTATCGTCGCGAGCCTGCGGTGTACGCGGCGAGTCACTGCGGACCGCGGGATGCGTACGGAGTGCGACTGGAGAGGGATTCATCCGGCCAGTTGACCGAGCATCGCATCTGGATGGCGTGACCTCTCGCGGACTCCATCAGATCGCTGTTAGAACGCCGCCGCGCTGGTCTGGTAATGGAACTACCCCCGCCAAATCAGGCACGACTCGGATTGGCTCACCCTCTTACGCGACAACTTCCCTGACACAGGGGGGAAGGTGCTGTGTCCTGGTGCGAAGACCAGCGTGCGAGGCCATTGCTGCAGCGTTGAAGCATCGTAAGCGTCCGGCCAACGACGTGCTGAGTGCCCGTGCAGGGTCCCCGATTAGAATGGGGACTTCCGCAGGTCCGTGTTGTCTTCAAGGAGCATCTGGAATCGCTCCAGCTCCTTGGGACGCCGCATGCCCACGCGAAGGTTGAAGTGGGGGCTATCAGGAGGGCGGTACAGTCGTGCTGCGGCCCCCTCCCGCTCGAAGAGTAGGCTGTAGCGGGGATAGGGGAGCCGGGCGAAGCCCATCTTCTCGATGAGACGCGCGAGGTCCTCGGCGCTGGGAGTCGAGTGTCCCTCCCTACGTACATAGCTGGCTTGATGAGGGAGGGTGGGCAGGTGGACGTGCTCCATGGCCCAGAGGAAGAGCAGCTCCCGGAAGCTGATGGCCTCCCGGTGCAGCTTCGTCTTCCATGCGTCCGCACCAAAGGGCATGCGCGCGACCTGACAGTCTCCTTCTTCGGAAGGGGACTCCAGGTCGAGCCAGTAATGATGGGGGGCCAGTGGGTCGGGGTCTCCGAAGATGAAGAGAAAACGCCTGGGGGGCATCTCTCCCTTGGGCACGACCCGATAGAGTTCGGCGACATCGAGGATGGGGTCGAAGGAGCGCACATGGGCCAGGAGCGGCCCTCCACGCGACCCGAAGACCTCGGCGAAGAGACGGTAGACGGCTGGGAGCGGACGACCGAAGACGTCCTCCAATTCATCCACGAGAAAGTCTGGGTAGCCTTCGATTTGACCGCTGGAGCAGGGAGCGTAGCGCCCGAGCAGTGCAAGTAGTTCATCCATGGTTCAGGCGCATTCCTTGCCGTTGTCACACAGCATTTCGGGGGGGCAGGACCTGGAATTCCCTGCAGGAGGGAACGGATTCTCCATGGCTGAACGCCTGCTTGACCTTGCGGGGCTCCGCGTCGCCCTCATCTTGGCGGCTGTACTCCACGCTCACGGTGAAGTTTCCCCGGTTCAGCAGCCCCGCCTCGCCGCCGCCTTTACCAGCCGCTCGTACTCCTGCGGCGCGTAGAACTCCAGGTGGTGGGGGCCACCTCCAACAGTTCGATGGTGGCGGGCATCTGCTCGATATCTCGTACTCCTATACGAGGATCGGGTGCCTGAGGGCGGAGAACAGTTCCAAGAAGGAGAAGGACCAATTGCATGGGCGGCGATTGGCGACCCCGAACCTCGCCAGGGCGCCTGTCCGTCCTTTGCTTCCGCCTTGAGTGGCAGCAGGGGCGGGGGCCCGCTCGCCAGGATGATTTCCCGGCGGTGGGCCTCTACGCGCGCTAGGGACGCGCGCCTGGTTGCAGCGTTTCGGTTCCCGTGGCCACGGTGCCACATCCGGATGGCCGCACCCTCGCTTCTGTGGCTGCGCGTTGGCATTGACTGGGGAAGCGTTCCTCGACCGTGGGCACCTGTCGTGCCACCCTTCCGGCCGCTCTCAATCCACCGCTCGTCGAGGTGCTCCCCATGCCAAAAACAATGTCGCTGTCCCAGGTGATGAAGCTGCTCGAGAGCCATGGTGACGAGAAGGTGCGCCAGCGCTATGTGCGCGACGGGGTGGTCGACAATGTTTTCGGTGTGCTGCTCGGCAAAATCCGTGGCCTGGCAGCGACGTTGGGGACGAACCACGGGCTCGGACTGGAACTGTGGGGGACCGGCAATCACGATGCGCGCATCCTCGCGTGCATGCTCCTCGATCCCGCGGCGCTCACTGAGAAGGAGGCTCGCGGGCTCCTCGAGCCACTCTCGAACCCGACCCTGGTCGACGAACTCGTCGGTCGCGTGCTCATACATGCGCCCGTCGCCCCGAAGCTTCAGGAGAAGTGGATGGACGGCAGCAAGGAACTCCCTCGCCGCGCCGGATGGAAGCTTCTTGCTGGGCGCATTGCGCGAGGCCTCGAGAAGGAACTCGACGTAGGCGCGACGCTCGAGCGCATTGAGCGTGAGCTTCCGGATGCACCGTACCGGGTGAAGGAGGGCATCAACTTCTGCCTGGTCTGGATCGGCCTCCACCTGCCCGCGTACACCTCGGAGGCCATCGCCATCGGCGAGCGCCTCGGTCGCTGGGACCCGCGACCGATTCCGAAGGGATGCACTTCGAGCTACGCACCGGAGTGGATCTCCGCGGCGCTCGCGTTGCGGAAAGGCGAGAAGACCGAAGCCCGAAAAGCGATGGAGGCGGCCGCAAAGGCGAAGGCACCGCGCGGCGAAGGGAAGCCGGCAGTCGCGAAGGCGAAGGTCGCTTCGGCCAGGAAGAAGAGCACCGCGAAGAATCCCTCCGCCAGAACGCGGGCGCGCTGACGTCCCTGGCCGCCTTGCTTGAGGAGGGCGGTAGAGCGTTGTGGGGCGTGGTTGCGCCAGGCTCGGCACAACGCCTGCTTCACCCGGAGCGCGGCGCTTGGGGATTGCGCCCGCTCGGCGGAGAGGTCGGCATGGGCGGCGAGCGCCTCACCGCCCTCGGCGCCCCCGGGGCTCGCGAAGGTGAGCCCGGTGGCCAGCACGCTCACGCCCTCGCGGCTTTTCCGCCCGCCCGATACACAGTCGCGGCAGGGCCTGCATGGTGGGCGTGGCCGTGGCGAGGTCCACGAAGCCCAGCTCCACCTGGCCGCGCACGGTGCCCTCCTCGTTGAGCCACAACCCGAAGCGGCTCTGCTTCACCTGGAGGCTGAAGCGCTCCTGGTCCGGCTTGTGAGTGCCCGCCGCCACCACGGCCACAGGGTACCGATGGGTGAAGGACTCCACCGTGGCAGCACTTCCTCAGCAAGACGAGTCAGCGGCACACGGGAGCGCGTCGCGGCGACTGCGCGATGGACGCGCTATCGTCGCGCCAATGATGAGCTCACTCGACTTCACTTCCTGGCGTGGCCTCGCGGCGACGCTGGCCAGCCTCGTGCTGGTGTCGCTGGTCGTCGTCAGCATCCGCCTGCTGGTGATGCAGACCGTGCAGCGCCGGCGCGAACGCGAGAACCGCCAGATCAACGAGCGACTGAAGACGCTGATCTCCGCATACAAGACACTCGGCGGCTCATTCACCGGTGAGCTCGTCGTGGACCCGACCCATCTGCGCGACATGCGCCGTCGGCTCGCGGCTGGCGAGCCACTCGAACAGGAGCCCGACCAGGGCCTCGTGCTTGCGTCGTCGCTCGACCACCCGGCGCTCGAACGCCGTCGGCGCACGCGCGACGCGGTCGAGGCGGCGCTGTCGGATGTGATGCTGCTCGGCACTGAGGAGCAGGTGCGGCTCGCCGCGGAGGCTGCCGCGGACATGGTCGCCGGGCGCAAGGTCGGCACCGCGCGGCTGGTCGTATCGCTGCGCGATTTCATCCGCCGGGCGCTCGACCTCGAGCCCATCCCCCACGGACTCGCGATTCCCGACCAGGGCCCAGTGCGTCCTAGCGGCGGAGGAGGGGGCAAGGGCGGCGACAAGGGTGGCGGAAGAG
>NZ_JAAEAH010000072.1 GCF_010998615.1 Myxococcus sp. CA023 | reverse complement strand
CCTCCCTTCCTCCGATAAAGCCCCCGCGCCCCGGCGCCCCGGCGAAGGCCGCCTGGGAGCGTGCCGCGTCGGACGACGTGAGGCTGATGCTGGCCCTGGGCAGCCCGCGACTGGACGCGGACAAGGCGCTCTTCCTGCTGCGGCAGGTGCCTCGGCTGGAGGACCCGTCCCTCTTCGTGGCGGTGATGGACGTGCTCCGGGGCGAGGCCTTGCCGCAGTCCTCCCACGTCGAAGCGCGCACGGTGTTCCGCCAGAAGCTGGAGACGCTGGCGGCCGCGAACCCACGCGCCATGCAGATTCAGTTGCTGCTGCTCCTGGGAGACACCACCATGGTGGAGCGCGTGGTGGGCCTGCAGCTCGTCCGCGGCGGCGCCCAGGAAATGGGCGACGAGGCCGGACGTGAACAGGCGCTGGCGCGAATCGACGCGCTGGAAGGCGCGGTGGCCCTCTTCCGCAAGGCGTCCATCGACCGCTGGCCCCTGCATGCGCTGACGGAGGAGTTGATACAGGCGAGCACGCGAGACGAGCCCGCCTACCTGCTTTCCTTCACTCGCGTGGAAGCGAAGCAGGCGGCGGAGACACAACAACCTTAGCGGCGACTGGAACGAGGTCTCTCGGGCCCCGGGAGACTTCCACCCGGGGCCCGAGCGGGCCCCCCACGATGCCACGAAGCCGCCGCACGCCGGACCTCCAAGGTCGTCCGGGCAACCGCACTCCTTCCACGCGAGCGCCGGGAACAAGGGGGTTGCTTCCCGAGCGGCCTGCGCGTGGGCACCGTGGAATACCGTCCACGAAATCCAACGCTACGGTGGGCGAAGAATATCGGCTGCGCAGGGCCTGTCCACCCGCCGGGTCGTGACTCCCGCAAGCACCGTGACAGGCCGGATGTGGTGAGGACCCATAGCAATTGCGCATTCACGACGAGTGTGAGCAGACGCGGTGGAGACTGAATTCCTTTCAGGGCGCGTCATGAAGCAGCGCGATATGCGGGAAACCGCTACGCGGGCTTGAGCTCACCATGCGCTTCCTGGGCTGGGATTTGACGGATCCGTACGCACGCGTTCCCCGGCCAGTGGACGTGGCGGAGGTGGATGCCCGGGGGCAGGTGCGCTTCTCCGAGCTCCGGTGGCCTGTCCCCTCGAAGGCGCTCGGCTTCCCCCCTGAACTGCTGCGCACGTCATTTCCTTTGAACTCGGAGGATGTGCTCGTCATCGATGGACCCCAGGCGCTGGCCCGGCCGGGAGCCTCCGTGCGCGAAGCGGAGCGATGCCTGCGCGCGCCGGGACGCACGCCTGACGTGCTGCCCGAGCCTGGACGTCCCTTCGCCGGCTTCGTCCGGGGCGGGGTGCTGCTGTTCGCGGCGCTGCATGCGCGGGGTGGGCATCCCCTGTTGGACGTGGACACGGACTCGCTGGAGGAGGCCCGCCTCTTCGAGGCCTTCCCCGGCGCGACGTGGCGCGCGCTGTCTGTGGAGAAGTTGGGGAAGAAGACGTCTCACGCGGGACGGACGCGAAGACAGGCGGTGCTGGAGGCGCGGGGCCTGCGCTTCCCGCCGGGCCTGCTTCCCACCCATGACCAGTTGGATGCTGCGCTGTGCGCGTGGCTCGGGTGGCTCACGCGCAAAGCCCCCGCGCGCGTCACCGCCGTGGGCGCACCGCTCACCGTGGACAACCAGGGCTGGCTGCGCGAGGGGCGCATCCTCTCAAGCGCCCACAAGTTCTCCACAGTGAAGGGCCGCGCCGCTCAGTGAACCGCGTTCTCATGGTGCCCGTGCCCCGGTCCTCCGAAAGTCCCGGGCCAGGGCGCGTTCGCGGGCAGCAACCCCGGCATGGGGAAGCGCATGAAGCGCGGCTGACTGTTGGCGAAGGGCGGGTCGCACTCGCCACAACTGAGAGCCCCATCCATCAGGTAGAGGGCGCCGGGCCCCAGCTCCATCAACTGCGGCACCGTGCGCGGCGCGTAGTCGAGCGGGCACTGGAAGGCCTCCGCCCCATCCCGCGCGCGCACGCCCACCAGCAACCGCTGGTTGTCGGCCGCCACCGCGTGCGTCAGCACCAGCGTCTCGGGGGGAAGCCCCGCGCCGCTGGGCCAGGTGGCCAGCCGGAGCTCCTTGGTCGTCAGGCGCTGGCCTTCCTTCAGCGAGTACAGCCACGCCGGCTCCAGGTCCGGAAGCCAGAAGCCCTTCAGCTGCGTCGCGGCCGGCGTGGAGCTCGGGCTGTCCACGCCCGCGTTCACCGTCGTGCCCGACGCGCTGGGTACCACCACGTCCCGGGTGGCCACCGCGCGGCCCAACTGCTGGGCGAGGTGCCCTCCCACGGGTGCCCCATCCCGGGTGCTCAACGCCTGGAAGCCCCATTCGGGCAGCAGCAGCCCGTTCACCACCGCGAGCTCACCCGCGCGCAGGGGCTCCGTCCTCCGCCAGCGCGGCACCCCGTCCGAGGAGAAGGCCATCAGCAACGAGGGCGTCCCCGACGCCAGCGGCGCGCCCGTGTTCAGCGTGGGCGCGAAGGCGACGTAGAGGTCCCCCACCGTGTCCGAGGCGAGGCCATACGGGTGCGGGTGGTTGCACTCGGCGAGCAGTGGGTCCGTCAGCTCGCGCGCGGACACCATGTGGCCGAAGGCATCCAGCATCACCAGGAAGTACATGCGGCACGCCGTGTCGCGCCGCTGGTCCGTGGGGTAGGCCTCGAAGAGGGCCGCCAGCCGGTCCGGCGCCATCACCGCCAGCCGCGCCAGGAAGAGCGTCTGCGTCCTGTCGCGGAAGTCCGGCCGCGCATCGGCCAGGGTGAAGGTCCATCGCGGTGTCCCCGTGTCGCGCTCCAGCAGCGACACCGTCCCGTCCATCGGCATGTCCATGCACAGGAGCCGGTCGTTCCACAGCATGCAGCGGCGCGCCGGGTGGGAGGCCCGCACCGGAGGACCCTTGCCCGCCGCGTCCAGAACGGGCGTGCCGTAGAAGCCCGACAGCGTCACGTCCCCTTCCGGCCCCACCAGCAGGTCCTGCAGCTGCTCGCCTCCCGTCCGAGCGTCGTGCTCCCAATCCACCTTCAGGGGTTGCGCCGCGGGCCGAGCGCACACGCCGCCGCGGCAGTGCCCCGACGCCTGGCACGGACTGGCCGCTTCACACAGGAAGCCCTCCGGCAGGTCGCGCTTCACGCAGGCCCCATCCAGGCACACGTCCGCGACCTCGCAGGTGCCTTGGGCCGCGCCGCAGAGGGTGCCGTCCGGCGCGGGGGCCGTGGCGCATCCCATCCGCGGGTCGCACGTCCCCACCTGACACGGCCCGGCCGCGGGACAGGGCGGCGCCGGCACGGACTGGCACCCGTCCAGCACGTGGCACACGTCCGTGGTGCAGGCGTTGCCGTCATCACAGGCGCGCTCCTCGCCCCGGCAGCGTCCCGCCTGGCAGGTGGCGCCGGTGACGCAGGCATTGCCCGGCTCACACGCGGTGCCGTCCGGCAGCACCGACTCCACGCACCGCTCCGTCACCAGGTCGAAGGTGGCCGCCGCGCACGTCACGGGCGTGAAGCACTCCGGCACCGGCTTCGCCTCGCCCGCCAGCACCAGTTGCACCTGGCCGCCATCCGACGCGGTGCCGGTGAGGATGACCTCGTAGGTCCCTTCGGCTTCAGGCGCGAAGCGCAGACGCACCGGCACCTCTCCCGCCAGCACCCGGACCGGCAGCGCCGCCTCCAACGAGAAGGGTGCCGTCACGTCCGTCCACGTGACGTCCAGCGGGGCCCGGCCGCCATTCACCACGCGGACCTCGGCCTCTCGCCGGGTGCCCGGGTAGGCGTGCGGGAAGTCCACACGCTGCGCCGACAACCGCAACCGCCCCTCCGCCCCCGACAGGGATGGCGTGTCCCGACAAGCCGCCGCTCCCAACCCCAGCATCAGCGCCAAGACAATGCCGCTGTACCGGGACGCCTGCGTTGCGTGCGCCATGGCGTTCCCCCCCGTGCCTTCTGGCTATACCCGCGCCAGAAGGCCCCGCGGACGCCCCGCCCCCTCGACGTCCCACCTCCCAACACTTCAGGGTCGGCGGGGAGGGGGGCAGTGTTTTTTACAGGCCGTTCCACTGCTACAGGCTGCAACCACGCGAAATGGTTGGATGCGGGAAGGGTATGGTTCTCGCACCTGGGGTACGCCATGACCTCTGTCGCATCCTCCTCATGCGCCCCTTCGTCATCGCAGGCCTTCACCGTGCTCATCCCACGCGGCCTTCAGGCGGCCGTGGAGGGGCTCGCGGCGGAGACCCGCCAGGAGCTGCTCGCCGAGCTGTTCCGCCTGGCCGCGCTGGCCCGGCAGGAGGAAAGTCAGCTGCCCCCCGAGTTCCCGTACACGCTGCGGCTGGACGTCGCCGGCTGCCAGGTCAGCGTGGAGCTGGACCCGTCCCGCTCGCGCCTCACCCTCGTGGGCCTGCTGCGGCCCCAACCGCTGGAATGAGCCCGGCGACCCGCCTGGGCCAGGGGTGAGATGTCGCGCCGTGCTGGATACGCAGAATCCTGGGACCTCACGTACCTGGTGGAGCAGCTCCGGGAGCTGATTGGGCACGACCTGCGCCTGGGCGAGGCCCTCAGCGATGAGCTGGAGGACGTCCTGGGCAGCCTGGTGCAGCGCAATCAGCGCCTGAGGGTCCTGCAGCGCATGGTGACCGCGGAACGCGCCCCAGAGGACCTGGCGGCCCTTCGCGGGGCATTGGAGGAGATGGACCGGGAGCTGATGACCCGGCTGCCTGCGTTGCTCGAACAGCTGCGCCTGGCGCTGCCTTGAGGCCGGGGCACCGGCCTTGGGTTTCCACAGGCACTTCGTCCCCAGCGCAGACTGCTTCTTCTAAAGGTTCATAGAGGTATTGATCTATTGGTAGTAGCAGTAGGGAGCCGGGACTTGGGGACAAGTCAGCAAGCTCCCGGGAACACTCACGAATTTCGGATGTGCTACATGTGGGTAAAGTGACGGTTATCCCCGGGAACCCACAGGTGTTGATCCACACCGGGGTTTCTCCACAGCCCCTCCCCCACTGTCCACAGGCCATCCACAGCTTCCCGGTGGATGCGGGAACCACCCCGGGTGGAGGCCCGTTCTCACCACACGTCCGCCCCGCACATGCCTGTTATCGTCTGGCGCGGGATGTGCCCCGACAGCGGGGTGCCGGCGGAGGGTTTCCCCATCGACTTCTATCGGGGCGAGCGCATCGGGAAGTATGAGGTCGTCACGCAGCTCTCCGTGGGCGGCATGGCGGAGCTGTTCCTGGGCTTCACTTCGGGTCCGGGTGGCTTCCGCAAGTACGTGGTCATCAAACGGGTGCTGCCGGACGCGCGGGACAATGCGCAGTTCGAACGCATGTTCCTGGACGAGGCGCGCATCACCGCGGCCTTCAACCACCCGAACATCGCGCAGGTGTTCGACCTGGGGCGCGAGGATGACGGGCTCTACCTGGCCATGGAGTTCATCGCCGGGCAGAACCTGAACCAGATTACCGGCGCGTGCCTGCGCCGCCAGGAGCAGCTCCCGCTGGGCTTCACGCTGTCGGTGGCGCGCGACGTCTGCATGGCGCTGCACTACGCGCACACCTATACGGCGCCCTCCGGCGCGCCCAGCCCCGTCATCCACCGCGACGTCGCCCAGAAGAACATCATGGTGACGTACGACGGCGTGGTGAAGCTGCTCGACTTCGGCATCGCCAAGGCGAAGGACAGCCTGGAGCGCACCAACGTCGGCACGGTGAAGGGCACCACCGGGTACATGTCCCCGGAGCAGGTGCGGGGCGATACACTGGACGGCCGCAGTGACTTGTTCTCCGTCGGGGTGATGATGCACGAGCTCATCACCGGCGCGCGCCTGTTCGCGGGCAAGAACGAGCGCGACGAGATGATGAAGATCCTGGAGGCGCCCGTCCCCTGGCCCTCGCACGTCGCGCCGCACGTGCCCGAAGAGGTGTCCAAGGTGGTGATGCGGGCGCTGGAGCGCAGCCGCGAGAAGCGCTTCGCCACCGGCCGGGACATGGCCCGGGCGATTGAAGCGGCGGCGGGCAAGTTGCTGCTGGACGCGCATGACCGGGCCGCGCTGATGCAGGACTGGTTCACCGAGCGCATGTCCGCCACGCGCGTCATGCTGGAGTCCGCGGACGGCACCACCAACGGCGTCATGCTGGACTCCGCGAAGCGGGCGCTGCGCAGTGATGACGGGCCCTACCTCCCCGAGCGTAAGGACATCCCGACGCCGTCGAACGGCGTGGCCGGCATGCCGCGCAAGCCCTCGCGCAAGGTGCCCGCGGCGGCGGCGCCCCGGAAGGCTTCGGCGGCCGTGGAGGGCACGCCGCAGCCGCCGGAGAGCAAGGCCTCCAATGTGCTGTGGGGGCTGGTGCTGATGGGCATCCTGGTGGGCGGTGGCTATGCCGCCTGGCACCTGTCGAAGGTGCTGAACGAGACGGTGGAGGAAGAGGACGCGAGCGCGCTGCGCACCCTCCCCCACCACGACCCGAACCTGCCCGTCTACCTGGGACCGGGCTCGGGCCCGCCCACGGATGCCGGCAACACGGAGGCTCCAGCGAAGGTGTCGGGCGGCGAGGACGCGGAGGAACCCCGTTCCAAGGAGGCGGCGATCGCCCGCCCGGCGAAGGGCCGGGGCAAGTTGACCTTGCTGGTGCTGCCGGAGGCGGAGGTCTTCCGAGGCAAGAAGCGGGTGGGCCGCACGCCGATGTTCAACGTGGCCATGCCCGCGGGGGAGCACGACCTGACCATCGTGGGCCCGGACGGCAAGAAGCGCATGCTGTCGGTGCCGATCAGCGCTGGGGAGACGACCCAGTTCCGGCTGAAGCTGGCGGAAATCCCCGAGCGCTGAAACACAGAACCGGGATTGAGGGGCACGTCCCGGGGCACTTGGTTATCTTCGCGCCCCTCTCCCTCTGATTCCGGACTGTATGGCCCCTCTGACCATTGGCTTCCTGATGGACCCGCTCGAGACGGTGCGGGTGGACCACGACTCCACGTTCGCGTTGATGCTCGAAGCGCAGAAGCGCGGCCACCAGGTGCGCTACTTCGAACAGGGCTGGTTGCGCTTCAACGGCACGTGCGCCGAGGCGCGCATGCGCCACGTCACCGTGCGCCGCGAGCTGGGACGGCACTTCGACATCCTCGACGAGGCTCCTCGCCCGGTGTCCTCGCTGGACGTGCTCTTCATGCGCAAGGACCCTCCGGTGGACGCGGAGTTCCTGCACGCCACCCAGCTGGTGGAGCTGTGCGGCACGGGCCGGCCCCCTGTCTTCATCAACGAGCCGGCGGGCCTCCGCGACGCGAACGAGAAGCTCTTCTCCCTGCGCTACCCGGACCTGATGCCGGACACGCGCGTCACCAGCGAGCTGCCGGTGCTGCTGGACTTCATCGCGCGCAACGCGGCGGGCACCATCCTCAAGCCAGTGGATGGCTTCGCGGGCAAGGGCATCCTCTTCCTATCCGCCACGGACCGGAACGCGCGCTCCGCGGTGGACATGCTCACCCGGGGCGGCCGGGAGGCCGTCATGGCGCAGGCGTACATCCCGGAGAGCCGCCAGGGTGACAAGCGCATCCTCCTGGTGGACGGCGAGCCGGTGGGCGGCGTGCTGCGCGTCCCGTCCGACGACGACCACCGCGGCAACATGGCCGCCGGCGGCGTGCCCCGGAAGGCCGTGCTCACCCCACGGGATTTGGAGATTTGCGAGCGCCTGAAGCCGGAGCTGGTGAAGCGCGGGCTGCGGCTGGTGGGCATCGACGTGCTGGGCACCTACCTCACCGAGGTCAACGTGACGAGCCCCACCGGCCTGGTGGAGGCGAACCACCTGGACGACGTGTGCGTGGAGGCCAAGGTGCTGGACGTGGCGGAGCGGCTCGTCGCCGAGCGCGCCGCGCGCTGAGCCCCGCCGGAGGACGCCGGGCGGCCCGGCGCCCGGTGTCTTCCCTGAGCTGAGGGCTGACTCATGTTTCAGCGCACCACACGACGCGGTGCGTGATTTGAATCCTGGTTCATGTTTCAGCGCGATGCGACGCGACGCGCCTTGAATCAGTGACTCCCGGAAGAGTCAGGTTTCGCCCCGCGGCCGCCCTTTTCCCTCGTGGCCGCCAGGGAGACACCATGCTCAAGCAGCGTCGCAACCGTTCCTGGCCGTGGTCGTGGTCCGCCGGGGTGCCTCTTGCCGCGTGGTTGTTCGCGGGCCTCGCGGGCTGTGGCGCTCCCCTCGGGGACGCGCCGGAGGCCGAGCCCGAGGTGGCGGAGCAGCGTCAGCCCCTGCTCACGCAGGTGACGGGCTTTGGCAGCAACCCCGGCAACCTGCAGATGTTCCGCCACGTGCCGTCCGGCATGCCGGCCAACGCGCCACTGGTGGTGGTGATGCACGGGTGTACGCAGCGGGCCGAGGGGATGGAGGGCGCCGGCTGGTCCGCGGCGGCGGACGTCTACAAGTTCTACGTCGTCTACCCGCAGCAGCAGAGCGGCAACAACATGACCAGTTGCTTCAACTGGTTCGAGCCCGGTGACTTCTCACGAGACCGGGGCGAGGCGCTGTCCATCAAGCAGATGGTGGACACGATGAAGGCCACGTACTCCATCGACCCGTCGCGGGTGTTCGTGGCGGGGTTCTCGGCGGGGGGATACATGACGCCCGCGCTGCTGGCCGCCTATCCGGATGTCTTCTCCGCCGGGGCCATCCACTCCGGTGGCCCGTACCGGTGCGCGGAGTCGATGAATGCGGGCTTCAGCTGCATGAGCCCGGGTGTGAATCGCACGCCCGCCGCGTGGGGGGACGTGGTCCGCAGCGCGTACCCGGGCTACGCGGGCCCGCATCCGCGCGTCACCATCTGGCACGGCACCAGTGACTACACGGTGAACGTGATGAACCTCACCGAGGCGATGGAGCAGTGGACGAACGTGCACGGCATCGACCAGACGCCGGACACGGTGGAGACAGTCTCTGGCTTCCCACACAAGGTGTACCGGGACGGCGCGGGCAACGCGTTGGTGGAGACGTGGGAGCTCACCGGCATGGGCCACGCGGTGGCCATGGATGCGCAGTTCCAGTTCCCAGGCGGCACCGGCAGCGCGGCCTGTGGCTCGGTGGGGGCGTACCTGAGCGATGTGAATCTCTGCTCCGTCTACCACCAGGTGAAGTTCTTCGGGATGACGGGAGGCGGAGGAGAGCCCACGGGTGACACCACGTCGCCCACCGTCAACGTGACGGCGCCGACGAATGGGGCCACGGTGAGTGGCACGGTGAATGTCACCGCGGATGCGGCGGACGCGGTGGGCGTCACCCGGGTGGAGTTCCTGGTGAATGGCGAGGTGGCGTCCACGGACACGCAGGCGCCGTATGCCTTCGCTTGGAACAGCACGGCCGTGTCCAACGGGCGGTACACGCTGGGGGCCCGTGCATTTGACGCCGCGGGCAATCAGGCCACGGACGACGACACGGTGGTGACGGTGAGCAACTCAGGCTCCCCGGCGCCGGTGACGGTGCAGTTCGCCAGCATCGCGGCGGATGACGGCTACCTGAAGGCGGACGCGGATGGCAGCGGGGCGGCGCTGGGATTCATGACGAACCTGGCGCTCGGCCGGGGGACGGATGGGAAGTACAACCGGTCGTTCCTCTCCTTCGACACGTCGAGCCTTCCGGACGGGGCCACCGTCACGCGGGCGTTCCTGACGGTGAGCTACTCGTCGGGCTCGGGAGACCCGTGGTCGACGCCCACGGGGAACACGCTGGTCATCGACGCGAAGAAGGGGACGTTCAACGCGGCGAACACGGAGGTGACGGACTGGGCGGCGGCGGCCACGGCGAGCAGCGTCGCGGGCATCGACCGATTCAGCGCGGGAGCGAAGAACTCCGGGGATTTCAGCGCGGGGGGACTCTCCGCCATCAGCAAGACAGGGAAGACGCAGCTTCGGCTGCGCTTCACCCAGGAGCAGACGGCCACGCAGTACCTGTTCATCCGGGATGGGGCGAACGCGGTGCTGACGGTCGTCTATGCGCCGTAGGAAGACGGAGCGGACGCCGGCTCAGACCGGTGTCCGCTGCATCAGCGCGGCAAGTGAGTCCCTGCATCGTGCGGAGTGGCCGCGGAACGTGTCGCTGAGTTCGGGGGTCTGCTCCAGCCGGTTCCAGTAGGCCAGTGCGTGTTGAGCGGCATCGGCCCAGACATCGAGCGTCTCCGCAGTGGGCGGCCGGGGCTCGAAGGTGCGCTCGACGATGCTCGTGCCCACGGGGGCGAACATCATCGGGAGCATGTCGTAGGCAGGGGCGAGCCGGAACCGCTTGGGCCCTTCCTCGAAGAAGGAGAGGTTGCCGAAGTGGCGGTCGGTGTTGCCGGTGAGCTGCCCGAAGGTGTCGAGCCAGCGAATGCGCCTGGCGTCCTCGTCGCTGATGTACTGGATCTGCAGGAGATACCGGGCCGCACTGGTCCAGGTGCTCCCCTTGCCTTCATGGCCGAGGTACTCGTTGTCGATGGCCTTGAGTGAGAGCAGTGCCTTGCGGCCTCTTTCCCCCACCCGGTCGAAGCGCTCGACCTCGAGGAACTGGTAGCCCTCGACGCGGATGGAACGCGTGGTTGCGGCCGAAATCCCGGCGGCGTGGACGGCCTCGAGTGCCAGGCCTTCGCAGACGAGCAGCTCTCTCCAACGCTGAGCGGCGGCGCCGTCATCGTTGGCCGCGAACTTCACCAGGACGTGGCGCGCCTCGGCATAGGCCGTGAATTTGGGTTGCTCGCCACCGGCGGAGGAGCCTGCCTCGCTCGACATCGATGAGCGGGCGAGCTCCGGGTACTGAGCCTCGGTGACGGGCCGAAGCGGGCTTGCGAGAAACCGGTCCAGGGAGGCCGCGCCGATGATGTGGTCTCCGACGCAGTCATCGCCTCGCAACGCCAGCGCGATGAGTTGGTGGTCCTCCGTCCAGTCCGTGATGCGAGGGGGGAGTCCCAACTCGGGGTGACGGCTCGTGAAGCCTCGGCCCAGGTAGCCCTGAGGGCTCATGTCGGCGGCGAAAGGCGGCAGCCCGGCGAACCGTTCACCTACCCCGTCCTCTCGCGCAATCCAGCAGCCCCCGTTCCACAGCGGGTGCAGGACGCCTGCCTCGTGGGGACGGCCGGTCTCGTCCACGCGGTACATCAGTACCTGTTCGCCCAAGGGGGCAATCGAGCGGGTCCGCGCATAGCGTGTGGCGGGCCCCTGCCCCATCCGGCAGACGCTCGGGCCTGCGGAGGCCAGCAGCCGCGACACTGTCGGGCGTGACACCCGGAGCTGAGCGGCCAGCTCGCTCCCTCGTATCTCGGCCTGACGTCCGAGGATGGTCAGCAGTTGCTCCAGGGTTGCCATGAACAGATTCCTGAAAAGATCCGTGAAGAGATATCGCTGACCAATATCTCAACACAACCTGCTGAAATAACATATGAAAGCTCTAATGAACCTATGGTCGGTGAGCCGATTTTCCAGCGGTAACGCTGGGGCACAGTGCGGGGGTCTTGGGCCCGAAGCGGACGTTGGGTAGGAAGCCCTACAGCCCATGCCTGAACCCACCCTGCCCGAGCCCGGCCCGGACGAAACGCTCGACTCCATCGGCACGGCGGGGGTGCGGGTGCTCCAGCGGCGGACGGGTTACCGCTTCACGCTGGATGCGGTGCTGCTGGCCCACTTCGCGGCCACCGAGCGTGTTGACGAGTCCGGGCGGATGTTGGAGCTGGGCGCGGGCAGCGGTGTGGTGTCCTTCCTGCTGGTGAATCAGTTCGGCCTGGGGCCCGTGGATGCCCTGGAGCTCCAGCCCGCCGTTCATGCCCGGCTGATGCGCGCAGTGGTGCTCAACGGGTGCGAAGCGCGGGTCACCCCACTGCTCGGGGACCTGCGACGGATCCGCGAACACGTCTCCGGGGGCCAGTACGCCCACGTCGTGTCCAACCCGCCCTTCCGCCTGGCCGACGCGGGGGTCCGCAGCCCGGATGACGAACGGGCCGTGTCCAAGTCAGAGGTGGCGTGTGACGCGCCATCCGTCGTCGCCGCGGCACGGTATGCGTTGATGCCCGGCGGCGGCGTGAGCCTGGTGTACCCGGCCGCGCGCGTGGCCGAGGTGTTGGGCTTGCTGACCCAGGCGAAGCTCCACCCCACCGTGTTGCGCTTCGTCCACGCGCGCGTGGGAGCCCCGGCCACGCGCTTCCTGGTGCATGCCCTGCGAGACAGGGACCGGGGCCTCGCCGTGCGCCCGCCCCTCATCGTTCATGGCGAAGGGCCCGGGGGCTACTCCGCGGAGGTGGCGGCGTTGATGGATCCGCCCCTCGCGGAGAGTCGCTGACAACCGCGCCGCCTCTCTACGGCGTGCTCGTGAGCGGCTTCGTGTTCGTCACCTGGATGCCGTGTTCCTCGGACGCGGTGACGAACAGCTCGTGGCCCACGGGCACTGCCAGCGTCGAGCGCCGCAGCTTCCCGCCCACCGTGAAGTCCACCTCCAGCGCATGTTCTCCGGGCGGCACGTCGCGGAGGCTCAGGTTCGTCGCGTTGCTCGTGCCCCGGCGCTGCCCGTCCATCATCACGGTGCACGGCTTCGTGCAGCGCACGTGGACCCGGGAGGTCGTCGCCGCGCGCGTCTCAGGCTGCTTCGCCGCCTCCAGGTCCTTCTGCTCCGTGAGCGTCACGCGGCCCTTGGCGTCCCCCTGGATGGTGACTTCGGAGCCACCCGGCACCTCCACGTAGCCCACGAACTGCCGCCGGTTGAAGACGCCACCGCTGCCTTCCACGCGCCGCTGGCCGGGCGCTACGTCGCGGAACTCCCAGGTCCGGTTGTCCCGGCGGATACCTCGCTTCCCATCGAGCAGCACCGTGCAGTCGTCCTGGCACTTCACGGTGGCCACGCTCGGCGCCTTCGACGTGGAGGCCGGCGTGGGAGGTTTCGGCTCGGCCCAGTCCGGTGTGCCGGGCATGGTGGAGCTGCCGGGCTCGATGATGATGCGCTTGTTGCTGGCCAGGAAGACGTCCGCCGTCGCCACGTCCGGGATGACCACGAAGCTGCCGGCGAGCGGACGGCTCATCACGCCCGTGGCGTCGATGCGCAGGGAGCCCGGCGTGACGCCCTTGAACTCCCAGGTGGTGTCATTCACCCGGAACCCGTTCTTTCCATCCAGCACTACCGTGCACTTCTCCGTGCAGCGGACCCGGACGGCGACACCGTCGACCGCGAGCGCTGGAGCAGACACCAACAACGACAGGGACAGGAGCGGCCAGCGGAGGGACATGACGGGGTGACTGCCTCGTACCAGTGGGTATTCACGCGGGGCCGCCCCAGGGATTCGGGTCCACTCCCGCCTCATGAGGCAGGCCCCTTGGGGCCGGCAGTATGCCTACCGGGCAAGGGAGGCGGAATCGCCGCGGCGTGCCATGCGCCCATGCCGGGCCCAACCTACCCAGGTTTCCGGCAACGGCCCCGGCCCATCCAAGGAGTGGCAGGTATGAACGTGGCGACCCTGACCGAGCAACCGAGCATCCTGAAGGCAGCGGCCCTGCTGCCGCCGCGCCTGTCGCTCGGGTCGACGATGTTGGTGCATGGCGTGTCCAAGCTCCGCCCCGAGGGCACCGCGCAACACGCGGGCTTGTTCGAGCAGTTGGGCTTCAAGCCAGGCAAGCCCTGGGTCATCGTCACGGGGGTGGTGGAGCTGCTCGTGGGCGTGAGCTCCATCCTGGGCATCGCCACGCGCCCCGCCGCGCTGGCCGTCCTCGTCACGCAAGCCATCGCCGTGGCCAAGGTCCATGGCTCCAAGGGCTTCGACAACACGAAGGGCGGCTACGAGTTCAACCTGGCGCTGGGAGCCATCGCGCTCGGCCTGCTGCTGCGAGGCCCGGGACCGCTCTCCGTCCACAGCGCCATCGAGCGCCGGGTGAAGCGCAAGGAGCTGCGGCGGCTGCGGTTCCTGCCGCGGCAGCGCCGCCGTTCGGTGCTGCTCGACGTGATGGGTTGAACCCGGGCCGTGCCGCGACACACATCCCATCACCCTGACCGATGAGGTGTGTGTCGCCTGCCTGGCTGCTGAGCAGGGCGAGGTCATCTCCCCTGTCACAGAATCCCAGGAGGGCCCCTACAATGGCGGGACATGCCCTCGTCCGTCTTCCTCTTGATGGCGCTCGCCACCACGCCGGGTGCTGCTTCGGCGCGTGAGTCCGCCCCCGCCCAGCACGTCTCTCCCTCGCAAGGCCCCAACGCCGATTCGAGCTCGACCCAGGGCCCAGATTCCCAGGGCACTGCGCCCGCGCCAGAGACTGTCATCACGGACCTCAACGCCTACCCTCGTGCCGGTGACTCCGGCGCGGTGCTGGACCTGGGCCGTGCCGCCGCGGAGGCCGGCGCCGCCGCCCTGCGCGCCGCGGCCCTGGCCATGGGCAAGAGCGCCACCCCGCGTGGCCCGCTGGCCGACCCGGACACGAGCTACGCCCGAGGCATGGAATCCCTCCAGGCGAAGGACGCACCCACGGCCATCACCCAGCTGTCCGCCTGCGTGGAGGCCGCGCCCTCGCGCGTGGATTGCCGCTGGGAGCTGGGCTGGGCGCACTCGCTGGAGAACCAGTGGGCGGAGGCCTACACGCAGTGGTCCGAGGTACAGAAGCTCCAGCCGGACCACCCGGACCTCGAGGGCGCGCTGGCCCAGGCCCGTGGGCAGGCCATGCTCCAGGCGAAGCTGTTGCAGGGGCCTCAGCTCATCAACCGCCCTCCCCCGCCGGCCAACGCGAAGGTGCGCATCCGCGCGGTGGGTGACGTCATGCTGGGCACCACCGTGCCCGAAGGCCACCTGCCTCCCGATGGCGCCGGCAGCGTGATTGCCGGCGTGCGCCCGTTGCTGGAGGACGCGGACCTCACCTTCATCAACCTGGAAGGGCCGCTGTGCGACACGGGCGAGACGAAGAAGTGCCGCTCGTCGAAAAACTGCTATGCGTTCCGCTCGCCCACCGAATACGGCCAGTACCTGAAGGAGGCCGGGGTGGACCTGGCGTCCACGGCCAACAACCACTCGGGTGACTTCGGCGAGGAGTGCCGCCGCGCGACGGAGTCCACGCTCGACGCGCTGGGCATCGCGTGGAGCGGCGCGCCGGGCACGGTGGCCACGGTGGAGCGCAACGGCCTGCTCATCGGCATGGTGGCGTTCCACACGTCGCCGTCGTGCAACCACCTCAACAACCTGACCACGGCGACGGGGCTGGTGCGCGTGGCCGCCGCCGAGCACGACATCGTCATCGTGTCGTTCCACGGCGGCGCGGAGGGCAGCAAGGCGCTGCACGTGCCCAAGGGCCGGGAGAAGTTCCACGGCGAGGACCGGGGTGATTTGCGGGCCTTCTCGCGTGCGGTGGTGGACGCGGGCGCGCACCTGGTCATCGGCCATGGCCCGCACGTGGTGCGCGGCATGGAGTTCTACAAGGGCCGGCTCATCGCCTACTCGCTGGGCAACTTCGCCACCTATGGCCGGTTCAACCTGCGCGGTCCGCAGGGCCTGGGCATGGTGCTGGAGGTCGAGCTGAACCGCGACGGCGACTTCACGGCGGGCCGCATCCTCCCCACGAAGCAGGTGGACAGGGGCATCGCCGTGCCGGACCCGAAGGGCGCCGTCATCAAGGCGGTCCGCGACCTCACCGCGGATGACTTCCCGGAGACGGGCGCGCGCATCTCCGACGACGGCACCGTGAAGGTCCGCGGCAAGGGTCCTGTCTCCATGCGCTGACACGTCGTCTCGTGCGCACGGCGGCGTGTGGGTGCTTCACGGACCTCGAGCCCGGGCTGAAGCGCGGCTGCTGGATGTGTCCCAGCTTCCGTCATAGCGGCTCAAAGCAACTGCCGGCCCCTACAGGCATGTCGCACGGCTCCGGGATACAAAGGTCCCTGCCGTGCGCACCCTTCGACTGCCACGTCTCTCCTCGCTTCGTGCCTTCGACCACCCCGGTTACTTCGCGGTCTGGGTGGGAGCCCTGATCTCCACCATCGGCACCTGGATGGAGACGGTGGCCATGGGTGTGTACGTCACCGAGGCCACGGGCCGCGCCGAGTGGACGGGTGGCATCGTCGCCCTCACCTTCCTCCCCGCGGTGGTGCTGTCGCCGGTGGGCGGCGCGCTCGCGGACCGGTTCGACCGTCGCATCTACGTCGCGCTGGGCACGGTGGTGCAGTTGGTGCTCGCGGGCGTGTTGACGACGCTGGCCTTCACGCACCGACTCAGCGTCCCCGTCGTGGCCGTCATCTCCTTCGTCCACGGCTGCGCCAGCACGCTCATCAATCCCGCCTTCGCGGCGATGCTCGCGGAGCTCGTGCCACCCCGGGACTTGCACAGCGCCATGAGCCTCAACTCGGCGCAGTTCAACCTGGGGCGCATCATCGGTCCGGCGCTGGCCGCGCTGGTGCTGAGCATGGGCGGGACGTCCTGGGCGCTGCTCATCAATACACTGTCCTTCGTCGCGGTGTTGGTGGCGCTGTCGCAGGTGAAGACGCTGACACGGACGACAGCGAAGGCCACGCAGGGCCTGTGGCGGCAGATTGCCCACGGCTTCTCCGTGGCGCGGGGCGATTCGGAAATCTCGCTGATGCTGTGGGGCACGCTGCTGGTCGCGGCCCTGGTGGCGCCCTTCATCGGCCTGGTGCCGGTGTTCGCCATCCGCGTCTTCGGCCAGGGCGCGGCGGCCACGTCGCTGCTTGTCACCTGCCAGGGCGCGGGCGCGGTGACGGCCGCGCTGCTGGTGGGCACGCTGGTGGACAAGCTGGGCCAGCGCAAGCTGCTGGGCCTCGTGGCGATGTCCATTGGCGGCGTGTCCACGCTGTACTGGCTGTCGCCCACGCTGCAGGTGGCCGCCGCCGTCATCTTCGTGCTCGGCGCCAACTACATGATGCTGATGAGCGGGATGCACGCGTACTGCCAGTCGCGCGTGCCCCGAGAGCTGCAGGCGCGCATGAGCAGCCTGTACAGCATGGTGCTCGGCGGCGCGTATGCGTCGGGCGTGTGGGGCCTGGGCGCGATGGCCGACCGGATGGGCGTGCGCTTCGTCACCGTGAGCGCCAGTGTGCTGTTCCTCGCGCTGGTGCTGACGTTGCGGCTGCTGCGCCCGCAGCACTTCGACGGCGCTGGCGCGTAGACGAATCTTCCGGACCCGCGTCGAACGGCCTGCGCCCGCGCCTCCTTCGCGCTACAGGCGTCTCTCCACCCCGAGGCGCCGGAGAAGTTCCACACGGCGTTGCTCGACTTCCTCGGGAAGTGACGCGGCGGTGGGTGGCCCACCTGTGGGCAACTTGGGGATGCCTTCGGGCGTCCTCACCTTCCTCGTGAGCCGGGCGGCCGGGCGTGCCCCCGGCCCTCCGCGGGGACCTTGGTGCGCCGCGAGCGCGCTCCGACATTCAGCTTCGGAGCGGTACCCACTTCGACGAGGAGCGCACCATGCCGAACAGGAAGTACGACCCGTACACGGGAGGCAAGGAGGCCGCCACCAAGCCTCCCTATGCGCCGGACCGCGTGGAGCGGGGACTGGAAGCCGACGACACCCTGCCGCTGTACTCCGCGGACTCCATCCGCGACACCCGCGAGCAGAAGTTCGCCCTGGACAGTGACACCGAGGTGGGCGGCTACGTCCCCGACATCCGCAGCCCCATCGACGAGGCGGACGAACTGGAGCGCGAGCGCCGGGGCCGCGAGCGAGCCGAGGAGCGACAGGTTTCCGACGAGGAAGACGAGGCGCGCAACCGCTGAGCCACAGGGGAGGCCCGGACCTTCGGACCTCGTACCCCGTGAAACACCGGGCCGTGGCCCGCGAGCAATGTCTCGCCACCACGGCCCGGGATGACTGCCTGCGTGCTACTTCGCCGCGCGCGGCACCGGTGCTTCATCCGGCTCGATGGGCACCAGCTTGCCCAGGCCGAGCGGCGTCACCTGCTCCTGGATGGTCGCCGGGTCACCCACGAGGACAATCTGCATCGAGGCCGGGTCCAGGTACTGCTCGGCCATGCGCTGCACGTCCGCGGCGCTGGCGTCGCGCAGGCCCTCCACGGTGCGGTTGAACTCGTCCAGCGGGCGGCGGGTGATGAAGAGCGCCGCGGCGCTGGCGCCCAGGCCCTCCACGGACTCGAAGGCGCCCGGGAAGGCGCGGATGAGGCCCTCGCGCGCGGCCTCCAGCTCCTCGGCGGTGATGGGCCGGTTCTTCAGGCCCGTCAGCTCGTTCATCACCTCGCTCAAGGCCGGGCCCGTCACGTCCTGGCGCACGGAGCTGTACGCGGTGAGCGGCCCCACGCCCAGGCGCGGAGAGAGGCTGGCGCCCGCGCCGTAGCTGTAGCCCTTGTTCTCGCGCAGGTTCATGTTGAGGCGGCTGCCGAAGAAGCCACCGAACACGGTGGTGGCCAGCTCCAGCGGATACTCGTCCGGGTTCCCCGCGGCGATGCCGGCGCGGCCCACCAGCAGCAGCGTCTGGTCCAGGCCCGGCTTGGGCACCACATACACCTGCTGACGCGGCGGAGCCTTCGTGGCCGGCGGCGGAGGCGGCGGCGTGGCCTTGTTCTTCGACCAGCTGAAGTGCCTCTTCGCCAGGGCCACCCCTTCTTCCAGGCTGATGTCACCGGTGAGGATGACCGCCTGGGCCTTGGGGCCGGTGTGCTTCCGGTAGAAGCACATCACGTCCGCCAGGGTGAGCGCCTGCACGGACGCGGGCGTGCCCTCGGGGAGGTGTCCGTAGGGGTGCCCCAGCCCGAACACGGCCTCCAGGTAGGCCAGCTGTGCCAGCACGCCGGGCTGCCCCATCGCGCGCACCAGGTCCGCCAGCTGCTGCTTCTTGCGCCGCTCGAAGGCGTCGAGGTTGAAAGCGGGTCGCAGCGCCACGTCCGACAGCAGGGCCATGGCCGCGTCCAGGTTGCGCGTCAGCACGCGCACGCCCACCTGCGCGCCGTCCGCCTGCACGTCCATGGCGGGAGTCACACCCAGGTCCGCGAAGGCGTTGTCCAGCACCACCGTGTCCCGCTTGCCCGCGCCTTCCAGCAGCATGCGGTACGTCAGCTCGGCGAGCCCTTCCTTGCCCTTGGGGTCCTGCGCGCTGCCCGCGGCGAAGGCCACGCCCGCGAACACGAGCGGCAGCTCCCGCCGCGTGCTCACAATCACGGTGATGCCGTTGTCCAGCTTCGCGCTCTGGAAGGTGGGCAGCACCAGGTCCGGCGCCTTGCCGGGCTTGGGCGGCGTGGCGCGGAAGGACTCGGCGTCAGCCGTGGCTTCGGCCGGGGCCGCCTTCTCTCCCAGCGCGGGCGAGTCCGGATTGGCCGGCGCGGGCTTCGGGTTGCTGGCGCAGGCGGCCAGCGTGGTGACGAGCAGGGCGGAGAAGAGGCGGCGCATCAGTGGCGCTCCTTCGAGTCGAGGGGCGCCTGCCGGCGTGCGGGCGGCACCGCGTGGAGGATGACGCGCGCGCCGGGGCGCAGCGAGTCCTGGGCGAACTGTTTCACGGCTTCGGGCGTCACCGACTCGTAGCGAGCCAGGTCCTGGGCCACGTAGTTGGGCTCGCCGACGAAGTGGTTGTAGCTCTGGAGGACGTCCGCCTTGCCGCCGAAGCCGCCGACGGACTGGAGGCCGGCCAGCGTGCGCGTGTCGTAGCGCGTGCGTGCGCGGGCAATCTCCTGCGGGGTGATGCCCTGCTGGCGGACCTCGTCCAGCACCGCGTCCACCTCCTGGAGCAGCGTGTCCGTGGACACGCCGGGCCGCGCCACCACGTCCACCGAGAAGACGGACTGCGCGCCCTGGCTCTGCTGGGTGGCGCTGACGCTCTGGGCCAGCTCCTTGTCCAGCACCAGCCGGCGGTAGAGGCGGCTGGCCTTGCCGGTGGACAGCGCGGTGGCCAGCACGTCCGCGGTGGCGTCCCCTTCTTCCAGGTACGCGGGCGTGAGCCACTGGATGGACAAGAGCGGCAGCCGGGCCACGCGCTCCTCCTCGCGCAGCACCACGGGCGCGGTGAGGTTCACCGGCGCGACCTCCGGCCGCTGCGGCCGGGCGTGGCTGGGCAGCGTGCCGAAGTACTTCTCCACCAGCGCCTTCGTCTTCGCCACGTCGAAGTCACCGACGATGGCCAGCGTGGCGTTGGACGGCGCGTACCACTTGCGGAAGAAGTCCTTCACGTCGTCCACGTTGGCCGCGTTCAGGTCCTTCATCGAGCCGATGACATCCCCGTGGTACGGGTGCGGCAGCGGGAAGAGCGCGTGCCACGCCTTCTCGCGGGCGGCGCCGTACGGCGCGGTTTCAATGGATTCGCGCCGCTCGTTCTTCACCACCTCGCGCTGCGTCTCCAGCTTCTCCGGCGTGATGGCGTCGAGCAGGAAGCCCATGCGGTCGCTCTCCAGCCACAGCGCCGTCTCCAGGTGGTTGCTGGGGACGGTCTCGAAGTAGTTGGTGCGGTCGAAGCTGGTGGTGCCGTTGAGGTCGGTGGCGCCCAGTTGCTCCAGCCGGGCGATGTGGACGTCGTCGGCCACGTTGCGCGAGCCCTGGAACATCATGTGCTCGAACAGGTGCGCGAAGCCGGTGCGGCCGGGTTGCTCGTGATACGCGCCGACGTGGTACCAGATGTTGACGGCCACCACCGGCAGCTTCCGGTCCACGGAGAGGATGACCTCCAGGCCGTTGGGCAGCGCGTATTTCTCATACGAGATGGCGAGCGCCTCGCGGCCGGGCTCCAGCGGCTTCGCCTCCTGGGGTGTCGGTGTCTGGGCAAGCGCCGGCGGCCCACTGAACACGAGGGCTGCGGCGACGAGGGCCTTCATTCGGAACAAGGTGCCTCCGGGTCTCGGTGCCAATGACTCACGTGACGCGCTTAGCACGCACGTCCGGTACCGTGGGTAGGGAATGGTGGCGGGAAAGGACCGTGCCCCGGGATGTTGGTTCCTGGTCAGCATGAGAGACTGAAATCATGTCCGCCGAAGTCCCAGCCGGTGCCCTGCCCCGCTGCGCCCTCCATCCGGATGCGCTCGCGGGTGCCACCTGCCAGCGCTGCGGCGGCTTCGTCTGCACCGCGTGCACGACGTGGGTGATGGGCCGGATGTACTGCCCTCCCTGCGCCGTGCGTCCGGAGGTGAACTACCTGGAGACCTTCCGGCTGGGGCTCTGGGGACGGAGGGACGGGAGCGCCTGGCTGGTGGGCGGTGTCACGGTGGTGCTCGTCGGGCTGGCGCTGGTGGCGCTGATGGCCGGGGACGTCGGCACCACGCTGGCGTGCCTGGGCAGCGCGGGCGTGGGCGTGGCGTTCTTCCTAGGCATGCGGTGGGCGCGCATGGGCCTGCTCGCCGTGCCGCTGCTGGCGATGCTGCTCTCCGCGCCTTCCCTGGGCGCGCCCGCGCTGTTGTTCTTCATTCCCCTGATGGTCGCGGTGAACGTCTTCCGCGACACGCGCAGTCGGCTCTTCTTCCGCCTGGAGGTCCCCGAGCGCGAGCTGCACCGGCTGTGGGACCTGCGGGTCAACAACCCCCTTGCCCGGCACGCGCTGTCCCTGAGCGTGGGCTCCCTGTTCCTGCCTGTGCTCACGCCGCTGTTCTCTTTCTTCGGCGTGTGGTCCGTGTTGACTGTCGTCTTCGTGGGGATGGCGATGCTTGCCCTCGTCCTGGGCGCGGTGGCGCTGCGGCGGGTGGACCCGGAGGCGCGGCCGCCCATCGGGACGGCACTGGGAGGCGCTCGGCGCGGTGGGCCTGGCGCTGGCCTCGCTGACGATATGGGGCGTGCTGTATGGGGCCCGGGCGGTGGAGCTGTTCAGTGGCGCGGTGGACTGACGGCGCCGGGACAGTCCTACCGGTGCATGGCTCGCCTCCCACCCTGGCGTCCCGGCGCGCGGGGGGCGACCGGTGCCTGGGGAACGTGGGGTGCCCACGCTCACGGAAGAGACCCAAGCCCGACACCGAGGAGGCCACCGTCATGGCGAACATACGTGAGGAGCAGGGAGAGGCAGCGGAGGGCCGGAGCGCTACGCCCAGCCTCAAGGAGCAGCGCAGTGAGTCGCACGCGGCGCAGACCTATACGGTCTTCTTGAAGGACCTCGAAGCGAACGCGGGCGTCGTTCGTGACCTGGCGGAGAAGGCCGCGCAGTCCGTGCTGTGCCTGCTGGAGCAACGCCTCATGGACACCGAGGCGAAGCACCTGGAGGCCCAGCTTCCGCGGAAGGTGAAGGACATGCTGAAGCGGTGTCCTCGGCACGAGGGCAAGGTCGCCCGGAAGTACAAGCTGGAGCAGTTCCTCGCCATGGTGGCCGAGGAGCTCGACACCACGCCCAACGAGGCCGAACGCCTGGCCCGGGCCGTGTTCGTCACGGTGCGAAATCACATCAGCGAGGGCGAGGCCGACGACGTCATGGGCCAGCTCCCCGCGGACCTGCGCTCGCTGTGGGTGCCCGAGGCCTGAGGTGTCAGGCCTGAACCAAAGAAGGGAGTCGAAGCACCCCAACAGCACGACGGTGGCGGAGGCGATGACGGGGCAGCTCGAATACGTCTTCGATGACGAGCTCGACCGGGACAAGAAGCTGCCGAGCAGGACGTCGGTGAGACGCCGGAGACCCTCTCCGCGGCGCCTCCCCTGCGGCGCACTGAGCGACGGGCCGGTCCTCGTCGCCTTCCGCGCTGCTCTCGTGGATGCTCGTGGGGGACGCGTAGCACTTCGAAGTGAAACGGATGCCGGGCGAACTCATCCGCCCGGCACCCCGCCCTACTCGCCGAGCAGTGACGCCGCCAGTGCGCGTACGTTCGAGGACCCATCGTTCGTGGCCACATCGCGAAGCAGTGCCGCGGCGGGGGCTTCCACGGCTTGCGACTGGCCCAGCAGCCGCACCACTTCGATGCGGACGCGCTCACTTCGCTCGGCGCGCAGCACCCGAGCCAGCGCTTCCATGTGGGCGCCGACGACCCGCTGAGAGACAGCCTTCACCGCGAGCGCACGAACCCGCGGGCTCGGGTCGTCGAGCATCACCTGGTCCAGCAGGGCATCCACCGCCGCGCCAGGGATGGCGCTCAGTGCCTCCGTCGCCGCACCCCGCACATCCGCCTCCGGATGCACGAGCGCCGACTTCACGTAGGCCAATCCCACCGGGGCGCCCGCCCGGGCCAGGGCATCCAGGCAGACCTCGGGCTCCAAAGTACCCGTGCGGCAGCGCCTCACGAGTCCCTCCACCAGCGCCTGGCTCCGGCCTGGCTCCGCCACCTCCAACGCCTTCGACAGCGCCCCCATCGACAGCGCCGCCGCGTTCCTCACCCCCGCGTCCCGCGTCCCATCCATCACGCGCTCCAGCGCATCACCGAGCAGCAGCGAAGGCCGTTCAACCCGTCCCACTGCCCGTGCCGCGTGGGCCCGGGTCTTTGGCCGGACTCGTTCCCCCTCCAACACGGACACCAGCGCCCGCTGCGCCTCGGGTGTCCCCGCGCTGGCCAGCGCCTCCAGCATCTGCTTGGAGCGCACCGCGTCCGCGGAGCCCTGACGAATCAGCGCCACGGCGCGATCCACTTCCGCCAGATTCTGTCGGAACAAGGCCGTCAGTCGCAGCTGGGTCGTATCCAGACCCTCGCGCTTCGCCAGCGACCGCAGCAAGTCATCCAGCTTCGCCCCCTTCACGAGCTGCCTGTCCCGCGCCTCCAGCGAAGCCCCCTCCATGCTGGCCGAATCCGTGAGCCGCTCCGACCGCAACGTCGCCCGCGTGGCGTCAAACGGCCTCAGCGACGAAAGCAGGTAGTCCACGCCCACGTTGGTCAACGCGACCCGCGTCTCCTCGCGGATGCGTGGGAACCCCGTGCCGCCTCCGCCCAGCTCCACGACCTCCGAGCCCGTGGTCTCCTTCACGCGCCCATCCGAGAACAGGGTGAAGTCCAGGTGCCCTTGCAGCCGTGGAAGCACCGCCGAGCCAGCGCGCAGGTAGCGCCGCTTCGTCTTCACGTAGGTGTTCGCGCTGCCACCCGCGCGGTACACGGCTTCGAGGTCACCGCGCGAGTCCGGCTCCTCGGTGCTCCAGCGGGGGCCGTCCTCCGCCACGAACTGCGTCGACGCGAGCAGCAGGCGCACGAGCCGCCGCGCCGACGCGTCCTGCGCCGCATCGAAGTGCACGGCCATCACCCGGCCCCGCACGTCCTGGCCCACGTACACAGGCCGCTCGAACATGGCCCGGAGCGCCTGCAGCGCTGTGTCACCGGGCACCAACGTCTCACCGGATGCCACGTCCACCCGCGTGGGCACGAGGTGGCCGGAGAACAGGTGCTGTTCACCCTCCGCGCCCAGGTAGGTGAATTCGAACAGGCCGCTCCATCCCGTGTGCAGGGACTCCCGTGCGCCCGGCGGATGCTCCGAGTGGGTCCGGAGGTCCAGGTCGAACGTGTAACGAAGCCGGTGGCCCACGACGAGCACCCGCTCCCGCCCCTTCACGCCCGGAAGGTTCTCCTCGGGATCCGGTGTGGGTGCTTCATCGTCCAAGGGCTGTGAGACAGCCGGCGGTGTCTCAGGGGAAGCCGGCGTCTGTGTCTCCTGGCCCGCACGCCACAGCGCGGCTGCCGTGAGCACGGCGAGCAGCAGGATCAGGCTCTTCAGGCGCGGGCTCACTCCCCCGAATACGCGCCCGAGCGTCAATCCTGGCTACGCGTCAGCCGGACACGGCCCGTTTCACACGGACGCGTGTTGTCCGACATGAAACAAAGGCACGGCCCGTTTCAGGGATTGCCGAGCTTCAATTCCAGCTCCGCCAACTCACGCTGCACGGTGGCGTCCGTCAAGCGGAGGCCTTCCACCTTGCGCACCGCGGAGATGACGGTGGAGTGGTCCTTGCTGAAGCGCGCGGCGATTTCCGGGAAGGAGCTCTTCGTCAGCTTGCGGCTGAGGTACATGGCCACCTGGCGCGCATGGGCCAGGGCCTTGTGCCGGCGGTCTTCCTTCAGCGACTCCACCGTGACTTTGTAGAAGCGGGCCACCTCGCGCTGGATGGATTCCACGTCCACCGCGCTGTGGGCGGGGAGGATGTCGCGCAGCACCTGGGACGCGAAATCCTCCGTCACTGGCTGGCGCGTCAGGCTGTGCACCGCGGACAGCTTCACCAGCGCGCCTTCCAACTCGCGCACGTTCTTCTGGATGTGCTTGGCGATGAAGTGCGCCACCGAGTCCGGCAGGTCCAGACCTTCGGCCACGGCCTTCTTCTGGAGGATGGCCACCCGCGTTTCGTAGGTGGGCTCGCGGATGTCCGTCATCAGCCCCATGGCGAAGCGGCTGCGCAGCCGGTCCTCCAGGCCCGGAATCTCCGCGGGCACGGTGTCGCTGGTGAGGACGATGGCCTTGTTCATCTCGTAGAGCGTGTTGAAGGTGTAGAAGAACTCCTTCTGCGTCTCCTCACGCTTGCCGAGGAACTGGATGTCGTCGAGGAGGAGCACGTCGCACTCCTCACGGAACTTCCGGCGGAAGTCCCCCATGCGGTGCTCGCGGACGCTCTCCACGTACTCGTTGGTGAACTGCTCGCTGGAGAGGAACACCACGCGCTGGGACGGATCCCGCTCCCAGATGAGGTTGCCCACGGCCTGGAGCAGGTGCGTCTTGCCCAGGCCCGTGCCGCCGTAGATGTAGAGCGGGTTGTAGTGGTGGCCCGGCTTGTCGGCCACGGCCTGCGCCGCGGCGGCCGGGAGCTGGTTGCTGTCCGCCACCACGAAGGTGTCGAAGGTGAAGCGCGCGTTCAGCCGGCCCGGGCGCGTGGCGCTCGCCTTGACTGAGGGTGTGGGTGGAAAATGCGGGTCCGGCTCCAGGCCCTCCACCACCTCATAGGCGATGGAGGTCAGGCCCTCCCCCATCCGCGCGAGCTGGACATCCAGCATGGGGCGGTAGTGGTCATCCACCCAGTCGCGGAAGAAGCGGTCCGGAACGCCCATCACCAGGGCGCCGTCACGCACCTCCAGCGGGCGCATCCGCTCCAGCCATCTCAGCGCGTAGTCGAACTTCTCCTGGCGGATGGCATCCAGCATCCGAGCCCAGAGAATTCCAGCACTTGGGAGGGGGGTAGCGGCTTGGGCGAGGGCGTTCACGCGGGACTCAAACGTGCGGGAGCAGGGGGAAAACGAGGCGTTCGGCGGTGCTAACAGACGGTTCCTGGTGGATCAAGCAACCGGCCAAAACCGCCGCGACCTCAAGGGTTTTTCCCAACACGGATGATCCGCAACGGACATGCCAGCCCAGCCCAGTTGTGGATCATCCCCTCCCCTACCCCAAGGACTGGGGGACACCACCGAGCCATTCACTCGCAGTGAATTGCTCGGCGGTCCCCTGCCCTGATCACGTCCCGAGCAAGCCGCGGATGCGCGTGTGGAGCTGCGCGTCTGGCGCGTCCATGGTGAGCAGGTGCTGGAGGAGCTGGCGCACCTCGGGCGCTTGTTGGAGGTAGGGCTCCACCACCGTCACGAGGGTGTGGTGGTTCTCCACGGGCACGCGGCCGGCGAGGGCCAGGTCGCGCAGCTGGCGCAGGACCGAGTCGTCCAGGTCCCGGCGTCCCAGCGCCGTCAGCGCGGAGGACTGCACGGGCGCGTCGGTGTCCTCGGTCATGGAGATGAGCGTGCGCATGGCCTGGGGCGTCTGAATCTTCCGCAGCGCGCGGGCCGAGGCCCGGCGCACCTGTACGTCCGCGTCCTGGGCGTAGTGGGCGATGACGTCCACCTGCTCCTCCAGGCCCGCGTTGCCCAGCGCGAGCAGCAGGTGGGTCTTGTCCTCGGGGGTGCGCGCGGCGCGCAGCTCGGCCCCGAGCTGCTGGACAGCGGCCAGGGACTCCGCGTCCTGCTTCTGCCGGTAGAGGGCGCCGGCGGTGGCGCCCAGGGCGTAGGCGGTGGCCACGCGGGTGTCGTCGCGGGCCGTGCGGTGGGTGCGCTCGATGAAGCGCACCGTGTCCGGGGTGGGGCTGGTCAGCAGCGACAAGCGGCTGAGCAACATGCGGTAGCCGGGCTCGGCCAGCGCCTGGGGGCTGGACAGGGCGCGCACCAGCGCCGTCTGCGCCTCCGGCGTGCCCGCGCCCGCCAGCAGGTCCAGCACCAGCGCCCGGCCACGCGGCTTCAGGGTGGACTGCTGGAAGAAGTCGGCCAGCCGCGCACACAGCTCGGGCTGCTGCTCCAGCAGGCCCGTGGCCTGGAGGAGGAAGTGGTTGTGCTCCGGGAAGGTGCCGCCATTGGCGTACTTCTCCATCAGCTCGAAGAAGCGCTCCGGGGTGAGCCCATCCACCTGCTGCTCCAGCATCCGCTCCCGCGCGTGGGTGTCCGCCACCAGCTCGCCCGGCGCGAGCTTTTGGAGCGGCGCGGCGGGCGCGGCGGAGGCATGCGCCACCACGAACCGGTCCCGCTTGCCGGGCTCCAGGCGGAGCTGGATGTGCGAGGTGGCGGTGGGCTCACCGCCACCGGTCGGGCGGCGGAGCACCCGCTCTTCACCTGAGAGACGCTCCAGGACGCCGTCCGCGTCCAGCGTCAGCTCGAAGCGTGAGTCCACCTCCACGGCGCCGCTGCCCGTGCCCATGCCGCGGGGCTCCGGGTAGGCCAGGCGCCGCTTGAGGATGCGCGCGGGCAGGGCGCCTTCGTCCAGCCGCGCGTACTCCGTGAGCGCCGTGCCTCGCGACGTCAACTCCTCCACCTGCCAGGTGGCGCCGTCGCGCAGCACCCACTGGAGCTCGCCGGCCAGCGTCTGCACGGTGTTCTTGAAGAGGGAGGGGTCTTCCTCCTGGAAGGAGACGGCGCGCAGGGTGCCGTCGGCGTCCAGGTCCAGCAGGGCCTCGCGGCCGGTGAAGGTGGCCGCGACGGCCGCGGCGTCCGGCAGCAGCGCGTGGCCAAACAGCTCGAGCGTGTGCTCGCGGAGGTTCTCCAGGCTCAGCCCCACGCGCAGGGCGGTGCCCTGCGCGGGGTGGCCGCGGAGGACCAGGTCTCCAACGAAGTGGGCCCGGCCCCCCATGGCGGTGGGTTTCTGTTGCGACCCGGCGAGGCGCACCTCGGTCCGGGCCGTGTAGTCCATGCGGTACGTCCGGCGCTCCCCCACGGGGAAGTGGACGCGGAGGGGCGTCGCCGCTGGAGGCGCCCCGGTGACGGGGGCCTGGGTGTGGAAGACCCAGGCGGCTCCCAGGAGCAGCAGTGCCAGCAGTGCACCGCCAGTGATGACCTTGCGTGCGTTCATGGGGCGTCTCCAGCGTGTGGGGGATTACAGCAGCGAGCGGAGGTCGATGAGGCTGACGTTGAACGCGTGGTTGAACAGCTTCACGTTCTCCTGGATGCCGTTCCAGCTCACGAGCGTCTCCTCGAACTCCGCCTCGAAGGGCCAGATGCCCACTTCCACGTAGGCGGCGATGCTGCCGGACAGGAAGGTGAAGTTCAGGTCGGAGTTCCCCTCCATGCGCAGCCTCAACTGGCCCCCGGACGGCGCCAGCCAGACGCGGCCGTCGAGCGGGACGGCGGCGTGGACCAGTTGGAGGCGGCCCTTCACGCCCGCCTCGATGACGAAGAGGTCGACGCTCGCGTACAGCTCACCGTCCACCTGCGCGTAGGGCTTCAGGTGTCCGGCGACGCCCAGGTTCGTCACGCTGCACGCCGTGGTGCCCGTCACCGTGTGCTCCGCCTTCAGTTCGTATTCGAGCCCCACCACGCCGGCCACCTTGGCGCCGAGCGTGACGGGGACCACCACGATGACGAAGGTGGCCTGCGCGTTCACCAGCGTGGCCTTCTTCTCCTGCTTGCCGGACACGATGTTGAACTGACCCAGCGTCAGGTCTTGATGGATGTCCACCAGCGGCACGGTGTTGTCGAGCACGTCCAGGTCGATGTCCGCGCGCTTCTGCGTCACCTGCAGTTGGGCGTTGATGAGGTTGGCGCTGATGCCCAGGGCGCTGCCGGTGGCGGTGAAGCTGCCCTTTATCTCCGGGGAGAGGCCGCAGTCGGGCGTGTGCTTCACGTTGTTGATGGCCACGGCCACCTGGTAGTTCGCGGTGGCGCCGAAGGTGTCATTGCCCAGGCTGTAGCTGTCACCGGACTCCCAGCGCAGGCGGGGCTGCGCCGTCTTCGGGTCCAGCATGGGCCCCACCGTGGAGGACAGGGCGCGCATGTACTGGTCCCGCCGGGTGAAGTACGTCTCCAGGCGCGAGGGGCTCGTCGTGTAGTCCTGCGCGGGGTAGTTGACGCTGCCAATCTGCAGGGGCTTCGCCTTGAGGTCCGCGAAGTCGTCGCGGGTGTAGGTCGCGCACTTCTGGAAGTCCTGCTCACGCGCGCCCTGGTAGAGGTTCATCACCCTGCGCGCGAAGCGCTTGGGCGACCAGTCGCAGGGAGCGGCCGCCATGCCAATCTGGAAGTCGAGGCAGCCTTGCGCCTGAGCCTGCTGGAGCGCCGCTTCGATGACGGCATCCAGCGAGGCCAACTGGTAGAGCTGGGGGATGAGCGGGTCCTGGGGCTCGTCGTCGTCCGTCAGATGGCTGGACGTGTCCGGGTCGGCCTTGAGCATCCCCGGGAGGGGGCGGTAGCGGCGGGCCAGCTCCGACGTGATGGAGGTGACCAGCTCTTTGCGCTGCTGGACGAGCGCGGCGAACTCCTCCTGGAGCCGGTCCAACTCGTACATCCGCTCATCCAGGACGTTGGCGTTGCGAGTGACGCTCATGCTGCGGTGCCACGCCCAGCTCTCGTTGTAGTAGCTGGCGCCGTTCGCCAGGGTGGACAGCGTCGCCTCGGGCAGGATGGTGCCGTAGAGGTTCAGCGGACGGTCCAGGTCCTTGAGATGGATGATGGCCGCGCCCATCAAGCCAGGAAGCATCACCACCCGGTCCTCGGAGCCTGTTCCGATGGTGACCCTGCCCTGGGCGGGGGGCGGCACGGCGAAGAACTCGTTCTTCGGCGCGCCGGAGGGGAACTGGATGGCGGGCTGGATGGGGGTGCCGTCCTTGCCGCGCTGCACCGGGTCCGCAATCGAGCGGGTGCCAATGGCGGAGGCGGGCACGCTGCCGCCGCTGGGCGCCTGGGCGTAGGCGATGTTGAAGATTTTGCGGTAGTCGGTGCCCGAGGAGGAGATGGCGTCCTCGAAGACGCTGTAGTCGTAGTACTTCTCGTGGACGTACTCGCGGCAGGAGTCGACGATGTTGCCGGAGTTGTTCCACGCATTTCGCTGGGTGAAGCGCGCGGCGCGCATGAGGCTGGCGGCCTTGGTCGACGCGGGGAAGTAGGTCCGGTCGCGGTGCGCGGTGCCCAGCATGAAGCTGGAGAGGCCGCTCATGTAGCGGGCGTTCGGGTTCTCCTGGACGAAGGCCACGCTCTTGGTGGCGGCGTCGGGCTCAATCGTCTGGCCGCTCGCGTTGCGGGTGACGGGCACCAGCACGGTGCGCTCGGGCAGGCTCGCCACGGCGTTCAGCGCGGCGTCGCGGACCAGGACGTTGCAGGTGGCGTTCGGGTTGGTCTTCGCCGCGCTCCGGGCCATGTTCGCGCAGAAGGTGACGGGGTTCTGGCACTCCGCGAGCGTGGGGACGTAGGAAGTACAGAGGAGGATGGGGTTCAGCGGCGGGAGGACGGGGGGAGAAAACTGGGCCAGGGCGGGCGCAGAGGACATGACAAGTCCGAGCACGACGACCTGAGGCCGCGTGAGCAACGACATGTGGACACCTTTGTGTGGGGTTTGCGAAAGAACGGGCCTTCAAAAGGTCCTTCGCAAAAAAATGATGGTGTCCCTGGATGGGTATCCGCGACCCCCAGCGCTCTCAGTTATTGCGAGTCTGAGGCCGTTGGGCGCCCGGGCTGGCAGGCCCTCACTGGAAAGAAGCGCCAGGGAAACAGACGCCCACGCTGTTCGCGGTTAGACTCCTGCCGCCGTGCGTTGGGCGGTGGTCGGCACCGTCAGCATTACCCAGACCTTCATGGCCCTACTTCGGGCGGTCCGATCGGGCCTCCGGGCGTGGGTTCCCGGGTGGGCCAGGGTGATCCAACGTTGACTTACCCTGGAAATGGGGGTACGGACCCGCCCCTTTCCCTAGTTCAGGTCGCGCCGGAGCGGTAGGAGGCGCCGCCGTCATCACCAAGGAGTAAGAGCCGTGTCCAAGCGCACGTACCAGCCGTCGAAGGTCCGCCGCAATCGCGCCCACGGGTTCCGCAAGCGGAACGCCACGAAGGGCGGCCGGGATGTCCTCAAGCGCCGTCGTGCGAAGGGTCGCAAGCGGCTCGTCGTGTCCGCTCCCAAGAAGTAAGCGAGTTCGCGTGTGAGGGCCGAGGGTGCGACGCCGGGCCAGTCCAGCCCGGCAGACCAGCGCTTCCCCAAGGCCCTGCGCCTGCTTCAACGGCGCGAGTTCCTCGAGGTCCAGGAAGGTGGGCAGAAAGTCCCTTCGGACTGCCTCCTGGCCCTCGTGAAGCGCAATGGTCGACCGTACTCACGTGTTGGCCTGACCGTGTCGAGCAAAGTGGGCAACGCCGTCGTCCGAGCGCGCTTGAGGCGCGTCTTGCGGGAGCTTTTTCGGAAGCGCCGCATGCAATGGCCGTCAGGCCTGGACGTCGTCCTGGTGGCACGCTCCTCCGCGAAGGATGCTTCCTTTCCGGCGTTGTCACGTGCCTTTGACGGTGTCACCCGTAAGCTGCAGCGGCTGCCTCGCGCGGCGGAGACGAAGCCGAAGGAGCCGCCCAGATGAGCCCCCTGGCCTTCGTCATCTCGCTGCCCATCCGCTTCTACCGGAAGTTCCTCGGACCGCTGCTCCCCAAGGTGTGCCGGTTCCATCCCTCCTGCTCCACGTACGCCATGGAGGCGCTGGAGAAGCACGGCGGCCTCAAGGGGTCGTGGCTCACTCTCTGGCGGCTCGTGCGCTGCCAGCCCTTCCACCCCGGCGGTATCGACCCGGTGCCGTGACGAGGGGTTCCACCCATTGCCGCCCTCTCCCTCGTGGAGGGGGGAGTCTATGAACGATCCGCTCTCGCCCCAGTCGAACGATTCGCAGAAGCGACTGCTGGCGGCCCTGGCCCTCTCGTTCGCGGCCACTGCCGTCTACACCTTCTTCTTCGCGCCCACTCCACCTCCGCCCGGCTCGGAAATCCCCGACGCGGGCGTGGTGGCCACTGCGCCCGCCGATGCCGGCACTCCCCCGGCCGTCCAGCCTCCCGAAGGCGGTACCGGGACGGGCGCCACCGCGGAGGCCCCGCCGCCTCCGGCGCGCAAGGTGGAGCTGCAGCGCGACGAGGCCACCTACGCCTTCTCCTCCGAGGGCGCCGGCCTCACCGCCGCCGTGCTCAAGGGCGCGAAGATGCGGGAGCAGCAGGAGCTCACCGTCACCCAGGGCTTCCAGAAGCTGTTCGGCAAGGAGATTCCCCCCGCGCCGCAGATGGACCTGGCGCGCCCCACCCCGGGCCAACCGCTGCCGCTGGCCGTATCCATCACCGGCGCCAGCCCGCTGCCCGCGGACCTGAACTACGCCCTGGATGAAGGCGCCCCCGGCAACGCGGACGGCGTCACCTTCACTGGCCGCCGCGGACCGTGGGAGGTCGTGAAGACGGTCAAGTGGCCCATGGACGGGTTCGAGCTGAGCTACACGCTCCAGGTGCGCAACACCTCCGGCCAGCCGCAGAGCGGCGAACTGCAGGTGCACCACAACCGCGCCATCGACCCCAACTTCGAGCACGCGCCGTCCTTCTTCGGCGGCGTGGGCAACCTGAGCCGCTCCGCCTGCTGGGTGGGTGACAAGCTCCAGAAGATGAGCCCGGGCGACGACCATCCGGACGCCGAGGACACCCGCGGCCAGATTCAGTTCTTCGGCATCGACCAGCAGTACTTCCTGTCCGCGCTCTACCCGCTGGAAGGGCCGCGCGCCGGCTCGTGCTCCTTCGAGGCCACGCCCACCCTGCGTAAGGTGACGGCGTCCTTCCCGATTACGGCCGCCCCGGGCGAGACGGTGACGCTGCGCTTCGGCGGCTACTTCGGCCCCAAGGATACGGACCTGCTGGCCCAGGTGCCCGGCGCCTCGCTGCGCGCGGCCACCGGCCAGACGGACGCGACGTTCCATCCGCCGCTGGCGGAGACGGTGGACTTCGGCATCTGGGCCGTCATCTGCAAGGTCCTGCTGTGGGTCATGAAGTTCTTCTACGGCGTCACCGGCAACTGGGGCGTGGCCATCATCCTGCTCACGGTGGTGGTGAAGCTCGTCCTGCTGCCCCTCACCTACCGCTCCATGGTCAGCATGGAAGAGGTGAAGAAGCTCCAGCCGCGCATGGAGGAGATCCGCAAGAAGCACGCGGACAACCGCGAGCAGCAGAACCTCGAAATCATGAAGCTGTACCAGGAGGCCAAGGTGAACCCGCTGGGCGGGTGTCTCCCCCTCCTTATCCAGATGCCGGTGTGGATTGCCCTGTTCACCGCGCTGCGCAACAGCTTCGACATCTACGGCGAGCCCTTCATCGGGCCCATCTGGCGTGACCTGACCTACAAGGACCCCACGTACCTGTTGCCGCTGGCGCTGGGCGTGTCCATGGTCATCACCCAGAAGATGCAGCCGCAGATGATGGATGCGACCCAGGCGAAGATCATGACCTGGTTCCTGCCCATCATCTTCACGCTGACGCTGCTCCAGTACCCGGCCGGCCTGTCGCTCTACATCTTCACGAACAACATCCTCTCCATCGCGCAGCAGTACGGCCTGCGGAAGTGGCTGGACCGGAACAAGCCCCAGACGGGCGGTGGGACGCCGGCGGTGGCCGGTGCGGGAGGCAGGCGCAAGTGAGCGAGCAGGTTCCCCAGCAGACGCCGTCCACCCCGGCCTCCGGCGATTCGTCCGGAGAGTTCCGGGGCCGTGTGGAGAAGCTCCTCGGCGACATCCTCGGGCTGATGGGCTTCCCGGCGCGGCTGGACATGAAGGACGCCGCCGACGGCAGCCTGTCGGTGGCGCTCCACTTCGAGCCCGCACCGCCTCCCGGCGTGGAGGTGGGACGGCGCAGTCAGGTGGTGGACTCGCTCCAGTTCCTGTTGAACAAGATGCTGCATCGCCCTGGCGCCGACCGGCGCTGGGTGATGCTGGGTGCGGGTGTGCATCCGGAGCCCCGGCAGCGCCGTGAGCCCCAGGCCGCGGCTCAAGCCTCGGCTCCGGCAGCGCCCGCCCCCGCCGCGCCCCGTGCCGCGGCGGCCCAGGCGCCAGCGCCTGCTCCGGCGAAGGGGGGCCAGCGGGGTGCGCAGGCGCCCGCCGCCAAGGCCGCTCCCGCCAGCAAGGGTGAGGGGGATGAGCGCTCGGTGACGGTGGAAGAGGATGCCGCGCTGAAGGCGGCTGTCCGGCAGCTCGCGGAGAAGTCGGGCAGCCTGGGCCGCTTCTACGCGATTGCCGCCATGCAGCTTGAAGACCGCGCGCGCGTCCTCACGTCAGTAGAAGGAATGGGTGGCGTGAAGGTGTCGGCGGAGGGCGAGGGCCGAAACCGCCGCGTGGTGTTCACTCCGGACAAGCCCGCCCCGCTTCCCAAGCGGAGCATGCTGCCGGACGACGAGGACGACTTCGACGCGTGAGCCGCTGGGCGCGCCGCGCGCGCCGGGGCTCCCGAAGCGAGACGAGGGATGGGCAAGGCGAAAGCTCTCAAGGACAAGCTGTACGGCGCGGCGGTGCTCAAGATGAGCTTCCGCCTTCGCGGGGACGAGGAGTCCCCCGCGTTCCGCTTCGTCTATCCGGGCGTCCTACGGGACCTGGAGCTCGAGGACGCGGCGGTGGAGCGGTACATCGAGGAGAACCGCGAGGCCGTGGAGAAGGCCGCCCGCGGCTCCACGCCTCCCCTGGGCAACCGCTGAAGCAGCGGGGCCCGCGCTGTTCAGGGTGGATGCGCTCCACCGGCCGCGTATGACGTCTTCTTCCATGACCATCGCCGCCCTGGCCACCGCACCTGCCGCGGGCGCCGTGGGCATCCTCCGCCTGTCGGGCCCCGCGGCCCTGGATGTGGGCCGGCTGCTGGCCCCGGGTATTCCCGCGCAGCCCACGCCGCGCCATGCGTACCTCGCGTCCTTCGTGGACGCGGAGGGCCGCTCGCTGGATGAGGGCCTGTTCCTCTACTTCCGTGGGCCGCAGTCCTTCACGGGTGAGGACGTGGTGGAGTTGCAGGCGCATGGCAGTCCGCGGCTCTTGCGGCTGCTGCTGGCTCGGGCGTTGGAGGACGCGCGTGTGCGCCATGCCGCGCCGGGTGAGTTCACGCGTCGCGCGTTCCTCAACGGGCGGTTGGACCTCACGCGCGCGGAGGCCGTGGCGGACCTGGTGGCGGCGGACTCGGAGGCCGCGGTGCGCGCTGCCGCCGCGGGACTCTCCGGTGTACTCGCCTCGCGTGTGCAGGCGCTGGAGGAGCCGCTGCGCGCGCTGCATGCGGACATGGAGGGCGTGCTCAGCTTCCCCGATGAAGCAGAGGGCGCGGATGAGGACGTGGATGCGCGTGTCACTGCGCTGCGTGCTCAGGCGGAGGCGCTGCTGTCCGAGGCGGGCCGGGGCCGGCTGGTGCGCCGGGGCGCGCGCGTGGCGCTGTTCGGTCCCGTCAACGCGGGCAAGTCCACGCTGTTCAACCGGCTGGTGGGCGAGTCTCGCGCGCTGGTGGATGACGAGCCCGGCACCACGCGCGATGCGTTGGAGGCCCGTGTCGAATGGGATGGGCTGGCGGTGACGCTCTTCGACACCGCGGGGCTGCGGGAGACGCCGGGACGTGTCGAGGCGCTGGGCATCGCGCGAACGCGGGAGTTGCTCGTGGGCGTGGACCTGGCGGTGCTCGTGCTACCGCCGGGTGTCACGCAGGCAGAGGCGGATGCGTGGACGCGTGACGCGGGTGGCACGCACGTGCTGGTCGTGGACGGGAAGTGTGATGTGGCTGCGGTATCCGGCTCGCCGCGCCAGCGTGTGAGTGGCCTCACGGGTGAAGGTGTGGACGCGCTGCGCGACGACATGCTCGGGCGGCTGTGGGGCGGTGGCACGCCCTCGGCGGTGGCCCTTGTCTCCGAACGTCACGCCGATGCCTTGCGTCGCGCGTCCGAGGCGCTGGGCCGCGCGGAGAGTGCCTCGCGCGTGTCCACCCTGGAAGTCGTCTCCGGTGAAGTGGGGCTCGCGCTGGAGGCGCTCGGCGAAGTGTCCGGTACCGTCGTTTCGGAGGCCCTGCTGGACGCAATCTTCCAGCGTTTCTGCATCGGGAAATGACGCCTTCCGCCGAGCGGAGGACGTGTCAGACGCCCCCCTAGAATGCCCGCCTCAACCGGTGATTCTCGGAGGCGCTGTGATTGAAGGCATCATCCCCCTGGCGAACCATTCGATGCTCTCGGCCCTGCCCTCAGGCTGGGTGGGGGAGATTCTGGACGAGGAGCTGGTCGCCTCGCCTCGTCCCACTGCCGCGCAGACGCGCGCGGCCTTCATGCTGGGCGTGGAGCTGGGGGAGCAGCTCGACAAGCGCCGTGGCGGCAGTGGCCGCTGGTGCTTCCTGCGCGCGCCCGAGCTGCACCTCGGTCACGACATGCTCGTGCCGGACATGGCCGGCTGGCGCCGCGAGCGCGTGGACGTCCCCTTCGAGCCGGACGTCCCCTTCCTCACGCTGGTGCCAGACTGGGTCTGCGAGGTGCTGACGCCCTCCACCGCCGCGTTGGACCGTGCGCGCAAGCTGCCGCTCTACGCGCGCGCGGGCGTGTCGCACGTGTGGCTGGTGGACCCCGCTGCGCGCACGCTGGAGGTGTACCAGCGCGTCAAGCGGGGCTGGCTGCTGACGGGAAGCTACGAGGATGACTCGCTGGTGCGGGCCGACCCCTTCCCGTCCTCGACGCTGGAGCTGGGCTCGCTGTGGCTGCCCGAAGGCTCCGAGAAGCCCTCGCTGCTGGTGGCTGTCCCGTGAGGCGCGTTGGCGCCCGCGCTGAGTTCACGGACGATGTCGCGGGCATCGTCCGTCATCGCGTCACGCGGCGGCGGCCACCACCGGATTGAGGATGTAGCGGCCGTACGCCACGAAGGCGATGAGCACACCCATCACGAGCGACCAGAGCATCGGGTTCTCGGGCGTCATCTTCGTCGAATGACGCGCGTACAGCACGGCGAGCGCGAACGTCTCGAACGTGAGCACCGCGGCCGCGTGCGCGGTGAGGCTGGGCATCCACTTGAACGCCGCCGGGATGATGAGCAGCACGCCACCGGCCATCTCAAGGAAGCCGAGTGCCCGCCATGCCCCGAGGGGGACCTCGCTGAACTGGCTCGCGAGCTGCTGGAACGAGAACGCCTTGTACGACCCGCCTGCGAGGAACAGCAGCGCGAGGATGGCCTGAAGAATCCAGAAGACGATGTTCATGTTTGGGGGCTCGGTGTTCAGGCCTTGAGGGCCGGGTTGTCGGACGCCTTCTCGAATGTCTTGGCGAGCTTTCCGTGCATCATCTTCCAGCCGTACTCGGCGCCGTGGAACGCCTGGTCCTCCTTGAAGCCGGAGTGCTCGAAGAGCACGCGCGTCCCATCGCCATCGGCTTCGAGGCGGTAGCGGACGCGGGTATCCAGCCAGCCCTCGCCAACGACCCAGGTGAACTCGAGCTCGGACGGAGGCGCGCACCGGAGCACCTCGCAGTGCACGACGAGTCCATCGAATTGGGCCCGAGGGTCCGGAGGCACGCGGAAGGTGAAGCGATGCCCGACGCGCGGCTCGAAGTCGTTCGGGTACATCCAGTCAGCGAGCGCCTCGCTGGTCGCGAGCGCGCGCCACACGACGGCGGGCGACTGGGTGAACTTCAGCTCCCGTCGGATTGTCTTTGTCATCATTGCTGCTTGTCGCCTTTCTCAAGGTGCCGCCGCAGACGGGCGAAGTTGTCGTCCCAGAACCGCTCGTAGTGGGCGATCCAGTCGCGGACCGGCTCCAGTCGCTCCGGCACGAGGCGGTACCGCCGTTCCCTGCCGTGCCGTTGCTCGGTGACGAGGCCCGCATCGAGCAGCACGCGCAGGTGCTGTGACACCGCCGGGCGGCTCATCTCGAAGTTCTCGGCGATTGAATTCACCGGGCGGTCGCCATCGACCAGCAGGTCGAGCATGCGGCGCCGCGCCGGATGGCTGATCGCTCCGAACACCCCTGGCTCGGTGTGCATCATCGTGTACCGATAATGCGTAAGGAGATGCTTACGTGTCAAGCGGCGGGATGTCGTGGCCCGGCTCTTCACCGCGCAGGCGTGCCGTCTCGATGAGCGAGCAGAAGGGCGCCGCTACCTCGGCGCCTCGCTTCGACTTGCTGCCGTCGTGGTTCTTCCTGACCTTCAGCTGGCGCGCTTGAGGTCCGTGTTACCAGCGGGGCGCGCCAGCCGCCGCACCGCGCGCAGGAGGAGATCCGGATCCACCGGAGCTGCGAGGAAGCCGCGGGCCCCCACCGCCTGGGCGCGAGGCAGGTCCTGTTCCGGCATCTTGCCCGCGACCAGGACCTGCGCGTGGACCTGACGCGGCAGCGCCTCCATCGCGGGCAGCGGGGCTACCACGACCTGGGCCGCGTTCGCCGCGAGCAGCTCCTCCGTGCTAGCGACCCGAGCCCGCAGGCCCGCCTCGGACATCACTCGCACCAGCCCGGTGGTGGCCTCCTCACCCCAGCCGTACACCAGGACCTGAGCCATGGGCACCGGCTGCGCGGCCGTGAGCACGGGCAACGCCGTGGGGACGTGGTTCCGCGTGCCGGCCGTGCGCTGCATGGCGCGCGCGGAGAACGGCGCCTTCGTGGACCCAGGCCGCGAGACATGCGCCAGGTGCAAGCCCTCCGTCGTGGCAGGCGTCGCGGCCTGTTCGGAGCGCCCTGCCTCCAGGGGCAGCGGCTGCGCGACAGCGGCCAGCGGCTCGGGCATGGCGCGGATGGCCTGCACCAGCCGCTTCATCTCCGCGGGCACCGCCTGCGCCTGGACGACAACCTCCTCCAGCGAGCCCAGCAGCGGCAGCCCATCCTCACCGCCAGGAGCCTCCATGTTCGTCAGCTCCGCCATGCTGCCGCCGAGCAGCATGGGCATGCTCTCGTCCGCCTCCGGCAGCGAGAAGCTTTCCATGCCGGGACGCCGGGGCACCGTCTCACCGGTTTCGCCCCGGTAGAGCCGCCCGATGGCCCGGCGGATGGCCGCGTCCGACGCCAGCTTCGCCATCACGCGCGGCTTGCCGGATACACTCTTCACCGCGTCCAGGGACGCCAGACTGGCGGGCGCGGCGATGGCCACCACCAGCACCGAGTCCCGGCTCCCCTGCCCTTCCATCTTCAGCGGCACCACCCGGTGTGCCTCCGCCACGCGCTCCGGAATCAGCCAGGTCAGGCTCGCGTCCGGCGGCTGGACGTCCAGGTCCACCGTCTGCATCCCCGCCTGGAGCGCCAGAGCCTCCAGGACCTGCTGCGCGGTGCTGAAGCGCTGGTCCACCACCACCTGCCCCAACGGCACGCCCCACTTGCGCTGGTACGCCAGCGCCGAGTGGAGCTGCAACGCGTCCACCACACCCCGCTCCAGCAGGATGTCACCCAGTCGCTTCTTCATCTCGTCCCCCTCACGCCTTCCGCCCTGGCCGCCAGCCCCGTGGGGCAGCCCGAGTCCGGGAAGGTCACAATGTCTTCTACGCGTCCATTCGCCCGGGAGCTTCCCGGCAGGCGACAGACGCTTCCGTCGCCGCGCCACCTGCAAGGTGGGGACCGAGCCCCATCCCCCCCTCGTCGGGCGTGGGCGTCTGCTACTCGATGGTCGACCTGTCCTCGAGTGCGCTGCGACGCGCCGAGCCGTCCTCCGCCCGACAACCCGGAAAGCACCGTGTCGGAGCATTGCCTAGCTTCACTCCCATGAGCGCCATGTGCCTGGGCGAATGGGTGGAGCTCCTTCGGGAGAAGGCGGGCGGGATGCCGGGTCTGGAGGGCGTGGGAGAAGGCCTGGCGGGCCTGGTGCTGGAGCCGGCCAGCCTCCAGCCCTACCTGCACTTCCGGCGAGGGCGCTACACGCGCAACCTCATCTACCGGGATGCCAGGTTGGAGGTGCTGTTGAACTGCTGGGAAGCCGGCACCTTCTCCCCCATCCACGACCATGACGGGCAGGAGTGCTGGTTCAGCGTCCAGTCTGGGGCCTTCGTGCTGGAGAACTACACCCTGGAAGCCGGGGGCCTGGGACCGGGGCCGGCCCGGCTGGGGCCTCCCGTCATGATGGGTCCCGTGGGCTCGGGCTTCGTCGACTTCCGCTGCCCGGAGGCCCCCATCCACCGCGTCACCGCGGCGAGAGGTCCCGCCGTCTCACTGCACGTCTACGCGGGGCCGGTGGACCGGTGCCTCGTCTTCGACACGCGGCGGCAGCGTTGTGTCTCCCGGGAGCTGCGCTACCACTCCATGTTCGGCCGCCCGCTGCCCCAGCTGCCGGAAGCGCCGGCACCCTCGGTCCCACTTTGAGTCGCCCAGGGTCCTGGCGCTGCGAGCAGCGCGGCGTGGCACCGGAGCGTCCCGGTGCCACGCGTCCGCGTCCTGGGAGGACGCGCTACCAGCTCGCCTCGGGCATGGGGGCGTAGAGCTCGCCGCGCGTGCCCTCGAAGAGGCCCATCCGCGCACCCACGGCGTACACCTGGCGCACGCCCGCCACCAGGGTGGTCCAGGGGGACAGGACGCTGATGGAGGCGGCGTCGTCCTCGCTGTTGTCGCCCGTCTGACCCAGCAGCTCGGAGAGGACCGCGGACGCGGGCTTCTTGCGCGGGTACACCTCCACGTTGACGCGGGCGTCGGCCGGTAGCTTCGCGGCCTCCTTCGCCAGCTCGAGCGCCTTCGGGTAGCCGCCCAGCGCATCCACCAGTCCGTGCGCCAGGGCGTCCTCGCCCGTCCACACGCGGCCCTTGGCCAGCGACTGCAGCTTCTCCAGCGGGAGCTTCCGGCTGGCCGCCGCGCGCGTCGTGAAGTCCGCGTAGATGCGGTCCAGCGACGCGTCCATACGGGCCTGCTGCTCCGGCGTGTAGTCCGCGTCCGAGCCAAAAATCTCCGCGTTCTTCCCCACGGCCACGCTGTCGAAGTTCACACCCAGCTTCTCCCAGAAGCCCGCCGTGACGAACTTGCCCGCGTACACGCCGATGCTGCCGGTGAGCGTGCCCGGGTGCGCGACGATGCGGTCCGCCTCCATGGCGACGAAGTAGCCACCGCTGGCGGCGTAGCTGCCCATGGTGACGATGACGGGCTTGCCCGCCTCCTTCGCGCGCTGCACCTCGCGGCGGACGGTGTCACTGGCCACGTAGCTGCCGCCCGGGCTGTCGACGCGGAAGACAATCGCCTTCACCCGCGAATCCTCGGTGGCCTTGCGCAGCGCCGCGGCGACGCTCTCCGCGCCCATGGACTGTCCGCCCGACAGCGGGTTGGACTGGTTCTTCCCGCGCATCACCTCGCCCACGCCGTACACCAGGGCAATGGTGTTCCCGGACACGTTCGGCCTGCCGGCGCGCTCCAGGTACTTCTTCACGTAGAGGAAGCGCGCGCCCTCGCCGGCCTGCTCCTTCAGCCCGCCGAGCACCTCGTCCCGGTAGCGCAGGCCCGTCACCAGCTTCGCCTCCACCGCCTCCTGCGCCATCAGCGGCGCCTTGTCGATGAGGCCGCGCACGACGTCCTCCGTCAGCCCGCGCTCCTCGGCGATGCCGCGCACAATCTGGCCGAAGAGGCTGTTCGTGAAGCGCTCGGTGGCCTCGCGGTGCGGCGCGGTGTAGTCCTGCTCCGTGTAGGAGTTGATGGCGTTCTTGTACTCGTAGCGGGCGAAGTAGCGCGGCGTCACGCCCAGCCTGGCGAAGGCCTCGCGCGCGAAGGGCAGCTCGAAGGCGAGCCCGTTGATGTTCACGTCGCCCGACGGCTGGATGTAGATTTCGTCGAAGGCGGACGCCAGGTAGTAGCCCAGCGTGCTGTTGCCCAGCTCGCCAAAGGAGTCGGAGTACGCCACCGCCTTCTTGCCCTTGGCGCGGAAGGCCTTCACCGCGTCGCGCAGCTCCTGCGTGGCGGCCGGCGTCCCCGGATGGCCGATGCGCACCAGCAGGGACTTCACGCGCGCGTCGTCTCCGGCCTTCTCCAGCGCCTCCACCACGTCACGCACCGTGGTGGGTTCCTCGCCAAAGGCCCCCACCAGCGAGTCCCCTCCCCCGTGCTCCGACAGCGGGTCTTCCAGGTCCAGCTCGAGCACGAGGTTGGAGGGCACCCCGGGCTTGCTCGCGGACGCGAGCAGCATCAGGCCCACGAGGCCCACCACGAAGAGGACAGACAGCGCGCCCACGAAGGCCAGTGCGCCGATGAAGAATCGTTTCATCCGAAGGGACTCCTGATGCCCGGGAGAGACAGGGTATGGCCCTGGCAAGGGGTGCTTACTACTAACGCGCGCGGGCGACGATGCTTGCGCGTCCCTTTGCTTTCCCTACGTGACGGTACGTCCGCGACGCCGGGTTGCTCGGAGTGCCACCGTTCGGGATGGGCTGGGGGACATCTCGGGTTAGAAGCCGGTGCACTCCCAGACGACCCGCGAGGACCGCATGAAGCGTCGTACCCCGCTCTCCCTGATGGCGGCCCTGATGATGGTGGCCGGCACTCCAGTGTGGGCCCAGACTCCCGTCGCCGCCAACAAGGCCCCCGTTACCCAGTCCGCTGTCACGAAGAGCAAGGCGAAGGGCCGTGCGCTCGCCCCCGTGACGAGCGTGGAAGGCATCTCCGAGTACCGCCTGCCCAACGGGCTGAAGGTGCTCCTCTTCCCCGACCCCACCAAGCCCACGGTGACGGTCAACGTGACGTATTTCGTGGGCAGCAAGCATGAAGGCTACGGCGAGACGGGCATGGCCCATCTGCTGGAGCACCTGATGTTCAAGGGCACGCCCACCACGCGCAACGTGCCTCAGGCGCTCACCGAGCGCGGCGCCCGGCCCAACGGCACCACCTGGCTGGACCGCACCAACTACTACGAGACGCTGCCGGCCTCCGACGCCAACCTCCGCTGGGCCCTGTCCTTCGAAGCCGACCGCATGGTCAACAGCTTCATCGCGAAGAAGGACCTCGACAGCGAGATGACCGTCGTCCGCAACGAGTTCGAGTCCGGTGAGAACGACCCGCGCGGCATCCTCTTCGAGCGCGTGATGAGCGCCGCGTACATCTGGCACAGCTACGGCAAGTCCACCATCGGCGCGCGCTCCGACTTGGAGAACGTCCCCATCGACCGGCTCCAGGCCTTCTACCGGAAGTACTACCGGCCGGATAACGCCATGCTGGTGGTGGCGGGCCGCTTCGACGAGGCCAAGGCCCTGTCGATGATTCAGGACACCTTTGGCAAGCTGAAGAAGCCTGGCCTGCCCCTGCCCGCCACGTACACCGCGGAGCCCACGCAAGACGGCGAGCGCGAGGTGCAGCTGCGCCGCGTGGGCGACACCGCGCTGCTCACCAGCCTGTACCACGTGCCCGAAGGCGCGCACCCCGACTTCGCGGCCATCGACGTGCTGACGCTGGTCATGGGCAACAATCCCTCCGGGCGCCTCTACAAGTCGATGGTGGAGACGAAGAAGGCCTCGCGTGTGAGCGCGTCGAACCTCCAGCTTCGCGACCCGGGCATCATCGTCTTCAGCGCGGAGATGCGTGACGACCAACCGGTGGCCGCGGCCCGCGAGGCGCTGCTGAAGACGGTGGAGGACGCGTCCCGCACGCCGTTCACCGAGGAAGAGGTCAACCGGGCCAAGGCCACGTTGTCCAAGTACATCGACCTCACCATCAACAACTCCGAGCGCGTCGCCATCAACCTGTCGGAGTGGGAGGCCACCGGTGACTGGCGCCTGCTCTTCCTGCACCGCGACCGCATCGAGGCCGTGACGCCCGAGGACGTGACGCGCGTGGCGGCCGCCTACCTCAAGTCCTCCAACCGGACGCTGGGCACCTTCATCCCCACCCCGAAGCCGGACCGCGCGGAGCTGCCGGCGCCGGTGGAGATGGCGAAGATGATGGAGGGCTTCAAGGGCCGTGACGCCGTGGCGCAGGGCGAGGCCTTCGACCCGTCGCCGGCCAACATCGAGTCGCGCGTGCAGCGCGGTGAGCTGCCGGGCGGCGTGAAGTACGCGGTGCTGCCGAAGAAGACGCGCGGCAACATGGTGAACGTGTCCCTCACCCTGCGCTGGGGCACCGAGGAGGCACTGCGAGGCAAGTCGGACGCGGCGCAGTACGCCGGACGCATGCTGATGCGCGGCACGAAGAAGCGCACGCGGCAGCAGCTCCAGGACGCGTTCGACAAGCTGAAGGCGCGCGTGGGCGTGGATGGCAGCAGCACCGGCGCCTCCGTCTCCATCGAGTGCCCGCGGGCGAGCCTGCCGGAAGTCCTCGAGCTGGTGACTGAGGTGCTGCGCGAGCCCGCCTTCGACGAGAAGGAGTTCGCCATCCTGAAGCAGGAGCGGCTGGCGTCGCTGGAGTCCGAGCGCAGTGAGCCGCAGACGCTGGGCAACATCGCCTTCTGGCGTTCGCTGTCGGGCCACTATGCGAAGGGCCACCCCTATTACGTGGCCACGCTGGACGAGCGCATCGCCGGGGTGAAGGACACCACGCTGGAGCAGGCGCGTGCCTTCCACAAGGCCTTCTACGGCGCGTCGAATGGCGAGCTGGCCGTGGTGGGTGACTTCGAGTCCAAGGACATCGTGGCGCTCGCCGGCACCCTGCTGGGCGACTGGAAGAGCCCAGCGCCATACCAGCGCGTGCAGCAGGTGTTCGGCGGCGGTGCGTCCACGTCCGTCGCGCTGGAGACGCCGGACAAGGCCAACGCGTATTACATGGCGGGCCAGTCGTTGAAGCTTCGCAAGGACGACAAGGATTGGCCGGCGCTGGTGCTGGGCAACTTCGTGTTGGGCGGCGGCTTCCTCAACTCGCGGCTGGCCACGCGCATCCGTCAGCAGGACGGCCTCTCCTACGGCGTGGCCAGCAGCCTGGACGCGAGCGACGTCGACGAGGTGGGCACCTTCTTCACGTACGCCATCTACGCCCCGGAGAACGCGGCCCGGCTGGAGACGGCCATGCGTGAAGAGGTGACTCGCGCGGTGCAGAAGGGCTACTCGGCGGAGGAGCTGCAGAAGGCGCGCACGGGCATCCTGGAGTACCGGCAGTCGGCGCGGGCGCAGGACGGCAGCCTCGCGCGGCAGCTCGCCAGCTACCTGTTCCTGGGCCGCACGCTGGCCTTCGATGCGGCGCTGGAGCAGAAGCTGACCCAGCTCAAGCCGGAGGACGTGCGCACGGCCATGGAGCGTCACCTGGACTGGACGAAGGTGACGCAGGTGCGCGCGGGAGACTTCGCCACCGCGCAGAAGAAGGCCGCGCCTCCCGCGAAGGTCCCCGCCGCGCCGTGACGCCGTAGTCCGTCACCCCTGTGAGGGAATCAAGCCCCGCGGTGCCCAGTGGCGCCGCGGGGCTTTTGATTGAGAGGCTGAATGGCTTCAACCCTTGCCGCGCACTGCTTGCCAGAGACTGCGGAAGAGGCCGCCAAAGGAGCCCTGCTTGCTGTCATCTGGAGGGATGGCGCCGGTTTCCAGCACGGCGACGTGGGCGCGCACCTGTTTGAACTGCGCATCTCGGATGCTTGGCTCGTTGGCTCTGACGTCCGCGTCTGAGAAGAAGTGCCAGAGGGAGTGAGGGATGCCGAGCAGTTCCTCAGAGGCCTTGATGCGGTCCTGAACCTTCTGCGCCTCGTCGTACCAAAGGCTCTGCTCTGCCTTTGTCTGGGCAGGCAGCTCCATGAGACGTCGGAGATCCTGGGCCAACTCCTGTGGACCATAGGGGGCCAGGGATGATGGGTGCATGAGGCCTCCACACGGTGTGCTTGAAGAGGGTAAGTCGCCCGACTTCAACGCGGCGGCAGTGTGGCGAGGAATGCATCCAGCGCGGCGTTGAAGCGCTCCGGTGCATCCATCATCAGCCAATGGCTGACACCTGAGAACACGATGTGCGGCGTGCCCGGGTACAGGAGGTGGTAGGCATTGGGCTGGATGAAGGCATCCACGACGAGCGTGTGGAGGGGGCCCTTGTAGCGTTCCAGCACACGGTCCGAATTGAACGTGAGCATGCTCTCCAGCGCGCCGACCACCACCTCGCGCGGCGTGGCATGCAGCCAGCGCATCACCGACTCGTGCGTGTGTGGCTTCGCGTTCTGGAGGATGGGCGTGAACCATGCGTCCATGAAGGCGCGGTAGGACTCGGGACGAGTGCCTTCGTGGAAGCCTTGGAGCTGTTCGGGCGGAAGCGGTGGCATCGTCCCCGCGGCATCCACGATGACAAGCCCGGCAAGCCGTTCGGGCCAGCCACGGGCGTACTCCGCCGCGACGTAGCCGCCGAAGCTGTGGCCTACCAGGACGAAGCGCTCCAGGTCCAGGGCCGTGGCCACCGCGTGGATGTCATTGGCCATGTCCTCGGCGCCGTAGCGGCCCTGGGCGTCGAGCCCCGAGTCGCCCATGCCACGCAGGTCGAAGGACACAGAGCGCTGCTTCAAATGTGCTTGCTGCGCGGCCCATTGCTCACGCCGGGAGGCGTTGCTGTGGACGAAGACGACGGGGAGGCCGCCGCTGCCAGCGTCGGTGACAGCGAGCTGGCCAGCGGGTCCCTGGACGGTGCGCGAGGTGGATGTCATGGCGCGGAGGACGATGACACGATTCGCGGCCCGTGCGTTTGGGCACCCTCCCCTGCCCCCTGCTGGCGCGTGCGAACCCGGAGCCCGAAGAACGCGGCGAGCCACGCAAGCAGTGCCATGGCTGCCATGACACCGGCCATGGGCATTGCGGTGCCATTGTTGAACGTGCTCACGGCCCACGACGCGCCGGCCGCCGCGGTGAACTGGAGCGCGCCCAGCGCGGCCGACGCCATGCCCGCGCGCGCGGCATGCCGCTCCAGCGCAATCGCAGCCGCGTTGGGTCCCACCAGGCCCATGGCCGACACGAAGAAGAACAGCGTGACGGCGATGCCCCACAGGCCCATGAAGCCGGTCCACGCCGCCGCCAGCACGGCCACCGCCGCGACGACGCACAGGCTCAATGCCAGACGCAGCAGCCGGTGCAGCGGCAGGTGTGTCACCAGCTTGCGGTTGAGCTGCGCCACCGCAATCAACCCCATCGCATTGACGCCGAAGAACCAGCCGAAGTGCTCCTCCGGAATGCCATACAGCGAGATGAACACGAACGGCGAGCCCGCGATGTACGCGAACATTCCGGCCTGCGCGAAGCCTCCCGCCAGCGCGGGGCCGACGAAGTCCGGGTCCTTCATCAGTGCGCCCAGCCGGGAGCGCATCGTCTGCGACGCCACATGCGGCGGCGCCGTCTCCGGCAGCGACTTCAGCACGAAGGCCAGCGCCACCGCGCCCACCGCCGCCAGCACCACGAAGATGGCCCGCCATCCCGAGTACTGGAGCACCATTCCGCCCAGCAGCGGCGCGAGGATGGGCGCCACGCCCATGACCAGCATCAGCCGCGACATCGTCCGCGCGGCGTTGGCGCCGGACCACAAGTCGCGCACCACGGCGCGTGGAACGACCAATGCCACCGAGCCACCGAGCGCCTGCACGAAGCGCATGGCCACCAGCATGGACGCCGACGGTGCCAGCGCGCAGCCGAGCGAGCCCAGGACGTACAGCGCCAGGCCCGCGTAGAGCGGACGCGTGCGCCCGAAGCGGTCGATGAGCGGGCCCGTGAAGAGCTGTCCCAGCGCCAATCCCGCGAAGCACGACGCGAGCGTGAGCTGGATGGCGGGCGCGGTGGATTGCAGGTCCTCCGCGATGCGCGGCAGCGCCGGCAGATACATGTCGATGGAGAGCGGTGCGAACGCTGTCAGCGTTCCCAGCAGCAACTCGAGGCCGAGTGTGCCCTTCTCAGTGGACTGGGTCGAAGGCGTGGTCATGGACTCCCTGGGCCGAGGGCCGAGCCCCGGCGAATAACCGGCTCCCCGCCTCCGCACCGTGAATGTGCCGCGCGCCCAGAAGCACGATTGCTGGAAGGGAACGCCATGGCTGTACACACCACCGGCGAGCAGCCTCGTGGGCCGCCACTGGCATGTCAGACCCCCGGGTTATTCCTTTCCCGTCGCGCACACGAAGGTGTCGGGCCCTGGCGGCCCGAGCTTGATTTCGCCACTGCGCCCTCACCGCACGGAGCGAGTCCACCCACCCGTGTACGCGACACCCGATTCCCCCGCGCGCGGCGGAGAGGTGATGTCGCGCGCGGGGGAAAAGCGCGGTGCCAGGGCCATGGGGGCCAGGGGCCGCGCCAGCGTGGGGCGGGCC
>NZ_JAAEAH010000071.1 GCF_010998615.1 Myxococcus sp. CA023 | reverse complement strand
AGCGCCGCTCCAAAGACGATGAGCAGCAACAGTTCGAGCGGGAAGACCACTTTGTGCGCGTGCCGCCTCGGGTCCTCCACCGCCGCAAAACGCGCAAAGAGCAGCAGGGACATCCCATCACTCGAGGCCGTCTCTTCCGTTCTGGTCATGGCAAGGGGGCAACCAATTCCACCTGCCACCTTATGCCCACCCTTGCTCCCGCTGTCCCTAACGATTCCGATCACCTATCGTGCGGGTGCCCTGCCTCTTGGCGTGAGGGGCCTGAGCCAAAACCCGGCGGAGGACCTACCCCGGCGTGTTCCGCTCGAGCTCCAGCCGGGACCCGGTGAGACGCTGGATTTGATGTGTGGCGGCAGGGTGCAGGTGGGACGCAAGGACATCACCGGGCTGGAGCTCCAGCCGCGCCTGTTCTCCCTGGCCGAGCGAAACGTGTATCGCAACCGCTGTGAGCGCGAGGTGTACCTGGTGCAGGGAGATCTGCGCCGAGTGGGGACGCAGTTCGCTGCGGGCAGGTTCGCGCATGTACTGTGCAATCCACCGTACCGGACGCGGGCTTCGGGGCGTAGCAGCGTGTCCATGGAGAAGGCCATTGCGCGGCATGAGCTGGCTTGTGAGCTCCAGGACGTGGTGCGCGCGGCGGACCAGTGCGAGGTTGGCCCCGGCACGAGGGCCACCCCAGGCTGAGTGGTGTTGAGGCGCAAGACAGCCACCACGCCGGCGGCCCCTGCCACGCACCTGATGGGAGCGCAGCCTGGGCAGGCGTGTACCCCAAGGGGGTTCAGGCGTTCTGTCCACCGGCCGGGAGCATCGCTCGGGAGGCCCCGTCAGCGGCCCTCCTCGGCCCCTCCGCTCCAGCCCTCACCCTCAACAGGGCCCCTATCCCGCCTATACGTTCATCGGATTGTCCTTCGCTCGGCCGCGCACCTTCTCGGAGATGGACCGGGCCTTCTTCACGGCGCTGGCGCATGCGTGCGCGCAGGCGTTGGACCGGGTGCACCTCACGGCGGAGGAGCGCCGGGCCCATGCACAGGCCCGCGCCGCCGCCGCCCACCTGCAGCTGCTGGCGGAGGCCTCCAACGCCTTCGACGCGACGAACCGCGACCTGGCGGTGTTGTTGGACACCATCACCCGGCAGGTGGCGCGTTTCATGGCGGATGCCTGCACGCTGTGCCTGTTGTTCGATGATGGCACCCGCCTGGAGGTCGCGGCCCGTCACGCCGTGCTCACGCTCGCGGATGCGCGGCCCTTGCTTCCGGGTGAAGCGCTGAGCGACTTCGTGCTCCAGAGGGGCCGGCCCCTGCTCATCCCCGAGCTGTCCGCGGAGCAGCGGCAGGAGCTGGTGGGGCAGGCGCCATCCGAGGGGGATCCGGCGTACAGCCTCCTCTGCGTGCCCTTGCGCACGCAGGGGCGTGTGGTGGGCACGCTGTCGGTGGGGCGCGCGGGATAGGGGCGGAGCTTCATGCTGGAGGACCAGGAGCTGGTGGAGGAACTGGCGGCGAAGGCGGCGCTCTCCATCGAGAACGCGCGCCTGTTCGCCGAGCAGCAGCGCTCCCAGGAGGAGCTGCGCCGCCGCGCCGAGTTCGAGCAGCAGTTGGTGGGCATCGTCTCGCACGACCTGCGCAATCCGCTGGCGGCCATCTCCATGTCGGCGGGGCTGCTGGAGAAGAAGGGCGTGCTGACGGATTCGCAGAAGCGCATGGTGTGGCGCATTGGTCAGGCCACCGAGCGCGCGGCGCGGATGATTCGCGACCTGCTGGACTTCACCAAGGCGCGGCTGGGCGGCGGCATTGCCTTGCACCGCCAGCCCACGGACCTGCGGGACGTGGTGAGCCAGGTGGTGGACGAGCTGATGGTGGCGAACCCGGAGCGGCGGGTGGAGGTCGACATCCAGGGCGAGGTCCGGGGCGAATGGGATTCGGACCGCATCGCGCAGGTGCTCACGAACCTGCTGGGCAACGCCCTGGCCTACAGCCCCGCGGACGCGCCGGTGCGCGTGGGCACGCGCCTGGAAGGCGAGGCCGCTATGCTCTCCGTCTTCAACGGCGGTGACCCCATTCCGCGCGAGCTGCTACCCCGGCTCTTCGAGCCGCTGACACGGGGCGCGCTGAAGGAAGGCCAGTCCACGCGGAGCATCGGCCTGGGGCTCTACATCGTGCAGGACATCGTGCGAGGCCACGGCGGCGGCGTGGAGGTGGTGTCCTCCGAGCAGCTCGGCACCACGTTCACCGTGCGCCTGCCTCGCGCCGCGGGTTGAGCCGACAGGGCACGTTCATGGGGCGGTGGGGGCCAGTGGTTGCCACCGAGGAAGCGGTACGATTCGCCGCGCGTGCCGGAGTCCCTCCCAGGCATTCATTCCATCCATCCCGATGATGAGGAAGAGGAGCGAATCGCCCTCGAACGAGTCTTCGTTCAGTCGGCGGCGCCAGTCATTGATGTCGACCCCTGAAGGACTCGGCCATGGCTCGGGATGGGTATGCCACTCTCCCAGGTAGAGACAGGTTCCGCCGGATGCGGTCCAGCGCGCATCCATGACCGCTTGATGTCGCTGGGACGCACGATGAAACGAGAAGCGCCCCCGCCGATCTCCCGGTAAGGGGGACGTCACCTCGTCGATGACCGTGTCATTGCAGTCCAGGAGATGACGGCCGAGCATGACGCCGCCCGCCTCCTCTTGATGCGGGGCCATCTGGCGAAAACGCAGGAACTGGGAGTGGGCCTCTGGGCCGACTTTGACTCTGCCGCCGCAGGGGCGCTGGAACACGAGCGTGTCCAGGGTCATGGCGTCCCGCAGCACGCACAGTCCATCCGACGGAAGTCCGTCACTCCCGAAGCCATCTCGAAGTAGGGCGTCACGGAGTATCCCGCGCTCTCGAATGCGCGCCTGTCTCCCTTCCAAGAGATGAGGGTTGCATCCGTATGCTCCTTGCTCAGCACTTGTAAGGCGAGGCGGGATGCCATCTCCGCGGTACGCTGGGCATCGAGGTCGGAGAAGGGCATGTACCGGTTGCCACACCCCAGCGTATCTCGCGTGTAGGTGATGCCAGGCGTCGCGAAGGCCGTGCGGTTTTCAATCGGCCCGCCATCATATGGGCGCGAATGGAGGCACTCCATACAGCCAGGGCTGGAGCTTCCATGGCTTGGAGCATGCGTGAGGAGCGCATGTCCTCCCAATCCGAGCGGCTCCAGCCATGTGAAGAGCACGGGTGGGTGCGCGGAGCTCGACCAGCTCCACGCATTCAGGTCCAACTCCGCGGTGGGATGACCCATCGCGGAGATGATGAGGTCATGCTCCTTGGCCCAGGACTCTCTTTTGCGAAGGAGACTGCCGAGCTCCTCGGCGTGCTCCGTCACGGAGACATAAGGGACGTTGCGCTCGATTTCAGCCTTCAACCCCTGCACCTTGGGTTGGAACAGAGTCCCCATGCCACAGACATGCCGGTACACGTTGTCGGGGCTGAAGGTGTCTTCATCGGCCAATGAAAGATGCCCGATGCCTGCTCGGGCGAGCGCGAACGCGATGTATCCGCCAACCGCCCCGCATCCAGCGAGGAGCACCCGGCGCCGCTGGAGTCCCGTGCTCGCGCCTCCTCTTCGTTCAAGGTATGCACGGTCCATGCGTAACAGCGTGTAGGGCACCACCGCCGCCGTGGCCTTGTTGTCCGTGAGCGGGTGGCCACCGCGCATCGCGCTGAGGCGAACCCCGATGAGGGCGTGCTCCGCCTCGGGTCGTCTCAAGGCGAGCACGACGAAGTTATCGGGCTGAGACCCATGGGATGTGACGAAGTTGGCGATGACCTTCCGATGATTCTCCGGCAGCGCGCGTACGTACTTCTGGAGTCCTTTGACGGAGGACAGGTCCACCAGCCGGAAGTTCGGGTCCACGGAGATCGGATCGAGAGGCACGTAAAGCGCGCTGCCACTGCGCAGTCCTTTGGCATCTCGATGAGGTCGGAGCCGGGCGCAGGTCGCAGCGTCGTCCGCGACGGCTACAGAGGCAGTGCCGGTATAGAAGATGCTGAGCTCTCGAGGTGTGTCACTGATGGTGACTGAACAGAGCGCGGAGCGAATTCGAGAGACCGACTCCCAGTAGGCAAAGGCCTCGCGCAAGTACTCCTGGGGCCGGTTCACCTCGAGCATGCGCTCCAGATGCGCCCGGACGAGCATGAGGCACTCGTCGAGGATTCGTTCAGGACTTCTCAAGTCGAGAAGATTGGCATCGGACGTGAAACACAGTTCGTTACCTCTGACGAGGTGTGGGAGGTCGAGCGGAGGCTCGACTTCCTTCACCAGACGGACCACGGGAAGGCAACGCGGGAACGCTGCTGGCAAGCGTACTTCCAGCGTGAAGACATGCGCTCCCACCGTCATGGACCCTGTGACAGCGGGTTCAAGCCGCGCCTCCGCGCGTCTTTCCGGAGGAGGCGCCAGGCAGACCACCCGGCCGCACGCGTCGAGCAGGCGGCCATCGTAGAGCCGTTCCAGGAAGGCTATCTTCGCCTCGTGGGAGATATCGGTGGGAAAGGGCATGGCTGAATCAGGCTGAAACCGCGCTAGAGACGATGGCGGGGCCGCCTTTGCGGCCCGAGCTGTCCTTCTCGGGGACGGGGAACTCGTCACCGAACTGGTCGCGCATCCGCTTGCATGCCTCGACGACGTCCACCTCGTTCTTGACTTGGTCCAGGCAGTCCCTGAGTTGGATGAGCCGCTCGCGGAAGGTGGTCATCTGGCCCTCGGTCATTTTCGTAAAGATGTCCGCTCCCGGTGCGACAGGAAGTGGAACGGAAAGCCGGTACAACGCGGAGCCGTCCGACTTGGTGCTGGTCATGGTGAATTGGTTCACCAACGTCCCGACGAAGTCCCGCATCGCCTTGAGATCGTCGAAAGTGGTCCCCCTGAGAGCGTCGACGGTGACTTGAGGCTTGAACCAATGGCCTGCCGCGACCGTGAGCCCGATGCCGGATGGCGCATTCTGTCCATCGGTCGCGAATTTCTTGGTCTTCCACCGCTTCAGGGCCCGAATGACGCGGAGAAATTGCGTTTGTTGTTGCGCAGAACTGAACCGTTCCGCGACCCACGCGGTGAGCTTCCTGGGCTCAGACTCTTCCCAGTGGCGATCCTTCTCTCCGGAGCCTCTTTTCCCCTTGGCGATGAACATCCGCCGTGTGGGGCTGTCAGGGTTGTCGTATGCGTAGATGGCGAGGTCGACGTGGAATGCCAGTTCGCCATCCTTCTGGTAACTTACGGTAACGCACGAGCGGCGGACCTCGGAGCCCAACTGGGTATGCCCCTTGAGCGCGTCGTCGACCAGGAGCTTCAAGTCGACGGGGTTGAGGTACTTCGTCGTCGCGCAGTTGAAGGCGAGCCCCACGTCGATGTCGTAGTCCCCCTTCTCCGGATGGATGCCCGTCCCCATTTCGTAGCTGCCCTGGTTGAAACTTTCGAACGTGGGGACGTCCTTCTTCTCAGCCCGCAGGGCTTCGAACTTTTTTCGGAGCTTTTCGATGATGATGTCACGCTTCTCTCGAAGCTCCTTGTTCTCGTCGAATCGCTTGAGACGGATCGCTTCATCGAACTGAATCATCTGAGTTTGGACGACGGCCATGTTGATTCAACTCCTGGATGGGGACAGGGGATCACAACGAGAACAACTTGATTGCGGAACGGCCCTCGCCAGCGGCTTGGAGATGCATGCACCACTTGTAGCGAGGGGGGTCGCGAGCGTCGAAGTTGTAGATGAAGCAATCAGGGAGGCCGGTGAAAGCCAATGCCTGCCCCAGGTGGAACGCGACACTCACGGGCACTGCGGCGAAGACGTGAATGCTGTCGATGCCGCTGTTTCCTGCGATGTGAAAGTCGACGGCCCTACGAATGACGTTCACATACTCCCGAAGTTGAGACGCCCGGCGAACGATGCCGCGCTGGGCCTGTTCCAGAAAAAAGTGAAGGTCCAAGTTCACGTTCGAGGCGGGCAGCACGCGCTCGCACTCCTCCTGCTGAACGATGGCGGAGATGGAAATTCTTACTTGGGCAGCGGTGCCCGAGGCGTGTGAGATGGCCTCAGTCTTGAGCGGAGGCACAGGTTCCTGCTCGTCCTGATGCCACATGAATCGTCCGCTGGACCGGTCATACTCGAGTACATCGACGTGGCGGTTTTTGGCCAAATAGCCCACAAACGCCGCGAACGAGACGTATGGAAACCCAAAGTAGACGATATCCGTGTCCGGCTCTTCGAGCGTTCGCCGGAGCACTCCGTCACGTGCCGCCAGCTTCGCGACCTCTGGCTCCAGATTCTCCCACCTGCGCTCGGAAACCATTGGAGCTTGATTGATACTGACGACCGGCCGAACGCGCTTTCCTGCGAAGAGCGCTGGCGTGTCCTGTGGCGTGGGAGTTCCATGCGCGGTGCTGTAGGCGCTATGCCGGATGAGGACCAGTTCTCGTGGTGGGGCATCATCGAAGCTGGGGGACGGCGGTGCGCTGAAGGGCAGCAGGGCCCGGGCGTCTCCCGCTCTCGCATACAGTTGAATCGAAATCGCGTCGTGAGAAGGCTCTTTGCGCGCGAGTTCGCTCCGCGCCGATGCGAGCGCTGTTCGCATGTTCTCCTGGCAGACGAGCAGCTTTTGGTAGAGGGTCTTGGTGAAGGTGATGGAGCCCCGGCATGTCAAAGGCAGCCGAGATGCAAGCACGGCAGGTATGCCCTGTCGGTGGAGCATCCGGGCGTTGCTCTCCAGCGCGAGTCCTGGAGTGCCCGCGTCTCCCCCTTGGCAGGCGCAGATGGTGACGAGCCGAAGCGCTCTGGAGTCGCAGGACTCGAACAGCAGATGCCGCAGGGCAGCGGCATCTACGAAGTCTGACTCGCTGTCGTCGTCTCGCTTTGGATCGAAGATAAGTCCATGGTACTTCGCGCCGTCTTCATTCCTGCTGCCTCCATGACAAAGCAGGTGGAGTGCCGTAACTGGGCGCGACGCATCTGCCATCTTGGCTGCAAGTCGGCTTTGGTTGACGTGGGGGATGACATCCTGGTCCGGGTCGAAGTACAGACCTGCATCTCGGCAGGTGCCCTCAAGGGCAGTCATGTGCTCGCTGAATGGGACGTTTCCTCCGGCTTCTGAGTAGGCAAAGAGGATTCTGCCGGTGGGCGGTATTTGCAATGCGCTATGAAAATCGGTAGCACATTCGTATTGAATGAGACAGCTCGCCAGTGTTCCCAGTCTGCGTCCCCCTGTCAGATTCAGAAGTTCCCAGGGGAGATGGAAAATCTCGTCGGCACGGTCGGAATAGAGCGTGAGGTGGACGGGCCTGCCTTCAGCCAGGGCCTCGATAACTTTGCTTTCGAGGCGAGGCCAGACCGTGGGCACCAGAATTTGACGGAGCTCCAATCCAAACTGCTCAAGCAGGACGGCCCCTGATGCTCCCGTGCTGAGTGCTTCGAGTTGATGCTGGAGGCGGTCCCATGGGATTTCGATTGAGCTGAGAACTCCACCCGTGTGCTTGAATGAGTACTTCTTGGGGCTCCAGGTAAACGGTTCCTCGTCTCCAAGGAACTCCAACCTGACTTCAAAGGGGGCTTTCGAGGGGTTCACAATCGAGGTCCTCTCCACGAAACGACCGTTCATGGAGAGGACGCACGAGGCGGGTTTTATTACCTTGCGCTTCGATGAGGCTGCGAGCCGAGGTATTTCGATGGAGGCTTTGACACCAAAGGCAACCGAACTGCGGGGTCTCCCAGCAGGACGTAGCTGGCGAGGTCGTGGTACTTGAGCCAGCGGAAGGCCCAGTCCGCTGGGCTTTCCCGTGGGCGCCTCTTCTCATCTTGGGTCACGCGCGCTTGATGAGCGTTCGCGCTCAACCAGCGCCCGAGCTCATTGGCGGCGTCGAGTAGCGGCCTCATCGCGGCCCCGGCACGAACCTGGTGGCCCAGTTGTTCGATGACCTGGTTGAACCGGGCGTACCTGAGGCGTCCCTGGTCGTTGAAGCCAAGCGTCCAGGCCAGGTCCATGTGCCCCACCACGGCCAGGGGGCCGTCTGGATTCGCCAGCGCTGCTTGGGGAAGCGCGGCGACGAAGGGGCGTTCGCCAGGGGCCGGTAGGGCCGTCAGCGGACTTGCTCTCGCGGCCTGGAGCGAAGGCAGGTCTCGTAGCCAGGGTGCATAGGCACTGCGGGCAGGTGTACCCGCGCTGAAGCACGCCAGACCGAACCAGATGCCACCAGGGAGGAAAGGCCGTGACGCGACATCGTCCGCGGTGAGCAGTTGTTCGCGCGTCAGCAGGAGCGAACCCTGTCGCGCTCGTTGCTTTTCCTGGGACTCCCATCGTCCACGCGGAGGTGGACCCAAACCGTGACTCAGGGACAGCAACACAGAGGGGCCTGCCTGGGAGGCAAAGCCTAGGAATCGTGCTACCGCGGAGTCCTTTCTGGTCCCTGTCTCCTCCATCGACAGGGGCGGCTGGGTTTGAATTGCGCACTCGCGATGACGCTGATTCAAGCAGTCGATGCATGGCTGCATCAACAGGTCATGTCCCTGGTTCGTCGCGGAGCTGCCATCCCTGGCAGTGTAGAAGAGCAGGTTCGCGCGCTGCGCGGTTGAAGGCCTGTTCGTCCAGCGCAGAACCTTGTCGACATAGGCCCGGTAGCCTTCGTCCGTGGGGAACGTAAGTCGGCCCACCAGGGAGTCGGTCGCGAGGGCTTGCTGGAGCTCCAGCGAGGTTTCATCCAGGTCCCCCAGGATGAGGAGATAGGAAGGACGGTCCTCTTCGTTCACCTTCTCGGGCCCGAAGGTCCGGTCCTTCCAGGCATGGGCCTCATCAATCGCCATCCCGCCAGCAGGGCGGTAGATCTGGACAGGATGCCCTCCTTGTTCCCGTTGACGCAGCTCCTGGAGTGGCTCGATGAGCTTCAGCAGCCTGTCTCCCACTGGGCCTTTGGGGGCGACGACCCCCCAGCGCTGCACGGCGAGGTCATTTGGACTCGCGAATGAGGAGCGAAGATAATTCGGGGACCCGTTTTCAGCCGGAACGGGAACATCCGGGAGACTCTCCAGGTCGAGTCCCTGGCCCCAAACGGGTTGATGGCTGTCTTCGTGAGACAGCAGCAGTTCGGCGCGCATGGGTGGGGCTCTAGGACGCCGGGGTCAGGTAGCGCGCCAGAATTTCGGGAGCCAGCGGCGGATTCGCGTGCATCTCCACGAAAGACTGCTCTCGCAGGACGTGCGCGATGAGCGATCCCAGGTCTTCGACGATGGAACCCCGGGTCGCGAAGACCACATTGGTGGAAGGCGGCGCGATAACGCCGAGTGCCAGGAACTGTGACGGGTCGCTCAGCGGCGAGAGATAGGTGTGACGCGAGGCGATGTCTCCTCGCGTCCAAAGCGTCGAGTCCCGCAACCGTGAGTAGGGCTCCACGCTGGCATCGGCCGACATTCCACGAACGGGCGTCCCGGGCGGCGCTTCGTACTCATACCCTTCATAGGGAGGCACCGAAGCGTACTGGTCCACGAGCGACCGAGGGAGCGGAGGATAGACGCACAGTTCGACGACGGCCTCCTCGCGCACCATGCGTTCGACGAAGGCGCCCAGGTGCTCCTCGAGATTTCCCTTTGCGACGAAGAGGGCTTCCACCAGGTCCGCTGGCGAGGGCCAAAGCGCCCCAAATGCCACGAAGGACGAGGGCTGAGAGACCGGGACGATGAAGACGCGTCGCGAGGTTGCGTCGCCTTTCGTCCCGAACGACGCCTCCAGTGCGTCCTCGAGTTCATACACCGGAAGTTGCGGGGGCGTGCTCACGTGGGGCTCCTTTCGGGGGATGTCCATTCATCCTTCACCCACCCGAAAGGACGGCCTGACCCCGATTTATTACCTGGGGCCGGAAGCGGTGAACTCACTCGAACAACAAGACACTTTCCAACCAGCTCGTGCCTCTGTCCTTCGACAGCCACGCCTGCCGCTCGTCTCGGAGTGCAATGGCGGGGGCCGTCCCGTTGCGCATGCGCGCGCGGACGTTGTTGAAGAACTCATTGGCATCCACATCCAGGATGTCCGTGGTCGCGGCGAGCACGCCCCGGGCTCCCTGGTCGAAGAGCGCAGCCGGGAAGCTGAGTGGTTCGTGGACGGCATATGTCGTATGCGCGGCCCGACACGCGGCCAACACCACGAAGGGAGCTCCTCTCAGCCGGATGCTTCGGACCAGGGACATCGTCAGCTCCGAGCCCCCCAACTCGGGTGCCATCAGGAGATAGGGGCTGCTGATGACGCTGTTGATATCGCCGTGGGTCACCAGGTCGATTTCCGAGGCGTGTTCCATGGCGCTGAGCACCCGGCTGGGAGTCGCTTGGTTCCCCTTGAGGAGCACGGGCTCTTCGTCCGGTCCAACGTCCGTGAGCCAGGGGTTGAGCCGCGGAGCATTGGGATCGGCGACCGCGACGTCCGAGACGACCAGGTGGCGCTTGATGGACGGCTTCGAAGCCACTCGTTCCGCGGAGCGCCGCGTCAGGTAACTCCACGCGAACTCGGGAGGGAGCAACCCCGCGCGTCCATGCAAGGGAGGCCGTGCGAGTGCTTCCACCTGCTCACAGGCGCGCAGCGGCGCCAGGAGCGACTCTTTCTTCACCAGCCCACCGAGCTGCGCGCCCAGTTGGCTGCGTCGTGAATCGTCGTAGTCGCCCAGGAGGCTCCCATCCGCTCCTCGGACCAGGAGCAGCGTACGTTCCGAGTCCACGGTCGCCAGCAGGAGGCACCGGTCCGGCAAGGCCGCGCCCCGCTCCCGCCTGGCCAGGTCGAGTACCTCGTTGTACGCGCCCCGCTTTCCTGCCTCAAACATCAAGGACGTGAAGTTGTATGTCCGCACGCGCCGCGCCGTGGGGGTGTCCACCGTCGCGTTCGCCACGGACGTGATGAGGTCCTCCAGCATGCGGCGGCCTCGCGCGACATCGCTTTCGATGAAGAACCGGCCGAGTGCATGGTCTGCCAGAAGCCGTTCATCGGGCTTCGTGGCCGAGTCTCTCGCCCGCAGCAGGTGTGCCTCGTCTTCAGGGTGGCGCTTGAGCCGAGCCAGGTCCGACAGGGTGAATGCCCCGCTGCCGGGGAGGGGGCGTCCCGTGGCCAGCGCGGTGTCAATGGACCGGCGTGCTCCATCGATGTTCAGCTTGTTCCACTCGATGTCCGCGAGGTGTTGGTTCACGGCGCGGTGGACTTCAAGGTCCGTTGGGCCAAACGCCAGAAACTCCATGAAGCGGGCGCGTGCCAGGTGCGCCGAGTCGTTCGCGAACTTCGCGGCCTGGGCGAGTTGCCACAGATTGGCGCGTTCCAACTCCCCTTCGCCACCGGAGCGTGCATTCCTCCAGCCGCGTCCGGCATGGTGGAGCGCCTCGGCGAGTTGATGGCGCTGCAGATAGAGGCCTGAAAGCTCGATGTCGAGCTGGATGCAGCGGTACTCCAGGCCCGCCGTCTGGCAGCCGCGTCGATAGGCATCGAGCAGCGTCCGGATGGCTTCGCCACCAGTTTGCTGGGCCATGTCCGCCGCGCGCCTCTGCGCGAGCAGGAGTTCAAACCAGGGATCCTCGGCGGCGGCGCGTTCGAAAAGCGCGTAATCCTCCTGGGTTCTGCCCAGGAGGACCAGCGCGCCGAGTAAAATATCGGGCTCCTGCGCGGAACGGAGTCTGCTCAAGAAATCCGCTTGCCACTGTTTCGAAAGCGCGGCGCGTGGTGCTGGATTCGATGGGGAAGGAGTGGAGAGTTCTCCGTAGGCCTTGGCGAGCTGGGCATAGTCTTGGGCCAGCGGCGCCCGCCGGGAGAAGTCGGTTGTCGCTACCCGGTGCACGTAGTCCTGGAGGATGCTTCCCCTGCCTGCCCTGGCATCCAGTTTCGCCGCTAGCCCCAGCAAGGTCAGGACTCGTTCCGGAGTGGAGGCTGCCCGTACCGCGTCGTAGAAGTAGATACGCGCGCTTGGGGCCTGGATGAAGTCTTCCGGAAGGTTCTGGGGCGGTCCGTCGAGCAGCGCCATTCCCGATGCCTTGAGTACACGCGAATGCGCGTCGCCTCTTTGGACCGAGGTCTCCAGTTCCGCCGCGTTGTTCGCGGCCTCTTCGGCCCAGCCAGGCTCCCCGAGTTCCACCACGTCGCGGAAGGCTTGTGCGGCCACTCTCGCATGTTGCAGTTCGCGCAAGGCCAGGGCCCGGTTCCATAGTGCCTGAGGCATTCGGGGATTCAGGGACAGGGCTGCATCGGCTGCCTGAAGCGCTTGGTCATACTGGCGAAGCACCAGTAGCGCCGCGGACCTGCTCACCTCCCGCTCTGCTGAGGGGGCGAGGCCCTCCAGCATTCCGAGGGCAATCTTCGCGAGCGCCTCGTCGTTCTGGGCAATGAGAAGGGCGGTCCCTTCCTGCGTCTGCGTGGGAGCCGCCAGCGCGTTGAGCTGGCCCTGAAGTCCGGCCAGAGGACCGCTGGTGCCGCCGGACATGGTCCTGTTGACGCGAGCACGCGGCCGATGGATGTCAGCGGCGGCCAGCGGCAACCGGGCTTCCAGTTTGCGCTCGTGCCCTTGCACGAACTGCGTTGGGGATGGCTGTGGGGTATCTCGGGGGAGGAGCTGTACGACAGCCACCATGACCAGGATGCCCGCGGCGAAGGATGCCGCCATTCTCACGCCAGGCCGCACCCAGAACGGTGGCGGTGTGAACGTCCGCTGAGCATCCGCATCGTCGGAATGGGCCCCGAGCGCATTGAGCGCTTCGTTGCCCAGGTACTTGAGCTCCATCAGGGTGGAGAGTTCGTGCTGACACTGCTCGCAATCCGGCAGGTGCTGGCGGAAGGACTCGGCCGCGTCGGGAGGGAGTTCTCCGTCGACGAACAGTTCGACATTGTCACAAGGGAGGGCCATTAGTTTCCCCTCGAGGAGAGCGCCTTGCGCAGCTTCAAACGAATGTCATGCAGTCGCTTGCCCACGGTGCTGACCGGAATGCCGCAGTCGTTGGCAATCTCCTTGTAGGGCTTGCCTTCGGCCATGAGCTTGTAGGTTTTCTGCATCTTCGGACTCAATGCCTGGAGGGCCTCGGTGACCGCCTCGATGGTGATTGCCTCTGACAGGAGAGGAGGCTCGGCGTCCGATACGGAGTGGCTGCGCTCCGGCAAGAGCGGGTCCAACGCATTCCGTTCGCGGACCCGGTTCCGACGGAGCTGGTCCTTGAACGCATTGACGAGCGTTCGCGTCAGGATCCGTCCACTGGCTTCGCGATCTGGAAGAGGCCGCCCATCCCTGTACTGCTTGATGAAGCGAGCGCAGGTCTCCTGGACAAGGTCCTCTGCGTCGTGCGGATTCCCACATAACTTCTTGGCGTGGATGCGAAGCCACTTCCGGTGCTGTTCCGCGAGGTCACCCGCGCTCTGCCCACTTCTCATGGTGCTCATCGAATGTGGGCGTCCCTCCTGCCGCCGCGAATGGCGTTCCAGCATAGGAACAGGTGCCTCAGGGATGCGAGCCTCCAGCTCGGTGGCCCTGCTTTCGGATGGCTGCTCATCCATCGGGTTGAATGCGCAGGGCAGAGAAATGTCGGATGGGGGCATAGAACCTTCTGTCTGCCCCTCTGACGGCCTTCCGCTGATTTGTTACCTGGAAATCGGGCACCCCGTTTGACGAGGCCGTGGGCTCGCAGGGTACGGGGCGGATAAGCCCCAGTCGCTGGAACTGAAGCGTAACTTTTCCGCTGTGCGGTTCAGTCCAAGTGCGTCCGACGGTGGCGCACCCCTGTTGCATCCTGGCTTTTCTATTCTCCGCGCCACTATGGTCTGCCTTCTGAGGTCTTGATTTACCCAGAGGGGGATTCTCAACATGACCGCGTTGTCGACAGCCGCTGTGCTGTTTCTCCTGAAGGCGGGGGCCGCGCCGGCGCCCACCACGACCATCGACTTCCTGTACTCCGTCAGCCCTTATCCCGCGCCGGAGGCGAAGTACGTCGCCTGTGACACGCCCGAGGCTCGGCTCGGGGTCGTGTCCCTATAGGTGTGTAGATGGCGAGGAGGGACGAGCGGAGAAGAGGGAAGCTCCTCGGTGAAACCAACCGAGACGGTCTCCCCCTGGCAGGGGAGCCGAGGAGTTCCCCGACGTGGACGTTAGCGAGTTTGAGTCTCCCGCGCACGAAGAGGTGCAGACCGACCTGCGGGCGCTGTTCCGCGGAGCCATCCGGATGACGCTGGAGGCGCTGCTGGAGGAAGAGGTACGGGAACTGGTAGGGGCTGGCTGGTGGCAGCGGATGGTGGGCGGGGTGGACGTGCGCAATGGCAGCTACCTGCGCACGCTGGTGACGACGGCGGGGGCCGTGGACGTGGCAGTGCCACGCACCCGGCACAGTGGTAGCGCGGGGGAAGTGCTGGGCCGCTACAAGCGTCGCAGCGGGGAGCTCGACGAGGCGATTACCAGCGCGTACGTGCAGGGCGTCTCCACGAGGAAGATGGGCAAGGTGACGCGGGCCCTCATGGGGGAGGCCGTCTCGCGCTCGACGGTGAGCCGGGTGACACGGACGCTGGAAGAGAAGGTGGAGGGATTGCGCACCCAGCCCCTCACCCAGTCCTTCCCCTACCTCTACCTGGACGCCACCTTCCTGGACGCCAGGTGGGCACGCACGGTGCAGAACGTCTCGGCCCTGGTGGCCAACGGAGTGGGCGAGGATGGGCACCGGCACCTGTTGGCCGTGACGCTGGGGGGCAGCGAGTCGCAGGACTCGTGGTTGGAGCTGCTTCGCCAGTTGCTTGAGCGCGGGCTGAGGGGCGTGCGGCTTGTCATCGCCGACGGACATGCGGGGCTGGCCGCCGCGGCCCGACAGGCGCTGCCCGAGGCACAGCTGCAGCGCTGCACGGTGCACCTCACCCGGAATGTCCTCGCCAAGGCCCCTTGGCGGCTTCGTGGACGGCTGGGCAAGGAGACGTCGGCCATTTTCGAGGCCCCCCACCTCAAGGACGCCAGGAAGCGACTGGAGGCGCTCCAGGCCGGCCTGGGCCGCCAGGTCCCCGAGGCCATGGACTGCCTGCGCGAGGGCTTCGCTGCCGCCACCTGCTTCTTCGCCTTCCCCAAGGCCCACTGGAAACGGCTTCGCAGCACCAACGGCCTGGAGCGTCTCCACGGCGAGGTGAAACGCCGCATCCGCTCCGTCGGAGCCTTCCCGGACCGCGCCAGTGCGCTGCGCCTCATCATCGCCGTCGCACTTGAAGTCACCGGCATCTGGGACGACCGCCGCTATCTCGACATGACTCTGCTGAATTCAACTCCAGACACCACCGCTGCTTAACCCCGCCAAGGAGCCTTCCTCCCCCGAACCCCCTCCGGACCAACTACACACGATTCGGGACTTGACCACGCGATGTTGATGTGAATGAAGGACGCAGGGGCGCACCTGCTCGGCCGTCCACGGCTCTTCAAGCGTGCCCTGGCTGGCAAGATATTGAGCGGAGGCAGCGCAGATTTTCATGCCGGAGCCTGTTAGCAACCAGCCTCCGCCGGTGAGAGTTGGAGGCGGCGGGAATCGAACCCGCGCCGGGCGGTGCGAAACCTCTAGCAGAATCGCGCCCTTACCTCGTAACCGCCCGGAATGCTTAGGAGTCGGTATCCCGCCGCGTCCCGTCTCGTCCTGTTCCAGCCCATTCCGCACGTTCCTGCGACATACGTGCAACATGGCGAAGCCCGTCGCCTTTGGTCAGTGAGCCGGGGCAGACGCTATCGCACGCCCGCCGCCCGGATGCCGTCGACCTCGACGAGGAGGTGGAGGGGACCTCGCAAGGTCGGGTTGGGCCGGTAGGGGGGCGGGTCGGCAACGAGCCTGGGGTGCTCAAGGCGGCAGGCGAGTTCGGTCAAGGCAATCTGTGCCTCCAACCGGGCAAGCGGTGCACCAAAGCAGTAGTGAATGCCACTGCCGAAGCCCAGGTGCGAGTTGTTGGGCCGGTCGGGCATGAAGCGGTCGGGGTCGTCGAAGCGCTCTGGGTCGCGGCTGCCCGCAGCGAGCATCAGCACGAGCGGCGAGCCCTGGGGAATGGTGGTGCCGGCAATGTCGATGTCGGCCAGAGTGACGCGGTCAGGCAGGAACTGCACCGGTGGTTCATAGCGCAGCAGCTCCTCGACCAGCGGGATGCTCAGCTCGGGCTCACGGCGCAGCCGCTCGAACACGCCGGGGTGGCGCAGCAGGGTGAGCATGCCATTGGCGATGAGGTTGACGGTGGTCTCATGGCCAGCGACGAGCAGCAACGCGGCGGTGCTCAACACCTCTTCCCGCGACATCCGCCCGTCGGGGCCGTTATCCGTCAGGAACCCGGAGAGCAGGTCGCCGCCGGGCTGGCGCAGGTGGGCATCGGCGAGCGCAGCGAGGTACTGCCCCAACTCCGCGTTCGTCCGGTCGCGCTTGGCCTTTCGCTGCTCGAGCGTCCCTGTGGTGGGGTCAAGGGTCTCGATGCCCGCGTCGGCCAACTCGTGAAAGCGCGCTTCGTCCTCACGAGGGACTCCCAGCAGCTTGCAGATGACAGTCACAGGGAATGGGTAGGCCACGTCGCCGACGATATCGACCTGGTTCTTGCCCGCGAGCGCGTCAAGCAGGCCCGTGGTGGTCTCGACCAGCCAGGGCCGAAGGGCATCAATGCGTCTGGGGGTGTGCGGCGGCCCGAAGGGCCTCATCGCCAGCTTCCGGAGCCGGTCGTGGTCGGGAGGGTCGCGCCGGATGAAGGGCTCTGGCAGCCCTGGAGGGCCCTCCTGGGGGGAGGGCGTGGCACCGGCCTGCCGGACGAGGTTGCGTATGTCGGAGCTGACCCGTGGGTCGTGGAGCAACGCGACAATCTCATCGTAGGTGCTGACGATGTACGTGCCGTCGGCCTCGCGCGCCACGGGAGTCTTCCGCAACTCGGCGTAGAGCGGGTAGGGGTTGGCCCGGTTGGCCGGGTCGAGGATCTGCTCGAAGATGCTGGCCTGTGCCATGAAGCGGTCTCCTTGAGTCCGTTGGAGGGGTGGGGTGACGCGGCTGCCGACACTCGGCTCAAAGGTGCCGGTACACCCACCGGACCCGCCGCTCGTAGGGTTCACGGCCGGTGACCATGACGGTGGCCTCGTGCTCGGACACGGCCCGTTTCGGAAATTCGGGAGGGACGGGCCGCATCTCAGCGGGCTGATGGACGGTGCGGAAGGCGGGCGGGAACGGCGCGGCCGCATCGATTAAGCCCTGGTAGAACTCCAGCCATTTGGGCTGGTCGAAAGCGACCGCGGCGGTGACACGCCCCTTGTAGCCGTAGACGGCGACGAATCGGCGCTCGGCGAGTGAGCCCTGGGTGATGACGAGCGCGTCCGAGAAGGTCGGCACACCCACCGATTTGATGCTGACGCCGAATTGTGTGGACCAGAAGGTGGGGATGGCCAGGTGTGGCCAGCGGTCCGCTTCCGGGCTGAGCATGTTGTGGGCCGCAATTTTAGCCTGGGTGACCGCGTTGCCCCAGTGCTCGAGGGACAGGAACTGGTAGTCGTAAATCGGGTGAGGGCAGCGGGCCACGTCCCCGGCGACGAAGATGTTCCCGGTCACCAGGCCGTTGATGTCGAACGCGTGGCAGGCCGCATCACAGGCCACCCCCCATCGAGTCACCGCCAGCCCCGAGCCGCGCAGCCACTCCACGTTGCGGATCGCCCCTAGCGCGACCACGGCCACGTCGACGTTCAGTGTCGAGCCGTCGGAGAAGTGGGCGCGCCGCAGCCTCCCGTTTGCATCCCCCTCCAGCCGCGTGACGGTGACGCCGCAGCGCAGGTCGACGCCATGGTCGCGTTGCAAGGCGGCTGCGACCGCCCCGACAACCCCGCCGAGCGCCCCCACCAGTGGAGTGGCCCCCCGCTCCGTGACGGTCACCGGCAGACCCAGCTCGCGGCACGCGGAGGCGACCTCCGAGCCGGTGAACCCGCCGCCGATGACCAGAACCCGGCCGGGTCTGGCGGCCAGACGGCGCTGCAGCCGGGCCGCATCGTCGCGGGTGCGCACCACCTCTACGCCCTCCAGCGACGCCTCCGCGTCGTTGGGCCACGGCCGGGCACGCGCCCCCGTCGCAATCAGCAACCGGTCGAACTGGACCCTGTTCCCATCAGCAAGGAGGACCTGCCTGCCGGCCAGGTCCAGTCCCATGGCACGGACTCCCAGGTGCCAGTCCGCATCGAGCTCGTCGCTGTAAGGCAATAGGGTGTGGTCTGCCCTCACCCAACCTGTCAGGACCTGCTTGGAGAGCGGCGGCCGGTCGTACGGGTCGTAGGCCTCATCCCCGATGAGGGTCAACGACCCAGCAAAGCCTTGGGTGCGGAGCATGAGGGCGGCAGTCAACCCGGCCAGGGATGCGCCGACGATAACGATGCGGCCACCGCGCTTGAACGCCGCTTCCGCGTCGGTGAGACGCACGGGCCCCCTGGGCTTCCGTCGCTGTGCAGGCTCTTTCTGCATCGCCGCCAGGGTGCCCATCCCGCCAATGTGGATGGCCTGGACGGGGCACGCCGCAGCGGCTCGCTTGATCTGCTCACGAAGGGCGTCGTCGGGGTTGGAGTCGTACAGCAGCGCATCCCCGCTCTGCATCCTGAACACGCTCGGCGCAAGGAAGGCGCACTGCGCATACCCCTGGCAGCGGGTGAGGTCGACGACGACTCTCATGGGCACACGGCCTCCTCAAAGGGGTGGCATTTCGCATGGGAGGCGCACGGGAGGAATGGGCCGGAAGTTCGAAGGGAATGGCCGGTGGTGTCCAGCGAGCGGCGTATGAATGCAATCTCCTCGCGCGTGAGCAGCCTGCTCTCCGCGTGTTTCCAAGTGGACCCGCACCTCTACTGGCAGCAGGTCGATCCGTATCCGTCCGGCCAAGGACGTGCTGAGAGACGTTGAGTGAGGAGTCGGCGCCGTGGACCCTGGCGTGCATGTCGAAGCTGGAATGGTGGCGGGGGGCTGAGGCCTTCGAGGCGAGCGGACTGACGCAAAAGGTATTCTCCGCGCAGCGAGGCGTGCGGCTGAGCACGCTGCAGTCGTGGGGGTATCGGCGGCGACGTCAGCAGACTGAGCATGCTGAGACGGTGCGCCTGCTGCTGGTGGAGGTGGCTGGCGTGTCGCAGCCGAGCACGGCGCTGCTGGAGGTGGAGCTGGCCAGCGGTGCGCGCCTGCGATTCGCCTCCGGCACCGACGTGGAGTACGTGGCCCGCCTCGTCGCGGCGCTGGGGCGGTGAGGAATGTTCGCCCTGCCTGCCTCGGTGCGCGTGGTGCTGGCGACTGGGCTGGTGGACATGCGCAAGTCGATAGACGGCCTCATGGCGCTGGTGCGCGCCGCGTGGGGCGAGGACGTCTACTCGGGCCACCTCTTCGCCTTCGTCTCGCGCAAGGGCGACAGAGTCAAAGTGTTGACGTGGAGCCGAGGCGGCTTCGTGCTGCAGTACAAGCGACTGGAGGCGGGGAGATTCCGGCTGCCGCCGGTGGACGCGGGCGCGCAGACGGTGCACCTGGACGCGACGCAGTTGGCGATGCTGCTGGACGGCATTGACCTGGCCCAGGTGCGGCGTCAGCCCGCCTGGACGCCTCCCGGGCGCACGGGGACCTGACAGGCCTGGTCCGGGACGAGGTGCGGCGGCGGCGTGTTGAGGCTGCGTGCCGCGCGAGTTACCTCAAGAGCACTTCTGCCCCTGGCGCGAGGAGGCGGAGGAACTCAAGGAGCGCCTGACGTCGCTGGAAGCGAAGATGGCGACGCTGGAGCGCCACGTCTTCGGCCGCAGGGCGGAGAAGTTGCCGACGGTGTCCGCTGAGCTGCGAGGGGATGCGGTGTCGACGGCGGCCCGGGCCGAGGCCGCGAAGCAGAAGCGCCAGCAGCGGGCGGCCCGGTAAGCCGAGGAGGCCCCGGCGCGAGAGATTCGCCACGCGGTTCAAGCGTTCTGGCCACCGCGACGATGATGGCGGCGCTGGCGCTGGGCGCGGAGACGCGCGCGCCCATGTCCATCGCCGTGCTCGGCGGCCTGTCCGTGTCCACCGTGCTCAGCCTGCTGGTGGTGCCCGCCTTCTACGTCATCGCGGACCGGATGAAGACGCGGGTGGGAGCGAGGCTGGGGAAGAAGCCGGATGCCGAGTCGGGCCCGCACCCGCCTCGCACCAACGAGCCCCGGCCGGCGACGCACGGCTGAGAGGCGGAACGGAGCTTCCGTTCCACGCACGCCGCCAGCGCCCCCGTGAGTCCAACCGGGTGGGGCTGGCGGCGTCCTCGTCTCAGGGGGCCACGAGCCCCAGGCCCTCGAAGGTGACGTCGACGTCACCCAGGCAGTCGGCGAGCTTCAGCGGCGAGTCGGGGCGGAGGCGGAAGTCGCCCGCGTCGGCGTCCCTGAAGAGCGGCTCCAGCACCACGTTGCCGTTCTCACCCAGGACGACGCGCGGCGGGACGGCGTGGGTCTCCGCGACGTGCTGGTCATTCTGGAAGAAGACGTTGCAGCGGATGTCCCCCGTCTGCATGTACATGTGGCTGAGGCCCACGGCCGAGCCGGCGATGACGTTGCGCCGGATGTCGACCTGGCCCGCCTGCACGCCGAGGGCGAGCGAGGTGTTCTTCCAGAAGATGTTCTCTTCGACGACCGCCGCGTCCTGGAGGTGGTTGAAGGCGAGCGCGTAGTCATTCCTCCAGAAGAGGTTGCGGCGCACGTCCGCGAGCGCGTGGAAGTAGAGCAGCACCCCGGTGCCGTTGCCCTCGAAGATGTTGTTCGTCACGAGCGCGGACGTCGTCGCGTCATGGCCGTCCGCGAAGATGGCGGAGGCGTACCAGTTGCCGCCGCACCAGCGGTCCAGGTCGGACGTCATCGTGCACCACGTGTCGGAGCCCACGTTCCGGAAGGTGAAGCCGGAGATCTCCACGTCGCTGGCGCCGGAGTAGTCGATGAGGTTGAAGGGCTCGCCCAGGCCGTCCCAGAGGGTGATGGGCGCGCCCGCGCCGATGAGCCGGATGCCGCTCTTGAGGACGACGTGCTCGGAGTAGACGCCCGGCGCGACGTACACCGTGTCCCCGTGCTGTGCGGCGTCGATGGCGGCCTGGATGGTGTCGTAGTGCTTGGGCACCACGAGGGTGCGCGGCCCGCGGGGCTCGGGCTGCTCCGGGGCCGCTCCTGCGGGCTGCTGCACGTCAGGTGTGTCGAGTGCCGCGCCCTCGGCGTGGAGAGACTCGTTGCCCGTGGGGCTTCCACAGGCGGCCAGGCAGAGCGTGAGCAGCGTGAGTGAGCCAGGGTGCTTCCAGGACATGGTTCCCCCTCCCAATGGAGTCACGAGACAGCCGGCCCCTGTCGCACCACGAAGTGTTACCCGAATCCGAAGCGGAATGGCTCCTCGAAGATCTGAGGCTCGCGGCCGTTGAACCCTCAGAGTTCTGAGAGAGTGTGTCGTGTCCTGAACGCGCCGCACGCTACGCTGCGCCGCGTCCCTGATTCCCTTCGGAGGCTTCGTGAAGCGGCTTGCCCCTGGAGAACGAGGGCAGCGGCTTCGCCGACGTGGCCCTGCGCGACGCCATCCGCCAGGGGCTCGTGGAGGGGCCTCGCATGCTGGTGGCCACCCGTGGCATCGCGACGGTGGGCGCCTACCACCCGTTTGGCACCTCTCCCGACGTGAAGGACCTGCCCACGGGAGCGCAGTTCGTCAGCGGGGTGGAGGAGGCCCGCCGCGCCGCACGTGAGCAATTGGGGCAGGGCGTGGACTTGCTGAAGGTCTACGCGGACTGGGCCACGCCCACGCTCACCGTCGACGAGCTGCGCGTCATCATCGGCGAGGTGCACAAGGCGAAGCGCAAGGTGGCCGTCCACGCGATGACGCCCGAGGGCATCCGCAATGCACTCGCCGCGGGCGCGGACTCCATCGAGCATGGCCACAACGCGGACCGCGCGGCCCTGGAGCTCATCCGCCAGAAGGGTGTCTTCCTGGTGCCCACGGTCGGCATCCTCGAAGCCCTGGTGGATCGCGCCCCAGACGCGGCCATGCGGACCCGCTTCGTGGCGCGCCTGGCTGGGGCCGGAAGACGGTAGCGCTCGCGCATCAGCTGGCATACGTGAAGGGGGCCCCCGGGTTCTGGAGCACCTGGGCTTGCCCACGGCCTGTGCGAGGTTGGCCCCGGCACGAGGGCCACCCCAAGCCGCGTGGTGTTGAGGTGCAAGATAGCCACCAGGCTGGCGGCTCCTGCCACGCACCTGATGGGAGCGCGGCCTGGGCAGGCGTGTACCCCAAGGGGTTCCTGTCCACCGGCCAGGGGCATCGCACGGGAGGCCCCGTCAGCGGCCCTCCTCGGCCCCTCCGCTCCAGCCCTCACCCTCAACAGGGCCTCTATCCCGCCTATACGTCGTCCGCCATGTCTCCCCTGAATCCGGTCGCTGCGTCACGAGCGCATCAGCCGCATGACGCTACTGGGCCGGGCGTGCGGTCCGGGCTGAGGTGATGCTGAATCGCTCCTCCGAAGATTCGTAACGCTTCGCCGTGCTCTGTCCCGGTGCGCTTGCCCCAACTCCACGGACAGCGTGGTCACGCTGCCTGAACGACCTGCTCCAGCGCAGGACACTGGAGCAGGTCGCAATCGTCCACTCAGGCGATGAGCTCGGAGAGCACGCCCTTGGTCAGCGACGGGTCGCCGAAGTCGTCCAGGTTCCCGCCGGCCGCGTTCCTCAGCCCCACGGCGGTGCCAATCGTGTTCAGCATCCGGTTGTGGTTGGGATTGCCGCCGCCCGACGCCTCGACGTAGACGCCCTGCTTGAAGAAGCCATTGCAGCTCCCCGCCAGGACGAAGGGCACATTGCGCGCCGAGTGAGCCGGCCCGTTGCCCAGGTCGTTGTACCAGACAGCCACGCCGTGCTCGATGAGTCGCTTTCCGTCCGGCATCTGGTAGGCCACCAACCGGTCCAGGAGGTGCTTGAAGGCGCTCGCGAACTGCACGTCCACGTGGTGGTGCAGCAGGTCCGAACCCGTGATGATGCCGCCGCTGGAGTCGTGCGACGAGCGACGGTGGGACACGTAATGGAAGTTCTCCATCAATTGCCCCGTGTCCGGGTTGCGGTAGCGCGTGTCGCCGTCGTTGCCATTGCCCACCTGGATGACGGCCGCGCGGTTGGTGCCGCACGCCATCGCCATCACGGCGATGTCCATGTGCAGCCTGGCGGTGGCGAGCACCTCGGTACCGTCCGTGCTGTCATAGCCGGGCGACTGCTGCTGGAGGATGAGCTCCTGGTCCGCGCGCATGCGGCAGCTCAGGGCGACCTCCAGGTCCCGGACGTTGGACAGGTGCAGGTCCAAGCGCTCATGGTCGGACGCGCTCAGCTCGGGACGCTGCTGGAGCGCCTGGAGCTGGGCCTTCACCAGGTCGTTCACGCTGCGCTGCCGGACGAGGAGCTGCTCGCGAGCCTCGGGAGTCAGTCCTCCCGGGCCGCCAATCATCGTCTGGTACGCATTCCACGGGTCATGCAGCGCGGCCCGGCGCACGTTGCTGCTCCGGTAGGAGAGGCAGGGCCCCCCGAGCCAGCCGCCACGCCGGCCCGCGTAGAAGACGAGCGAGTCACGCTGCTGCGGATTGAGCTCGCGGCCGATGCGGTGGTCGATGGACTCGCCCGCGGACTCGGAGCCGCCGCCCGCGCCCTCCACCACGGGGCCCTGCGCCGTCAGCCCCTGCATGGCGCCGCGGGCGTGGCCGTCCCCGTAGTTGTAGTCCTTCATGTTGACGTTGCGCACCAGCAGCAGGCGCGCGCGGTGGTCATCGAGCACGCCCACGGCCCGCCCGGCCATGCTCTCCGCGGTGAGCGCACCCAGGGTGCGCGGCCAGAAGCGCTCCGGCTCTGCGCCGAGCTCCGACGTCGTCTGGGCCGAGGCGACGCCGTTGGCCTGCCGGAAGAAGATGGCGTACGGCAGCCCCCCCGAGTCCGCCGCGCGGGCGGTCCTCGGCATCAGCCCCTCGAGAAACGGCAGGCTCAGCATCGTCCCGCCCAGGCCCTTCAACACCATCCGGCGACTCAGCTTCATGGCAGCTCCCCCGGGTGGCGATTCACGAAGCCCTCGCTGGTGACGACCTCCACGACGAGGTCGACGATGGACAGGTTGCCCGCCTTCGACAGCTTTCCGAGCCGCTCCACCAGCGGCACATCCTCGTGGGCGGACGGGCGCCCGTGGAGGTACTCCACCCAGTGCTTCGCGTAGCACGCATGCACCGCTTCATTGGCCGCGAGTGCGTCCGCCAGGTCGAGCGCGTCGCGCACCGACACCGTCTCTCCGTTGATGTTGGGAGACGCGCTGGCGTCCACCGGATGTCCGTTGTCCGTGGTGCGGTAGCCGCCGATGGCGTCGAAGTTCTCGAAGGGGAAGCCGAGCGGGTTGATGAGGTTCGAGTGGCAGCTGGCGCACGCAGTCCCTGGCGCTTCGGTGTGCGAGGCGACGACCTCACGATTGGTGCGGCCCTGGGGGGCGGGGAGCGGCGGGATGTTGGCCGGCGGCGCGCCAATCTTCCGGCAGATGATGCGCTCGGACACGAAGACGCCGCGGTGGATGGGGTCCGGGTCCACCGACGTTGCGTGCGAGGCCAGGAAGCCCACCTGGGTGAGCACGCCCTTGCGCTCGCGCGAGTCCAGCGTCACGGGGACGAAGTCGGCGGTGAACGTGCCACTCAGCCCGTAGACGCGCGCCAGCTCGTCGTTGACGAAGGTGGCCGGCGAGGTGAGCAGGTCGCTGTAGCCGCCCTTGCGGGAGAAGACGACGTCCTGGACGAAAAGGGTCGTCTCCTGAGCCGCGTACTCCCCGAGGCGCTCGGACACCTGCGGGTAGCGCGTGAGGGAGGGCCGGATGGCGGCATAGCGGGGCACGTCGAAGAGGGTGCGGTGGAAGGCCTCCACCACCTTGTTCGAGCGCGCGTCCTGGAGCATGCGCCGTGCCTGTGTGGCGACGCCCTCGCGGGAGTGCAGGGTGCCCTCGCTCGCGGCGGCGAACAGGGCGTCGTCCGGCATGGCGCTCCAGAGGCCGTAGCTCAGTCGCGAAGCCACTTCGTAGTCGTCGAGCGGCACCCGGTCCTGCACGGCCTGCGTGCTGCGCTCCACGCGGTAGAGGAAGTGGGGCGACTGAAGGAAGGCTTCAATCACCAGCCGGATGCCACCCTCGAAGGCCGACATGTCCGCGTAGGCCTGGGGCCCCTGGCGGTACAGCCCGAGGTAGCTCTCCACCTCTTCGGACGTCAGCGGGCGCCGATGCGCGCGCAGGCCGAAGGACTCCACGAAGGCGCGGGCGCGCTCCTCGCCGGTGGCGGCCGACGGAGGCAAAAGGCGCGCGAGCTTCGTCGCGTCCGTCGTCACCTGGCCGGCGAGTTCAGCGGCGGCGCGCTGGTAGGCGCCCCAGAGGGCCTCGTCGACGGAGAGGGCGCGCGCATCGTTGTCGAAGAGGAAGCCGCTCTGGGCGGGGTCCGCGCGGAAGGTGCCCGCCAGCGTGGTGGGCGGTGCGTCCAGCCTGAGCAGCTCCTGCACGCTGTTCGTCCACTGCACGTGCGTCAGGCGCGCCATTCGCACGGACGGGGCTGGCTTCTCGATGGCGGTGGGCGGGGGCGTACCGGGGCCGGGCCCTCCACCGGGGCCCTCCGGGTTGGAGATGGTTCCTTCGCAGCCAGCAGCCCCGCTCAAGACCAGCCCGAGCACCACCGGGCGCCACCACCATCCCCGCTCCGCTGGCTCTCGTGACAACCGTTGTGACCGCATCCTCGGCACGAGCGCCTCCATCATTGGGAGACATACCAATCAGATGGATGATGCGTTCCTGTCAATGTAGCCGCGACTCGCACGCGCATCGGTCGAATGGCCCGATGACACGGACACTGAAAAACTCGTGTCACGCGTGCATACGCGTTGCATCTTTCGTGTGGGCCTCGCGGAAAGTGAGGAGGAGGCGCCACATGCGTGGGGGATAGACCCCCTCAATGCGGTGGTGTTACAGCCTGAGGTACACGCCGAGCTGACCGCTGAAGTACAGGTCCTTGGCGCCGCCGGCGAAGACCGGGGCTCCCTCCGCGGCGTCGGCGGTGAAGGAGTAGCTCCGCAGCTCTCCGCCCAGCCGCAGACCCAAAATGCGCGTCAGGGCGAACTCCACGGCGAGCTCGCCATCGAGTCCGGAGCCGCTCAGCTCCGGGAGGTAGTCGTCCGAGGACAGCTCGCCGCCGCTCAGCACGTGCTGGTAGCCCACGCGCGCGGCGATGGCCCATCGCTCGGTGAGTGCCTTGCGCAGGCCCAGCTCCACGTGCGCGAAGCGGTAGTCCACGTCGGGCAGGGCGAAGGTGCTCTCCGGCGGGAGCTCCACCGCGAAGGAGTGGGTGCCGTATAGCGCGCCCACCGAGACCTCCAGCCACGGCAGCGGCAGGCGGAGGCGCAGGCCTCCCTCCAGGAGCTGCGCGGTGGTGCCGTACTCGGAGCCATCCGGGAGCCGCGTGGACAGCCCGAGGGCGCGTGAGCCCCGCGCCACGATACCCAGGTTGTGCACCATCCCATCCGTGAAGTGGGAGATCGGGAAGTAGCTCACCGAGAGGCTCGCCGCCGCGGCGCTGTTGAGGCTGTATTCGGGCAGCGCGTTGGCGTTGCTGCCCGAGAAGTTGAAGCGGCGGAACAGCCCCTGTCCGGACAGCAGCGCCTCCAGGATGGGGCCGTCCAGGTTGCGAAGGCCGGCTGCCTTCGGCTCGGGCTTCACCAGCGGCTCCTCCTTCTTCACGGTGGGCGGAGGAGGCTTCACCACCGCCGGGCGCGGCGCCTCCGCGATGGGGGTCGGGGGCGCGACCTCCGGCTCGGAGACAGGCGTCGGAGGCGTGACGGCGGCAGGCGGGAGGCTCTGCTCCGGGCCCGCCTTCAGGGCCGCGCCCAGCTTGGGCTCGAGTTCGCGCCGCACGTCGGGGAAGGCGCGGTTGGTGCGGACGTCCCAGCGCTCCTCCGCGAGGAGGGTGCCGTCCTTGCCGGAGTAGGCGCGGACCTCCACGTCCCAGCGCTTCGTCCCCTTCACGGAGGCGAGGATCAGCACGTCCGCGCCGAGCTTCTTTGCCAGCGCCTGCCGCTGCTCATCCGTCTTCGGACCGCCGCGGATGCGCTTCACCTGGGCATCCACCTTCTTCGCGGGCAGCACCTCTCGCCCGCGTCCCTTCTTGCCAAACTCCTGCGTCAGCACCCTGCGCAGCGCATCCGCCTGGCGGCCCTCCGGGCGCAGCACCGCGACTCGGGTCTTCTGCGCTTGCGTCTTCTTCGCCTGTGCGGCCTCGGCCGGGCGGTACGACACGACCAGCGCCAGCACCAGCAACACCCATCCCGCGATGCGGCTCACAGGGCCACCTCCTTGGAGCGAACAGACGAGGTGGTAGCGGCCGGGAGGGCAGGGACGAAGGGGCGGGAACACATGGGGGCTCGGCTTCCAGTGTCGAGACGGGGGCTGCCTCAGCCCCAAGCAATTGAGGGGCCAACATCCCGGAGCTTGGAGCTTATCTCGGTAGGCGCGCGTGGAACCAGGTGATGATGCCCACTGCGAGGTGCAGCATTCCCAGGGCCCAGCGGCTCGTCATGCGAATCATTCACGTCATGACGCGTGTTCTGACGCAGGTTCGCGACGCCTTCGCTCCTGGCGCACATCCTCTGCGACAAGTTCTGCGACGGCCTGCCGTTCCATCGCCAGGAGTGTTAGACCCGCCGCATGGGACTCCTGACCTTCAGCATCAACGTCACCCTGGACGGCTGCGTTGACCACCAGGAAGGAATCGCCGACGACGAGACACACGCCTTTTTCACCCGCCTCATGGACGAGTGCGGGGCGATGCTGTGGGGCCGCGTCACCTACGAGATGATGGAGAGCTACTGGCCGGCGGTCGCCCGCGGCGACGAGGAGGCGCCGCCGGCGATGCGCGAGTGGGCGGTCAAGCTGGAGGCCAAGCCGAAGTACGTGGCGTCGTCGACACGAAAGGACTTCCCGTGGACCAACAGCCACCACATCGCTGGCGACCTGCGCACGGGCGTGCAGAAGCTCAAGGACGCGACCCCCGCCGGCGTGCTCCTCGGTAGCGGCAAGCTCGCGACCGATCTGGACCGGCTGGATCTGATCGACGAGTACAAGTTCCTCGTCCACCCCAGGATCGCCGGCCACGGCCCGACCCTGTACCAGCAGAGCGGGCTGCCCAGCACGCGACGGCTCGAGCTGGTCTCGGCGAAGCCGCTCCGCAGCGGCGCGGTCGCCATGCACTACCGGCGCGCGCGCTGACTCTCCCTGGCGGGAAACGGGGCAACAAGAGCGGCCCTCTTCGTGGAAAAGTCTCGTGCGTGGCCGTGAGCGGTGTTCCCTGACGATGGCGATGCGGGTGTCTGCCACGGCAGCCGAGGACGATTTCCCTGAAATGGACGAAGAGCTCCTGGCTGCCATCATCCCGCGTGACTCACCAGCAGCCAGGAGGCAGCGTGAATCTCATATCAAACAGTGCCATCGTGACGGGAGCTGCACAGGGCATCGGGCGGGGAATCGCCGAGCGACTGATGCGGGATGGGGCCAACGTGCTTGTCTTTGGCCGGACTCAGGCGAAGGTGGAGGAGACCGCCAGGGACCTCAACCGCATGTTCGACGGGAATGCGCGCGCCGTGCCTTTCACGGGTGACGTCCGCCGGCCGGAGGATGTCGCCCGGAGTCTCGAGGTCGCCACGCGCGAGCTGGGCCTGCCAGGAATTCTGGTGAACAACGCGGGGACCGCCACGCTGGCGCCGCTGCTCGACCTGCCGGACGAGGACTTCGACCAGGTGATGGCCATCAACCTGAAGGGGCCCTTCCTGTTCATGAAGGCCTTCGCGCGGGCGCTCGTGCAGGCCAAGAAGCCCGGCGTGGTGGTCAACATCTCCTCCCTGAACCAGCTCGCGGTGACGGATGGGTTGTCGCACTACTGCGCGTCGAAGGCGGGACTGGCGAACCTCTCGAAGGTCGCCGCGTCGGAGCTCGGGCGGCATGGAATCCGGGTGAATGTAGTGGCCCCTGGAGCCATCCAGACACCGCTGGCGGAGAGTGTCGGACTCATCGAGGTCATGGGTCATGAGTTCCTGGCTCGCACGCCGCTGGGCAAGCCGTGTGGAATGCCGTCGGATGTCGCGGGCGTGGTCTCCTTCCTGTGCGGCGAGGACGCGGCGTGGATCACCGGGGAGACCATCTCCGTCGATGGTGGAAACCACATCCGTGGCCTGCACAGCTACTGGGACATGCTGAGCCGCGCCGCGAAGTAGCGGCGCGGCTCTGATTCCCGGCCCGGATGAATTCGTCGTGGGCCGTGGGTGCGGCCCCAGGCGGTGCTCAAGCTTCTCGGCTCTCTCCGGAACGCGACCACATCAGCCGAGGCGTGAATCAGGAGCGCGAGCTGTCCCAGCAACAGGGGCACGGCGACTTCGACTCGCAGGATTCGGGGGCCGAGGCTGAAGGGAGTGAAGCCTCGGGCCTGGATGAGTTCAACTTCAAAGGGAACCCAGCCGCCCTCCGGCCCGATGGCCAAGACCGCGTTTTCCGCTGGGAGGGGAGCGAGTGCTTCCACCGGCGTGCTTGCCGGAGGGTGGGGGATGAGGCGCACCGGGCTGTCCGAACAGAGCGCATCGAGCTCGTCTTCGATAAATGGTCGGAAGCGCGAGCGCACCAGGATCTCCGGCAGCACCTTGTCGCGCGCCTGCTCGAGCCCGAGGACCAGTAGCTCATGAACGAATTCGTCGGCCATGACCTTGGAATCGAAGTAGCTCTTCTCCACCCGCGCGGCGTTGACGAGGATCACGCGATCCACGCCAAGGCTGGCGACCGGTGGCGAGACGTGCGCGTGCCCAGGCCGGCGTGGACGAGGCGGCGCTCGGTCCACGCCGGTGGGCTCCCTGGTCAGCGGTCGTCGCTGTCGCGGCCTGCGGAGGCCGGCACTGCCGGGGAGACTTCGACCCTGTTGCCGGAGAGCACCCACCCACGCTGGCTCGGAGCGAAGCGCGGCGCGAGGTAGCCGTCGTTGATCTCCCGGGTCACCGCGAAGCGGTTGTAGGTCGTGGCCGGAAGGTAGAGGCACGAGCTGTCACTGTCCGTGCACTCGTCGCTCGGCGTCGCAGGGAAGCACTTCGCGTTGCAGGTGTCGATGTCGCCCTCGGCTGCCTGGATGATGCCGTCACCATTCGTGTCCGCGACGGTGATCGCCGCCTTGTAGGCCGCCATGAGCCGCTGCTCGAGGTTGGTCACACCCGGTTGGAAGGAGTCGAGTCGCTGGAACACGTTCAGGAACACCTCCCGCGCGACGCCGCTCGGAATGAAGCGCTGGCGGAACTCGCGCTGAGAGTCTTCCTCTGCGTCGAATCGATCCGGATCGCGCGGGAGGGACGGGTTGTCGCCGAACTCGATGGTCCGCTGCGGGTCCTTGTTGAGGCCGATCCGATTGCCCGGAACGATCGATGCCTTCCGGCCGATCTTGCCTTCCTGATACGTGTTCGCCGGGTCCGTCGCCGATTGGTCGGGGAAGCCGCCGGTGAAGGGCAGCTCGTAGAGGGGGGTGGATCCAGTTGGTCGTGTAGTTGAATTCCCAGTACTGAGTACCTGGGGCAACACCTACACGCACCTCGTGCAAGACAATGCCTGGGATGAATACAGCATGACCTTCAACAACCAGCCGGACGTCTCCGGTGCGCCGTTGGGGGCGTCGGATGCGACAGAACGACGCATCTCCCTGCGCATCTCCAGCAGTGGGTACATCAGCTATTACCATTCACGCGAGGCCGAGGACGCCTCCAAGCGCCCGCAGCTCGAAGTGGCGTACACGCCGTGATTCACGGGCGGGATCCAGACGCGAGAAGGGTTCGCGTCTGGATCCTTGCCTGAGCGGGGCAAGGGGACGGGGGGGGCCGAGCCTGCGGGCCGTCCGTCAAACGCCTCCCGGTCAGCGGATTGCCCGTGCAAGGACCTGTTTCACCCGCGCGTCCGCCGTGCCGTGGACGGTGAGCACCTCCACGCCCAGCTCGTACGGGTCGTCGAGCAGCACCCTGGACACCGTCTCGTCTACCGCGGTCCTCATGTGGATGTCTTCACGGGCCCGGAGCCGGATGCGATCCGGTGCCTCGATGGGCACGAAGACGATGAGGTCGAGCGTCTGGATGGCGGAGCGGACCCGGGGATGCCATTCCTCCAGGTCGAACGCCTCCGCGTCCTCATGCGCCTGGAGATAACCCAGGAAGTCGACAGGGCAGCGGTCGAACAGGATGTCGCGTGAGTCTTTCTCGGCTTGAAGCAGCTCGGCCGAGAACCGGAGCTGTTCGATGAAGTCCTCCAGGGAGGGGGGAGACGCGAACTCGTAACCCTCTTCCTCAAGGAGGAGGTACGGCTCTTCCGCGAGCCGGTACCCCTCGAGCTCTTCTCCGAGCAAGTCAATCAGCGTCGACTTGCCCACCCGGTGTGAACCCGTCACGGCGATGCGCATGCCTGCTCATACCGCATCCCCGAGGATCACGTCCCTCGGGGCGCGGGCATGCGCGAGGGCCACCCCAGGCCGCGTGGTGTTGAGGCGCAAGATAGCCACCAGGCCGGCGGCCCCTGCCGTTGACGCCCCCGGGACGGTGTGTCCCGGAGGCGCCAGCACCCCTTGCGTGACGTCAGCCGCCGCGCGCCCCGTTACTCAGGAATCCCGCCGAAGGCGCCCGACTCGAAGTCGTGGATGGCCTGGATGATCTCCCGGTGGTTGTTCATCACGAACGGCCCGGTGTGGGCGATGGGCTCGTGGATGGGCTCGCCCGCGAGGACGATGAAGTGCGTGTCTTCTTCGGCCCGGAGGGAGAGGGTCTCCCCGTCGTTGGCGAACACCGCGAGCTCACCGCTCCGGATGCTCTCCGCGTCCACCGTCACGCGGCCGTTGGCGACGAGCACCAGGGCGTTGTGGTTCGAGGGCAGCGACAGGTGGAAGTCCTCGCCCGCGCGCACCTTCACGTCGAGCATGGAGATGGGCGTGAAGGTCCTGGCGGGACCCTTCGCGTCACCGTAGCTCCCGGCGATGATGCGCACCCGGCTGTGCTCCGTGACCTCCCCGCCTCCTTGAACGGGGACCACCGGAATCTGCTCCGTCGTGATGGGCTGGTAGCCCGGAGCGGACATCTTGTGCTTACGAGGCAGGTTCACCCAGAGCTGGAGCATGTGGAACGTGCCCCCGCGCCGGGAGAAGTCGTGCTCGTGGTACTCCTCGTGGAGGATGCCGGACGCTGCGGTCATCCACTGCACGTCCCCGGGACCGATGACGCCAGAGTGGCCCACGTTGTCGCGGTGCGCGACGTGACCCTCGAACGCGAGCGTCACCGTCTCGAAGCCACGGTGCGGATGCCAGCCGACGCCCCGCTGGCCCTTCGCCAGCGCGGGGTAGTCATGGGGCGGATGGTAGTCGAGCAGCAGGAACGGACTGGTCCGCTCCTGGCGCAGGCCGCCGCTCGGCACGAGGGTATGGACGCGGAATCCGTCACCCACCCAGTGCGGCTCGCCGCCACCATGGACACTCTCCAGGGTGCGGGGGCGGGAAGTGGCTCGAGGAGAAGTGGGAACGCTGACTTGGGTCGTGGTGCTCATGGTTCCAAACCTAAGAGCCGAGCCCCGTCTGTAAATCGCTTCAGGTCGTGATGCTTTTCATCACGTCGTGTGATGGTCCGCGCCCCCGAGCGCGAGCTGGCACAGCGAGGTGAGCCGGTTCGAGGCCCACGTCGCCACCGGGCCCAGCGGCGTGCCCTTGCGGCGCACCAGGGCGAGCGGGCGCTGGGGTGGGGGACCTCCCTCCCAGGCCGCCAGTCGCAGCGCCACCAGCCGTCCTGCGGCGAGGTCGTCGCGGACGAGGTGCTCGGGCTCGAGGCCCCAGCCGATGCCGCCGACGAGGAGTGAGTGCTTGGTCATCAGGTCTGCGACACGCCAGAGGCGCGAGCCGATGACGCCCCGGTCTGCCGTGCCCGTCTTGCCCTCCGGCAGCCGCTCGCTCAGGACGATTTGGATGGCGGAGGCGAGGTGCGCCTCCGTGAGGACGCCCTTCACCGCCGCGAGCGGATGCGAGGGCGCGGCGACGGGAATCATCTTGAGGAGCGCGATGGGGCGCTGCTCCAGGCCGGTGAGGTCCAGGTCCGCGCCGGCGATACCCAGCGTCGCGCGCCGCTCGCGCACGCGCTCCGTCACCGCGGAAAGCAGCTCCACCTCCAGCGCCAGCTCCACACCCGGGTGCGTGCGCGCCAGCTCCCGCACGAAGTCCAGCAGTGCGTCGGTGGGGAACATGGCGTCCACCACCAGCGACAGCTTCGTCTCCTCGCCGCTCTTGAGCCGGCCCATCACCGCCTGGAACGAGGCGATGTCCTCGTGGAGTCGCTGTGCCGCCGCGACGACGGCTTCTCCCTTCGCCGTCAGACGCGGGACGCGCCCGCTCCGGTCGAAGAGCCGCAGGCCGAGCTGCTTCTCCAGCCGCTGCATGGCCTGACTGACGGCGGGCTGCCCCTGGCCGAGCTTCCGGGCCGCCGCGGAGAAGCTTCCCTCCTCGGCCACCGCGCGGAGCGTACGGAGTTGGTCGATGGTGACGCTTTCGAGCACCGCGCGACTGCATCACATCGACGGCGATGATGCACGCGCGCGTCCTCGCGCTACTTCTTCGAGGACAGCCAGGAGACGATGAGCGAGGCCAGCGTCGCGGCGGCGGTGCTCTCCGGGAGGGCGCCCCGGTGCATCTCGCGGGAGATGGCCTCCGCCGCGCCGATGATGTCCACGCCGCGCTGTCGCAGCGTGTCCCGGGGCTGCTTACAGGAGTGGCACCAGCGAGACATGCCTGCCAAAAATGACGTGGAACCCGCCCAGCCCGCTCTCACGGCTCAGCCATACAGCTCGCTCAGCGGTCCCGGCGCGATGCGCGTGCTGCCCTCCTGCCCGAAGGTGTTGAAGTCTGCGTCTCCGAACGCGTGGCCGAGCGTGTTGAAGAGGTTCGAGACCTGCCGGTTCCGGGCCGCGTCGTACTTTGGGTACACGACCGTGCGTCCGTCGGTCTTCAGGCCCAGCGCGTTGCCGCCCACCACGAGCTTCGGCCACTCACGCGAGGTCGAGTGGTGCTGCTCGCCGTTGTCGGACATGAAGACGATCGCGGTGTGATCCAACATCGAGCCGCTCGCGCCGACCTCGGGCGTGGCGGCCAGCGTCCTCGCCAGGTTCGCCACCAGTTGCACGTGACGGCGGGTGACCTCGGCGACGCGATCCCAGTTCTGCCCCGCATCCAGGCCGTGCTGCAGGTTGTGTCGCGGGATGTCGGTCACGTCCGGGCCGTAGGCCACGTCGAAGCCCGAGGTACCCGTCGCCAGTACCACCGTGTTCGTCAGCCCGCCCAGGAGGGACGCCGTGGCGATCTGGAACTGCGCCTCGAACCACTTCAGCGAGTCGGGCGGTGAGCCCGCGCTGGTGATGAGCGGGTTGTCCTTCGGTGCCAGTGGCAGGTAGGGCCGCACGCGTTCCGCCATGCCTTCGAGCTGATCCTCCCGCGTGCGCAGCGACTCGAGCGAGGAGACGTAGCGCTCCAGTTTCAGCCGCTCGTTGGAGTTGCCGCTGAACTCCGCCAGTGCCTTCCGCGAGTCGGCCAGCGCGAAGTCGAAGAGCATCTTGCGATCGCGCCCGTTCGTCGAGCCGCCGAGCAGCGAGCCGAAGGTGCTGTCGAACGCAAGCGACGGGTTGACGATGATGCCCGCGGGCTTGCGGGGGCCGAGCGCACAGGTCTCGTACACGATCGACACGCGCGCGGAGCTGGTGCCCAGGCGCAGCACGTCGAACGGTGCACCCCGGCGCAGGCGAGGTGCGATCACCGCGTCGAAGGTCGCGCCCGCGCCGTTCACCGCGCAGCTCAGCCCGCCCGTCCCGCTGGAGTGCCCGCCGCCCGCGATGAGGTTCGAGAGCCCCAGCAGCACGGCGGAGCGGTTCACCAGGTCGATGTTGCCGGAAGACGCCGCCAACGGCCCGAGGCTGATCGCGCTGGCGAGATCGTCGCCCTCACGCACCAGCGGCGTGTCCTTGTACGCGTCCCAGAAGATGCGGTCGGAGGTGTTGGCGCGCCCCCCCAGCGCCGCGCGGGTGCCCGTGCTCAGGAGCGCGCGGGGGTAGACGCCATTGCACTCGAGGACCAGCACCAGGCGCGCCGGCAACGCGGACGCCTGGGCGTAGACGTCGTGGAAGTAGGGCGCGAAGAGGCCGGCGGCCATGCCCTTCAGGACGGTTCGTCGCGAGAACATGGCAGTCACTCTCCAGCCTGCGGCACACGCCGCGTCTTCCAGGTGTCGCTGGTCATCAGCGTGGTCAGCATCTTGGAGAACGAGCCGTTGTTCTCATCATAGGCCTGCTCCATCTGCGTCAGCGTACAGGCGTCGCTCGGGTTCTCCGGGCGGCCCATGAAGTAGCGGAAGGCCTGTCGCATGAAGCAGCGTTTCACGTGCCGCGAGGTCGCCAGGCGCTCGCTCAACTCCACCGCGTCGCGCACCGGGCCGTCCAGCCCGGGTTCGGGCATCGACGTGAGCGTCGAGCTTCCGTCCGGCGTGGTCCAGCCTCCGCTGGGCGAGCGATCCCGCGCGCGCAGGAAGCCCGCGTGGTTGTAGATCTCGAAGGGCAGGCCGAGCGGCTCCATCAGGCGGTGACAGCCCTGACACTGCGAACCGGCCGTCGCCTCCTGCAGGCGGCGGCGCGCGTTCTTGTCGGCAGCGTGAGCGCCAACCTGGGCTGCCACCTGCACGCTGCTGAGCGGTGGGACGAAGCCGCACAGGAGGTTCTCGCGCACCCATTTGCCGCGGTGGACGATGGACGGATCGTCCTCGAAGTTGCCGCCGTGCGCGGCCAGCCACACCGGGTGGGTCAGCACGCCCGCGCGCTCGGTGGCAGGCAGCGTCTTCCAGCGGCCCGTGACGGTCGCCGGGAGGATCGCGCTGACGTTGTAGGGGTGGGAGAGGCCCTTGTGCGAGTCGTACGCCGCGTGCTGCATGGAGGGCACGTAGAAGGTGCGCGTGGTGAGCAGGTTCGCCAGCACGTCCTGATCCTCGACGACCACCCGCGCGATCAGGTCGTCGAACTGCTGGATGAAGGTCGGCTCCAGCGGATGGAAGTTGGTGAGCAGGTTGTCGTACGAGACCGAGCTGATGTAGCCGAGCCCCTCGAGTTCGAAGCGCGAGGTCGCCGCCGGGGACTCCTTGAACACCGCGGCCACGTGCTCGTAGCCGAGCCACTCGCGGAAGAAGCCCGCGACGCCGTCACCCAGCCAGTACTGCCCGCGCTTGGAGCGCTGCGTCTCGTTGTAGTCCTGCACCAGATCGAAGCGCGGTGTCCCGTTCTGGTGGGCGTCGACGCCGCCCAGGTACTTCTCGATCAGGGCGGTGGTCGTCGCATCCTGCTTGAGCGAGCCATCCTTCGCGGCGGTCGCCACGTCCGCCAGATGCCCCTCGAGGGGCGCGGAGTAGTACGGCCACACGAAGCTCGGCGTCGCCGAGGGCGCGCGCCCCGCCAGCGCGTAGGCCAGCTGCGAGCCCAGCTCGAGGCTGGTCAGCTCCACGCGACCGTCGGCCGGCTCGCCGCCCATCTCGCGGCGGAACATGGCGCCGGTCATCATCCACGCGGCGTTGGAGATCCGCGTGATGGAGTCCGCGCGGTTTCGCGGGGAGTAGCTCGGCTCCTGCGCGATGACCTCGGTCGCGAAGGCGGTGAGGCGGGTGAGCTCATCCTCGGTGGGCGGGCGGAAGAAGACGCCGAACTCGAGCATCTGGCCGAGGTGGAAGCGCTTGCAGGAGTCGCTCGGGTTCGCGTCGTCGAACATGCACCTGAAGCGGCTGTTGGTGTAGACACGCTCCATCCGGTTGCCGTCCGGGTAGTTCATCGTCCACGGCGCGGCGGCCTCGCCGACCACCGGCAGGAAGAGCTCCACCGTGGCCTCGTCCAGCGTCTCGTCCGTGGCCCAGGAGCTGTACTGCTCGATGGCGCTGGGATCGAGCGGGTTGTCGTAGAAGCTGAACCCGGTCCAGCTGCGCTCGACCGAGCCACCGACGTTGCGGGTGAACTCGCGCCGGTTCAAGCGGCGGATGCGCGTCGGCGTATCCGAGCGCACGCCTTCGGTGCAGATGAAGAGCGCAGACTGATCGAGCAGGTTGGGCTCGGGCACCACGGTCACGGGCGGGCCGCCCGTGCCACTGCAGAGGGGCATCCCCTCCCCGATCCAGGTCTCGAGCGCGGCGAGGTCGGCTGCGCTCGCGCGTTCATGCGGGGCCGGCGGCATCGGAGACGCGTCGTCGCGCATGCGGATGAGCGCGCGCTGGGCGTTGCTGAGCCCTCCATCCATCACCGAACTCACCCGCATGTCGTGCAGGGTGCGCAGCGGCATCGTCGCCCCCTGGGTCGGCAGCGCGCCGTGACAGCTGGCGCAGCGCTCGGCGAGCACCGACTGCACCACGCACGCGGCGCCCAGGTTCCCCCCGGGCCCACCGGGCTCCCCTGGATTGTTTGGGCCTCCGGTGTTGGTGTTTGGCTCGTTGGAGCCCTTGCACGCAACGAGGCTCAACAGTCCGGCCAGCAGGAGGACGCGGTTCATCCGGCCAGACTGGCACGGACGGCAGGTGGGATAGCAAGCAGTCCATGCAAAACGGGCTCAGACCTGTCTGGGCATGGCGGCGGGCGTCGCCCAAGCGCCCCCACCTGGCAGCATCCGTATTTCTTCCCCCGCGCCGGAAGCATCGCGGCACCATCTTTCACTAGGTGCGGCAGGTGAAGACCGGAGACACCACGGCGCTGGGCGAGACGGCGATGTCGGAGCGCAGCCGCACCCTGGAGCCGCGCACCGCCCGAGCCGACCGCGTAGAACGCTTGAAGCCCGGAAGCTCACGCCGGACCACGCCTTCTCGCCCAGTCGTGTTGCAACGCTCGCCGAGCACGGCACCCAACCGTCTTCAACATCTCACGCCACGTCATTCGCCGGACGGTTACGAAGAGAGGCCGCGCCAGCAGGTCTGGCGCGGCCCTTCGACGGGGCACCCGGCCGAGGTGAGACCAGGGGGGCTACCGGGGCGTCAGTGCCCGCCTGTGGCTCACGGAACGGTGACCGTCACTGCGTTGCTGCGTTGGCTGTTGCCCACGCGGTCATACGCGATGGCGACAATGACGTGCGTGCCGGACTTGCCCGTCGTGTCCCACGTACGGGTGAAGGGCGCGGTGGTCGAATAGGGTGTCTGGATGACACCGTCGATCTCGAAGGCGACGTAGTAGAGCGATTGGCTGTCACTCGCATTGGCAGCCAGCGTGACGACACCACTGACGACGTCTCCGTCGGCCGGTGCGGTCAGGACGGACGTGGGCGGCGCGTTGTCGACGATCAGCGAACGGGTGTGCGTCGCGACATTGCCTGCCCTGTCAGTCGCGCGGAGGGTCAGGCTGTAGGATCGATTGGCCAGCACCCGCGTGTCCCACGCGAAGGTGTACCCAAGGCTGGTGGGGCTCGTCAGCGAGCCCTTGAGGTACCCCTCCTGGAAGAACTCGGCCAGGACCACGCCTGAGAGGGACTGGTCCGTCACGGACCAGCCCACGGTGATGTTGCCGCGCACATAGTTCAGGGTCTGCGGGTTGTACTGGGGCGTGCCCGAAAGAATGATGGGAGCGAAGTTGTCCACCATGACGCTCACCGGGTCGGAGATGCCTATGTTGCCGTCCGCGTCGAAGGCCTGGGCTGTCAGCGCCTGGGTGCCGGAGGGGGACGTCGTCGTGTCCCAGTCCACGATGAAAGGGGGCTGGGTGTCGGAGGCGATGAGGGTGGACCCTGAGAAGAAGTCCACGCGCGTGACGCCGACGTCATCGTAGGCGCTCGCCGTCAGGGTGATGGTGCCGCGCACGGCACTGCCCGGGCTCGGCGAGAGGAGCGTCACGGTAGGGGCTGCGCTATCGGTGCACAGCAGGTTTCCGAAGTCCTTCGCGAGGCGCCGCGCGTCGGTGGATTTCGAGCGCGCTGAGTCGAGGACCGATTCCGTCGTGCGCACCTGGAGCCGTCCTGGGGCGGCGGTGAATCGGTCGGTGACGGCCTGGAGGGTGGTGTTGAATGCCTCCGTACCCGGAGTCTGCGTGGCGAGTGCATGCCATTGCCGGGCCCAGTGGAGCGCGTCCGAGGGCTTGGATGCCGGCAGGTCGTACACGAGGGTGGCGGTGAGGGGTAGTGGCTTGCCGTCCGCATCGATTGCATCGAAGACCAGGTGGCCCTCGCCAGCGCTGTGCCGGTCCGAATTGTGGGTGTCCACGTGGTTGACGATGGCCTTCAGCCGCAGCGGCGCCTTCGTCATGTCCAGGGTGCCATCCGCGAGTCTTGGCCACGCTTCGAGGAGCTGGGGCACGAGCGCGCGGGTGACCGCGTCCTGTTCCGCACCCCGCTGGAGCCCGTCGCGGACGAACTCGGAGGGAGCGACGTCGCCGCTCATCTCCGCCAGTCGTCGGCCGAAGCTCCACGCGCCGTCCGCGGCCCCGCGCACCTTGGGCATCGCTCCGGACCAGGCCGTACGCACCGGGTCATTCAGCACGGTCGCATCCTGGATGAGCAGCTCCCGCTCCGGCTTGATGGAGGAGAGGCAATCCAGAGGAGCGCTTGTCTGCAGGAGCTCGGCCTGGGAGCTCTCCGACGCGTCCGGGACATCACCACAACCGATGGATGCCAGGGCCGCCGCGCCAAGCAGTGCGGAAAGGCCACGGGCCCCTTTCGAAACGATGCGCATGTGGATTCTCCCTTGAGGAGGCTGTGCTCGCATGGAATTGGGAGCGGCAGCGCGCAACGATATATCAAACAATCGGCTGGGGCGCGCCAGGGGAGGGGAGTGGATGTCGCGGCCGAGCCCTGGTGGGCCCGTCCTATTAGTGCCTGTCATTGCGGGGTGTAATTCTTCAGGGAAAGCCAGCCGCGAGGACTGTCTCTGTCATGGGGCGGTGAGCAAGAGCGGCCGGGTCACGCCCTATTCCCATGTACGGACATCCCTCGGCGCCGGCTGAAGGGGCCGGAGCGTCGGCGTGACGCGTCCCGGGGCGTGATAGAGAACGGGCATGGATGCGACGGTCGCGCTGTGCCCCCTTCATCCCGAGAGGCCCGCGGAGGGGACGTGCAGCCGCTGCGGCACCTTCTTGTGTGAAGGCTGCCGCAGGTGGCAGGTGGGGCGCATGCTCTGCCTTCACTGCCACACCGTCGCGCTGGGAGAGAAACCCTCCAAACGCGCCACGCTGGCGCTCATCTTCGCCACGGTGGGGTTCATCGGGTTCGTACCGGGTCTCGTGGGGCTCGTGCTGGGCTACCAGGAGCTGGCGGCCATCCGGCGCGGTGCCGCTCCTGGCTCAGGGGAGGGATGGGCCGTGCTCGCTCGCAACGTCGGCTGGTTCCATGTTGCCATGCTGGTCATCATCGGCCTCGGGGTGGCCCTGCGAGGCTGAGCCGGCCCCGGGGCTTCGCCATGGCGCCGCCTGAAATCGCCCGTGACTTTGCAATGTCATCCATAGGACAGCTAGCTTCGCCCCCTGACCCTGTTTGGGTCGACGGAGGGGGATTCACATGGGGTCGAAGAAGCTGGCACTGGAGGCGGGTGGCCCGCCTCGCTTGGAGTTGTCGTGGGGCTGGGGGTGGAAGCAGTTCACCGTCACCCTGGATGGAAAGGTCGTGGGCACGCTGGACGGCGGGGCTGCCGAGCTCAAGCGGGGCGTGTTCTTCAAGCTCCCTGACGGGAGCTCGCTGAACGTCCTGCTCCAGAGCGGCGTCTTTCGCACGGGCCTGGCGGTGTCTCGCGACGGGGAGGCACTTCCAGGTTCTGACACGGACCCGGCGCAGCAGGTCAAGAGCGCGGCGAACCTGCTCTATTTCCTGGCGGGCCTGAACACCTTGCTCGGTGTCATCGCGCTGCTGGTGGAGAGCGAGGTCCTGGAGGCCGCGGGGATGGGGCTGGGCTCCATCCTCTTTGGCCTGGTGGTCGCGGTGCTTGGCTTCTTCACCTACCGGGGCACCCGGGTGGCGCCCATTCTCGCCGGCATCCTGTACATCGCCGACGCGCTCTTCACGGTGGTGGACACCCTCTCAGGAGGAGGGCGCCCGCCCATCTTCGCCCTCATCATCCGTGCCTACATCGTCATCACGCTGTTCACCGCGGCGAAGGCCGCGGCGGAGCTGCGCCGTCGCGACCAAGAAGGCGCAGGCGTGTCGCTTCAGCCCTGATTCCAGGAACGACGACGCCCCCTGGCCAGGGAAGGCCAAGGGGCGTCGTGGACAGCGCGAAAACGACGACTTCCGGCCTATCGCTCAGCCGCCTCCGCCGCACTCCGCTCTTCCTTGCAGAACGCCAGTCGCTGCTTGATGACGTCGAGCGGCACCGCCATCTCCAGCTTGAAGGACGTGCCATCCGGCTGGACGCGCGCGAAGTCGAGCAGCTGCGCCAGGTCCTTCTCGCCTTCTGCCTGCGCCTTGATGCGCGCCATGCTCAGCGCAGCGCCCAGCGTCTTGCCCAGGTCCGTGACTTCGTCGCCATTCGCGCCGCGGACCTCGGCGACCATCGCCACATCGCCGCTCGCGTCCACGTGGAGTTCCACGTTCTGGGCCACCCGGCGGATGCGGTCCGCCAGCTCTGCCTGCTCCTTGGGCAACAGCCGCGCGAGCTGGTCCACGGACAGCACGCCATACATCTCCCCGTAGGTGCTGCCCTCGGAGATGGCGGGGGGCTCGTCCGGACCGCGGCCCTCCACCCGGTCCACCACCGCCTTCACCTCGTCCGGCGACTTTCCAATCACCAGCAGCTCGTTGTTCCACGTCGCCACAGCGGCTTCGCTCCGGCCACGCGCCGTGCTCCCGTCCGGCCGCGTTACCGTCATGTCGCCCGGCTCGTACACCCGGGCGCCTTCGCCGTAGTCCATGGACACGCGCTCACCCAGCAACTCCTTGAACTTCGCGTTGCCGAAGTTGCCCGACAGCATCATCCCTTCATCGGTGATGACCAGCCGGTCCAGGTCCTGGAGCGGGTCCACGCCACTGAGGTTCCGCAGTTCCTGCAGCCGCTTTCCACCATCCCGCATCAGGCAGTCCAGCAGCAGTTCACCAATGGGCGAGTGTCGCAGCGCGTTCGCCTCGATGACCACCGCCGTCTTGCCCTCGCCGCGGGGCAGGGCGGCCAGCAGGGGGTCCCTGGGGCGCGCGCGCTCCTGCGTGCCCGCGTCCACCTGCACGGGCAGGACATGCGTCCGGCGCCGTTCCGCGCGCTCCCGCTCGGGTGCCCGCATCCGCCGGGGGAATTCCACCTTCGGCGTCTCCATGGCGGGCTCTTCACCCTGCCCGGTGAACATCAACACCGCGGCCACCACGAACAGCATCGCCGCCACGACGAGCCACAGCCGGCGGCGTCCACGGTTGTCCATGTCAGTAGTCCTTTCCCTCGAAGCGCCAGAACCCCACCGCCAACGCTCCGAATCCAAACACCAGCACCCCGAGCAACAGCAAGCCCAGCGAGCGCACCTCCAACGGCGTGGACGCGGCGATGTCGCCCGCGGCCACGGCCAGCGCGGACAGCCGTGGCAACACCAGCGTCACCGCCCGGAAGGCTTCGCGTCCAAATCCTTCCTCGAAGAAGGGCGTCATCTGCTGCCGGTAGCCCGCGATGATTCCTCCCACCAGGAAGACGAAGCCGGAGGCCGCGCACAGCGCCGCGCTGCGCACCAGCGTCGCCGCCGTCAGCATCACCGCGTACACCGCCGCGAAGCCCACGCACGCGAGCAATCCCGCGATGAGCGGCCCCGCCGTCCAGTACCCCGCCTTCACGCCGAAGATGAGCACCAGCCCCGTCGTCCCATACAGCGTCCCGCCCAGCGCCAGCACCATCACGCCCAGGAACGTCCCCGCCAGCAGGTGCCAGCGCTGGATGGGCAGCGCGAGCAGGTGCTCGATGCGCCCTGGTGACATCAGCGACGGCGCGAAGTCCGAGCACGCGACGATGCCGAACAGGATGCCGCCGTAGAACACCAGGAACGCCGCGGCCTGGTACACCGGTCGCAGGGCCACGTCGACGGAGCGGATGCTCGAGCGAATCTCCTCGCCGAACAGCCGAGACGCTGCGAGCGCTCCGTCCACCACTTCGATGCGCAAGCTCAGCGCCACCACGGTCAGCACCAGGGTGATGCCCACCATGAACGCCAGGATGAACTTGCGCGACATCGCCTCACGGAGCACGTAGCCCGCGATTCCCAGGACGGGCTTCACGCCGCGGCCTCCACTGTTCCCATCAGCACCGACTCCAAGTCCGTTCCGTCACGCCGCAGCTCCACCATCAATGCCCCCGCCGCGCGCGCCCGGTCCAATGCCCCGTTGAGCGCCGCCGGGTCCTCCGCCTCGACGACGTATTGTCCCTCCGCGACGCCTCGGACGAAGCCTGCCGTCACCAGGGCCTCCGTGTTGGCGCCCGGGGCGAAGCGCACCAGCCACCGCACGCCGCCGCGCGCCAGGTCCTCCAGCCGGCCCTCGCGCACCACGCGGCCTCCCGCGAGGATGGCGACGCGGTCACAGACACGCTCGGTCTCCGCCAGCAGGTGGGAGTTGAGGAACAATGTCGTGCCTCGCTGCACCTCGTCTTGGAGGATGCGCCGTACCTCCATCCGCCCCATGGGGTCGATTCCGTCCGTGGGCTCGTCCAGCACCAGCAGGGAAGGGGTGCCCACCAGCGCCGCGGCCAGGCCCAGCCGCTGACGCATGCCCTTGGAGTATCCGCCAATGCGCCGGCCCACCGCGTCCGACAGGCCCACGCGCTCCAGGAGGCGCAGGTTCCCCGCCGGGTCCACGGGGAGGCCCTTCAGCCGCGTCACCGTCGCCAGGAAGGCGGGCGCCGTCCAGGTGCCGGGCAGGTGCAGTCGCTCGGGCAGGTAGCCGATGCGGGCGCGGATGCGCGGGTCCTCGGGCGAGCCCCCCAGCACTCGGATGGACCCCTCCGTGGGCTGGACGATGCCGAGGATGCTCTTGATGAAGGTCGTCTTGCCCGCACCGTTGGGGCCGATGAGGCCGAAGGCGCTTCCTTCCGGCACCGTCAGGTCCATGCCTCGGAGGGCCTCGTTGCCTCCCTTCCGGAAGGCCCGGTGGTACGTCTTCCTCAATCCCCTCACTTCGATGGCGGGTTCCTGGCTTGTCACGGTCGGGACTGTAGACGACTGGACGGTCCATCCATTGCGTCAGGTTGCTGGGCGGTCGTCCGGACGGGCGGAACGGTCTCCTGGCCGCGCCCTGCGACGCTCCGTTCGCGCCCGTGGGAAAGCCGCTTCGCACGCCTGCGGTGCCTGCCGCGCCGCGGTAGCTCGTTGTTCCGGGGACTTGGCGGCTTGCAGACTCTTTGGAGCTCCACGGTCCGGCCCATGCATCGCCCGGCGGCAAACTCAAGCCACGAGGAGCACCAGACATGACGTACGAGGACCGCATCGAACAGCAGCTGCTGGATGCCCGCCGCGAGCTGGAGCAGGCCGACAAGGACCTGGCGACCGGGACGGAGGCGGCACGCGTGCGCTACGCCCGCGCCCTGCACGAAGCGGACATCGCCGAGCGCCGCGCTCTGCGGCACGCTCGGGAGGCTCGGAACCATCAGAAGAGCTGGAGGCTCGTCGCAGGCTGAGCAGGCGGGCCGGGGGCCCAAAACGATGAAGGCACGGCGCCGCCGGTTTATACCGGCGACCGCCATGGCCTATCCCATCCACCGACCCCGCCGCCTGCGCCGCAACGCCGTCCTGCGTGACATGGTGCGCGAGACGCGCCTCGACCCGGGCGACTTCATCTACCCCCTCTTCGTCGTGGAAGGCCGGGACGTGCGCCGTCCCATCGTCTCCATGCCGGGGATCTTCAACCTGTCGCTGGAGCATGTCGTCGCCGAGGCCAGGCACGCCCGGAAGCTGGGCGTGCCCGCCGTCCTCCTGTTCGGCATCCCCAACCACAAGGACGCCCGCGGCACCCAGGCCTACGCCGACGACGGCATCGTCCAGCGCGCCATCCAGGAGATCAAGGCGGCCGAGCCGGACCTCCAGGTCATCGTCGACGTCTGCCTGTGCGAGTTCACCGACCACGGCCACTGCGGCGTGTTGGAAGGCGGCCACGTCGTCAATGACGCCACGCTGCCGCTGCTGGCGAAGATGTCCGTGAGCTGCGCCAAGGCGGGCGCGGACATCATCGCTCCGTCGGACATGATGGATGGCCGCGTGGCCGCCATCCGCGCCGCCCTGGACGAGACGGGCTTCGGCGAGCTGCCCATCATGGCGTACTCGGCCAAGTTCGCGTCCGGATACTACGGGCCGTTCCGCGAGGCTGCCCAGAACACGCCGACCTCCGGTGACCGCCGGGGCTACCAGATGGACCCCGGCAACTTCCGCGAGGCCCTCAAGGAAGTGGCCCTGGACGTGGAGGAGGGCGCGGACATGATCATGGTCAAGCCCGCGCTGGCCTACCTGGACGTCATCCGCGCCGTGCGCGAGCGCTGGGAGCTGCCCGTCGTCTCCTACAACGTGTCCGGCGAGTACTCGATGCTCAAGGCCGCCGGGCAGAACGGGTGGATCGACTACGAGCGGGTGATGCTGGAGACGCTCACGTCCATGAAGCGCGCCGGCTCCGACCTCATCATCACCTACCACGCCCTGGAGGCGGCGAAGCTCCTGTAGGCAACAGCCGGGCGGGCTCGCGGCGGGTTGATTCTTGATCCGCCGCGCGCGTTGCGTCCAAATGAGCGTCGCACGATGCCAACCAAAAAGCGGCCTGGACGAAAGTCCCAGAAGCCCCCGCCCCAACGCCGGTCCACCGCGAAGAAGCGGTCCGGCGCCGGTCGCGCGGCCCGTGAAACCCCCGCAGGACCCTTGCAGTACAAAGTGGTCGAGCTGTCCACAGTGGACGAGGGCGCCCTGGAGCGCACCCTCAACGAGTGGGCGGCCAAGGGCTGGAATCTCGACGGCATCCAGTTCGCGATGCGCGAGTCCTCCAAGCGCCCGGCCATGGCTTTCGTCCTCTTCACGCGCCAGGGCGGCCCCGCCAGGCATGATGAAGACGCGGCGCGCGGGCGGCTGATGCGGATGTCGGAGACGGGCAGCCCCACCGCGGCGCTCGCGGCCGCGTACACGCGCGAGCACGCCGAGTGGGCCGCGCCGATGATTTCTCCTTTGAGCGCCCACGAACGGCTGGCGCGGCTGGCGGGGCTGGATGAGCCCGAGCCGCGCGAGGAAGGCCTCACGCTGGAGCCGGAGGAGTGAGCACCGCGCGAAGCCGCGTGTTCATGACGGCAAGCCGGCAAGGTGGCCGCGCCTTGCGGTTGGTGTCCGGAGACGCGCAACCCGACTCTCCTTATCCCAAGGCCTCGCTCTGGCTGCGCGGCGGCGCGCGGGCGGTGGACGTGTCGGTGGCGTGGGGCCTGTACGTCGTGGGGGGGGCGGCGGGCGCGGTGGTGGCGCTGCTGTTCCTGCTGCTGGCGGACGGGATGCTCCAGGGCCAGAGCGTGGGCAAGCGCATCTTCGGCGTGAAGGTGATGCACCTGCCCACGCGTTCGGCGGCGCGGCACCGCGACAGCACCCTGCGCAACGCACCGCTGGCGCTCATCGTGCTGCTGGGAATGATGCCCGCGCCGCATGGGACGGTGGCCGCGGCCGCGGGGCTCATTGTCATCGGCAGCGTGGAAGCATGGCGCGTGCTGAGGGACCCGCTGGGCTGGCGGCTGGGCGACACCTGGGCGCAGACGCAGGTGGTCGACGGGAAGGTCGTCGCGGGCGTAACCGTTGCAGCTCGCACGCCGGTCGCGCATGAGCGCGCCTCCGGCAGGCTCATGTCCGCGGCGAAGGTGCGCCGTGGACGCTCGTCGTTCAGGAAGCGAAGGGGGTACCCATGCGCATCGCGCTGACCCACAACCTCAGGCTGTCTGATTTGGAAGAAGAGGCGGAGTTCGACACGCAGGAGACGGTCAACGCGCTCGCGGCGGCCATCGAGCGCATCGGCCACCGGCTGGAGCGCTTCGAGGTGAGCGGCCCGGCCTCGCGCACCGTGGCGCGGCTGGAGGCCTACAGCCCGGACCTCATCTTCAACACCGCCGAGGGCCGCCGCGGCCGCTTCCGCGAGGCCTTCTATCCGGCCCTCTTCGACGAGCTGGGCTTCCCGTTCACGGGCTCGGACGCGTACGCGCTGGCGGTGACGCTCGACAAGCAGCTCACCAAGCTGGTGCTGTCCAAGCAGGGCATCCGCACCCCCGGCTGGCAGTACGTGGAGAAGCTCAGCGAGCTGTCCGCGGAGAACCTGCGCTTCCCCGTCATCGTGAAGCCCAACTTCGAGGGCTCGTCCAAGGGCATCAGCCAGGACTCCATCGCGGAGACGCTGGACGAGGTTCGAGCCAAGGTGGCCGCCGCGCTGGAGAAGTACCCGTCCGGCGTGCTGGTGGAGGAGTACATCTCCGGCCGCGACCTCGCCGTGCCGTTCCTGGAGTCGGTGGACAATGACTACGACGGCGTGCTCTCCCCGGTGGAGTACGTCATCGACCCGGCCGTCACGCAGGGCCGCAAGTACGCCATCTACGACTACGCGCTGAAGACGTCGCGGGAGGGCACGGTCAGCGTGCGCGCCCCGGCGCAGATTCCGCCTCGCACGGCGGAGGACATCCGGCGGATGGCGCAGAAGGTGTACCGGGCGCTCGACTGCCGCGACCTGGGGCGCATCGACGTGCGCCTCAGTGACGCGGGCGTGCCGTACTTCCTGGAGATCAACGCGCTCCCCAGCCTGGAGCCGCGCGCGGGCATCTACGCGGCTGCGGAGCTGGACGGCCTGCACCTGGATGGGGTCATCAACTCCATCATCACCAGCGCGGCAAAGCGGTACAAAATCAAGGACTCGTCGCGTCGCCAGGGCAAGCCGGCGCGCAAGAGCGGTCCGCTGCGCGTGGGCTTCAGCTTCAACGTGAAGCGCGTGAAGCCCATGGCCACGGCGGAGACGGTGGAGGACAGCGAGGCCGAGTACGACTCGCCGAACACGCTCCAGGCCATCCGCGAGGCGATTGCGTCGTGGGGCCACGAGGTCATCGACCTGGAGGCAACGGCCGAGCTTCCCTCGGTGCTGTCGAGCACGCCGCTGGACGTGGTGTTCAACATCGCGGAGGGCTTCAAGGGCCGCAACCGGGAGAGCCAGGTCCCGGCGCTGCTGGAGCTGCTGGACATCCCGTACACGGGCTCGGACCCGGCCACGCTGTCCATCGCCCTGGACAAGGGCCTGGCGAAGAAGATTGTCCGGCAGGCTGGCATCCTCACGCCCAACTTCCAGCTCATGGCGACGGGCAAGGAGCGCCTCAACAAGGAGTTCACCACCTTCCCGCTCATCGTGAAGCCGGTGGCGGAGGGCAGCTCCAAGGGCGTCGTCACCAAGAGCGTCTGCCACAGCGAGGCGGAGCTGCGCGAGGTGGTGCGCGAGATTGCCGGCAAGTACCAGCAGCCCGCGCTCATCGAGGAGTACATCCGCGGCCGTGAGTTCACCGTGGGCCTGCTGGGCGAGCGGCGTCCCCGCGTCCTGCCGCCCATGGAGATCGTCTTCCTGGACCGGGAGGAGAAGAACCCCGTCTACAGCTTCCAGCACAAGCTCGATTGGACGGACCGCATCCGCTACGACGCGCCGGCGAAGCTGGAGCCCGCGCTGCTGGAGCGGCTGCGCACGGCGGCGCGCAACTCGTTCATGGCGCTGGGATGCCGCGACGTCGCGCGCATCGACTTCCGCATGGATGACAAGGGGCGCATCTACTTCATCGAGTGCAACCCGCTGCCGGGCCTGACGCCGGGCTGGAGCGACCTGGTGCTCATCGCCCAGGGCGCCGGCATGGACTACCGGGGGCTCATCGGCGAAATCATGGCCCCCGCCATCCGCCGCTACAAGGAGCGCGAGGCGCGCCGCGCCGCCAGCGAGCATCCCGCTTCGGTGTTGCGCAAGAGCGTACCCCTGGAGGAGGGGACTCCCGCCGCCGCGCAGCCCGTGGCCGCGACGGCCCCCGCACCGGCGTCCCCAGCGCCGGAGCCGTCTCCGCGCCTGGACGCGAAGGCCTGAGTCCCACGCGACGCCCTGGCCGCCTCGTCCCTTGCCTCCTCTTCGAGGGGGCGGGCGGGGCCGGCTGGAGTGGTTGACTGTGGGGAGTGGTCGGTTAGTGTCCTCCCTCTATGGTGCACATCCCCGAGGAGACGGGTCCCCGCGTCCGGGCCCGTGAGCTGGGCCTGCCGCTGGGGCGCTTCAAGCCCGGCAAGTTCAACGCCATCACCGACGTGGAGGGGGTGCTCGTCGGGCACAGCACGTTGATACGTGGCGAGGGCCCGCTTCGCCCCGGGCACGGTCCGGTGCGTACGGGGGTCACCGCCATCCTCCCCAACCAGGGGAACATCTTCATGGAGCGCATGACGGGGGGCGGCTTCGTGCTCAACGGCGCGGGCGAGGTCGCCGGCATGACGCAGCTCATGGAATGGGGCCTCATCGAGACGCCCATCCTCCTCACCAACACCATGGCGGTGGGTGCGGTGTCGGACGGCGTGGCGCGTTACCTGGTGGACCGCTACCCCGGCATCGGCGACGAGCACGACGTCATCATCCCCGTGGTGGGGGAGTGTGACGATTCCTGGCTCAACGACATTTCCGGGCGCCACGTGCGCGAGGAGCATGTCTTCGAGGCCATCAACAACGCCTCCACTGGCCCCGTGGCCGAGGGGAACGTGGGTGGCGGCACTGGCATGGTGACGTGCGACTTCAAGGGGGGAATCGGCACGTCGTCCCGCAAGCTGCCGGAGGTGCTGGGCGGCTACACGCTGGGTGTGCTGGTGATGTCCAACTTCGGGAAGATGCACAACCTGCGGGTGGGCGGCCTGCCCGTGGGCGAGGTGCTGGCGGAGAAGTTCAAGGGCACGCCCAAGCGCGGCCAGACGTACGGCTCCATCATCGCGGTGGTGGCCACGGACGCGCCGTTGCTGAGCCATCAAATCAACCGCCTCTGCAAGCGCGTGGCGCTGGGCATTGGCCGCGTGGGCAGCTACGCGGCGCACGGCTCCGGGGAGATTGTCGTCGGCTTCTCCACGGCGAACATCATCCCCCGGCGCACGCAGAAGATGGTCTACAAGCTGAAGCTCCTCCTGGATCAGCGCCTGGACCCCCTCTATGAGGCGGTCATGGAGGCCACCGAGGAGGCCATCCTGAACGCCATGTGCATGGCCACGTCCATGACGGGCGCCAACGGCAACCACTGCCCGGCGCTCCCCCTGGACGAGGTCCGGCGCTTCCTGGACGCCTACAAGCCGATTTTCGCGTCCGTGAAGAAGCGTCCCCAGCAGTCGAGCGCCCCGGCGGCCAAGGAGCGGCCCAGCAACGAGGACCGGGAGGGGGACGTGAAGGCGTCCACCGCCCGGCCGACCCAGGTCCGGAGCGCCGAGGGAATCCCGTTTCCCACCCGTCCGGCACCGGACGACACCGGCGAGCCGGGGGGGCCCGAGGGTTCCTCTTCCGGGAGCCCGGCGGGTTCTGATAGTTAAGCCCCTCTTTTCACGTCTCCGTACGGAGCACAGGAGTCAAAGATGGCCCGCAGCAAGAGCAAGCACCGTCGCGTGCAGATGAAGATCAAGCAGGCCTGGAAGAAGCGGGCCAAGAAGAACAAGGCCGAGGCCAAGGCCGCCGCGGAGTCGAAGAAGAAGTAGTCGTTCCGACCGCGCTCGTGCGGCCCGTGGCTCAGTCCCGGGTCGCCGAGAACGGACTGCTGACGTTGCAGCGCTGTCCCCCCGTGTCGGACGCGCGCACGTAGCTGCCCGTGAGGACGCCGGTAATGGACGCCGTCCCGCCATCCGTCAGCGGCGCCTGGTAGCTGCCGGTGAGCGTCAGGGTGTCCGTCCGGTTCGCCGAGGGCACTCCCGTTCCCGTCATCAGGAAGGTCCCCTGGGAAGTGATGGTGCCCCGGACGGGGACGCCCGCAACCCGGCTGGTGAGGTTTTCGCCCGAGCGGGCGATATCCAGCACTTCACCCGTGGGAACCTGCACCCCCAGGAGCGCGCACTCCGGAGGCACGCCCGCGCCTGTGTCGAATTGCAGCCGGTAGCGGCCTTCGACCGCGGGGCATTCCGTGCAGCGGGGGGCTTCTCCGCCACAGCCTCCGGTGGTGAGCAGGAGCAACCCGGCGAAGAAGGGGGCGAAACGTCCAGAAGTCATGACTTGGTTCTCCTTGAGACGGAAGCCGGACTTCCCGGTGGGACGGCCGGTTCCTACGTTGGGCAAGGGCGGCGT
>NZ_JAAEAH010000070.1 GCF_010998615.1 Myxococcus sp. CA023 | reverse complement strand
CTTCGCCCGCCCACGCCGCTCCCGCCGCCGCCTGCTCCATCCCGCCGCCCTCCACGGGGCGGGGACAAAGCAACCCGTGTGCCTGCTTGTGCTACCTGGGGAGTGGGGTGCGTACCCGTCCCGACACGTGGGAAGGGGCTCGGATGCCGGACGGACATCCCTGCACCAGTTGGCTTCTCGGGCGCTGAGACGGGCCGTCAGAAGCGGGAGAGGGCGAAGAAGCCCTTGATCTTCTCGTTCGTCTCGCGGAGCCGTTCGCTCAGCGTGCGGACGAAGGTCCAGAGCAGCACGTACGCCAGGTCCTTGTCGGTGAACATCAGCTGGTCCAACCGGGAGCGCTCGATGACCCAGACGGAGCAGCTCACGTGGGCGATGGCGTCCGCCGAGCGCGGCGAATCCTCGATGACCGCCATCTCACCGAAATACTGGCCGGGCTCCAGGATGGCGAGCGCCTCCTCGCCGATGCCGGGCACGGACTTGGAGATGCGGACCTTGCCCTCGGCGATTACGAACATCTCCTGGCCGGTTTCCCCCTCACGGAACAGAAAGGCGCCCGCCGGGTAGGTCCGGGAGTGGCCAATCTGGGCGACCTTGGCGAGCTGTCCCTGGGTCAAACCCTCGAACAGCGCAACCTTCTTGAGGACGGCGGCATCCATGAGGCCAGCTTCGTATCACGCGCCCGAGGCGCTCTGGTACCTTGGGGCCATCAACGAGATTTGGGAGGAGTCGTGGTGGAGGAGAAGATCAACAAGGTGACCATCATCGGCTCGGGGCCCGCGGGCTACACCGCGGCCATCTACGCCGCGCGCGCCAACCTGCAGCCGGTGGTGTTTGCCGGGGGCCCCACCCTGGAGCACCCGCAGCGTGTGCCGGGTGGCCAGCTCATGGTGACCACCGACGTGGAGAACTACCCGGGCTTTCCGGAGGCCATTACCGGCCCGGAGTTGATGGAGCGTTTTCAAAAGCAGGCGGAGCGGTTTGGCACCGCCATCCACATGGAGAACGTGGTGAAGGTGGACTTCTCCCAGCGCCCCTTCCTCATCCAGGGGGAGAGCGTCAGCTGCCGCTCGGAGACGGTCATCATCTCCACCGGCGCCACCGCCAAGTGGCTGGGCGTCAAGGGCGAGGACACCTACAAGAACCGCGGCGTCTCCGCGTGCGCAACCTGCGACGGTGCCTTCTTCAAGAAGCAGGACGTGCTGGTGGTGGGCGGCGGTGACACGGCGATGGAAGAGGCGACGTACCTGGCGAAAATCGTCAATCACGTCACCCTCATCCACCGCCGCGACACGCTGCGCGCCTCCAAGGTGATGCAGGAGCGCGCCCGCCAGAATCCGAAAATCTCCTTCATGTGGGACTCCGCGGTGGAGGAGGTCCTCGGCGACGCGAAGGGGATGAATGGCGCGGTGGTGCGCAACCTGAAGACGGGTGACAGCCAGCAGGTGAAGGCGACCGGCCTGTTCGTGGCCATTGGCCACACGCCCAACACGGAGCTGTTCCAGGGCGTGCTGGAGACGCACCAGGGCGGCTACCTCAAGACGGTGCCGGGCTCCACGCGCACCAACATCGAGGGCGTGTTCGCCTGCGGTGACGTGCAGGACCACTACTACCGCCAGGCCATCACCGCGGCGGGCACGGGCTGCATGGCCGCCATCGACGCGGAGCGCTGGCTCATCGAGCACGGCGAGTAGTCCACCCGCCCGCGCGGCTCCGCTGAGCATTCCCAGGCCGGCCCCTTCCCGGGGCCGGCCTTTCCATTCCCGCGAAGGACGCAGCAATCCCCATGAGCTCGAAGCAGAAGACGGTGGCGGTGCACGCCGGGACGCGGCTGGCTGGAAGCAAGGCGGTGCCGGTGTCGCCGCCCATCTACCCGGCGGCGGTGAACTGGTTCGACAGCAGCGATGACCTGGACAGCGCCCTGGACGGGAAGGACTATGCCTACGCCCGAATCAGCGCGCCCAACACGACGTTGCTGGAGGAGGCGGTGGCCGCGCTGGAAGGCGCCGAGGCCTGTGTGGCCTATGCCAGCGGCATGGCCGCGCTGCGCTCCGTCTTCGAGGCTCAGGGCTTCCGGGCGGGGGACACGCTGGTGATGCCGGCGGATGGCTACGGCGTCACGCGCGCTCTGTACAAGAGCCTGTGCGCCCCGCTGGGCGTGGAGCTGCACGCGTTCCTGATGACGGCCTCCGAGGTGCCCGAGCGCATCCGAGCGCTGAAGCCGCGCATGGTGCTGGCGGAGAGCATCTCCAATCCGCTGCTGCGCGTGCCCGACCTGCGCGTGCTGGCGCGGGCCTGCCGGGACGTGGGCGCGACGTTCGTGGTGGATGGCACCTTCCCGTCGCCCGTGGGACAGCGCGCGTTGGCGCTGGGCGCGGACTACGCGGTGCAGTCCACCAGCAAGTGGCTCAACGGGCACAGCGACGCGCTGGGCGGCACGGTGAGCGCCTCGCGTGAGCGGATGGCGCCACTGCGCGCCGCGCGGGTGCTGGCGGGTGACGTGCTGGGGCCCTTCGAGGCGTGGCTCACCCTGCGCGGCCTGCGCACGCTGCCGGTGCGAATGAAGGCGCATGTCGAGCACGCGGCGCATGTGGCGCGGCGCCTCGCGGAGTCGCCTTTGCTGGAGCGGGTCATCTACCCGGGGCTGGCTTCGCACCCGGACCACGCCACCGCGCAGGAGCTGCTGCTGGGCGGCGGCCCCATGGTGGCCTTTGAAATCAAGGGCGCGGGGCGGCCGGAGAGCATGCGCTTCCTGGAGGCGTTGAAGGTGGGGCGGCCCGGTCCTTCACTGGGGGACGTGTGCACGCTGGTGATGCACGCGGCCAGCGCCAGCGCGCGCCGGTTCACCCCGGAGGAGCGGGAGGCCGCGGGCATCCGGGAGAATCTCATCCGCGTCTCCGTGGGGTTGGAGGACCCGGACGACATCGTGGATGACCTGCTCGCCGCAGTGGCCCAGGGGGTGCGCCGATGAAGATGGTGGACGTGGGGGAGAAGCCGAAGACGGGCCGCGTGGCCGTGGCCACCGCGCTGCTGCGGATGTTGCCCGACACGCGCGAGCGCATCCTGGCGGGGAAGGTGGAGAAGGGGGACGTGCTGGCCGCGGCGAGGCTCGCCGGCATCATGGCCGCCAAGCGCACGCCGGACTTCGTTCCGCTCTGTCACCCCATCGCGCTCTCGGGCGTGGAGGTGACGCTGGCGCCGGAGGCCGCGGGGCTTCGGGTCCGCGTGCAGGTGAAGACGGTGGACCGCACCGGCGTGGAGATGGAGGCGCTCACCGCGGCCTGCGCGGCGGCGCTGACCGTCTATGACATGTGCAAGAGCGTGGACCGCGGCATGGTGCTGGACGCGGTGCAGTTGGAGCACAAGTCGGGCGGGCGCTCCGGCACGTGGCAGCGGGAGGAGGCCACGCCGGTTGAGGCGGCTGCGCCGCGACGTCGGACGCGCGCGAAGAAGGCCCGCTGAAGCGAGGCCTCCCCCGTAGCCGAGGTGCCCGTGCGTTGGCGGGCACAGGCGACGCATGCGGCTGCTCGCGTCCCTGAGGCACGGGCCTACTTCGACTCGCTGAGCAGGCGCTCCTGGAAGAAGGCGGCCACCACCAGCGAGTGGGAGATGTGTCCTTCCAGGATGAGGCGCGGCAGGTCGGCGCGCGGGTGCAGCTCCACGGCGATGTCCTCGCCCGCGTCCTGCCGCCCCTCGTGCCGCTTCACACAGTCGAGCGCGAGGAAGTTGAAGCACACGTTGCCCTGGAACGCGGGGTTGGGGTGCACCTGGCCCACCGGCACCAGGCGGCCCGGCACGTAGCCCGTCTCCTCTTCCAGCTCGCGCGCCGCGGCCCGCTCCGGCGCTTCGCCCGGCTCCACGATTCCACCAGGGAGCTCCAGTGTGGATGCCTCGACGCCGAAGCGGAACTGCCGCACCAGCACGAGCTGCGCGTCCGGCGTCACCGCGATGACGTTCACCCAGTCCGCGCAGTCGACGCGCACGCGTGGGTGTTCGTGGCCCGTGCGCGGGTCCGCCCACCAGTCCTCGCGCACCCGGGCGACGCTGAAGTCATGCTCCAGCCCTCGCCGCAGCCGGCGCCAGGGCTTCACCTCTCGAGCCACGTGAAAGTCCTTCCTGTCAGTTGAGCAGCGCGGCGCGCTCCCGCAGCTCGCGGGCCGTCATCTCCAGCCGGTCGCGGTCGGGGGCCTCGGGCGAAAGCTCCAGGCAGCGCTCCACGTCCCTCAGCGCCGCGCGGTAGGCCCCCAGGTTGCTGAGCAGCGCGGCACGGGTGCGCAGCTCGCCCGGGTGGTCCGGCGCCAGGAGCAGCAGCAGGTCCACCACCGCCAGCCCGCGCTCACAGTCCTCTCTGCCCAGGTACACGCGCCGCAGGTTGGACAGCATCCGGTACGTAATGAGCTCCACCGGCGCGGGCGCCAGCATGTTGCGGTCGAACTTGAGCTGCGGCGCCACGCGCTTGAGCAGCTCCTCGCAGCCGTGCTCGGTGAGGATGTCCCCTTGATGGAACGGGTCCATGAGCAGCTTGTGGTCCCCCGCGTCGTGCGCCACCAGGAAGTGGCCGGGGAAGGGGACGCCGTACAGGGAGATGCCCGCGCGGCGCGCCACCTCCAGGTAGACGACGGACAACGTAATCGGCAGCCCCAGCTTCCGTTCCAGCACCTGGTCCAGGAAGCTGTTCTCCGGGGAGTGGTAGTCGTCCTCGTTGCCGCGGAAGCCCTCGATGTCCGCCAGCACGTGACGCAAGGCCCGCAGCGGCGCCAGGACTTCGCCCTTCTCGCTCAGCCGCTCCGCCTCCACCTGCACCCGGCACGCGAGCACGTCCAGCATGTGCAGGCACCCCGGGGCGTCCAGCAGGGGCTTGTCCAGCGTGGCGATGGCCAGCGCCGCCAGGTCCAGCCGCGGGGGCTCCGCGGCCAGGGCCGACACCAGACGCTCCCGCGCCAACGGTGGGCTGAATCCAGAAGGAATGCTCACGGCGAGAACCAGTAACCCACGAGGGCCGAGACGGCAAAGGCAGGCGGCCGAGCGTCAGAATGCTGGAGGTTCAAGCGGCAGCCGTCCCTTGATTTCCGCCCGCAGGGCAATCTGGGCCGCAATCAGCCCGGACAGGATTCCATCCTCGAACTCAAATGTAGGATGTTCCTTGAGTTCCGGGAAATCGTGGGAATTGCGCACCTCCTCCGGGGAGATGTTGGGCACGGCCTCGCGGGCCAGGCGCAGCACCTTGGCCTGCTGCTGGGAAATCATCTTCTCGAAGAGCTGGGTGGACAGCTGCAGCATCTCTTCGGCCATCTGCTCCGTCATCGTGTGTCTACTCCTGGGCGATGTCCCACTTGGCACGGCGGTAGCTGTAACGGAAAGCGGTGGCGTCCGCCTCCCTGGCGTTGCCTTCCGCCTCCCGGCCATCCAGGAAGGCCACGAAGTCCAGCTGCCGGTCCTCGCGTCCGTATTCCGCGTCGAAGAGGCGGACCAGCTCGTTGGCGGGCAGGGTGCGGCGGCCAGCCACGCTGACCAGGGGGATGCGCAGGCCCGTCATGTCGCCCGCGGGAGCGTAGGACTTCCACACCAGCTCCGTGCACACGAGCGTCCGGTCGGAGAAGAAGTCGAAGTCGAAGTCATACGGGCGGCCCTGGAAGGTGAAGGCACGCACGATGGCGCGGGCCTTCTCCAAGCGGGACAGGCGCGGGCGCATGACGCCCAGGTAGTCCACTCGCATGCCGTGCTCCATGCCGGTGAAGGACACGCCTTCGCTGATGGATTCGATGATGCGCAGGGGGTCGCCGTGCGCGTCGTTGCCGGTGTACTCGGCCCACTTGGCGGGGAAGGCGCGCGCCAGGTGCTGGGTGAGCGAGCCCGGTGCGCCGGGAAGGGTAGCCACCCAGGCCTTCACGTCCGAGTCCTCGTCGAAGTACGCGCCAAGCTGAGCGGGCGTGCCGATGAAGAGCTCCGCGTGTGGCCAGAATCCTGGCAGGCCGATGTTGGAGAGGTACCAGTTCTGCCGGGCCACCACGATGTCGCCGGGCTCCATCTTCTCCAGCAGGGACAGGGCCTGCTCGCGGGAGATGAGCGGTTGGCCCACGCGGCGCACGCGGGTGTCGCCCATCCAGGCTGCCACCGCGCGCTGCACGGGGAAGAAGGCGCGCTGCGCGGTGTCCGCCGTCAGGTCCACCGTGGCCTTGGCGAAGAGCGTGGCGCCGCGCCGGGTGAGCAGCCCCTTCGCCACCTTGCTGTTGTGCTTCATCTCCTGCAGCAGCCAGGGCACGCGCGGGGCGTCCAGTGCGCCGGCCTTCACCAGCAGCGGGCGGAGCTGTTCCTTGTATCCATCCCCCGTGAGCAGCTGCGTGCTGGTGGAGACGTGGATGGCCTTGTCCTTGAACCGGGCGAAGGCGCGCGCGGGCAGGCCGTACTCGGGCGCGGGCTCGTCCAGCAGCACCTCGAGCTGCTTCTTGCCCAGGGTGAGCTCCGCGTAGGTGAGGCCGTGGGCCAGCTCCGTGGTGAGCGCGCCATGGGTGAGGAGGAAGCCCCAGGCGTGCTTCTTCGGATGCGCGTGGGCGGGCACCTTCACGAAGTCCCAGTAGCGCTGGCGGATGACCTCCACGGACACGAAGTAGTCGAAGAAGGCCGCCCAGGTGCTGAGCAGCAGCTGCTTCTGGTCCGGCGTGTACGGCACGCTCTGCTTCTGCAGGTACACGGCGCGCGACTGCTTCACGGCCTCCTGCAGCCCGCGCAGGCCCCGGACATTGCGCTCCAGCAGCGCGAGGTCGGTCTGGGCCTGGGCGACGAAGGCCGCTTCGTCCAGGGCGAAGACATCATGGACGGGCGGCGGGGCGGCGGGCGTACTGGCGAGCGTGAGCCAGGCAAGCAGCAGGGGCGCGGCGGACATGGGGTGTGGGACTCCTGCGAGGAAGGCGTCGCGGGAAGACACCTTAGCCGGGAAGGGGCCAGGGCGGCTGTCCCCCTGGCTGGACAGGGGCTGGGATGGGGGCGCCCCGGGTGGTCCCGCGCCCCGGCCATCCCCACGTTGTCATTGCACACGAACGCACCGGGGCCAGGGCCAGGGCGCCCGGGCAGAAAGGCAGACGCACGATGGCTTATGGACTCGCGGAGGATCCAGCGCGCTCCATCACCCCGCATCTCGACGCCGTAGAGTACCCAGTCGAGCGGGAGCAACTGGTGGCCGCGGCCGCCGACGCGGGCGCCCCGCCCGACATCATCAACCTCTTCAAGAACCTGCCGCGGGACGAGTACGCCACCCGCGAGGCCGTGCAGCGCGACCTCTCCGAGGCGTCCCGGCGCTCCGCCATGGGGAACTCGAGGGACGACGATGATGGGGTGAACCGGGACCGCAGCAACATCGGGCGTGACCGGGTGGAGCACGCACCGGACGGCCAGACGCGTCATCCGTGAACCGGTGAGCGTTGGGGGAGGGAGGCCTGGTGGAAGCGCTCGCGGGCGCGGGCGCTTTCTGCCAGCGTGCGACCGCGCATGCGTCCCGGCCCCTTGACGTCCAGTCTTCTCCTGTCACTGACCGCCACCGCCTGTAGCCACAAGGCGCCGCTCTCCGTGTCGCCTTCGGAGCCGCGGCCGGCGTCGGTGCGACTGGACTTCCAGCCCCCCGTGGACCGCGTGCTCACGGAGAAGCAGCGCAGCGTGCGTTCGGTGGAGCGGCGGGGTGACACCCTTCGCGAGGAAGTGGAGCTGACCACGCAGACGCGCTTCACGCCCTCCGAAGGGGGCTGGCTGCTGGCGCAGGCGGTGCCGCGCTCGCGCCTGACGCGCAATGGTCAGGAGGTACCCACCGGCGTGGCGGACGTGCTGGCGCGCTTCACGCTGCAGGCGTGGCTGGCCGCGGATGGCACCTTCGTGAAGCTGGTGGCCCCCGAAGCCGCGCAGGAGGCGCTCCGCCAGGTGGCGCCCGCGGGCACTGAGGCGGGCGCGCTGGAGCGCTTCTTCGAACCCGAGGCCCTGGAGACGCGGGCGCGGCGTGAGTGGGAGGTGAAGTTCGCCGGCCTCTTCCAGCGCAACCTCGTGGAGGGCCAGCAGAGCTGGGTGGTGGACCTGGTGCCCGTGGGGGACAGCCAGGTGGCCTACGTGCTGGAGCGCACGGTCCAGGGCACGCGGGACACGCCGCTGGGAGACGCGGTGGTGCTGGGCCTGCGCTGCCTGGACGCGGTGCCGGAGGATGCGCCGGACGCGCTGTCGGAGGCGTGGGTGATGGCGGGCCGGCCGGAGCTGACGCCGGGCGTGTCTTGCGAGGGAGAACAGCTGGTGGGCCGGGGGCGCTTCATGCCCGTGAGCCGCCAACTCACGGTGCGGGCGACGGTGGCGGGCGAAGCGTGGACTGTCACGACGGAGTCCCGGGCAGAGGGGCTCCAGGAGGAGGCGCGATGAGCTGGGAGCAGAACCTCATCGAGGACGAAGCGGGTGTGGAGCGCGTGGTGAAGGGTGCCCGGCGGGTGGCGGTGCTGGGCATCAAGACGGAGCAGCAGTCAGGGCAGCCGGCCTACTACGTGCCGGACTACCTGGCGCGCTCGGGCGTGGAGGTGGTGCCCGTGCCCGTCTACTACCCGGACGTGACGCACATCCTGGGCAAGCCGGTGTTCCGGCGGCTGACGGATGTGCCCGGCGACCTGGACCTGGTGGACGTCTTCCGCCGGCCGCAGGACATCGACGGGCACGTGGACGAGCTCATCGCCAAGAAGCCGAAGGCGGTGTGGTTCCAGTCCGGCATCCGCAACGACGCCGCGGCGGAGAAGCTGGCGAAGGCGGGCATCCAGGTGGTGCAGGACCGCTGCCTGATGGTGGACCACCGCCGCTACGGCGAGCGGTAGTCACTTCGCCGCCAGGAAACGCACCCCCACCCGTCCTGACGCGGAAGGTGGGGGCGTGCCGGGAATCCGGCTCAGTAGTCGCCCGCGATGACCTTGGGCAGGACCTTGGCCAGGTCCGGTAGCGGGCCAATCTGGCGCGTGTTCGCGGGTTGCGGAGTGCCGTTGGCGCGCAGCAGCGAGCGCATCTGCGTGCTGGTCAGACGTCGCCCGTTGGCCAGGGCCACGCCCTGCGCGCTGGCGGCGGCGCCCACCACGATGGGGGACGCGCTGGAGGTGCCGCTGAAGCTGGACGTGTAGAACTGGTCCTCGCCATGGCTGGCGCCGAACACGTTGCCGTAGCCCATGCTGTAGACGCGCTCACCCCAGCCGTGCACGTCCACGCGGCTGCCGAAGTTCGTCCAGCACATGGGCAAGCGCGTGGTGGCCGTACTGCCACCCACGAAGATGGCCCCCGAGTCCCGGGTGTTGCGGTTGAACGCGCTCCCGTACGCGGACGCATCCAGGTCGGCGCTGCCGTTGCCCGCCGCTTCCACGACGATGACGCCGTTGGCGGTGGCCGTCTTGATGGCGTCGTAGTTGGCCTGCCAGTACTCCATCGCGATGTAGTCGCACTGGGAGGTGTTGCACGAGCACGCCGTGCCGTCCGAGGGGCCGCGGGCGTGCAGTTCGATGAGGACGATGCCACCCAGACCCGCGGCCGTGGCCGCCTTGGTGATGGCGCTCGCCGTGCTCTGGGCCCCGATGGACTCGTAGCCCGCCTTGGCCTGGTGCGCGATGCCCGTCACGCCATAGGCGTTGCGCGCGCCCACGATTTCACCCAGCACCGCCGTGCCGTGGTCGCGCCAGCTCCGGTCGGTGTACTGGGTGCCGCCCATGTGGAAGAGGTCGGGCATGTCCTCGTGCGTGGTGCGCCACCCGCCCTCGATGTCCACCACCTTCACGTTCTGCCCCTGGCCGCCAAGGACCGTCCACGCGTACTTCGCGTCGATGCCGTCAGGCGCGGCGTTGAGGTAGCCCTGGTTGCTCTCGTAGAGCGGTGTGACGGGTGGGAGGTCCGCCGCGGCCAGCAGGCTGCGCACCGCCGCGTCCATGCCGAAGTTCACCATGGCCGGCTCGGGGGGCGGCTCGGCGTAGGCCACCTCGACACCGTCCAGGCCGTTGAGCGCGGCGACCAGGTCGGCCACGCGCTCGGACGTGGTGCCCGGCATCAGGGGGACTTCGAAGTACAGGTTCAGGTCCGCCAGCTGCTCACCGCTCTGCCGCTCCCCGGAGGCCTTGCGCGCCTCCAACGTGGACTCGGCGTCGTCGAACAGGCGGGCAATGGCGCCAATGCGGGGCGCGCGCTCCAGCACTGACGTCACATGGCCCAGGTCAGCCTCCAGGCGCGCGTCGCCCAGCCCACGTCCGGCCAGCAGCGAGCGCTCCGCGGCGTCCCGGTCCGACGTCAGGGCCACCAACTGCTGGTCGCGCAGGCGCACCCGGCTGCCTTCGTGGAACTTCACCACGATGCGCTCCACGTAGGTGTCCGCGGCCAGTTCGCGGCCGGTGGGCTTGGCGACAAGCGCGCGCGGCTTCAGTGACTTCGCGGGCGGAGCGGCCACCGCCGTGGGGGCGAAGGCGAGCACCGACAGGGACAGCATCGCGTACCGCAGGGGGCGCATCGACAGGGGCGACGACATCGGCATGGACAGCCTCCACATCGGAAGAGGGGACGGCCGTGGCCCGGGTCCACTTGCACAGTGGACTGGTTCACATGGACATCTTGCATTTCCGGTCTGTCGTGAGATGGGGAGCCGGCCTCCGCGTCCGTCCGGAAGCCGACATCGGCGTGTCCTGTTGGAGGAGACGTGCGCCCGCGTCGACGGGGTGCGTCACTGGCGCGGGGACATCTCTCGTGGAATCGTGGCTCCACCCTGGAACCGGGCTTTTCGCCGCGGCGGGGGACAAGGGCGGTCTTCCGTCCTGGGAGCGTCGGTCGATGCGGGTCGCAGGCGCGTTGGGGCGGGGGCTGCTGGTCGCCTTCCGGTTGATGGGCGTGGGGCTTTGGGGGGCGCTGAAGGGCGGAGCGCTCTTCGGTCTGGTGGGGCTCGCCGTGGGCGCGGCCACCTACGCGCTGCCCCGGTGGATGGGCGTTCCTCCCGCGCCCACGTGGCTGGTCATCCTGAGCGCGGTGTTGCCGCCGCTGGCCTTGTCGGTGGCGGGTGGCTACGCGTTCATGCTGCAGGCGGTGTCGGGGCGGCTGGCCGATGAAGCCCGGGAGCGCGGCGTGGTGTCCCGCGTCTATGCCGTGCTCAAGCCCGTCACGATGCAGGTGGCGCGGCGGCTCCAAGGCTCGGGCTCACTGTCGCGCGAGGAGTTGTCGCGCGTCGTGAACGAGTCGATGAGCGAGCATCTGCGGCAGGCCGAGCAGGCCCGGGGTGAAGCGCCGTCCTCTCGCATGGCGGAGGTGGAGCGCTTCCTCATGGAGCAGTCCCGCCGCGTCCTGGGCGTGCTGGCGCTGCGCGCCGTCGTCTCCGCGCCGGACACCGCCACCGCGGTGCGGAACCTGGAGACGCTGGGCATCGAGCGCGTGGAGATGACGCTGGTGGAGACGCTGGAGGACCTCTTCTTCCTCCAGGTGCTGCTGGCCTTCGGGGCGGGCGTGCTCGTGGCGGCCACGCCCGCGCTGCTCATCGTGTGGCTGCGCTGAGGCTCACCACTCCGCCTGCGCGAAGGGCACCGGAGGCCGCGCCAGGGCGCGCTCGGCGGCCAGCTTCGCCTGGTCCAGCGCGTCGAAGCCGCGCTCCATGGTGGTGGGAGACACGGGCGGCAGGTTGGAGACGACGACGTAGACGGGCACCTGCTTCTGCTCCAGCACGGTGAGCTGGAGGCGGAAGTGGTCCTGGCGCAGCGCCGCCGAGCCCGCGGCCAGCCCCTGCGCGTATGCCATGGGGCCGCCCACCACCTTGCGCGTCTTGCTGGGCAGGTAGTGCACGAGGATGGCGTCCAGCTCCGCGCCCGCGGCGCTCTCGTGCAGCGACAGCGCGGGCGCCTTGTCCACCAGGCCACCGTCCCAGTACAGGCTGCCCTCCAGGGGCACCGCGCGGAACAGGCCGGGGTAGGCACAGGTCGCGTGGACGCGCGGGGCCAGCTCGCCCGAGGTGAACACGTCGTGGCTGCCCAGCGTGAGGTTGGCGCCCACCAGCAGCAGTGGGTGTGGCAGCTCCTCGAAGGTGCGCACCGGTAGCGTGGCATCCAGCAGCTTGCGGAAGCGCTCGCCCTTGAGCAGACCCGTCAGGCCGTGCCCCGCCGCGTCCGCGTTGAGCACCGCGCCAATGGGGTCCGGGTCCCAGAAGTTGGCGCGCGTCTGGCGCAGCACCAGCTCCTCCACGTCACGCACCGGCGTGCCCGCGGCGGCGTAGGCCGCCACCATGCCGCCCGCGGACGTGCCCGCGTACGCATGAGGACTGAGGCCCGCGGCGGCCAGCCCCTTGAGGAAGCCCGCGTGACCGTAGAAGCCGAAATATCCAGCGGAGAGGACGAGTCCGAAACGCTTGCCGGCGAGCAGCTCGTGAAGGGTCGGGGTGTGGGTGGGAGTCGCCATGCTTCGCCCTGTACGCGACTGGCGGGGCACAGGCAACGCGTCGCGTCTAGAGAATGCTGGCCTTGGGCTCGGCATCGACATATGTTGATGCGGCGATATGGAAGAGCTCTCCCAGTCATTCCGGGTGCTCGGAGACCCGACGCGGCTGCGCATCCTCCGGTTGGTGGCCGAGGCCCCGTTGAACGTGACGGAACTGGTGTCCCTGGTGGGCGTGGCGCAGTCCTCTGTGTCTCACCACCTGGGGAAGCTGAAGGGACTGGGCCTGCTGCGCGAGGAGCGCCATGCGGGCTACAGCTACTACTCGCTGGCCCTCGAGCAGGCGGACGGACGCTGGCCACTCATCCAGATGGCGCGGCAGGCGGAGGACGCGGCGGGGGACTCGGCGCGGCTGAAGGATTTGCTGCGGGCGCGCGAGGACCGGCAGGCCCTCAACGAGCGGCTGCTGGAGCCGGGGCAGTCGTGGTTCCTGTGGGCAGGCGCACTGGCGTCGTTGCTGCCGCCGCTGGAGGTGGCCGACTTCGGCTGCGGCACCGGCGTGCTGAGCGTGGCCATTGCCCGCTGGGCGCGGCGCGTCTGGGCCATTGACCAGAACGCGGACGCGCTGGAACAGGCGCGGGAGCGGGCGGGCCGCGAGGGCCTGGAGAACATCCGCTTCCTCCGCGAGGACCTGCACCGGCTGTCGCTCGCGTCCGGCAGCCTGGACCTGGTGGTGATTTCGCAGAGCCTCCACCACGTGGAGGAGCCGCAGTCGGTGCTGGCCGAGTCCGCCCGCCTGCTCAAGCCGGGCGGCCGGCTGGTGCTGTTGGAGTTGATGCCGCACGAGGAGCGCTGGGTGCTGGAACGGCTGGGCCACCGGCACCTGGGCTTCGCGCCTGAATCCCTCGAAGCCGCGCTGCGCGAGGCCGGCTTCACGTCCCTGACCCGGGAGACGCACGCCCGGGACGGGGCCAGCCCCTTTCGTGTCTTCCTGCTGACTGGAGTCAAACCGTCATGACGAGCCCTGTCCCCACTGCCCTCCCGCTGCCTCCTGGTGAGAACGGCCGTCGCGTGGAGGCCCTGCGCGCCGCGATGCGTGAGCGCGTGCTGGTGCTGGATGGCGCCATGGGCACGCTGCTCCAGAACGAGGACCTCAAGGCGGCGGACTTCGGCGGCCCGGAGTACGAGGGGTGCAACGAGCACCTCGTCCTCACGCGCCCGGAGCTGGTGGAGTCCATCCATGCGCGCTACTTCGCGGCCGGCGCGGACGTGACGGAGACGGACAGCTTCGGCGGCACGCCGCTGGTGCTGGCGGAGTTCGGCCTGGGCCACAAGGCGCTCGAAATCAACGAGGTCTCCGCCCGGCTGGCGCGCAACGCCGCCGCCGCCGCCGAGGCGAAGGACGGCCGCATGCGCTGGGTGGCGGGCTCCATTGGCCCCACCACCAAGGCCATCAGCGTCACCGGCGGCGTTACCTTCGAGGAGTTGGTGGACAACTTCGCGGTGCAGGCCGAAGGGCTCGCGCTGGGGGGCTCGGACTACCTGCTGATTGAGACGGCGCAGGACACCCGCAACGTGAAGGCGGCGCTGCTGGGCGCCGAGCGCGCGTTCCAGAAGCTGGGCTACGCGCTGCCGGTGGCGGTGTCCGGCACGATTGAGCCCATGGGCACCATGCTGGCCGGGCAGAGCGTGGAGAGCCTGGCCGCGTCGCTGGAGCACGCGGACCTGCTGTACCTGGGCCTCAACTGCGCCACGGGTCCGGACTTCATGACGGACCACCTGCGCTCGCTGGCGTCGATGAGCGCGTTCCCCGTGTCGTGTGTGCCCAACGCGGGCCTGCCGGACGAGAACGGCAACTACCTGGAGACGCCGGAGATGCTGGCGCGCTCCGTGCGGCGCTTCTGTGAGCAGGGCTGGCTCAACGTGGTGGGGGGGTGCTGTGGCACGCACGCGGGGCACATCGAGACGATGGCCAAGGCGGTGCAGGGGCTGAAGCCGCGCGCGGGCTCGCCGCGTCCCCGGGCCTCGCTGTCGGGCGTGGACTACCTGGAGGTGACGGACGAGCAGCGCCCCCTCATCGTGGGCGAGCGCACCAACGTCATCGGCAGCAAGAAGTTCAAGGAGCTCATCGTCGCCGGCCAGTTCGACGACGCGTCGGAGATTGCGCGCGCGCAGGTGAAGCGGGGCGCGCAGGTCATCGACATCTGCCTGGCCAACCCGGACCGCGACGAACTCGAGGACATGCGCAACTTCCTGGAGGCGGTCATCAAGAAGGTGCGCGTGCCCTTGATGATTGACTCCACCGACGAGCGCGTCATCGAGATGGCGCTCACCTACAGCCAGGGCAAGGCCATCATCAATTCGGTCAACCTGGAGGACGGCGAGGAGCGCTTCGAGAAGGTGGTGCCGCTGGCGCGCCGCTTCGGCGCGGCCCTGGTGGTGGGCTGCATCGACGAGGTGGGCATGGCCGTCACGCGCCAGCGCAAGCTGGAGGTGGCGGAGCGCTCGTACGAGCTGCTGACGAAGAAGTACGGCATGAAGCCGGAGGACCTGTACTTCGACCCGCTCGTGTTCCCCTGTGCCACGGGGGACGCGCAGTACATCGGCAGCGGCGTGGAGACGATTGAAGGCGTGCGCCTCATCAAGCAGCGCCTCCCGCGCAGCAAGACGGTGCTGGGCATCTCCAACGTGTCCTTCGGTTTGCCCGCCGCGGGCCGCGAGGTGCTCAACTCCGTCTTCCTGTACCACAACGTCCAGGCGGGCCTGGACATGGCGCTGGTCAACTCGGAGAAGCTGGAGCGCTACCCGTCGCTCCCCGAGGAAGAGCGCAAGCTGTCGGAGGACCTGCTCTACAACCGCGGCGCGGACCCGGTGACGCCCTTCGCGGCGGCCTTCCGTGAGCGCAAGGCCGCGCGGGTCCAGGTGAGCACGCTGCCACTGGAGGAGCGGCTCCAGCGCTACATCATCGAGGGCACGCGTGACGGCCTCACCGCGGACCTGGAAGCGGCCATGCAGAAGTACACGCCGCTGGAAATCATCAACGGCCCGCTGATGAAGGGCATGGACGAGGTGGGCCGCCTCTTCGGCGCCAACGAGTTGATTGTCGCGGAGGTGCTCCAGAGCGCCGAGTCCATGAAGGCGGCGGTGAGCTTCCTGGAGCCGCACATGAGCAAGGCCCAGGCGGCCATGCGCGGCAAGGTGGTGCTCGCCACGGTGAAGGGCGACGTGCACGACATCGGGAAGAACCTGGTGGAAATCATCCTGGCCAACAACGGCTTCCACATCGTGAACCTGGGCATCAAGGTGCCCCCCGAGCAGCTGGTGCAGGCCGTGCGCGAGCACCAGCCGGACATCCTGGGACTGTCGGGCCTGCTGGTGAAGAGCGCGCACCAGATGGTGGCCACCGCGGAGGACCTGAAGCGGGCGGGCGTGGACGTGCCGATTCTGGTGGGCGGCGCCGCGCTCAGCCGCAACTTCGTGGACCGCAACATCGCCCCGGCCTATGGCGCCGGCACGGTGGCCTACGCGCAGGACGCGATGAACGGGCTTGAGCTGGCCAAGCAGATTGTCGACCCGTCCTCGCACGAGAAGTTGCGCGGCGAGCTGGCCGTCCGCCGGGAGAAGCTGGCGCGCGAGGTGAAGGAGCGGCCGGCCCCGGTGGCGGTGGTGTCACGCGGGCGCAGCGCCGAGGTGAAGGTGCTGGACAGCGTGCCGTCCGCGCCGGACTGGGAGCGGCACGTGCTGACCAACACGCCGCTGGACCACATCTGGAAGTTCATCAACCCGGTGATGCTGTACGGGCGGCACCTGGGCCTGCGCTCTTCAGCGCGTGTCCTGGGCACGCCGGCCGAGGCGGAGCTGGCGAAGACGGAGGAGGGGCGCAAGGCGCTGGCCCTCAAGGAGGCCGTGGAGGAGCTGAAGGGCTTCCTGCGCGGCGGCCTCATGCAGGCGCGCGCGGTTTTCCAGTTCTACAAGGCGGGCAGTGACGGCAACCGGGTGGTGCTCTTCGACGGCGCGTCCGGCAAGGAGGCCGCGTCCTTCGACTTCCCGCGCCAGGACCGCGAAGGCGGCCTGTGCCTGGCGGACTACCTGCGCCCGCTGGAGGGCGGCGCGCCGACAGACAACGTGGCCATGTTCGTCGTCACCGCGGGCTCCGGCATCCGCGAGCTGTCCGAGGAGCTGAAGGCGAAGGGCGAGTTCCTGAAGATGCACGCGGTGCAGGCGCTGGCGCTGGAGACGGCGGAGGGCTACGCGGAGCTGCTGCACACGCAGCTGCGCAGCATGTGGGGCACGCCGGACCGGCAGGACATGACGATGCTGGAGCGCTTCCGCGCGGAGTACGTGGGCAAGCGCTACTCCTTCGGCTACCCGGCCTGTCCCCGGCTGGAGGACCAGTCGAAGCTGTTCGCGGCGCTGCGGCCGGAGGACATCGGCGTGCAGCTCACGGACGGCTCCATGATGGAGCCGGAGGCCTCGGTGTCCGCCATCGTCTTCCACCATCCGCAGGCGTCGTACTTCTCCGTGACGTGAGGTGACGGCTCAGAAGCGCGCGCCCAGGCTGAGGTCGGCGCTGAAGAGGTTTCCGACGTCCGCGCTGGTTGGGGCGAAGTCGCGCGCCACGAGCACGCGGTAGGTGGCGCGCAGGCCGGCGGTGACGCCGCTGTACCGGTACTCGAGCCCGGCGGCGAGTGGCACCTCCGCGCCCCAGCCCTTCTCGAAGGCGGTGCCCACGTCCATGGGCGTGGGGTGGAAGTAGCTGACACCCGCGCCCGCGCCGACGAAGGGCTTCCACTGCGAGAAGAGCGTGGGGCCCACCTTGGCCAGCAGGCCGCCGTTGTGCCGCCACAGCGTGCCGCGCCGGGGCTCCGCGTAGCCGTTGGCGGAGCCCTCGTAGCCCAGCTCGAGGCCCACGCCGGAGGCAATGGGGACTTCCCCCAGCAGGGCCAGGAACGCGCCCACGCCTGTCTCCCTACCCACGTTGCCCGACCAGGTCGTCACGCCGCTGCGCACCGTCAGGCCGGAGGCCCCGAAGCCCGGGGCGGGCTGCGCCTTGACGGCGCGGGGCGTCTCCGCGACGGCGGGACTGGCGAGCAATGCCGCCGCCAGGGTGCCCGTCCCCCATCTACAGCGCCTGTTCATGAATGCTCCCTCCCTTGTCCGCCGGGGTGCTTCCCGGTTCTCGGGTGGAACGTTGTTGCCGGACGGGAAGGTCGGGAACCCGGCGCATCGGGGATGGGCAGCCACACCGGAAGGCCGGGGAGGGGATAGAGTCCGCGCCATGAGCGCGCCGAACATCCGCCGAGCCGTCCAGTTGCTGCCTGCCTGTGCCACCACCGGAATCGGGAGCCTGCCGCACACGCAAGTGGAGCTGGGGCTCCAGGCCGCGCTGGCCCTGGACATTCCGTTCCTGCCTCAGTTGCCAGTGGGCAAGCCCTCGGAGTTGATGATTCCCGCGGCCCTGGAGGGGCTGCCGGGCCTGGCTTTTGATGAGGAAGGCCTGTGTACGGTGGACCTCGCGGACTGGCAGGCGGGGCGCGCTGCCTTCGAGGCGCGGCTGGAGGCGGCGTTCCAGTCCGGCCAGTTCGAGGCCTTCGAGCCCTCACCCGAGGCGTGCCGGGCGTGGCGGCCCTTCCTGTGGGAAGTGGAGACGCGGAAGTTGGCCTTCGCGAAGGCGCAGCTCGCGGGTCCCTTCACGGTGCGCTCGGTGGCGCGCACCACCGACGGACAGCCCGCGCTGGAGGTGCCGGGCCTGGATGAAGCGATGTACCGGCTGTCCCTGGCGCGCTCACTGGCCATGGTGAAGGCGCTGCGCCGCGCGGGCACCACGCCGCTGTTCTATCTGGATGAGCCTGGGCTCTACGCGCTCCAGCGCACGAATCCCCGGCACCTGATTGCCATGCAGGAGCTGAAGCTGCTGGTGGTGGCCTTGCAGCGCGAAGGCGCGCTGGTGGGGCTGCACTGCTGCGGCAACACGGACTGGGCCGCGCTGCTGGACGTCCAGCCGGACCTGCTCTCCCTGGACGTGCGGCTGTCACTGGACGCGATGGTGGAGGCGGGGGCCGCGCTGGAGCGTTTCCTCGCCGCGGGCGCGACGCTGAGCCTGGGCATCATCCCCACGGACCTGGCGTCCACCTACGAGGTGGGAGAGCTGGTGGACTCGGTGGAGGCCACGCTGAAGGCGGCGCTGCCCGCCGGCTTCACCTTCGCGCAGGTGGTGTCCACGGTGGTGCTGACGCCCGCCTGCGGGCTGGCGATGCGTTCGGTCATCGACGCGGAGCGCATCCTGGAGGAACTCAAGGTGGCGCAGCGGCGGCTCCGGAGCGCGCTCTCCGCCGAGCGTCCCTCCGTTGACACCGTGAATCCCCACTGAGCGGCCACGGCCCCGGGCGGGCCCGTCCCTCCGCGATGCTTATTGTGTCGCGGGGGTTCTGGGCCATGTTGGAACAGCGTATCGGGACATGGTTGGAGCTGCAGGACGCGCTCTTCGCCGGGTCGTGGAGCGAGGTGTTGGGGCGTCACCGGTCCACCTTTGTCTTCCGTGGCATGCCCCAGGTGACCAATGACCTGTCCACGGCGCTCAATCGCAAGGGCCTGTTCGTGCGCAAGGAGAAGGACCTGCTGAGGGCCTTCCGTAAGTACGCGCGGAGTTACAGCCCGCAGCCCGTGGAGTCAGTCTGGGACTGGCTCGCCCTGGCCCAGCATCATGGGCTGCCCACGCGGATGCTGGATTGGACCTTCAGCCCCTATGTGGCGCTCCATTTCCTCACCGAGAACCCGGAGCGGTATGGAGAGGACGGCGTGGTGTGGTGTGTGGACTACCGCCAGACGAATCGTCACCTTCCCAGGCGGTTGAAGACGCTGCTCCAGCGAGAAGGCGCGGATGTCTTCACGGGGGAGATGCTGGCCACGACGGCGTCGGACCTTTCGACCTTCGACCACCTCGCGAAGCACCCGTTCGTGCTCTTCCTGGAGCCACCGTCGCTGGACGCCCGCATCGTGAATCAGTTCGCGCTCTTCTCGGTGATGAACGGGCCCGAGCTTCGCCTGGACAGCTTTCTCGAAGCCCAGGTGGATGGCGTGCGCAAGCTCATCATCCCCGCCGCGCTCAAGTGGGAGGTGCGAGACAAACTGGACCAGAGCAACATCACCGAGCGCGTGCTCTTCCCTGGCTTCGACGGGCTCAGCCGCTGGCTGCGGCGTTACTACGGCCCACGTGCCTCCGCGCACGCCTCGGACGCTCCCCCGGTGCGCTTCCGTCCTGACCTTGGCGACGGCGCGCCCGAGTGAGCGCGGGCTGTCACTGACGCCCGAGCCGAAGCTCGCGCTCGGCCTGGAACCAGTCCTGCTCGGAGCTGCCGTGTGTACCGCCTCGGGCCAGGAAGATTTCGTAGGCCCGGCGGGCAATCTTCTCGTTGGTGGGGCCGGGGCGCGACTCCGGAGCCCGAGGCCTGGTTTGGGCCGAGGGGGCAGGCGGCTTGCTCGAAGACGGCCCCGTCTGCTTGTTGGCGGTGTGGCGTGCCATGCTCGGATTCCTCCGGTGGAAAGAGTCCGCGGAGATTGGGGCGCGTCGATGCTGAAAGAAACCGGCATGCGGGGGCCGGGGTCGTCAGTGCGACAGGAGGACTGCCTCTGTGTCGAGCGACGGACAGGCGGCGTGTGCGGGGTCGGCGTGGAGGACTTCAGCCGCCTGGTAGCACGCCCGCTCCCAGCGCGGTGTCGAGCGCTCGCTGCATCGCGGTGCTCATGCCGAGGTTCCCCGCGTCATCAGGGGAACACCAGCGAAGCTCCTGGAAGGCGGGCGTGCTCGCGGGTCGGCGAGGGCCGGAGACACGCAGCAGCCGAAGCGAGAGGTCTCGGTGGGTGAGCTGCCGCTTCACGGTGCCCAGCGCGCCTTCCAGGGTCACGTCGACGCCCAGCGCGGCGGAGAGCCGGGCACGGGCTTCGCTGTCCGGTGCGTCGTCGGCGATTTCGGCGGCCGGCAGCTCCCACAGGCCTCCGAAGAGCCCGGCGTCCGCGCGGCGGGCGAAGAGAAGGGTGCCGGCATGGGGCCACACGGCGACGGCCAGCGTCAGCTTCTTGGGCGTGGCGCGCACCTTGGCGGGGGGCAGCTCGTCCACGCGGCCCTTGCGGAAGGCGACACAGGCTCCGCGCACGGGGCACAGCAGGCAAAGCGGGTTCTCTGGCCGGCACGTGGTTGCGCCGTGCTCCATGAGGGCCTGGTTGAAGTCACCGGGCTGCTCGCCCTTCACCAGCGCGGTGGCGAGTGCCCACAGTGTGGCCTCTCGCTGGCGGTCTCCTGGAAGGCCTTCGACCTCGAAGATGCGAGAGAAGACGCGCGCGACGTTGCCGTCCACCAGCGGCGCTTCTTCGCCAAATGCGATGGAGGCTACCGCGCCTGCGGTGTAGCGGCCGAAGCCGGGCAGTTCGAGCAGCTCCGCGGCGGTGGACGGCAGGGAGCCGCCGAAGCGCGCGACGACTTCCTGTGCGGCGCGGTGCAGGTTGCGGGCACGGCTGTAGTAGCCCAGGCCCTTCCAGCCCGCGAGCACGTCATCCAGCGGCGCCGAGGCCAACGCGCGCGCCGTGGGAAATCGCGCGAGGAACCGCTCCCAGTAGGGAATCACCGTCGACACCTGGGTCTGCTGGAGCATGACTTCGCTCAGCCAGATGGCATACGGGTCCCGGGTGCGGCGCCAGGGCAGGTCGCGCTTGTTCCGGTCGTACCAGTCCAGCAGCGGCCCACGCACGCTGGCCAAGTGCGCCTGCGCGGGTGAGACAGTGGCCGCGAGCGGCGCGGAAGGGGGGCGCCCGGCGCGGGGCTTCCGTGCGGGGGCTACCTTGGATGGGGAACTCATGCGTCCTTCTTCTTCGAAGCAAGCGCCATGCGGCGGGCGACACGGTCGAACAGGGAAGGCACCCACCGGTTGGCCACCACCATCACCCGGCCGGGCAGCGTGAGCACGGTGTCGCGCCGTCCACTCCGGCTCGCACGAACCATTGCGTCGGCGACTTCTTCCGCGGACATGGCCTTCAGCGGAATGGCGTCCTGTCGCCAGCCCTCCGCATGAAGGCGGTTCTCCCGGAAGTCGCTTTCGGTGAAGCCGGGCGACACGAGCAGCACCCGGATGCCCTCGGTGGCCAGTTCCGCGCGCAGCGACTCCGTCATCGCATTCACCGCGGCCTTGGACGCGCAGTAACCGCCCAGCAGCGGCAGTCCCCGGTGGCCCAGCACGGAGCTGACGTTGACCACCTGAGCGCCACGCCGCTTGCGCAACAGCGGCAGTGCCTCGCGCGTCATCCGCCACAGACTGAAGACGTTCAGCTCGAAGACCTGCCGGAGTTGCTCCTCCCCAACGCCCTCCAGCGGTCCGTAGAGACCTTGGCCCGCGTTGTTGACGAGCACATCCAGCCCACCGAAGGCGGCGTCCGTCTCGCGCACCAGCCGCGTCACGTCGTCGCCCACCGTGACGTCGCACCGCACCGGCAGTGCCCTCACGCCCAGTGACGCCACTTCACGGGCCGCGTCCTCGAGCTCGGGAAGCCGGCGCGCGGCCAGGACGACATCCGCGCCCGCGGCCGCGTAGGCCCTCGCGGCCGCCCTGCCAATGCCTCCGGAAGCCCCCGTGATGAGGACCACCCGGCCCTTGAAGGGTTGGGTCTTCATGCCAGCGCGCACCATACCTTCCCGGTTGCCTGGGGGGACTGTCTTTCAGCGACCAGCGGGGGCCTGTTTCCCCGCCTGTTCCCCTTCTGGTGGAGCGGGCGAACGCCTAGGATGCGCGCCTTCATGCGGCGCCCCCCTCTCAGCAACGACTTCTCCTGGTCCAAGAGCCGCCACGAGAAGTTCTCCGAGTGCCTTCGCGCGTACTACCTCTACTACTACCGCTCCTGGGGCGGCTGGGAGGCGAGCGCGCCCAAGGACGTACGCGAGCTCTACGTGCTGAAGAAGCTGGGCAACCGCTACACGTGGGCCGGCAGCGTGGTGCACGAGAGCATCAAGGACGTGCTGTTGGACTGGCGCGCGGGCCGCGAGGTGGACCCGGCGGCGGTGGAGGCTCGCACGCGCAAGCTGATGCAGGACGACTTCCGGCACTCGCGCTCGAAGAACTACTGGTCGCAGAAGTACCGCAAGCAGTTCACCGGCTTGGTGGAGCACGAGTACGCCGAAGCCGTGCCGGACGAGGCGTGGAAGCAGAACTGGGAGACGGTGCGCTCCGCGCTGTCGTGGTTCTTCTCCTCGCGCTGGAAGGACCTGGCGCACAGCCTCAAGCCCGAGCAGTGGCTGGAGGTGGACGCGGGCTTCGACTTCGCCCACTTCACGATGGACGGCCTCAAGGTCTTCGCGATTCCCGACCTGGCCTTCGTGGACGCGGACGGCACGCCGGTGGTGGTGGACTGGAAGACGGGCAAGTCGCGTGACGGGTACGACGAGCAGGTGCTCGGTTACGCGCTCTACGTGGCCCAGCGCTACCGCTTCCCGGTGGAGAAGGTGCGCGCCTCGCTCGTGTACCTCAACGAGGGCAAGGAGCAGGACGTCATGGTGGACCCGGAGGCCATGGCCTCCTTCCACCGGCATTTCGAGCAGAGCGTGGCGAAGATGCGCTCGCTGCTGAAGGACCCGGCCACCAACACGCCGCTGGACGCGTCCGCGTTTCCGCCCACGGAGTCGCTGACGTCCTGCGCGCGGTGTGTCTTCCGCCGTCCCTGCGGACGCGAGGGCGCCGCGGCCGAAGTGTCCCAACCGCAGCAGGTGGTCTGAGCGCCTATCGCGCCGCCGCGAGCCGCCGCACCACCACGCCCGCCGCGTTCATCCCGAAGCAGGACGTGACGAAGGCCACGCTGCCGTCAATCTGCGTGCGGTGGTCGCAGGTGTGGAACTCGTTGTCCTGCGGGCACACGCACAGGAAGCCGTCGGTGGCGTCGTCGTACTGGAGCGTCACCGGCAGCCGCCGCGCTTCGATGGAGTACACGGCGGTGATGCCCGTGTGCTTGTCCGTCTCCACCGCGTACTTGCGCTTGAGCAGCTTGCGGATGTCCTTGGCGAAGGGGTCCATGTGCGTCTCGGACAGGTCCTCCACGCGGATGGCGGTGGGGTCCAACCGGCCCGCGGCGCCCATGGAGCTGACCACCGGCACGCCCAGCGTCACGCAGCGGTGCAGCAGGTGCAGCTTCGCCTTCACGTTGTCGATGGCGTCCACGACGAAGTCGTACTGGCCCGGCTGGAGCATCTGCTCGGCCACGTCCGCGCGGTAGAACTCGCGCACCGCCTCCACCTTCGCCGCCGGATTGATTTCCTGGCAGCGCTGCGCCATCAGCTCCGCCTTGGGCTTGCCCACGGCCTTCACCGTCGCGTGGAGCTGGCGGTTGGTGTTGGTGACGCACACGTCGTCATGGTCCACCAGCGTCAGGTGGCCAATGCCGCTGCGCACCAGGCCCTCCGCCGCGAAGCTGCCCACGCCGCCCAGGCCGAACACCACCACGCGCGCGTTGGCCAACCGCTCCATCGCGGAGTCGCCCAGCAGGCGACCGGTCCGGTCGAAGCGCCGGGAGAGCTTGAAGGGACGGGCGAGCGAGTCCGGGGCGGGGAGCGGCTGCGGGTTCATGGCGGTCCTCTATAACGCGACCGCTCGCCTACCGCGAAGGTGCAGGGAAAGCTTCCCGGAAGAAGCGGCGGGCATTCTCGGTCGTCTGCCGGGCGACCTCCTCGGCGGGCTCCCCCCGGACGCGGGCCATGCCCTCCAGGATGTGGGGGAGGTAGCCCGGCTCGGAGCGCGTCCCCCGGTGGGGCGTGGGGGCCTGGTCCGGGGCGTCCGTCTCCGCCATCAGCCGGTCCAGGGGGATGGCCCGGAGCGCGTCCAGGGGCTTGCGGGCCTCCGTCCAGGTGACGGGGCCCGCGAAGGAGAAGTGGCAGCCCTTCTGGAGATAGAAGCGCGCCAGCTCCACGCCGCCGCTGTAGCTGTGCATGAGCACGCCGGCCTCGGGGAGGGGCTCCTCCTTCAGCAGTTCGATGAGGGCTGGGTGCAGCCGGTGACAGTGCATCAGCAGGGGCAGGCCGTACTTGCGCGCCAGCGCGAGGTGCCGCTTCAGCACCGCCACCTGCCGTTCCAGCGGCGCGCCCGGAAGGCTGGGGCCGTCCAATCCGCACTCACCCACGGCCGCCGCGCCGCCCTTCGCGAGCAACGCGTCCAGGTGCTCGAGCACGGCGTCGTCCTCTTCCGGGGGCATGTCGGGGAGGAGCTGCGGGTGGATGCCCAGGCCCACCTGAAGGCGGGCATCCTGGCGGGACATCTCCAGCAAGGGCTCCCAGTCATGCGGGCCCACGCCAGGGATGACGATGCCGTGGAGGCCTGCGGCCCAGGCGCGCGAGAGGACTTCATTCCTGTCGGCGTCGAAGCGGGACGCATCCAGGTGGCAGTGGGTGTCTATCATCGAGCAGGCTGCTCCCTTGGGCCGTTCATTCAGGAACACGCTGCGTGCTCCTGCGCATCCGGGTGCGCGCGCCCGGAAAGGCCGACGGTATACGCGCCCTCTATTCTCCGGAGGGTTTCCATGACCAAGCGTGTCGTTATCAGCGCGCTGTGTGGCGTGCTGCTGGTGCTGTCGACGGGGTGCGGTGACGAGTGTGTCGATGTATTCGACTGCCGCAGCGACAAAGGGCCCCCTCCGGCGGGGAAGGATTGGACGTGCCGCTCGGGCAACTGCGAGCTGCGCGATGTCCAGCGGCCGCCCGAGGGGGACGCTGGGACGGAAGAGGACGCCGGCACCGAACAGGACGCGGGCACTGAAGTGGACGCCGGCACGGACGCGGGCACGGCCGACGACGGTGGCGTGGTCGTCATCGGCACGGGGGCCAAGGGCGAGGCTTGCACCGCGTCCTCCGACTGCGCCGCGGGCCTGCGCTGTGAGGGCACGACCGAGGCCATGACGTGTCAGGCGCTGCACGTGGCCTTCACGGCCATGGACGACACCGACGAAATGGCTGCGGTGGTGACGCGCTTCGATGAGCCGGAGCCCACGCGGCTGTCGGACGCCGAGGTGGACAGCCGCTACCCGCGCTGGAATCCGGCCGGCAGCCGGATTGCCTTCGTCCAGGGCGCCACCGAGACGGGCACCTCGACGGGGAACATGGCCGGTGAGCTGGTGGCGCGCGACGTGCCGCTGGTGGCGGGCGCGCCCACGATGCTCGCCAACGGCACCACGGGCAGCACCGAGGGCTTCCTCTACCTGGAGTGGGAGCCGGGTAATTCTCTCCTGTACGTGCGCCGCGATGGCGACAGCATCTCCGGCATCTCCCGCGTTCCGGCAGAGGGCGGCACGGTGGAGCAGGTCACCGCGTTGGGTTCCTCCCCGGCCTGGCGCAATGGCAACACGTTCGCGTTCAGCACCGCCACCGTCGGCATCTCCACGGACACCGTGGGTGGCGGCGCGCCCAAGCCGCTGGCCATCGCGGGCCCCACGGCGGAGCAGCCGCACTACAACCGCGTCAATGACCAGCTCCTGTTCCTCCGTCCGGATGACGCGCGGCCGGTGGGGCTGAACACCGCGCTCTACATCGTCCCCGTGAGCGGCGCCGCCGTGCAGACAATTGCCGAGTTCAGCACGGCGGCCGTCGAGGGTGGCTCGGTGGATTCCTACATCGCCAACCCCACCTGGGCGCGGGATGGCAGCTGGGTGGCGTACGTGCGCGCCTACTTCTTCAACCCCACCACGGGTGAGCCGGAGCTCTGCGGCGCCGGCACCTCGCCCTGCACCGGCGACCCGGGCAACATCATCTTCCTGCGCCGCATCAACCCGGCGGACGGCGCCCCGGTGGGGGATGAGGTCAGCTTCGCCGAGGGCGCCACGCTTCCGTCGTTCTCTCCGGATGGCCACTACGTGGCCTACATCCAGGCGGGGCAGCTCTACGTCCAGCAGATTGACCCGGCGGCGGGCGCGAAGGTGGGTGACCCCATCGTCCACCCGCTGGGGGAGTACACCCTCCAGACGTCGCGCGGCGATGACCACCGCCCGCGCTGGCAGCCCCGGTAGCCCCAGGCTGTTGACGGCGTGAAGTCCCAGGCCCGCGTCTCCCCAGGGGGACGCGGGCCTTCGTCGTTTCCGGGATGGCGCGCGGCGCCTTGTCTCCGCGCGAGATGCGGCATAGGGAGGGGCGCGCGGGCCCACCCCTGGGTCCGTCCACCGGAGGACCCGCATGAGGCGCTTTCTTGTCCCTGGCTTCCTGCTCTTCACCGCCTGCGCCACCGTGCCGTCTCACAGCCTGGACGAGGGCGGTGGTGGCACCGTGGCCGAGGAGCCACAGTCGCTGGCCGCGCCTGTGCGCCTGGAGACACGCTCCGGCAGCTTCCTGGTGCACCCGAACAACGCGGCAGACTTCGAGAAGCTGCTCGCGGGAGAACCCACGCGGCAGCACTACACCGCCGGCATCCTGATGGCGGGAGACTGACGTCCACGCCGGCCGGGACAGGGGCGGAGGGCTCAGCCCTCCACGACGATGCGACGCCCCAGCGCCCGGGTCATTTGCGGCGAGGTGAGCTGGGCCAGCACATCCACCAACTCTCCGCCGGAGGTCTCGAAGGCCGCCGCGATGACCTCACCCACCGTCAGGTGGACCTTGCCCGCGGCCGCCCGGGCCCGCTGGGCCGTTCGCCGGAGCGCGGGCATCACCCGCCGGCCCTGCCTGGGAACCGCGCCACTTCTACGAGTCGTCCGCTTGCCCATGGGTTCCTCCCACCGCACCGTGCTACGCGGGTGAGTACACCGTGGGTCTGACACATGCAGTTGAGGTGCCAGCCGCCTGACTACCTGTCCGGTGGGACAATGCCCCTCATTTCCCAGGCAGAAAGCGGGGTTAAGCAGACAGTTGGCTCGCTGGGTTCACGGTGCTCCCCGGGTATGGATCGTTTCATCGAGCGTTTTCGTTCACTCTGAGCGCAATCTCGACGTTTCGTTCAACGGCCCCGTTTCGTCACGTGGCTTACAATTCTTGGCACCTAGGTCCAATCTGACCTCGATGTCAGAGTCGAGCCTTCCCGCAGAAGTCCGTCTTTCCGGGCGGAAAGCCAGAACATCCTGACACGAATGTCGCGGCCTCGTGGGCGGCGCGGCCAGTGCGGTATACGCCGGGGGCATGCCCCAGACTCTCTGTCCGAACTGCGGCCACAGCCCCATTCCGCGCGGTGCCAGAGCGTGCCCCTCGTGCGGGGAGCCGTTCGACCATCTCCAGTCCCACAAGAAGGTTGGCCGGATGCGGTTGGACCGGCCCATGGTGGAGGCGGACGACGACGCCACGGTGTTCGGCGGGGACCTTGTCACCAGCGCGGTGTCCGCCCATCCGGGCCCTGCGGCGGGGGTGTTGCTGGCGAGCGCCGCGGCCTGGTTCGTCCGCGCCGCGGGCCTGTTGGGCTCGCTGGAGGACCCCACGTGGACGTACGGCCTGGTGTGCCTGGGCGCGGTGCTCGCACTGGTGCTGGTGCTCAACCGCGGCCCCGCGAAGGGGATGGCGCAGGTGGGCGTGGTGGTGCAGCTGCTGGCCACGGGATGGTTGGCGCGTGAGGCACCGCTGGCCCCCGTCCACGTGGCCTACTTCATCCTCGGGGTGCTCGCGTTGGTCATGGTGGTGGGCGAGCCGGGGCCCATGCGGCGCTACCTGGGGCTGGGTTTGGGCCTGGGAGCGGCGGTCGCTTCGGCGGGGTTGCTGGCGCTTCCCATCGCGGGGACGTCGGGCGCGGGTGTGCGTCAGTCCCTGGTGGGCAGCGAGCTGGGGTATCGGCTGGAGCTGCCCCCGGGGTGGGGACAGCTGACGCGCGAGCAGCTCGCACCGCACCTGGTGCTGCCCGCGTCCACCCTGCAGGGCGGCGGCGTAGGCTTCGGCGACACGGCGCGGGGGCGTTATGGCCTGCTCTGGGTGGAGCGCGGCACGGGCAAGGCTGCGGCCGTGGGGTGCAAGGGGTTGTTCCAGGCGCTGGGCGGTGCGCTGGGTGAGGCGCTGTCACTTCCCGCGCCTCCGGCGTTGGGGAGCAAGGCCACCGTGCATCCGCTGCGCACGCCGGGTGGCGCGGAAGGCACGCTGGCGTGCGGGGTGCTGGCGGACGGGCGGCTCGTGGGGCTGGCGGTGGTGGCCGCCCAGGCGAGTGGCGGCGCGGACGAGGTGGCCTTCACGACGGTGGGCGCGGGACTCGCGTTGCAGTAAGGGCTCATCGCCATGAACGTTCAGGTCCTCTTTCACGACAGCTGCTTCGACGGCGCCGCGAGCGCGGCCGTGTTCTCCCGCTTCTACCGGGAGCGCATCCGTCCGGACGCGGCCTTCCGGTACCTCGGTCTGAACCACAAGCCGGGCGCCGAGGGCATCGACCCGGCCGTGTTCTCCGGCGAGGAGAATGTCATCGTCGACTTCCGCTACAGCCAGGACGCGCGGCTTACCTGGTGGTTCGACCACCACGCCTCCGCCTTCCAGCAGCCGGGGGACGAGGCGCACTTCCGCGCGGACACCAGCGGGCGCAAATTCCACGACGCGCACCGCAAGAGTTGCACGAAGTACCTGGCGGACGTGGCCGGGGAGCGCTTCGGCTGGGATGCGTCGCCCCTGGCGGAGCTCATCCACTGGGCGGAAATCATCGATGGGGCCCAGTTCCCCTCGCCGCAGATGGCGGTGGCGCTGGAGGAGCCCGCGCTGCGCATCATGACGGTGTTGGAGGCCAACAAGGACCCGGGCCTCATCCCCGAGGTCATCCGCCGCATGCAGTCCGAGTCGCTGGCGGACATCGCCGCCTCACCGCTCATCGCCACGCCGTTGGCGCCGCTGCTGGCGCGCCACCAGTCGAACATCGAGCTGGTGCGTGCCCGGGCGCGCTACGAGCGCGGCGTCGTCTTCTTCGACCTGGTGGACGAGGGCGTGGACAGCCTCAACAAGTTCATCGCCTATGCCCTCTACCCGGACGCGCGCTACACGCTGTGGGTGGGGAAGGGCGCCTCGCGGGCCAAGGTGTCCATCGGCTCCAACCCGTGGAAGCCGGAGCTGCGGCGGCACGATTTGTCCGCCATCGCCGGGCGCTACGGCGGCGGCGGGCACCCGGTGGTGGCCGCGGTGAGCTTCAAGGCGGACCAGGCCGACAAGGCGCGCGCCGCCTACGCGGAGATTCTGGCGGAGCTGTCCTCCGACGCGTGACGGCGCGGGCGTCAGCGGCGCTCAGAAGAACCGGAAGCCCGCCTCCCGCAGCAGTCGTACCACCGTCACCATGGGCAGCCCCTGAACGTTGGAGCGGTCGCCGTCGAGCCGCTCCAACAGGGCTTGTCCGGCGTCCTCTACGCGGTAGCTACCGCAGCAGCCCTCCCATTCGTTCAGGTCGAGGTAGCGCTCCAGCTCCTCCTCCTTCACCGGGTAGAAGGTCAGCCGGGCCGTCTCCACTGCATCGAGCACCTTGCCCCCGGGGCCCACCAGGCACACCCCGGTGTGGATGGCGTGGGTGTGGCCCACCAGCTTGCGCAGTTGCTCGCGCGCCGCGTTCCGGTCGACGGGCTTGGAGAGGACTTCGCCCGCCACCTCGACGAGCTGGTCCGCGCCCAGCACCCAGTCCTCCGGGTGCCGCTGATGCACCGCGCGAGCCTTGCGTGACGCGAGCTCCCGCACGGCCTCCGTCACCGACAGGTGTGGGGCGACGACCTCGTCCACGCCGGGGGCCTCGGCGCGGTAGGGGAGCCTCAGTCCATCCATCAGGGCTCGCCGGGCGCTCGACGTGGAGGCCAGAATCAATTCGCTCATGGGACGGGCAACCTAGTGCAGGGCGGGGCGGGTGGGGGGCCGGCCGCGTCAGCAAGCGGGCGTGCACGTCTCGGCTTCCCGGCCACGGGGTGATGCCGTACCCTGGCGGCCCATGTCGCGGCGCGGTCTGCTCGCCTTCTGTCTCCTCATCGCTGCCTGCAAGCGCGGCCCTCCGGCCCCTGTAGCGCCGGACGCGGCCTGTCCGGCCGTGCCTGCCCTCAGCGCGCCTGGCGCCGGGGCGCCCACCGCCAGCGTGCGTCCCGCACCGCCCCCGGAGGACGCCACTCACCGGATGCAGCCGCTGGCCGTGTGCCGCTCGGACGGCGCGGCCCCGTTGGATGCGTCGCGTCGCTACTTCGAGGAAGGCCGCTTCGAGGAAGCACTGTCCTGCGCCGCCCAGGCCGCCGCGCTGGAGCCGGACCTGGCCGCCGCCCACGCGGAACGCGGCGTGGCGCTGGCCGCCCTGGGCCGCGAGACAGAGGCGCAGCTCGCCTACGCGCGGGCGCTCGCCATCGACCCGGGGGACCCGTCCGCGCTTCTGGGCTCGGCGCACCTGTACGCCGTGCAGCTGTCCTCCACCCGGGAGCGGGACGAACTGGGCGCCCTCTACGCCGAGCGCGGCCTGTCCCAGCCCAACACACCTCCGGAGCTGATTCCGCACCTCGCGCTGGTGGCCGCCATGGCCTTCAATGATTTGGGACAGGCGGAGTCCTCGCTGGCGCACTCGGCCATCGTGCTCGCGCGCAACCCCGGCAGCCGCGAGGCCCTCTACGAGCGCGCCCTGGCCCTCTTCGAGCTGTGCCGCTTCCGCGAGGCCCGCACCGCCTTCACCAGCCTCGTGGACGACCCGGAGCGGGCCGCGCACGCCCATCACCACCTGGGGCTCCTGTTGGAGCGCGAGGGCAAGTGGAAGCAGGCGCAGGGCCACTTCGACAAGGCGCGCACGCTGGCGCCGGACGACTTTCCCGAGCCGCCGCTGCCCGCGGAGGAGGACTTCCGCGCCGAGGTGGTGAGGGCCGTCGCCGAGCTGCCCAAGGACATGCGCGGGGACTTGGACGGCGTGCCCGTCACGGCGGAGGAGCTGCCCGCGGACGCGGACCTGCTGGCCAACCAGCCGCCGCTGTCGCCCACGATTCTGGGGCTCTTCCGGGGCCCGCCGCTGGCCGAGCCCTGTGACGGCTCCGAGGTGCCGTGCCGCTCCGTGGTGCTCTACCGCCGCAACCTGGCGCGCGCCGCCCGGACGCCCGATGAACTTCGCGAGCAGATCCGCGTGACGTTGCTGCACGAAATCGGGCACCTTCGCGGCGAGGACGACGAAGAACTGGCCGCTCGCGGCCTGGAGTGAGCCTGATGCCCCCCCATGCAGCCCTGCCCGTCGCGCGCGTCACCCCCAAGGGGGCGCGCTCGCTGCGGCACTTCAATCCCTGGGTGTACCGCACCGAAATCGCCGCCCCGCCCGACGTGAAGGGCGCCGGCGCCGTGGTGCTGGTGGTGGACTCCCAGGGCAATCCCATTGGCCAGGCGCTCTACGCTCGCCGCTCGCCCCTGGCGCTGCGCCTGCTGACGCGCAAGGGGCCCGCCGAGGAGCCGGTGGACGACGCCTTCTTCCGCCGCCGCCTGGAGGCCGCCCTGGCGCGCCGGGCGTACCTGTCCGGCCGTGACGGGCTGCGGCTGGTGCACGGCGAGGCGGACCAGCTCCCGGGCCTCTTCGTGGACCGCTACGGAAAGGGCCTCACGCTCCAGACGCTCTCCGAGGGCATGGACGCGCGCAAGGAGATGCTGGCGAAGATGCTGGTGGAGCTCACCGGCGCCACCCACGTCATGTGCCGGGACGACGCCTCCGGCCGTGACTTCGAGGGCCTGCCCCGCGAGGCGCGCCTGCTGCACGGTGAGGGCGCCGCGCGCTTCACCTACCACGAGGGGGAGAACCGCTTCGAGGTCGACCTCCAGGGCGACATGAAGACGGGCGCCTTCCTGGACCAGGTGGACAATCACCTGCGGGCCGGCGAGCTGGCCCGCGGCGACGCGCTGGACCTCTTCAGCTACCACGGCGGCTTCGCGCTCTCGCTGGCGCGCAGCTGCACGTCCGTGCTGGCGGTGGAGCAGGACGAGAAGGCCGCCGCGCGCGCCAAGGCCAACGCCGAGGCCAACGGCCGCGCCAACGTCACCGTGGAGAACGCCAACGCCTTCGACGTGCTGCGCCGCTTCGACACCAGCGGGCGCCGCTTCGACACCGTGGTGTTGGACCCGCCCGGACTGGCCAAGCGCCGCGAGGGCCTGGCCACCGCGCTGCGCGCCTACCACGAGCTGAACCTGCGCGCCTTCCGCTGCCTCAAGCCGGACGGGTTGCTCGTCACCTGCTCCTGCTCCGGCAAGCTGGACCGCGCCGCCTTCGAGGAGATGGTGCTGGCGGCCGCCGCGGATGCGAAGCGGCTGGTGCAGATTCTGGAGCGGCGGGGCGCGGGGTTGGACCACCCGGTGCTGGCCGGGCTGCCGGAGACGGAGTACCTGAAGGCCCTCTACGTGCGCGCCCTCTAGCGAGGGGAGGGGCTGGGGCCTATGGAATCCCCAGCTCCTTGCGCAGCCGGCCCACGATTTTGAAGTACTCCGTTCGTGGGAAGGGGACGTTGAGGATGTGGAAGTCCTTCTTCGCCAGGCCCACGCAGCCGAAGCAGTAGTTGCAGTCCTGCAGGTTGCGGCACAGCACCAGGTACGCGCTGGTGGAGCAGTTCTCGCTCTGGACGCAGTACGCGCAGGCGTTGCAGCTCTTGCAGTCCACGCAGTGCGAGCAGTTGTTGCACAGCTCGCACCGGGTGCAGTGCGTGCACGAGAAGCAGCTGTCGCAGTCCTTGCAGAACATGCAGTTGGCGCAGCGCTGACAGCCCTCGCACGCGTAGGAGCCGGGGTTGCCCGGGTCGGACGCGAAGCTCTTGGCCAGCTTCTGGAACTGCTCCAGGAACTCCCGCTTGCCCAGAGAGGACACCAGCTCCCGCGCCGCCTTCTCCTGCGCGACCAGGTCCGCCTTATCGGGCCGCGTTCCTTTGTCCTTCACCACCTGGGACACTCCTTCATCAGTTCGGACCGGGCCTCAGGCGAGCCAGTCCCGCAAGGTCGATGCCGCGCGCCACCCGGCGCACCTCCACCGTACCCGGAAATCCCCGGCTGGTGACGGCAACCACGTAGCGCCCCCCCACAAGGAGGTTCGCTTCGGCCACGGACTCCTCCGCGTCGTACCGCACGAAGCCCACGGCGTCGTCCAGGTGGATGGGGGCGGACGGGTCACTGGCCGCCTTGCCCCGGGAGCGGTCGGCGGCCTCCTGGATGGCCTTGCCAATGCGCTCGCCCATGGTGGTGTCCACGATGCGCACCTTCACCTCGCGTCCCTCACCTCGGGTGTAGAGCCGCTCGGCCTCGGAGACGGACACCTCGCCGTACTTCCCGGTGGAGCCTTGGGTGTGCGCCACGGTGAAGCCGTCCAGCCGTTCTGGAAGGAAGGGCGCCAGTTGCTTGAAGTACACGCAGGGCGCGCTCGCCGCCGACACCACGGGTGTCACCTCCGGGGACGAGCCGGACTCGCCAATGCATCCCGTGCCCAGGACGAGTGCGAGAAGAGCGCCAGAGCGCCTGGGGAAAAAAGAGTCGCGCACGAACGAATCAAAGGGTATCCCCGCCCCGCGCGCAATGGACCTCTCGAAGCTCAATCCTCCGCAGCGCGAGGCCGTGGTGACCCTGGAGGGACCGCTCCTCGTGCTGGCAGGCGCAGGCAGCGGCAAGACTCGCGTCATCACCCACCGCATCGTCCACCTGCTCAACGAGCGGCCGGGCCTCATCATGGCCCGCAACATCCTGGCGGTGACCTTCACCAACAAGGCCGCCACGGAGATGAAGGAGCGCCTGGTCCACATGGCGGGACCTCGGGCGCAGGGCGTGCTGGTGTGCACCTTCCACGCCTTTGGCGCGGAGATGCTCCGCGAGGACATCCACCGGCTGGGGTGGCCCAAGAAGTTCGCCATCGCCGACATGGGCGACCAGTTGGCCAACATCCGGCGCGCCATGCGCGAGCACAAAATCGACGACCGCTCGTTCGACGCGCGCAAGGTGCTCAACCTCATCTCCAAGGCGAAGAACTCCGGCAAGGCGCCGGAGCCCAAGCCGGAGGGGATTGGGGATGATTACGACCTCATCACCCACATGGTGTACCCGGACTATCAGCTGTCGCTGAAGGCGCAGGGGTCGGTGGATTTCGACGACCTGCTGCTGCTGCCCGCGCGGCTCCTGCGCGAGCACCCGGACCTCTACGAGAAGTACACCAAGCGCTTCCGCTACCTGCTGGTGGACGAGTTCCAGGACACCAACACCGCGCAGCTGGAGCTGCTGAAGCTGCTGGCGGGCCGCTCCCGCAACGTGTGCGCGGTGGGCGACGACGACCAGTGCATCTATTCGTGGCGCGGCGCGGAGGTACGCAACATCCTCGACTTCGACCGCCTCTTCCCGGGAGGGAAGGAGGTCCGGTTGGAGCAGAACTACCGCTCCGTCCAGACGGTCCTGGACGCGGCCAACGCCGTCATCGCGAAGAACCCCGAGCGCAAGGCCAAGCAGATGTGGACCGACCGCACGGGGGGCACGAAGGTGAAGGTGGTGACGTGTCCCAATGACGAAGAGGAGGCCCGCTTCGTCGCGCACGAAATCCAGAAGCACATGGCCCTGGGCATCTCCGCGGACGACATCGCCGTGCTCTACCGGACCAACGGCCAGTCCCGCCCCATCGAGGAGACGCTGCGGGAGAAGAACATCGGCTACGAGGTGGTGGGCGGCAGCGAGTTCTTCGACCGGCGCGAGGTGAAGGACGTCATCGCGTACTTCAAGGTCATCGTGAACAAGCTGGACGAAATCTCGCTCCTGCGCATCGTCAACGTGCCCTCGCGCGGCATTGGCGACGTGACGATGGAGCGCCTGAACGTCCACGCGCGGGGCGAGGGCGTCACGCTGTGGACGGTGATGAAGAAGGCCACCGACTACGAGGACCTGCCGCCCGGGGCCGGGGCCCGGGTGATGGACTTCGTGGACCTGGTGGAGCGCTACCGCGCCGCGTATGAGCACGGCCAGCTGGCCAACGTGACGCGCAAGCTCCTGGAGGAGATTGGCTTTCGCGAGGCCACCCGCGCCCACGCCACCAGCGCCACCGCCGCGGACAAGAAGCTCAAGGGCGTGGACGGCGTGCTCAACTCGCTGGAGAACTTCGAGAAGCGCGAGGGCCCCAAGGCCAGCCTGCCGACGTACCTCAACCGCCTGAGCCTGGACACCCGGCAGGAGGAAGAGGAGGTACCGGGCGCCAATCGCCGCGTCACCCTGATGACGGTGCACGCCTCCAAGGGCCTGGAGTACCGGCTCGTCTTCTTCATCGGCATGGAGGAGGACCTGATGCCCCACGGAGGCATGCAGGGCGAGGCGCAGAACCTCGAGGAGGAGCGGCGCCTCTGCTACGTGGGCATCACCCGCGCCAAGGAGGTTCTCTACCTCACCCGCGCGGCCACCCGCGTGAAGCGCGGCAAGGAGGTGCCCCGCACGCCCTCGCGCTTCCTGGAGGACCTGCCGCCGGAGGTGATTGAGATAGTGGAGATGGATGCACCGCGTCAGGGACCTCCCACCACGGAGGAGAAGAACTTCTTCGCCAACTTGAAGGAGCGCTTCAAGAAACCCGCGATTCCGGGAACGCCTCCGGGTGGCACCGGGCCGTCTGGGGGGGCAGCCAGGTAGGTGCCCGCCTCCTGAAGGGGGCGTCCTGGCGGGGGTGATCGGGGAATCCGGACGTCTGGTGCGGTGTGACCTTGACTTGATCCGCCACACCCACTAGGACGGTCGGCCTTTCCGGGCCTCCGTGAAGTTTTCACGGTCGACCCGCGGTTGATTAAGCACGAGCAGCGGTCCCTGGAATGCACACGGCGGCCGCGAGAAGTCTGGAGTGCACGAAATGTCGCAGAAGACCTACAGCGCGAAGGCTGGGGACATCAAGCGCCAGTGGCACGTCATCGACGTGTCCGACAAGGTGCTGGGCCGCGCGGCGAGCCAGATTGCCACCCTGCTGAAGGGCAAGCACAAGGCCATCTACACGCCGTCGATTGACACGGGCGACCACGTGGTCGTCATCAACGCCGAAAAGGTGAAGGTGACGGGCACGAAGGAGCAGGACAAGATGTACTACCGGCACCCGAATGCGGGTTTCCCGGGCGCCCTGAAGATCACCAACCTGGAGAAGCTCCGCCAGCGTCACCCCGAGGACATCATCATCAACGCCGTGCGGCGCATGCTTCCGCGCAACGCGCTGGGCCGCCAGATGATGACGAAGCTGAAGGTCTACGCAGGTGACACGCACCCGCACGCGGCCCAGAAGCCTGCCGCGTTCGAGGTCGAGGCGTAAGGGAGATAACGTCCATGCCCATCAACCATGAGCTCGGTTTCTACGCCACCGGCCGCCGCAAGGAGGCCACCGCCCGCGTCTGGATTCGTCCTGGCACTGGCCTCGTCACCATCAACGGCCGCGAGCTGAACGAGTACTTCGGCCGTGAGACGTCCAAGATGGTCCTCAACCAGCCCCTCGAGATCCTCGAGCAGAAGGGCAAGGTTGACGTGACGGTCAACGTCAAGGGTGGCGGTCTCTCCGGCCAGGCCGGCGCCATCCGTCACGGCATCGCCCGTGCGCTGTGCTCCTTCAACCCGGAGTTCCGTCCGGCGCTGAAGAAGGCCGGCTTCCTCACCCGCGATGCTCGCGCGGTCGAGCGCAAGAAGTACGGCCAGCCGGGCGCGCGTCGCCGGTTCCAGTTCTCCAAGCGCTAAGCCACTCGCTCAGCAGCTGGGTTGTCCTCACACGGCGGGGGTCCTCATCCGAGGGCCTCCGCCGATGTGTTTTCGGGGTCCATCACGCCCCATCGCATGCGTGCGCGAGCGTCTGGTAGGATTTGCGCCGCTCATGGAACTCAACGAGATCCTCCAGATCGCCCTGCGCGGCGGTGCCTCCGACATTCATCTCAAGGCAGGCCTGCCGCCCATGTTCCGCGTGGACGGTTCGCTGGTTCCGCTGAAGGACGGCCGCCGCCTCCCTCCCGAGGAGGTGGCGCGCATGGCCTTCGGCATCATGAACGAGTTCCAGAAGGAGAAGTTCAAGGGGAGCAACGAGGTGGACCTGGCCTACGGCGTGCCGGGGCTCGGGCGCTTCCGCGTGAACGTCTTCCAGCAGCGTGGCACCGTGGGCGCCGTGCTGCGTGTCATCCCCTTCAAGGTGATGACCATCCAGGACCTGTTGCTGCCCCAGATTCTCGCCAAGATTTGCGGTGAGGAGCGCGGCCTGGTGCTGGTGACGGGCACCACGGGCTCCGGCAAGTCCACCACGCTGGCGGCGATGATCGACCACATCAACGCCAACGAGACCAGCCACATCATGACGATTGAGGACCCCATCGAGTTCCTCATTCGCGACAAGCGCTCCATCGTGAACCAGCGCGAGGTGGGCGTGGACACGATGACCTTCGCGCAGGCGCTCAAGAGCGCGCTGCGCCAGGACCCGGACGTCATCCTCGTGGGCGAAATGCGTGACCACGAAACCATCGAAACGGCGCTCCACGCCGCGGAGACGGGCCACCTGGTGATGTCCACGCTGCACACGCTGGACGCGACGGAGACCATCAACCGCATCGTCTCCGCCTTCCCGCCGCATCAGCAGAAGCAGGTGCGCCTCCAGTTGGCCAGTGTGCTCAAGGCCGTGGTGTCCCAGCGTCTGGTGCCGCGCGCGGACGGCAAGGGCCGCGTGGCCGCCGTGGAAGTGCTGCGCGTCACGGCGCGTGTCCGCGAGATGATCGAAGACAAGGACCGCACGAAGGAGATCCACGACGCCATTGCCCAGGGCACGGACACGTACGGGATGCAGACCTTCGACCAGTCGCTGATGAGCCTGGTGCGGCAGGGGCTCGTCACCTACGAGGAGGCCCATCGGCAGGCCACCAACCCGGACGACTTCGCGCTGCGCTTCTCCGGCATCAGCGGCACGTCCGACTCCAAGTGGGACAACTTCGATTCGAAGCCCGGGGAGTCGCGGCCCATTCCTGGCTCGTCCGCCTTCGCTCAGAAGGGGGCGCCCACGGCTGTCGCGGCGCCGCAGGCCGCGCCTGCTCCGGCGCCCATGGCGCAGCCCATGCGTCCGGCGGCTCCGGCGGCCCAGCAGATGCGCCCGGGGGTGCCGCCGCCGCAGGCCATGCGTCCAGGGGCTCCGGCCGGCGCGCCGGTGGGGCGTCCCATGGCGTCTCCCGCCGCGCGCCCGCCAGCGCCCGCCCCGGCGGCACCCGCCGCGGCAGGTGGGGACGACGACTTCCAGATCGAGCGCTTCTAGCGGTTCGCGGCGCCCGCCCGGAAAGGGCAGGGCGTCCGTGGCACGGCTGCTACGCGTCGTCCTCACCCAGCAGGGCGCGCAGGCGGGACAAGCGGATGGGGCCGACGAGGCCCTCCTTGGACAGCGCCTGGAGCAACTGCGCGGTCGCCTGCACCTTGGCTTCCTGCTCCTCCTCGGGCCGGTCCACCACCTCCGCGTCGAGCACGGCCTCCATGTGCTCGGGGTTGATGGGCGCGGGCCCTTCCGACCACGCGATGTCGAAGAGGGCGCGGGCCATGCCCTCGCGCACCTTCCGCTCCGCGTCGTTGGCGGCGGCCTTCACGAACGTGAGGAAGAGCGCGTCCACCGCCTCCTTGGTGAGCGCGGCCAGCGCGGGCACTTCGCCCAGCGCCTCCTTCACGTATTCGCTGTCGAACGCGTCCACGTCCTGCTCGTAGCCGAAGGCCTCCTCCAGGAGGATGGAGGCCAGGAACGCGTCCGTCTCCTCCGGACTGGCGCCTTCCTCGGCCAGGGCCTCGCGGGCCTTCTTCGTGGGCTCCGCCAGGGTGGCGTCCTGGTCCAGCGCGCGGACCGCGGCGTGGGCCGCCAGCAGCACCAGCGAAGCCTGGGCATCGGTGGACAGGGTGCGGCCGCCCACGCCCATCAGCACGGACTTGTGCTTCGGGTTCGCGGAGGCGGCGTCGGTGAAGGCCTGCTCTTCCACAGAGAGGTCTCCGCCCGACTGCTGCTTGAGGAGCGTCTCCCGAGCGGCATCGGCGGCGAGGAAGCGGGCGAGTACGGGGTGCATGGCCGGGCCTGTTACCACATGCTAGGTATCCCGCCATGCATCCGGAGGACGAAGGGCTCGACGCTGTTCGCCGTGCCACGGACGCGTGCCTGAAGCTCCTGTCCATGCGCGGGCGCAGTCGCCGCGAGCTGGAGCAGGCCCTGGCCCGGAAGGGCTTCACCGAAGCGGTGTGCGAGGCCGCGCTCGCCCGCGTGAAGGCTTGGGGCTACCTGGACGACGAACGCTTCGCGCGCGAGCGGGCCACCCTGCTCCTGGGCCGAGGCCGGCTGGGGCCGGAGGCGGTGGCCCACCGGCTGCGGGCGCACGGGCTGGAGAATGGGGCGGCCCAGCAGGCCATCTCCGAGGCGAGCGACGCGGTGTCCTTTGACGCGCTGGCCACGGCGCGGGCAGTGCTGGAGAAGCGGGGACTGCTCGGCCGCCCGCTGGGGGCCAAGGAGCGGGCCCGCGCAGGACGGCTCCTGGACAGCCGGGGCTTCTCGGAGGACGTCATCTACCAGTTGCTCGGAGAAGCTTCGCTGGACCCCTCGGGGCCGGAGGAATAGCGTGGTGGGGATGCGTTCCGCCGTCGCCTTTCTGTCCGCCTTCCTGCTGTTCGGTACCGGGTGTGCGTCCCTCACGCAGGGCCAGGCCGGTGAGCCTGACTATGCTGCCGTCGCCGATGAAAACCTGCGGCTCGGCTCCGAGGCCCTGGAGAACAAGGATTTCTTCCGCGCCCAGAAGTACTTCGAGTACGTCCGGACGAAGTTCCCGTACCAGGAGGCCGCCCGCGAGGCCGAGCTGAAGCTGGCCGACGTGGACTTCGAGCGCGACGCCTTCCCCGAGGCCAAGGAGCAGTACCAGTCCTTCATCAAGCTCCACCCCACGCACGCCAAGGTGGACTACGCCGCCTTCCGCTCCGCGATGACCCACGTGCGGGCCTACCCCTCCGAGTTCTTCGCCCTGCCTCCATCCCGCGAGAAGGACCAGGGCGAAATCCGCTCCGCGCTGGTGGCCATGGAGGAGTTCCTGCGCCAGTACCCCCAGTCTCAGTACGTGGCGGAGGCGAAGACGCACCGGGAGGACGCTCGGCGCCGGCTCGCCTCGCACGAGCTGTACGCGGCCCAGTTCTACCAGAAGCGTGAGCGCTGGAAGGCCGTGGCCCAGCGCCTGGAAGGGCTGCTGCGCCGCTACCCGGGCACGGAGTACGAGGAGGAGGCCCTCTTCGACCTGCACGACGCGTACGTGAAACTGAATGACACGCAGAAGGCGCAGGACACGCTGCGCCAGGTGCTGCGTCGGCTGCCAGGCACGCCCGCCGCGGAGCGCGCCCAGCGTATGCTGGGCTCGTGAGAACGACCCAGGACTGGAGCCGCTTCGGTGGCGGCATCATCGTCATCCTGGCGCTGGGCGCCACCCTGGCCTTGTTCGTTCCACGCTTCCTGGGCGCCGCGGCCGGCCCCGAGCTGGAAATCATCACCGCGCTCAAGGCGACGGAGTCCAGTGGCCTGTCGCTGCCCGTCCCCGGCGCGCCGGGGCCCCTGACGTCCCGGCAGCACCGCTTCGCCCGCATCACCGTCAACGTGGCACCCGGAGGTCAGCGGGCGGAGGCGCAGGCCACGCTCGACTTCGAGGGCGCCGTGGGCGACACCCGGGTGGGCACGGCGGGCGTGGAGCGGGTACCTTTCGTGGTGCGAAACGGATCCTGGGTGCCGGAGACGACGGCGGCGCCCCGGCTCCAGGCGGTGGTGACGGCCCTGGAGTCCCGCCGCAGGGCGCTCCAGGCGGCGGACGCGGAGTCCCTGGGGCGGCTGGCGGGACCGGGCACGCCCGGAGTGGGCGGGCCGGAGTGGGAGCAATTGCGCCAGGTTCGGGCGCGGGGTTACCAGGTGGAAGCGTGGTACGTCCGGCTGGAGCGGGACGATGCGGTGGTGACGGAGCATTGGCGCCTGCAGGGGGCGCTGCCGGCGCGGCCGGTGGACACCCGGGGCCAGCGGCAACTCTCGTTGTCGCTCAGTGGTGATGAATTCTTGTTTTCTCCCAGCCTCATGTAGGCTGGTCGTCTCGGAGGCAGGGCCCTGGCGGGCCGATTCATGGACGAGCCCCTCAAGCAGCTACTGACCCTCGGGCGCGGCTACTTCGAGAAGAAGCAGTACGCGCAGGCCGAGCAATACCTCGCGAAGATCGTCGAGCAGAATCCGACGTTCGCGGACGTATTCAACATGCTCGGCATCATCTACCACGACCAGGGGCAGTTCGCCCGGGCGCAGCGCGCGTTCGAATCCGCGCTGAAGCTCAACCCCGCCTATACCGAGGCGGCGCTCAACCTGGCCGTCATCTACAACGACATGGGGAAGTACGCCGAGGCGAAGGAGGTCTACCAGGCCGCCCTCTCTCAGCAGAAATCCGGCCCGGATGAGCTGGACCCCTACGTGGAGAAGAAGATCGCCAACATGTACGGCGAGATTGGCGACGTCTTCGCCTCCAGCGGCGTGTGGGCCAAGGCCATTGAGGAGTACCGGCGCGCGCTCGCGCTGTGTCCTCAGTTCGTGGACATCCGCCTCAAGCTGGGCAACGCCCTGCGCGACGCGGGGGACAACGCGGCGGCCCTCATCGAATACGAGCAGGTCATCGCCCAGAACCCGGCTTTCATTCCGGGACACATCCAGTATGGAGTCGCGCTGTACTCGGCCGGGCGGCGGGCGGAGGCGGTGCAGGTCTGGGAGGACGTGCTGGTGCGCAGCCCCGGTAACAAGAGCGCGCAGATGTACCTCAATCTGGTGAAGGACCCCGGCAAGGCGGAGCAGGCTGGCTGACGACCATGGACACCCAAAAGACCTACGCCCTCAAGTTCATCTCAGGGAAGTACCAGGGCGGCGAATTCCCGCTGAAGGCGGACAAGCAGATCGTCATCGGCCGCTCCAGTGAGCTGGACATGGTGCTCGTGGAGGACATGGTCTCCCGCAAGCACGCGCGCATCAGCTTCTCCGATGGGAGCATCACCATCGAGGACCTGGGCTCCACCAACGGCACCTTCGTCAACGGTGAGAAGGTGAAGCAGTCCCGCCTGAAGGAAGGGGACCGCATCCTCATCGGGACCTCCATCCTCAAGCTCGTGCACCAGGGCGCCGAAGGCGCCAGCGTGGACGAGGGCACCGCCCGGCTGAAGCTGGAGGAGGCCGCCGCGGCCCAGGCCGCGCGGACCACCAACAAGGCCAGCTCCATGACGGGGAAGATTGAGGAGATTCCCCTCCCGGACCTGCTCCAGCTGTTCCACACGTCCAAGAAGAACGGCGTGCTGGTGGTGCAGCGCAGCGACCAGGAAGGGCGCATCTACCTGCGCCAGGGCCGCGTGTACTACGCCGTCATCGGCGAGAACCACAACCTGGGGCCGCAGAAGAGCTTCAACCGCATCATCACCTGGGAAGAGGGCGACTTCGAGCTGCGCCCGGCGGAGAACCAGGAGTTCATGGTGGAGCTGGACTCGTCCACCGAGGCGCTCCTCATGGACGCGCTCCGCCAGTTGGACGAAATCAAGCGCCTGCAGCCGAGCCTCCCGACGGCGGATGCCTCGCTGGCGCTGGCCTCGCCGCTGACGCCGCCGCTCAAGGAGCTGGCGCCGGAGCTGCTGGACGTGCTGCAGCTGGTGCACAACTACGGCACCCTGAACGCGGTGATGGACCACGCGGATGCGGATGACGTCGTCACCGCCGAGGCCGTGGTGCAACTGCTCAAGCGGGACTACATCCGAGCGGCCTGAGCGGTGAACGGGCCGGGCCCTTTCCGGGGCCCGTGCCGGGACGGCGAGGCGTGGGGAGCGGGCATGGCGGAAAAGAAGACGGACAAGGTGAAGCGCCTCACCGAGCTGAGCCACTGCGCGGGCTGCGCGGCGAAGCTGCGGGCCTCGGACCTGGCGCAGGTGCTGGGGGGGCTGAGGTCCACGAAGGGCCCCCAGGCGCTGGTGGGGTTCTCCACCCATGACGACGCGGCCGTGTACCGGCTGGCGCCCGGCATGGCGGTGGTGGAGACGGTGGACTTCTTTCCACCGGTGGTGGACGACCCGTTCCAGTTCGGGGCCATTGCCGCGGCGAACGCGCTGTCGGACATCTACGCCATGGGCGCGCGGCCCCTCTTCGCGCTCAACCTGGTGTGCTTCCCGGACGAGCTGCCGCTGAAGGTGCTGTCGAAAATCCTGGCGGGCGGCCAGTCCAAGGCGGACGAGGCCGGCATCCCCATCCTGGGCGGCCACAGCATCCGTGACCCCGAGCCGAAGTTCGGCATGGCCGTCACCGGCGTGGTGCACCCGAAGAAGGTGCTCACCAACGCGGGCGCGAAGCCGGGGGACGTGCTCTTTCTCACCAAGCCCCTGGGCTCGGGCATCGCGACCACCGCCATCAAGCGGGGCGTGGCGTCCAAGCAGCTCACGAAGCGGGCCCTGGGGGTGATGACGACGCTCAACCGGGCCGCCGGCGAGGTGTTCGCCTCCGGGAAGTTCAAGGTGAACGCCCTCACGGACGTGACGGGCTACGGCCTGTTGGGGCACCTGCTGGAGATGATGACCGCGGCGAAGGTGCGCGCAACGCTGGACCTGGAGCGCATCCCGCTCATCGCCGAGGTCCCCGCGCTGGCGGAGGACGGCGTGGTGCCCGGCGGCACGAAGTCGAACCTCGCCCACGTCCACAAGAAGGTCCGCTTCCCCGAAGGACTGCCCGAGTGCATCCAGTGGGTACTCGCGGACGCGCAGACCAACGGCGGCCTCCTGGCCAGCGTCCCCGCACGTCAGGCGCTCAAGGCGCTCAAGGCGCTGGAGGCGGCCGGCGTGGACGCGGCGCTGATTGGTGAAGTCCAGGCGGGGAAGCCGGGCATCGACGTGGTGGGCTGAGGCCCGGATTTCGCTCTGGCGGCCGGGCTCCGCTAGCATGGGGCCCAGCATGCCGTCGCCGCGCCGCCCCCTCCTCGGCCTCCTGTCGTTGCTCTGGCTGGTCCCCATCATCGCCGGGGCGGCGGAGCGTCCCGCGCGCATCATCATCGACCCGGGACACGGTGGCGCGAAGGAAGGCGCCAAGGGTCCCGGCAAGCTGCGGGAGAAGGACGTCGCGCTCCAGATTTCGCTCCGCCTCCGGGACAAGCTCGAGGCCGCGGGGGGCGACGTGTTCCTGACGCGCGAGCACGACACGCTGGTGTCGCTGACGGAGCGCGTGGCGTGGACCAATGACCACGCGCCCGACCTCTTCATCTCCATCCACGCCAACTCCATGCCCACGAAGCGGATGCGCGCGCGCACCGAGGGCGTGGAGACGTACTTTCTGTCCGCCAGCGCCTCCGGTGACGCCGCGCTCGCCGTGGCGGACCGGGAGAACGCGGAGGCGCCCATGTCGCGCGCCACGCGGACGGACTCCACGCTGGCCTTCATTCTCCAGGACCTGGCGCGCACGGAGGCGCACGCGGATTCCTCGCGCCTGGCCTACGCCATCCACCCGCGCCTCGTGCGCGGCACCCGCGCGGTGAACCGGGGCGTGCAGCAGGCGCCCTTCTTCGTCCTCTCCGGCGTGGAGTGTCCGGCGGTCCTCGTGGAGGTGGGCTACATCTCCCATCCCGTGGAGGGCCCTCGGCTGGCCCGGCCGGAGTACCAGGAGAAGCTGGCCGAGGCGATTACCGAGGGCGTGCTGGCCTTCCTCAAGGAGACGCGCCGCCGGGACGCCGCCCGGGGGACCGAGGTGGCTGGCCCCGTGTCGCCCTGAGTGCAACGGCGCCAAGGCAATCGACACCCGCGCGGCGTGGCTCTGGTAGAGAAGGGGACGCTCGTCCTCATTTCCCAGGAGCCTGCTGTGCGTTCCTTTCAACGTGGTGCGCTGGACCTTCGCCCCGTCGTCCTCACCCCCGGTGTCTCCCGCTACGCGGAGGGCTCGGTCCAGGTGGAGTTCGGCCACACCAAGGTGCTCGTCACCTGCTCCACGGAGGAGCGCGTTCCGCCGCACCTGATGGGCAAGGGCTCCGGCTGGGTGACGGCGGAGTACGGCATGCTGCCGCGCGCCACGCACTCGCGGAACCAGCGTGAGTCCGCCAAGGGCAAGCAGACGGGCCGCACCATGGAAATCCAGCGGCTCATCGGCCGCTCCCTGCGCGCCGCGGTGGACCTGTCCACCCTGGGGCCTCGCACCCTGACGCTGGACTGTGACGTGCTCCAGGCGGACGGCGGCACCCGCACCGCTTCCATCACCGGGGCCTACGTGGCGCTGGTGCTGGCGCTGCGCTCGCTGCAGAAGGCCGGAACCATCTCCAAGCTGCCCAAGCTCACGCCGTTGGCGGCCGTGTCCGTGGGCATCGTCAAGGGCGAGGTCCGGGTGGATCTGGACTACGACGAGGACTCCACCGCGGATGTGGACCTGAACCTGGTGGCCACCGCGGACGGCCGCATGGTGGAGCTGCAGGGGACGGCGGAGCACCAGCTCTTCGACCGCAAGGCCCTGGACGCCATGGTGGACGGCGGGCTGGCCGCCATCCAGAAGCTGACCGCCGCGCAGGCGCAGGTGCTGGGATGACGGTGAAGCCCCGGCTGCTCTTCGCCACGTCCAACAAGGGCAAGCTGCGCGAGCTGCGCGGCCTCGTCGGAGACTCGGTGGAGGTGGTGTCCCTGGCGGACCTGCCTCCCGTGCCCGAGCCCGTGGAGGACGGCGCCACGTTCGAGGAGAACGCCGTGAAGAAGGCCCGCGCCTATGCGGACGCCACGGGGATGCTCACCCTGGCGGATGACTCTGGGCTGTGCGTGGACGCGCTGGGCGGCAGGCCCGGTGTGCAGTCCGCGCGCTATGCCCCGGGGGATGACCGGGCCCGTTACGAGAAGCTGCTGACCGAACTGGCCGGTGTGCCCGACGCGCAGCGCACCGCGTCCTTCCGCTGCGCACTGGCGCTGGTGGGGCCCGGAGGAGGGGAGGCGAAGGTGGAGGTGGGGCAGTGCAATGGTCGTATCGGCCACGCCCCGAAGGGAAGCCATGGTTTCGGCTATGACCCCGTCTTCATCCTTCCGGGCGGCGACCGTGCCCTGGCGGAGCTGACGCCGGAGGAGAAGGCGGCCATCTCCCACCGGGGGAAGGCCTTCCAGAAGATGAAGCCCCACCTGCTGGGCTTGTAGCCGTCCGGAATGCGAGGCCGTCAGTCACGTCGGCCTTGCGCGTCCGTTCGGGATGGTTCAACAATGCCGAACTTCTCGGGGCGTAGCGCAGCCTGGTAGCGCACCTGCCTTGGGCGCAGGGGGTCGGAGGTTCGAATCCTCTCGCCCCGACTTGAAGTGCAGCATCGGAAGCAGGCGGCCCGGCCAGCTCCAGTAGCTCAGCTGGATAGAGCACCGGCCTTCTAAGCCGGGGGTCGCAGGTTCGAGCCCTGCCTGGGGCGCCAACCTGGCCGTAAGTAGCATTTGGGCCTTGTCAGGGTCCTGGTTTCCAAGGTAGGGAAGCCGCCGCTTCAAACGCCGTTCGCGGTAAAGCTGTAACGGCGGCCATAGCTCAACTGGTTAGAGCGCCGGACTGTGACTCCGGAGGTTGCCGGTTCGATCCCGGTTGGCCGCCCTTCTTTACCCGCCCTCGAAATTGCGTTCGTAGCTCAACTGGATAGAGCACCGGGCTTCGAACCCGGGGGTTGGGGGTTCAAGTCCCTCCGAGCGCGCACCAGTAACCCCCCAGAATCTCGACGCTTCGCGCGCTAAGTGGCGCCGTCGTCGGGAACTCCGGAAGGGGACGCCCAACACCGCCCCAACACCGGTCGCTACCTCGGCCAAGGTTGTTGGGAGCGGGGCCCCGGCTGCCAGTCTGCCCCACAGGCCCGTTGAGGATGCCACCAAGGCCCTCCGGGCGCAGTTGGACCAGCTCCGCGAGCAGCTCGCGGCTATCGCCGGCATCGCCCGCACCCAGTGCGACTATCTGGGCAACCGGGCGGTCGTCCCCGGCGCGGTGCTCCAGGGCTTCGCGCTCCAGGTGGAGAGCCTCGCGGAGGCGGCCCTGGGTGTTGGGTCCGCAGCGCTGGATGCCCAGTCCCGTGGTGGCGACGACGGGGGCGGCCGATGAGCTGCCCGAGCGAGTCGCTTCCGGGCCTCCTGGTCTACACCACCGAGCCCTGTCGGATTGGCTGGCGGGTGACCGCGCGCGCTGACGGCCTGCCCGCGGTCGAGGTGTACGCCCGGACGCGGGACGTTGCGGAGGAGGACGCTACGGCGGCCCTGACGCGCCTCTCCTGCGCGCGGGCCCGGCGCGGTCGCCCCGTCGACCTGTCCACCTACGGCATCACCGTGGAGGCGGCATGACGGCCACGGCATGCTCTCCACGCCCCCCACCGGAGCACGGCCCTGCCGTGAAGGGGCCCACGGCCCTCCAGCGCGCGGTCCTTCTGTACCTGGCCGAGCGCAAGGCAACCGCCGACGAGGTCCCCAGCCTCCAGGAGCTGTGCGACCACTTCCAGTGGTCCTCGGTGAACGCCGCCGCAGACGTCCTCCGCCGGCTTGAGCGTCGCGGACTGCTTCGCCTGAAGGCAGGGAAGGCCCGTTCCCCGCGGCTGACGCCAGAGGGGGAGTTCCTCGTCGCGCAGGAGATGCACACGCGTGAGGTGGCCAATGGGTGACGGCCTGCCCACGCCGGAGGAGCGCCGCCGACAGGTGTCCGCGCTCGTGTCTCGGTGCCCGGATGCAGAACGGGGCCTGCTGCGCTGGCGTCTCTACGAGGCCACGCCTGGCGACCGCTGGGACACCGTCGCCGGGGATGCGGTGAAGGTGCGCTGCGCCGTTTGCTGGCGGCTGCGCAGCCGCAAGCACGTGCACGGCGAGGTGAATGAGCGGCCCGTCGCCACGTGCCAGCACCCGCGCTGCCGGCGCCTGTGGCGCGAAGCTCGCGCTCACGAGGCTGCGAAGCACGAGGCTGCGAAGGCCGCCTTTCTGGCTGCGTTCCAGGCATCGGCGGCTCTGGAGGTGCTCCGTGGCTGAGTACCCCGAGTGCCCGAAGTGCGAGCAGCGCGCCCTCTACCCACGCGATGTCGAGCGCCCTCCCGTCCACGACTGCCCCGACTGCGAATGCAGTTCCTACTCCAGCGAGGAGCCGGAGGTCCGCATCACCTGTGCGGCCTGTGGCCACGTCGTGAAGAAGCCCAGCACGAAGCTGCTTGGTGATGCGGCTGATGCGCTGGACGCCAACCACCACGGCGACGGCACCGCGTTCGCGCGCATCTGGACGAAGAAGCTCGCTGACGAGCGCGCGAAGGTTGCGCGGCTCTCGGAGGGCCGGTGGTGAACCCGCGCGCCTCCGCCATCGCCCTCGGCGCCCTCGCCGTGGGCGCCACCGCCGCCGGGCTCGTGCTGCCCCGGCTGAGCGAGCAGCAACTCCAGGACGTCGCCTGCGCGGCGTTCGGCGCCGTCGTCCTCGCCGTCATCGCGACGCTCGTTGCCACCTCCGACCGGAGCCTTCCATGAAGCGCAGCAAGCGAGAGAAGAACGTCGTCCTGTTCGCGGGGTTCGGTGGGGCGGACAAGGGCATCGAGGCCGCCGGTCACCGAGTCCATGTCGCCATCAACCACGATGAGACGGCCATCGCCGCGCATCGAAAGAACTTCCCCCACGCGCGCCACTACGTCACCGACGTCTGGGAGGTGGAACCGCGCGAGGCTACCCGCGGTCACCCGGTTGGACTGCTCTGGGCCTCTCCCGACTGCACCCACTTTTCAGTCGCGAAGGGTGGCACCCCGCGGGAGAAGAACATCCGCTCCCTGGCGTGGGTGGTGGTGGACTGGGCGCGGAAGGTGCGGCCGCGCTGCATCTTCCTGGAGAACGTCAGCGAGTTCCGCACCTGGGGGCCGCTGGGGCCGGACGGGCGCCCCGACAAGGCGCGCATGGGCGAGACGTTCGACCAGTGGCTGGGGGCCCTCCAGATTCTGGGGTACCAAGTGGACTTCCGCGTCCTGGACGCCAGCCAGTACGGGGCCCCCACGAAGCGCCGCCGCCTCTTCCTGGTGGCCCGGTGCGACGGGCAGCCCATCCGCTGGCCGGAGCCGACACACGGGCCTGGCCGTCTGCCGTTGCGGACGGCGGCGGAGTGCATCGACTGGAGCCTCCCGTGCCCCAGCATCTTCGAGCGCAAGCGCCCCCTTGCGGAGAAGACGCTCTGGCGCATCGCGGAGGGCCTGCGCCGCTTCGTCCTGGAGAACCCGGAGCCGTTCATTGTCGGCTGTGGAGGCAGGGCAGGGCAGACGCCTCCGACGCCTGTGGGCGCCCCGGTGGGCACCATCACCGCGAAGAACGACCGGGCGCTGGTGGTTCCGTCCATCGTCAAGGTGAACCACGGCGGCCAGGCGGACCGCGGCGAGCCCATCGACGCGCCGCTGTCCACGGTGACGGCAGCTCGGCGCGGGCACGCGCTCGTCGCACCCACCCTCGTGCAGACGGGCTATGGCGAGCGTCCTGGCCAGCGCGCGCGCTACCTGGACCTGCACGAGCCGCTCGGGACAGTGGTGGCGGACGGCCAGAAACACGCGCTGGTGACGTCCTTCCTCGCGAAGCACTACGGCGGCGTCGTGGGCGTGCCCTTCGACGGACGGCCGATGGACACCATCACCGCCACGGACCACCACTCGCTCGCCGCAGCCACGCTCCTGAAGGTGCAGGGGGAGTCAGCGGGCTGGGACGTGCGGACGCCGATGCCGACCATCGTGGCCGGGGGCAACCACGTCGCCGAGGTCCGGGCCTTCTTGACCACCTACTACGGCGAGGGCTCGACGGGGCAGCGTGTGGACCGGCCCATGCGCACCATCACCGCCCTGGCGCGGATGGGCCTGGTGATGGTCGCCGGCGTCCAGCACCAGATTGTCGACATCGGCATGCGCATGCTGGAGCCGGAGGAACTCCTTCGTGCCCAGTTTGGCCGCTTCGCCGAGGGCTACGACCTGAGCGCGGCCACGAGCAAGGCCGCGAAGGTGAGACTCATCGGCAACAGCGTGTGCCCCGAGGTCGCTGAGGCCGTTGTCCGCGCGAACATGGGCGCCGAGGCCCAGGTACTGGAGGCGGCATGAGCACCGCCTGCATCACGCGCGCGCCACTGCTCGCCGTTACGGTGCCCCAGCCCCTCGCGCGCAGCGTGGAGCTGGGCACGGCGCCCGTGCTCAACCTCGCCGTGCCGCCCGCGGCGACCGTCGTAGGCGCCCACGTGGCGGTGTGCGCGGGTGAGTACGACGCGGGCATTGCCCAGTGGATGGACGTCTACGGCGGGATTCGCCCGTTCTCCCCGGAGGACGTGCCATCCAACGCGGTTCTCGCGGTGGGGCGGGTGGCCTCGGTGTCCTACGAGGACCAGGCTCCCCGCGAATCGCGCTGGTACGTCGGCCCGGTGGGTTTGTGGCTGATGGACGTGGTGCGCCTGCCGGAGCTGGTGCCTTGCGAGCCCGGTCAGGTGGGGCACTGCTGGGAGCTGCCCGCGGACGTCCTCGCCGCGGTGCACGCGGGGTACGCCACCGTCCAGGCCGCAGATGCGGCGCGCTGGGCGGAGTACCACGCTCGCGGCGAGAAGGCGCTGGTCCGGGAGCCCGCGCCGGGGCTCCGCGCGAAGTGCATCCGGAAGTGCTCCTGCCGCCGGGCCATGGAGCCTTGCCCGACGTGCAAGGTGTTCCGCTGCACGGCCCCCGGATGCCCGCCACACACCTGCGCGCAGAAGGCGGGGCGCCCATGAGCAACCGCTACCACCCTCTGCGGCTCGTAGTTGTCACGCTGGCGCAGGCGCAGGCATTCGTTGCCGCGCACCACCGGCACCACGCGCCGTCCATCGGTCACCGCTGGAGCCATGCCGTCTGGGACGAAAGCCGCGCGTGCCTCGTCGGCGTCGCGATGGTCGGCCGCCCCGTCGCGCGTGGTCTCGACCACCGGCGCGTCGTCGAGGTGACCCGCCTCGCCACGGATGGCACGTGGAACGCGTGCAGCATGTTGTACGCCGCCGCGGCCCGTGCTGCCCACGCACTGGGCTACTTCGCGGTCCTCACCTACACCCTGGACGAGGAGAGCGGCGCGAGCCTCCGTGCGGCCGGCTGGTGGGGCGTGCGTGAGGCCGTCGCGTCCAGAGCATGGAACTGCCCGGCGAGGCCCCGCGAGACGCCCTCGTTGGGGGCCAAGACGCGCTGGGTGCGCCTCCTGCGTGAGTACCCGGAGGAGTTGCCTCCGGAGGCGGCGTCCGAGCAACAGGAGCCGCCGATGCTCGCGCTGATGGGAGGCGCCCTGTGAGCGCCTGCCAGCGAATGCGTGCAACCCGGTGCGCTGAGTGCGGCGCTGTGCAGCTTGGTGACGTAATCACCGAGGAAGGCCGCTGGGCACCGCATGGCGCCACCGCCGCCGGCCAGGCCGCGCGCGCCGCCCACCCGGGGCCGTGGCCCACCTGCCAGCACGGCTACCCCTGGCGTGCCGACTGCCGCAACCGGCCAGTGCCTCCCGTGTGCTGCGCGCTCGCGCCGCACGTCACCACCTCGTCCGACGCTGGAGTGCCCTGATGATTCCCGAAACCACCGCACCCGTGGCTCCAGGCTACCAGCGGCTCCGGGGCGGCGACATTGTCCCCGAGTCCTTTGCCGCGCAGGTGCTGCCGCCCCCGCGGTTGGCCCGTCAGGCCCCACAGGACGCCGAAGAGCAGCCCGCAACGGCGCCGGAGGCCTCGCCTACGCCCTGCGGGTGCCCCCGCGTCGAGAACGACGCCCTGCGCGCTGCCCTGGCCGTGGAGCGCGATGCCCGCATCCGCGCCGAGGCGCACGGCGCGGGCCTGGCCGAGGGCTTCCGGCTGGCCCTGGCCCAGGTGCTGGAGGCGCGTCCCCCTGTCCCCCTCCATGTCCCACCTGCTGTCCCCC
>NZ_JAAEAH010000006.1 GCF_010998615.1 Myxococcus sp. CA023 | reverse complement strand
ATAAGAGACAGCCCCCGGCCCCCGCGCCGCAGCCGGAGACCACCGGAGAGGCCCTGGACGAGGCCCCCCAGACCCCCACCGGGACGGATGCGGGCGGTGTGGTTCCAACCCCTCCGTAGGGCCCTTTCTGACCGTCCACGGTGGATTCCAGGAGGCCCACACTCCACGTTCCTGGGAGGGGGCACCGACTGTTCACCGAACGACTGCGCGATCGCCTCGGAGATCGATCATAGATTGCACGGGCCATGCCGGGCCGAGCACTAGATCTCGCGTTGACAGGTTGGGTACCCCCCCATAGCTTGTGGCTGGTCGATGGCGCCCCACCAGCCGATGTGGCAGGGAGCGGGGAAGAGGAGGGACTGTGGGTTTCTTGCTTACAACATCGGTCTGGCCCATAAATCCCCCCAGACACACCGTCGATTCCAGCCGCTAGTCCCGTCCCGCCGGAACGGGACATACCTGAACAATTTTCCAGTAACGTGGTGGGGAAGTCCGCTTCCCTGGACAGGCCTCGTGTCTGCCCGAAGCGCCCTGCTTTTGTCTGGAGTGAGCCGCTCGTGAACTTCGATACGCCCGTGAAGCCGTCCGCCAACATGTCTGTCCCGCCCGTCTCCTCCGGTCCGTCCACGCCGGCGACGACGACAGCGCCGACGGGCGCCGCTGCCTCGGGCGCGGTTGCTTCCGAGCCCACGGCGGGCGACTTCAGCGCCACCTCCATGCGGGTGCGCAAGCGCAACGGCGGCACGGAGACGGTGGACCTCAACAAGATTGTGCGCGCCGTGGGCCGCTCCTGCGTGGGCCTGCCCCGCGTGGACGCGATGCGCGTGGCCACGAAGACCATCTCCGGCCTGTATGACGGCGCGACGACGCGCGAGCTGGACAGCCTTTCCATCCAGACGGCCGCCGCCCTCATCGTCGAAGAGCCCGAGTACGGCCGCCTCTCCGCGCGCCTGCTGGCCACCTTCATCCAGAAGGAGGTCAGCAACCAGGACATCCACTCCTTCAGCCAGTCCGTGGCCGCGGGCCACAAGCACGGGCTCATCGCGGACCGGCTGCTCCAGTTCGTCCAGGCCAACGCGCGCAAGCTCAACGCGGCCATCGACCCGTCGCGCAACGACCTCTTCGAGTACTTCGGCCTGCGCACCGTCTATGACCGGTACCTGCTGAAGAACCCGCAGACGCGCGAGGTGCTGGAGACGCCGCAGGAGTTCTTCCTCCGCGTGGCCAGCGCGCTCAGCGGTGACAATGTGAATGAGGCCATCGAGCTGTACCGGCTGTTCAGCTCGCTGGAGTACCTGCCCAGCTCCCCTACCCTGTTCAATTCGGGCACGCGCCACGAGCAGCTTTCGAGCTGCTTCCTCTTGGACTCGCCCGCGGACGAACTGGACGCCATCTACAAGAAGTATTCGGACATCGCGATGCTGTCGAAGTTCTCCGGCGGCATCGGCGTGGCGTACCACCGGGTGCGCGCGCGCGGCTCGCTCATCAAGTCCACCAACGGCCACTCCAACGGCATCGTGCCCTGGCTGAAAACGCTGGACGCCTCGGTGGCGGCGGTGAACCAGGGCGGCAAGCGCAAGGGCGCGTGCTGCGTGTACCTGGAGACGTGGCACGCGGACATCGAGGACTTCCTCGAGCTGCGTGAGAACACCGGCGACGACGCGCGCCGCACGCACAACCTGAACCTGGCCAACTGGGTGCCGGACCTCTTCATGAAGCGCGTGGAGGCGGACGGCGACTGGAGCCTGTTCGACCCGAAGTCCGTCCCCCACTTCACGGACCTGTACGGCGACGCCTTCGAGCAGGCCTACGCGAAGGCCGAGGCCGACGGCCTGGCCATGCGCAAGGTGAAGGCGCGTGACCTCTACGCCCGGATGATGAAGTGCCTGGCGCAGACGGGTAACGGCTGGATGACCTTCAAGGACATCAGCAACCGCAAGAGCAACCAGACGGGCAAGGACGGCAACGTCATCCACCTGTCCAACCTGTGCACCGAAATCCTGGAGGTGACGAGCCAGGGTGAGACGGCGGTGTGCAACCTGGGCTCGCTGAACCTGAGCCGGATGCTGGTGAACGGGAAGTTCGACTTCGAGCGGCTGCGCGCCAACGCCCAGCTCGCGATGCGGCAGCTCGACCGCGTCATCGACCTGAACTACTACCCCATCCCCACGGCGGCTTCGTCCAACAAGCGCTGGCGCCCGGTGGGCCTGGGCCTGATGGGCCTGCAGGACGTCTTCTTCCAGCTCAAGCTGGCCTTCGACTCGGCGGAGGCGCGTGCGCTCTCCAAGAAGATTTCGGAGGAGATCTACTTCGCGGCGCTGACCACGTCCTGCGAGCTGGCCGAGCAGTACGGCGCCCACGAGTCCTTCGCGGAGACGCGGGCGGCCAAGGGCGAGCTCCAGTTCGACCACTGGGGCGTGGTGCCCGAGGACACGGCGCGCTGGGACGCGCTGCGCCAGCGCATCATGAAGCACGGCCTGCGCAACTCGCTGATGATTGCCATCGCCCCCACGGCGACGATTGCCTCCATCGTCGGCTGCTACGAGTGCATCGAGCCGCAGGTGTCCAACCTGTTCAAGCGCGAGACGCTGTCGGGTGACTTCCTCCAGGTGAACCGCTACCTGGTGCGCGACCTCCAGGCGCTGGGGCTGTGGAACGAGAACATCCGCAACCGCATCAAGATGGCGGAAGGCAGCGTGCAGGACATTACGGAGCTGCCGGAGAACCTGCGCGCGGTGTACCGCACGGCGTGGGAGCTGCCGATGCGCTCGCTGCTGGACATGGGCGCGGACCGCGGGGCGTTCATCGACCAGAGCCAGTCGCTCAACCTCTTCGTCGAGACGCCGAACATCGGGAAACTGTCCTCGATGTACTTCTACGCGTGGCAGAAGGGCCTGAAGACCACGTACTACCTGCGCTCGCGTCCGGCGACGCGGATTGCCAAGGCCACGGTGGGCGCGGGTGGTGGCGCCAGCATGGCGTCCGCGGCCCCTGCCCCGGTGGCGAAGGCGACCGAGGCAGAGGCGGTGGCCTGCTCGCTGGAGAACCCCGAGGCGTGCGAGGCCTGCCAGTAGGCATTGAGACGCTGACGGTTTCGCAGTTGGAAGAACGTTTGAGTTACCGCGCCGCAGCGCGAGGAGCACGGAAGCAATGCTGTTGAACCCTGGCCTGAATCTCACGCTGCGCCCGATGGCGTATCCGCAGTTCTTCGAGATGTACCGGAACGCCATCAAGAACACCTGGACCGTGGAGGAGGTCGACTTCTCCACGGACCTGGTGGACCTGCGCTCGAAGATGACGGACGCGGAGCGCCACCTCATCCACCGGCTGGTGGCGTTCTTCGCGACGGGTGACAGCATCGTCGGCAACAACCTGGTGCTGAACCTGTACAAGCACCTGAACGCGCCTGAGGCGCGGATGTACCTGTCGCGCCAGCTCTACGAGGAGGCGCTGCACGTCCAGTTCTACCTGACGCTGCTGGACACCTACGTGCCGGACCCGGCGGAGCGGGCGATGGCCTTCGCGGCCGTCGACAACATCCCCTCCATCCAGCGCAAGGCGCAGTTCTGCATGAAGTGGATGGACAGCATCCAGGGGCTGGACACGCTGCAGACGAAGGCGCACCGGCGGCAGTTCCTGCTGAACCTCATCTGCTTCGCGGGCTGCATTGAAGGCCTCTTCTTCTTCGCGGCCTTCGCCTACGTGTACTTCCTGCGCAGCAAGGGCCTGTTGAACGGCCTGGCGGCGGGCACTAACTGGGTGTTCCGGGACGAGAGTGCGCACATGGCGTTCGCGTTCGAGTCCATCCAGGTGGCGCGCAAGGAGGAGCCGGACCTCTTCGACGCGCAGATGGAGCGCGACGTGGTGGCCATGCTCCGCGAGGCCGTGGAGTGCGAGACGCAGTTCGCCCAGGACCTGCTGAGCGGCGGCGTCATGGGCCTGTCCGTGCAGGACATGCGCGGCTACCTGGAGTACGTGGCGGACCAGCGGCTCCAGATGTTGGGCATGTCGCCGGTGTTCGGCACGAAGAACCCGCTGCACTTCATGGACCTGCAGGACGTGCAGGAGCTCACGAACTTCTTCGAGCGCCGCGTGTCGTCGTACCAGGTGGCCGTGGGTGTGGGCGCGGCCACGGACGTCGTGCTCGACGCAGCGTTCTGAGCGGCTGTGCGCTGTGTCCCGGGGCGCGGTTCACGCGCCCCGGTTGAGGTCAGCGCGCGGACGATTCACCAGAACTTCCACCACGGGCGTTTCGGAAACTCGGTAGTCCCCTGCTCCAGCGCTTGGATGGACGGAGTCGCGGCGGTGCGAGCTGCGACTTCTTGATTCATCGCCTGCATTCCTTCCTTGGAGAGCCCGACGACCATCGAGGCGAACTCCACGTCCTTCGGGACGGAGCCGGCATGCAGGAACTTGTTGAATGCGTCCAGCACGGCACTCCGTCCGGCGACGGCCATGAGCTGACCGCGAGTGAGCGTCTCGCCCGAAGCCGCCAGCTTCGCCAGCCGGACTGACTCCTGCCAGAGCGGCTCTTGCGCCAGCGAGGCTTCGTGAAGCCCGGGTGCGTTCCACTCCCTGTACTGCGCCGCCACGGGAGGCTTCGCGCCCAGGTTTATGGCGATGACGGCTCCAAAGGCCTCGGGGATGAAGGACACCAGCTTGTCCGACTCGAGGGCCGAGGCTCCCTGGGCGCGAAGCTCATGCCGGATCTCGTCGATGTCCCGATCGGGCGATTCGATGAACGCCGCAACCGCGCGGCTCACGTCAACGCCTCCCTGGAGGACCAGGAACAAGCGGTGGCTGAGGAACCCCTGCGCCTTGGGCCATGGCGCATTCGCGAGGGCAGCCTGCAGCTCTGGCCACTCTTCATTGTCGAGGAGGACCTCCAGCTTCATGACTTCCTCATCGCTCTGAGCGAAGTAGATGCGAAGCCAGTGCGTTCCTGTCGTGAGCGGGAGCGACTCCAGTGCCCCCTTGAGTGAATCGGTCCATTCAGGCGGAGGCGCGTCCGACTCGCTCAGGCTGCGCGTCACGATTTGCCCGAGGAACACACGGCGGGGAATGCCGCCGACGTTCCATTCCTCCACCGTGATGTGCTCGCAAGGCGCATTGAGTAAGGCGCCCAGAAGCACGTGCAGCGAGCCTGCGGCAAAGCTCTGATAGGCGCTCTGCCGGGCGTCTGTCGGAGACGCCCCGATGCCGACGAACGACTCCCCCAGCATCCGGCCCGCCCACAGTTCGACTTCCACATCCAGTTGTACGAACTGCTCCGGGTTCGTCCCAGCCGGTTGCACATACCAAGCCCGGGCGCGGGGCCCGGTCTGACCTAGGCGCAGCCACTCCCCTTCCTCATGGCACTCGACACCGTGAGCTTCGATCAAGTCGCGCAGTGGCTCAGAGGCAGGGATGGCGTCCATAGCGGGCCCCGGAATCATAACGCACTCGTACGAAAGGCCCTATGTCGCCCCACCTTGCCTGACTCCCCCGAAGAGAGGAAAACAGGCGCCGCGACGTCATTCATTCGGGAGGTCGGCAATGAAGCTCTATTTCTTTCAGCAGTCCCGTGCCACGCGAGTCCGCTGGATGATTGAGGAGTTGGGCATTCCTTATGACTTGGCGCCAGTGGACATGATGAAGGGCGAGCACAAGTACCCCGACTACCTGAAGGTGCATCCACTGGGCGCATTGCCAGCTATCGAAGACGATGGCGGTCCTCTCTTCGAATCCGCCGCAATCATCATGCAGTTGGCGGACAAGTACCCCGAAAAGAAACTGGCGCCGCCAGTGGGCACGTACGAGCGCGGGGAATATTACCAGTGGATCCTCTTCGCAATGACCGAGATGGAACCCCACCTCGTCACCATTGCCCAGCACACCCGATTCCTACCCGAGGCAGAGCGCTCCACTGACGCCGTCGCCCGTGCCAGTAAGCGCTTCCAGACAGTGGCGGCAGTGCTCGAAGCGAGAATGAAGGGTCGCGACTTCATCGTAGGGAACACCTTCTCCGCAGCCGATGTGGTGCTGGGAGGCGTTCTCTACTTCGCCAAACGAATGGAGCAACTCGGCGACGACCAGCTGACTCTAAATACATACCTGTTCCATGTGCTGGAACGGCCATGTGCGAAGAGAGGCTACGGAAGCTAACCCGGGGCTCGCGTGACGCGTTCGGAAGGGTCTGATCTGCATAGGGGATGAGTGTTGGACTCCCCCCGGAGAAGCTGCGGCAGGTCATCGTCCGGGCCTTCCTTGAGGAAGGCCTGACGTATGGGCAGATTGCCCACCTGCTGGACATTGGCGAGGCGACGGTCAGCCGAGTGCTGCGGTTGCCTCGGGAAACCGGAGGCGAGACTCCCCGGCCCCGCAGAGGTGGTAACTTCTCGCCCTCCCGAGGCAAGGTGGAGGGGGCGTTCAAGCACTTGGTGGTCCAGACGCAGGATGCGACCGTGCTGGAGCTGCTGGAGGTACTGACGGCACGCACCGGTATCGGCATCAGCCGGGCTTCCATGCAGCGGGCGCTGCACCTGCTGGGCTTCTCTCACAAAAAAGTCCTTCGCCGCTTGCGAGCGCGACGCGCCGCCAAACCTCTGGCCCCGGCGTGCCCTCGCGGCGCCACTGAGTGTGGTGGACGTCCGGCGCCACATCTTCCTCGACGAATCCTTCTGCAACACCTCCATGGCACGCGAGTACGGGGGGCGCCCGTAGGACAGCGCGCCCGGGGGCTACGCCCGGGAGGCCACTGGACGGCGCTGCCGCTGGTGGGCGCCATCCGAGTGAGGTGTCGTCCCAAGCTGAGTGACGCACCGATGAGCCATCAATGGGCGTGTCTTCGTGCGCTTTGTCCGGCAGCGCCTTTGTCCCTGGCTTCACTCGGAAGACATTGTGCTGATGGACAACCTAGGGGTGCACAAGGGCAGAGGCGTGCGTCAGGCTATCGAAGCTGCGGGGGCCTGCATGGTGTACCTGCCACCTACACCCCTGATTTCAATCCCACGAGTTGTGGTGGGCGGACATGAAGAGGCATTTGCGCAAGCTGGCGCCTTAGCCCCTCCATGAACTGGCCCAGGCGTTGCAGCGGCTTCGCACGCAACTCCTCTCGCGAAGCTGGCCACTTGGTTCCGCCACTGCCTAGCCATCCATCACTCTAACTAATCTCTTCGTTAACCACGCAGGCGCCCAGTCACCACATAACCGGGACATCCGATCCGCATCTCACCAAGCAGATCAGCTGGTCCGCGAACCAGTCGATCTGAACCCCAAATAACCCTCGAAGCAACACCCCCTGGGTGGGGCAAGGCAGACACCTCGCGCATCGCCTTCGTCCATGTAAATAGTCCGTTTACACACCTCCATCAACGCCCGTGGAAAGAATTACCCGTGACAGCAAACCTGCCGCCTGCCCCCCCTGCTCCGCCCCAAGAGCTCCAGCCAGCACAAATCAAGTGGCTCGTCAATACAGGACAGAAAATAAAAACCACAGATAACAAGACCATTGAAGTCTGGGAGTTGCGGCACCAAAAAGACGACGCGATCCTCTCCGCGTGGGCAAAACACATCCGCAATCACTATTGCAGCGACAACCAAATCGACTACCTACGCAAAGGGTATGGCTACTCCCGCGCCGAATATTTAAGCAAAATAAAATTCCCCGACGCCTCAAACCCGCCAGGCCCAAGCATTCGCTCTGGCGACTTCGCAGAGCTAATTGTCGCTGACTATGTGGAATTCCTCCTGAATTACTGGGTTCCACGCACACGTTACGCAGACAAGACAATCCGAAACGAATCCACAAAAGGATGCGACATCATTGGATTCAAAATAATCAAAAGTGGACGAGATTCAAAATCCGACACACTTGCGATATTTGAGTCAAAGGCCGATCTGACTGGCCAAAAGGCATCGTCGCGACTCCAAGACGCAGTCAACGACTCCTCCAAAGACCCCACCCGAAAACCAGAGTCCCTAAATGCAATAAAACAGCGACTCTTTGACCAGCAAAAATTCGGAGAAGCAGAAAAAATTGAGCGCTTTCAAAACCCAGTCGACAGGCCATATCAAGAGACCTACGGCGCGGTAGCCGTCTTATCCACCCCTTGCTTCGACGGACCGACCACATCAAAAACAGACACGTCAAAACACCCCGCAGCACAAACAGTCGCCCTCCTTGTCATCCATGGCGGCGAATTAATGTCATTGGCTCACGAACTTTACGCAAGAGCCATCAATGAAGCCTGACAAAAGCTCACAACTTCTCCTGAGTGCCACTCGCTCCAAGGCAAAGATGTTTGAGTACTCGGTCCCGCCCTCAGAACATATCAATCTATCCAGAGATCCCGCCGAACTATTAACTCTCACCATTGGAGTACTGGGAGAACTATCAGCTCGACTCAACGCACATGGCATTGAGGACGCCAAACTGGAGGAATTGCAGTTGCACATGCTATTCTCCGCACGCTACTTTGACGCATACCGCCAAACAAACCTCGCATCCGACCTCGATAGCTATCTACTCCTGCTCGGGTCCGCATCTTATTACCTCTGCAACTTTCCCGGCAGCGCCAGCGTTCTCGCCTACGCAATTTCATCAGAATCACTCGAACTCTCTACTCGTGGATTGGAGCAACTTCTCCTATGGCTCCTGAAAGGAAACTTCTCCTCCGACTGCGTATTCACACCAGGCCCGTACACACAACTACTTGAGAACATTCAGTTAGCACTGTCGACATACTACAGCCACGGAGGCACCGAGGAACAATTCATCAACGCTAGCGCAGAACTAAGACGTACCGCATACATTCACGGAACGGCACGAGAATTACTACTGGCCGATACAGTTAGCGCTGTCGTTCGTCGACGCTTCGAAAACTCTGCTCGACTATGCCTCCCAACGTTCTCAAACATTCCTGAGGCAGACTGGGCAAACACCCTATCCAAGCCTAGATTCCTCCATGAACTATGGCCCGCCCAAAAACTCCTAGGAGAAAAGGGGGTATTCGAAGGGAAGTCTGCCGTCGTCCAAATGCCAACCAGCGCAGGCAAGAGCAGGGCCACGGAAATCATAATTCGAAGTGCATTCTTAGCCGAGAGAGCAACCCTCGCCGTCGTCGTAGCTCCCTTCAGGGCTCTCTGTCACGAAATCCGCGACAACTTACTTGAAGCATTTCATGGAGAGCCTGTAAATGTCGATGAATTATCCGACGTTTCCCAGGCCGACTTTGATGTTGAAGAACTTCTTGCGATACGCAGCGTCCTCATCCTAACCCCAGAAAAGCTCGTATACACATTAAGACACTCACCCGAAATCGCAAAACAAATAGGACTGCTCATCTACGACGAAGGGCATCAATTTGACACTGGCTCTCGCGGGGTAACCTATGAACTTTTGATTGCCTCACTAAAGACCATGATTCCACTGGAAATCCAGACTATTCTCATCTCAGCGGTTCTATCGAATGCTGCGGCAATCGGAGAATGGCTGAACGCCGACGAGCCGAATGTCGTTGCAGGTGGCGGTCTAATCCCAACTGAACGTACAGTGGCGTTTGCCAGTTGGCAAGACCACTTAGGGCGCCTGGATTTCGTAGAACCTGACACCCCAAACAAGATACAGTTTTTCGTCCCCAGAGTAATCGAGGCGCAACAACTCCAGCACAATTCGCGCGAGAAAGCACGGTCGTTTCCGGATAGGAACAACGGAGCAACTGTCGCTCTATACCTAGGATTAAAGCTCGCCCACAATGGCAGCGTCGCAATCTTCTGCGGCCGAAAGTCAACTGTGACTTCGCTTTGCGAAACACTGCTCGACGCCTACGCGCGCGGACTAGAACTGAAGCCACCACTAGCCGCGTCTGCCAGTGACGAAGTTCAGCGAATAGCTAGCTTGTGCATAAAAAACCTCGGTGCCGATGCCGCAATCAGCCGGAGCGCAGCTCTAGGTGTATTCACCCATCACGGGAATACCCCCCATGGGATTCGATTGGCCGTCGAGCATGCAATGAAGACGGGACTGGCACGACTCGTCATATGCACATCTACGCTTGCGCAAGGGGTAAACCTCCCAATTCGATACTTAATTGTCACCAGTGTGTACCAAGGCCGCGACCCGATTAAGAATCGAGATTTCCACAACCTCATCGGCCGAGCAGGTCGCTCTGGCATGCACACGGAAGGCAGTGTAATCTTTGCAGACCCAAGCATCTATGACGGAAGGGAGATAGAAACCGAGAACTGGAGGTGGTCCGGAATTCAATCGCTTCTGCGTACTGATACTTCAGAACCATGCGAAAGCACTATACTCTCGGTACTCGCTTTTCTACAAAGCGACAACCGCCGCTCGCGCCTTTCACTAGACCCGATTCAACTAATTCAAGCATACATTTCGTCACCAAACACCGCCGACTGGGTCTCCCAAACAGCATCCAGCCTCTCGAGGAAAGGATTCTCGAAGGAGGTCCTCACTGGGCAACTCACCCAAAAAGTAGAGATCTTGGCAGCCATTGAGAGCTTTTTAATGGCTCATTGGGATGACATAGACGCCAACCTACCGGAAAACGGAGTCAGGCGACTCGCCGAGGAAACGCTCGCATACCACCTCGCAAGCGATGATGACCGCGAACGTCTAATTGAAACATTCTCAACTCTGGCAGCGCATGTTGCCAGCAAAGCGAGTGCACCAGCCCAACGGAAATTATTCGCGCGCACTCTCTACGGACTCAAAGAGGCAATCGAGACCGAAACATGGGTCATTGCAAACATTGACGCGATGATCGAGATCGAGTCAACCGACGAACTACTGTCAACTCTGTGGCCTCTCATCCTGGCCAGAATTCAGAATTCGACATTTCGCAAATGCAGACCCCAGACAGCACTCCAACCCCTCACCATAGGATGGATGAATGGCCATTCATTCGGGGGACTATACGCCGAACTGCTACGGATCAATGCGAAAATCGGAGGAGACAAACAGCCTCGAAAGGCAAAACTAGAACACGTCATAGAGCTATGCGAAAACGCCCTTGGCTACGAAGGAACTCTTGCGATAGGGGCAGTCATTGAATTCACAAGCACATTAAGGCCAGACTCCGAAAATCTAATATCACACCTCAAGACACTGCAAAAGCGCATGAGATACGGACTGCCCACAGCATGCTCGGTGATGATTTATGAGCTTGGATTTTCTGACAGAGTCGTGGCTACCGACCTTCTCCAAATCGTAGGCGAGTGTTCCTCGCGGGGGGCTCTTCGCCGCGAACTGTTCCGAAACGAATCAGAGGTTCGTGCCATTTTGGAACAATACCCAGCCTACTTCGCTCTCATGTTAAATCGGATTACTGGCTGAGGACTTTTGAGAATGCTTCTCGGACACGTCGTCGACAACACAAGTAAAATAACTCACCCCAAAACGAGTCGCTCCGACTTGGCAGCCTCTAACTCGGAACGACCTCCACTTCGGATTACTCGGCCTCAGCGCAGGTTCAAACGACGATGGTTACTTCCCATACTCGTTCCAAACGAACCCACTCTTGGCCCCACCGAGGATGCACTCTTCGACAAGGAACCGCAATGGCTCCGGTTGAACCAATAGAAACAAAACCGTGAGTGATTCAGGGCGAGTGAAGGTCCTGCAATAGACCGACCGCCCGCAGGACGGTGTAAGGCTTGCGCTGGTACTCGCGGAGGCGGCGACGGAGTGCAGCGGACAGCCTCGGCATGGCGTCGTACAGCACGTTGTGGCTGACGTCGTGCCGGAGCGGTCGCCAGAGTTTCTCAATGGGTTGCAACTCGGGGCTATAGGGCGGCAGCGTGTAGAGCAGCACATGCGGATTGGCCCGCAGCGCTTCATCCACCACGCGGCCCCGGTGCCAATTGGCTCCGTCTACCAGGAGGACGACACACAGGCACGAGTCAGCCGGGGAGGTGCGGCCCACTTGCTCGATGTGGCGTGCAAACTCGCGCTGCATTCGAGACGTCTTGCTCAGCCCGTCGCGTCGACGCTCTGTGTGCTGGCTCTCGAAGAGGTGATGCGTCAGCTGCCCAGTCACCAGATTGACCGAGCCGAAGACGTGCACCACGTCTTTGCAGTCCCAGGTGCCTACGCACGGCCGCTCGCCTTGGATGCCCAGCGTCGTGGTGAGGGTGGGCACCAGGGCGAACCGTGCCTCGTCCTGACTCAGCAGGACGAGCTCGCCGAGGGCAGCCCCCGTTCTAACGCCGCGATGTCTTCGGCGGCCTTGGCTTGGCGCGCCGGGTCTGCATTGAGGAAGCGGTAGGTGGGCCGGTAGGGACGGATGCCATGGCGGTGGCAGAAGTCGCGCATGCAGGTTTCGCTCACCTCCACGTACTGCTGGCGCGTGTAGTGCTGAGCGAGCGTCGCGTACGTCCAGTTGGCGCGAGGGACTCCGCACTCCAGCGGCCCCGTCCTCACCCACTGCTTGAGTAGCTCGGCGTGCGCCTCGGGGATGAGGGACCTCCTACCGGGTCCCCAATGAATTCGCAGCGCCGCCAGCCCTCTCTCCCGGTACAGCTTCAGCCACCAGAAGACGGTGCGCACACCCGCCACGACATCGACGGCGCTGTCCTGCGGATTGCGGCCGCGCGCAGCCATCAGCACCGCCTGGCAGCGCTCCGCCAGGCGCCGGTCCTCTGTCGAGCGAAAAGTCTCCTCCAGCTCCGCTCGTGCCTGCTCGCTCAGTGTCAGCCCAGCCATATCTGGGTAACACCCAGGCCCTGCAGGACTCTTCCGCGCCCTGAATGAGTCGCCATCTCCTACTGCTCTCATCACTTTCTTGAGCTGAGCTCCGGTACAGTCATTCTTCTTGACCATGTGCGCCGAAATTCGGTTTCTCATTTCCTTGCATTTACTATGGCCAACACATACCGGCATCCACGACTGGGCCTTGCGGCGTTGCCTATCGCCCGCATGCAGGTTCGCTATTCGGCACAACGAACCAAGAATGTGATTATTGACTCCCTCAACCTCTAAATACATACTTACCACACAAGTCTGACTTCCGACGTGCCGACCAGCACTGCCTGCCAGTGAAACAGCGACGACTCTTTGCAAACCAGTCGCTTTCGACGCTCTTTGGCGAAAGGAGAGAGTTCATGAGGACAGTCGAAAGCCGGTATCGACATTGGCGTAGTATCAAGACTCAAGTACACCTCGAACGATAGAGTTCGCCGCAGCACGGAAGACCTCAGCGAATGCATCGAGCATTAACGCGGCATCCCATGAAGCCACCACATCAACGCCCCCACCGCGAGCTGGCCACCGACGAACAGCGCCAGCCGCCACGGTAGGCGCACCGGCCGCCCCTGGAAGTCATCGAAGCGCACCAGGGCGAACAGGGCCCAGACCAGCGTCATCACACCGCTGAGCACGAAGCCCTTCACCGGGCTCTCAACCGGCGGAGCAAAGATGAAGTGGTACAGCACCGCGGGCACGACCAAGGCCACCACCAGCACCAGCCCCCAGACGCGCGCCGCGGGCACCAGCGTCGCCGCCCTGCGCATCCTCCGGGCCCTGCCGAGCTTCGGCGCCATCTCGCTCACCGGCGTCGGCTTGGGCAGCACCTTCCCCTTCCACACCAGGTAGTGCGTGGCCATCAGCCTCGACGCGCGCGTCAGGTTGAAGCCCTCCACCGGCGTCCCCGCCGCCATCGCGCTGCGGCAACTCACCGCCCAGTCGATGTAGTGGTGGACCTCCTCCAGCGGCAGCTTGACGATGCTCCGAATCACCTCGCGCGCCACTACGGGCGCCAGCGGGTCCACGGTCCACCCGTCCGGCCCCAGCGTGCGCAGTGCCTCGTCCTCCCGCTTCGCCCCCACGGGCACGCCCTCTTCGCCCTGGGACTCCAGCTCCCACGCCATGGTGCCCACGTCGCCCATCCACACCCGCGTGCTCTTGAAGCCCGCTTCCTGCGCCAGGCTGGCCACGCGCGTCAGGAAGCCGTCCTGCTCCGCCGCCTCCGCCTCGCCTTCGACGCGCGGCGCACCGAGCACCTGCACGTCGATGAGCGTCAGCGCCGGCCCGAACTGGAAGACGTCCGCGACGACGATGTCGCTCCGAGGCTGCTCCCCGAACGACGTCCCCAGTGCGGCGTCCATCCACTGACGAACCCTGGACCGGTCCGGGCTCCCATGAATCCAGAGGTGATTCGCGATGCCGTAAGCCATGAGCTCCTCAACCCGGATGCCTACCAGAGACGCGGCGCCAGGCTCCAGGGTGATTGGTGCCCCGCCGCTCACGGATACCACCCCGGGCCATGGTAGACAGGGACGCACCGCATGAGCCGGACCGCCTGTCCCAGCACTTCTGGTTCTGGGGGCGCTTCTTCGCCGTCCACGCCCGTTGGGCGCTGGCGCAGACCGCAGTGGCCAGCGCCTTTGGGGCACGGCCCGTGTCCCTCGGCCTCGGCGACGGCCCCCTACTCTCCGCCCGCCTGGAGAGCATCCTATGGGCCTTCCGTCCGGTCATGCTCGGCAGCGCGGTGAGTTTTGACGAGCCCGGCGAGAGCGCCTCCGCGCCAGCCCGCGCGCCCCCTGCACGCCGCCGGTATCCTCCTGCCCTGAACTCACCGGGTGTGCAGCCTACTTCTTCACCTGGAGTTCCGCGACGCGCGCGGACGAGATCTCTCCCAGAATTCTCCGCAGGCTTCCGACACTATTGCCGCCGAGGTCAAAAGCCCTCCGATTCCCGGTTCCCGCTCTTGGCGTGCCCGTGCACACCATGACTGCGTCCGGTCGCTCATACAATCTGCAGAACGGGCCAGTGGGAATGGGCTGGATGAATCCAAGGCTGCTCATCACTGGGTCGAGGTCCATCAGGAAGTCAGGGGTGTCACCCTTGAGACTGCCGCTGCTGGAATGCGGCGCCCTGTCAATGCGGAAGAGGGAGAGCGCTCCCCACGCCAGCATCTCCCTCAACGTCTCGAAGGCGTCGGTCAGTTCCTTGCCGCGCGCTTCGCGGGAAGTGACCATGGCATCGTTTCGCGAGGGCGCATTGAAGTCGTAGAAGAGGTGCAGCGGCATCATCTCATCGGACTCATAGGCGATGAGCAGAAATCGAGGTTCGGGCTTGACCAACTTCTGGGCGTAGCACGCCAGCACGCGCTCGGCCGAGAAATCCAGGGTGGGGTAGGCCAGGGGCCCCATGCTCTGGCCCATGCGACGCAGGAACCAGCAATAGAACGGCGGCAGGGGACGACCGGCAATCCGCTCGAGCTTCTCAATCGTGGCAGGCGCTGCGCCCCGCCACTGCTCCGCGAACCCAGGGACAGTCCGCAACAGCAGGTGCTCCATCTCGAGCTCTACTTCCTCGTGTGTTGACATGGCGTCTGCTGGACTTCCGTAATCGTCCGGAGGACGTCGTAGTAGACCTCAATGAACTCGACCAGCGCGGCGCAAGCGTGGTGAAGCGCTCGTCGAGCAAGAGTTCCATGCGAGTCATCCAAGCGCAGGGGTCCATTCGTCGACTTCGACCTCCAACGAGGACTCGGTGGTGAGCCTTCCCAGGAGCCTTCTAAGTACTCCGGCATCACGGCCGCCCAGAGTGAAGGCCTGGTTCCCCAGGAGTTCTTCTCGGGGCGTGCGCTCGCATATCAAGACCGCATCGTTCCGTTCATACAGTCCACAGCGAGGACCGGTTGTAATCGGCTTGGTGAAACCCAGACTGAACATCACTGGGTCGAGTTGAGAGAGGAGGTCTGGATCGTCACAAGAGAGCATTCCTTCACATCGCTGAGGCATCGTGTTGACCCTGAACTTCAGGAGCGCCCCCCAAGCCAACATTTCACTCAGAGTTTCGAACCTGTCATGAAGCTCGCCGCCATTGGCGTACCGCTCCGTCACCAGCGCATCGTCCCGTGCCGGTGCGTCAAAATCGTAGAAGAGATGCAGTGGCATCATCTCATCAGACTCATATCCAATGAGCAGAAACCGCGGATCTGGATGGATCGTCTTCTCTGCATAGCTGCGGAGAATGCGCTCTGCTGAGAAATCCAGGCTCGGATAGGTCAGAGCCCCCATGCAACGTCCCATGCGACGCAGGAACCACAGATAGAACGGAGGCAGAGGCCGACCTGCCAGTCGCTCGATATGTGCAATCGTCTCCGGGCTGGCACCCTGCCACTGCTCTGAGAGTCCTGGAACGATCCTCAGGAGTAGATCTTCCATCTCGGCTGCTAGTTCGTGTGCTGACATTCCAGTACCTTGTCTTCATGACAGAGCATCGCGGGGAGGAGAAAGTTGCATGTCAGACATGGCGGAACGGTCTTGCCATGACCGAAGTGACCTTCGACTTCCTCGCCACTCTCCGCATCGAGAAACTTGATTTTCGCATCAACTGGCTGCTTTTCGCTGTGGTGCCAGCGCTCGGTGATGCCTCTTGGATATGCATTGTCCTCCAGGCAGTATACAAGTGCCTTGGGCCCAGCACAGGAGCCGGGCGGATATGCTGCGGACGAGGTCTCGCCACGCTTGCTCTTCCTTGCGCGGGACTCAAGCCTCTCCCATGTCTTGTCAAAATCTGTTTTTCGACTACCAAATCGTCCCCTAATGAAGGATTTGACCTTTTGTTTTGTGGCGTCAATCGGCAGTCCACTCTCCGGACCGACCCACTTGAGGTCCGAGATGCTGTCACAGACGCCTTTGAGCGTTGGCCCTGAGTGATCCGCATAGATCTTCTTCTTGCCGCACAGGCACTGGACCACGCCCAGCATTGTTGAAAAAGGACTGGGGAGTTCGCCGCCACGCACTTTCCTCGCAACCCTCTGAGCCAGCCGCCCCGCGTTGACCTTCGTCGTAGGATTCTCTTCGAGCGTGCTTTCGGGGCCATGGCGCTTCCTGCAAAGTGGGCATCTGTCATTCCCGTTGACAGCAGTGACCGTGCCGCTCACCTGAAGCAAGCCCATCATCGTCGCCGCATTGGCTGGGCTCCCGCTCGATCCGCAATTGTTGAGCATGGGGTCGCCGAGCAGTTGGACGTTTTTACCCTCGATCTTCGTGTCCATGGACCCGGGCCCGACGAAACTAGTCGGACCTTCCACATTGGAGGAAACCACTCCGCCGCCGGTTCCTTTGCTGGCCACATCCCCCATGGAGCCAAACGTTGCGCCCCGAATCGCAACCTTCTTCCCTTCAATCGTGACGCTTTTCGAGTAGTTCTTTGGCTCCGTCCCGCTTTTGCCGATATTGGGTAGCGGTGTTGGTACGAACGGGGCCGGCGGCCCTGGCATCTTGCACACGTTCGGCAGGGTCGCTGCGGCAACCCCACTGCTTCCTTCAGTTACCGGGGTCTTGGGCGCATTCACTGAGACCTTGGGCATGGGCATCCTCTCCTTACGAGACTTGGGGCGCATGCAGGAGCATCGCCCCCCGCAGCCCCCCATCCGAACCGGCCATCACCAGGGCCCGTGGGCCTCGCGCATACCCCCGGGCGAATGCCCGGACCGCAAGGACGCACCCGAGCGCTCCGGAGGCAGCACCGACATCGCCCCAGCAGGTGCTTGGGACCCTGTAGCTGGTGGACTTCCAGACGGATGGCGTCCGCAGCACGACGAAACCCCACTCCTCGCTTCGATAGCGCTCACCATTGATGTCCGTATACAGGTCGTCGACCCCTTCATGGGGCAACTTGAGTCCCGTGACGACGCCCTCGACTGCCTGGGTCATCCCAACGCCGAGAGAGCCCCTACTGCTGTCGCGAAGCTGGCGCTCTCGTGCGGTGTGCGCTCCCCGCACGACAGCCAGCCCTGACAGCCCCAGGCGGCGCCGCGTCCCGGCGCTCATCAGCGCCAGACAGGCGGCGCCCTCGCCAGGCGTGAAGCCACCGCGAATCCCCGGCTGCGCGAAGCGACGAGCCTGCTCCAGCCAGAGGAACGTCTCCGTGTGGTGGTAGCTGTCCGCGCCCGCCACCAGGAACAGGTGGTCCCCGCCATCGGCACACTCCCGCAGGGCCTGCTCCACCGCCCGGAGCGCTCCCGCGTGGCCGCGCCCCGCAAGCACGACGCGCGTGCCTGCGCTTCTCCCTCGATAGCGCGCCTCCACGGCGTCGACCAGCCAGCCCGCGTCCTCCTCCAAGAACCCGGGGCGGGCTTCCGGGCACGACAGCAGCACGCTGAGCCGGCTCCGCAGCAGCGCTTCTGGACACAGTTTGGCCTCGACCTCCCCCAACGCACTCTCGAGCAGCGGCAAGAGCCGATTCCGCCCCTCCAGCGATGGGTCAAGGATCCCGTCCGATGCAATCACCACAGGCTCCCCCCGGGCGTCGGCGAAGGGAAACTCGGCGTAGCGAGAGATGCCAGCACGCACGGCCGCCGCGCTGCTCTCCGCCGTATACCCGACGGGGGTTCGCGCGCCGACCGCAACGACCTCCAGGGAGGTGCTCATTCCGCCTCCTTCAATTCTGCAATCTCCGTCTCGTCGAGGTAGTCCGCATCCGGCGCGGGCACACACAGCGCTCCCTGCCACACCAGCGAGAGGCGCCTGGCTTCAGGCTCGACGAGAACCGTGGTCAGGCGTGCGCCGTGCTCCTCGCTCCGCCGGCCCACGTGCGTGGTGAAACCAAGCGAGATGCGGGGCAATTCGAAGCGAAGGACCCCTTCGGGCGTCATGTTCATCAATTCGACCCGCTCGCCGCCGGTGAGCGGCCCGTCGAGTCGCTGGTCCCCGGGGGCGCTCAACGCGAATGTGGGGTCGTAGTCATCGGGAAGCAGAGGCTTCTTCGTACGCTCCCACCGGGCGTCGTACGTCCCCGCGAGCTTGCGTCGCGGCATCCAGGCGGCGTCGATGGGCCCGAACCCCGCGGGGCCTCGGGTCGCCGGGTCGCCACTGGGATACTCGATTGTATGGGCGGGCTTGCCCGCAAGTTGGGCCTGACGCGTCGCGAAGCCACGCCCGAGGGGATTTCGCTCGTCGAGCCGATGCTTGCTGGGGTCGGAGTCCGTCATGTCATAGCCCCCGAACGCGGCTTCATAGCGAATGGGGCTCGTGGTGAACGGCCGGGGCCGGCTCACCGCCATCCCAAGCAACCCCCGAGAGTAGGTGCGTGCCCCGTGCACGAGCAGTACCTTGTGGAGCGGTCCGAGCCGCAGCGAGACCGGCACCGTCTCGGCGGGCTTGCCGCGAGGCGCATGCGCGCAACCATCGAGCAGCACCTCCGCGCCCGGTTTCACCGCCAGCAGGTCCGATTCATAGCGCAAGCTCGACTGACCGGGCGCTCCGAAGTACTCCGGCATCAGCACAGGAGGACGCTGTTCGTCCGCCAGTTGGAGTCTCCCCCCGGGCGCGATGTCAAAAGTCGCTTTGACCGCGACGAGCCACCAGTGAACCCCCTCCTTGTCACGCGTCCAGTTTCGCTCCGCAGCGTACGCAGTGCGATTCTTCAGTGCCCACATGGAACTTCACCCCCCAAAAGCACGCTTCAATGGACGTGTCGATAAGTGCTCGCGCACGCGCTGTGCTCCGGCCAGTTCCGCGCCCTGTCGGGCCGTGAACGCACGTGTTTGAACGTCGTGCATGCCCTGCGTCCTCAGCGCCAGTTCTCGTGCGTGGACGTGACGTCGACGCATGGGCCCCCTCGCCAGCGCGTCCAACAGCGCCGCGCCACTGAACGGCTTGCCGCCCAGGTAGCGTCCACTCCGAGAGTAATCCTGACGCGCTCGCTGCCACCAGTCAGCGACTGCTGCACAGGCCGGCACCGGCAGATTGTCCTCTTCCTTGGAAGAAAGGTCGGCTTCGAGGTCATCTTCCTCCAGTGGCGGGAGCGAATCCCCCTCCTCTAACTCCACGGCGTAAGTGTCCTTCAGCACCAGCCCGGTGATGGCGCTAAAGGCCTCGCCAGCCAGCCGTGCCACCGATGGCACATGCCCCATCAACTCCAGACAAGCCTCCACGGCAGCAACCCGCCCTGTGAAGCCCAGTGCCCATACGATGTCCGCGCGGACGACGTCATTGGCCATGAGCGCCACCAGGCGCTCGACGTCCTCGTCATCCCCGCATATCGCCTGGAGCACTCGGGCCGGAGGTGCGCCCTCGCCGCAGCCTTGCGCCTCCTGCCGGCATGCGTCCCATGCCGCGCGTACTCCAGACAGCAGGCCAGACTCGATGGCCGCCAGTCGCACTTGCGGTCGATTGTCGTCCAACAGTCGCCGCAACTCCCGGTGCCCGATATCTCTTTCCAGCGTGCCAAGGCCTCGCAGTGCCGCCGCCACCACCCGGCCATCCTCCTGGTCGAGCAGTTCCAGAGCAACTCCGCGTGGTACGGCTCCGCGGAACGAAAGCACCTCCAATGCCAGCGCCTGGACGGATGCCTCGGGTGCCTTCAGCAACGGAACCAGCGACGCATCCAACCCGGTGCGCCCGCTGAGTTCCAGCGCGCGCCGCAGCGAAGCCAGTACCTCTGGAGGCGCGACCGGCGCCAGCGCGAGTACCACTTCCAGCGCAGCAGGTGGGGATTCGGCGATGGAGGCGAACACTGAGCAAAACACCTCCCCAGGTTCCCCACCGTCCAGGGCGGGACTGAGCAGAGCCTCGGCGACGGGCTCCCCCCCGAGCACCAGTCCGTCCAGATGTGCCAGCAGCCGCTCCTCCAACTGCGCTGTCTCTTCCAGATTGTAGTTCGTTCCCCGCAGTGCTCGCTCCCATTGCGAGTACAGGAAGGCCGCCTCGGAAAAGTGCTCCTCGATGACGTCTATCCTCAGCGTGGGCATCACGTCAGCTGACCTGCCCCGAGCTGTCCTTGCACCGGGTGGCGAATGAGGAGAGGACCTTCACATCGATACCGCTCAGCACCGTCCGCCCGCTGCGCTACAGGCTGCTGAGGGCCATCCGCCTGGAACTCCACGGGTCCGACAGGCGAATCAGCCGCAGCCTCATCCAGCAATGCATCACGCATTGGCGTGGGACCGCGTGCGTGCTTCAGATTGACCAGGACAGGTAGCCGCAGGCCGCCCTTGTCGATAAGCACATCTCCCCCAAAGTGCCTTCCCGCCTCCGTGTCGAGAAGCCAACCCAAGTTCGTGCGCCCAATGGGCTTGAGCAATGTCTGCCCCACCGGCTGCCCATCCGCTTTGGTTGCCGAAACGTCCATGATTCCCCCCAGCTGGCTACGATGATGCCGCAAGTACACCTGCGGCACACAACGGCGGCCTACTGTTGCAGCCCAGCAGTTCCCTCAACAGCAATCAAGTACCTCCGGCGTTGGAGGCATCGCTTCAAGGCATGGAGCGAGTATGCGCAATCAATGCATCCCTTCACCTGGATGCAGAGTCCGACAGCAGTACCTTGCCACCATCACCCGCTGGTGTTGATGAGCGTCAGCGCCGACCCGAACTTGAAGACGTCCGCGACGACGATGTCGCTCTGTGGCTGATCCCCGAACGACGTCCCCAGTGCGGCGTCCATCCACTGACGGACCCTGGACCGGTCCGGGCTCCCATGAATCCAGAGGTGATTCGCGATGCCGTAAGCCATGAGCTCCTCAACCCGGATGCCTACCAGAGACGCGGCGCCACGCTCCCGGGTGATTGGTGCCCCGCCCGCTCACGGATACCACCCCGGGTCATGGTAGACAGGGACGCACCGCATGGACCGCCTGTCCCAACTCCTCTGGCTCTGGATGCTCTTCTTCGCCGTCAACGCCCTCTGGGCGCTGGCGCAGGCCGCCGTGGCCAGCACCCTGGGAGCACGGCCCGTGTCCGTCGTCCTCGGCTACGGCCCCACCCTACTCTCCGCCCGCCTGGGGAGCATCCTGTGGGCCTTCCGCCCCCTGGCGCTCGGCAGCGCGGTGAGCTTTGACGAGCCCGTCGAGGGCGCCCCCGCCAAGAGCCGCCTCCTCCAGCTCTCCCCACCCCTCCACGCCGCCGTCATCCTCCTGCCCTGGGCCGTGCAGGTCGCCATCGCCATGGCCTGCCTGGGGCCCACGGAGGCCCTGCGCCAGTTCGCAAGCGGCTTCGCCGTCCCCTTCGAGCCCTCCCTGCTCCCCAGCCGCGTGGAGCGCTTCCTCGCGCTCCTCCGGGACGGCGACCTGCTGCGCGCCTGGGGCCTGATGAGCGCGAAGCTGGCCGCCCTCAACCTCCTGCCCCTGCCCGCGCTCGCCGGAGGCACCTTCCTCCTCCTGCCGTGGCGCAAGGGCTACCCCGTCTGGGCCGGCCTGCTCGGAATCCTCGGACTCCTGGCCGCCGTGCCGTGGGTCCTCTACGTGCTCTACGTGGTCATCAAGGCGCTCGTCTGACGCCTACGCCTGGCGCTGCAACGCCAGCCGAGCCCCCAGCGCGACGAACACGCCACCGGTGACGCGCTTCTGCCACGCGGCCACGCGCGGATTGCGCCGCATCCACCCCCCAAAGGCACCCGCGAACGCAGCCAGCAGCACCAGCCACGACGTCCCCGTGACGGAGAACATCAACCCGAGCCCCAGGAACTGGAGCCCCGTCGAGCCCGCGGACGCATCCACGAACTGCGGCAGGAAGGCCAGGAAGAACACGGCCACCTTCGGGTTCAGCACGTTGGTGACGACGCCGTCGCGGAAGATGCGCCACAGGCCAGCGGGTGGCAGCGCCTGCACCGCCTCGGCCGCGGTGTCCTTGCTGCGCAGCATCTGCACGCCCATCCACACGAGGTAGGCCGCCCCACCCCACTTCACCACGGAGAAGGCCAGCGCCGACGTCGCCAGCAACGTCGACAGCCCGAACGCCGCCGCGGCGATGTGGAACAGGCATCCGACGAAGATGCCCAGCGCGGAGACGATGCCCGCCTTGCGCCCCTGCCCCATGCTCCGGGCCAGCACGAACATCGTGTCCGGCCCGGGCGTCAGGATGAGCGCGAGCACCGCCAGGAAGTAGGCCGTGAGGCGCGTCGGGTCGAAGAACATGGCGGCTCCAGTGGGGGCACGACTGGCCCCAATTGCCGGTCACCGTACCCGCCGGAGCCCGCCGAGCAAAGCGACCCGCGGCATCAGACGGGCGCGCGCGTGCCGGCCCGTTCGTCCGCGATTCGCGCCTCACGCTCGCGCCGCAGGGCCCGCTCGGCCTCCTCCGCGCTGATGGGCACGGCAGGACGGAACACCGTGCGATACACCGCCGCCGCGGTGGCGCCTCCCAAGAGCGGCGCCACGATGAACAGCCACAGCTGCCCCATGGGCACGCTCCCGGCGAACACCGCCGGTCCCAGGCTGCGCGCCGGATTCACCGACGTGTTCGTCACCGGAATCCCCACCAGGTGGATGAGCGCCAGCACCAGGCCGATGGCCAGCCCCGCGAAGCCCACTGGGGCGCGCGCATCCGTCGAGCCCAGCACCGTGAGCACGAGCAGGAAGGTGAGCGCCACCTCCGTGAGGAAGGCCGCTCCCATGCTGAAGCCGTCAGGTGAAGCGGCGCCGTACCCGTTGGTCGCGAGTCCCTCGGTCACCGCCGAGTACCCTCCGGGCATGCCCTTGGCAATCAGCAGCACCACGCCCGCGCCGAGGATGGCCCCCACGCACTGCGCCACCACGTAGCCGACCGCATCCTTGCCCTCCATCTTCCCAGACAGCAGGAGGCCCAGCGTCACCGCCGGATTCACATGGCAACCCGAGATGGGGCCAATCACGTACACCATGGCCAGCAGCGACAGGCCAAAGGCGAGCGCGACACCTTGGAAGCCGATGTGGTCGCCCGCCAGCACGGCCGCCCCGACGCCTCCCAACACCAGGACGAACGTCCCGATGAACTCCGCAACGTACTTCCGGACGGCGTCGTTGTTGCGGTGGTTGCCCGCCCGAGCCAGCGCGGCCCTGTCCCTGGATGCATCCATGGTCAGCCTCGATTCGCGCGGTCAGACGCCGCGCTTCAGCGAATTCTTCTCAGGCACGCTGTGCATGGACCGGAAGACGACAACGCGAAGCACCGCGTCACGGCCGCTGAGCAGCCCCCGTGAGCGGCCCATGGCCCTCTGTCTCCCCTGACATACACAGACATGCCCTCTTTGACTTTCAGGCATAGGAAAGACAGCCTGGATAGGCCGTCCCCACCTGGAAAGGACTTGTCGAAGGCTGCAACGCTGCTTCTCGCGGTGACGACGTGCTCCATCCAGTGCGACGGCGTGGAGCGCCGCTGCCCGTTCCGAGCATCACCTGAAGACCGGTGCGGCGCCACGCACGAGGGCGGCGCCAGCACCCGGCCGGGACTACTTGTTCTTCATCACCCCGATGAAGGGGATGTTCCGGTACACCTCGCCGAAGTCGAGCCCGTAGCCCACGACGAAGAGGTCATCGATGACGAAGCCCTTGTAGTCGATGTCCACCTTCGTCCGGGCGCGCGAGGGCTTCTCCAGCAGCGTGCACACCTTCAGCGACGCGGGGTGCCGAGCGCGCAGGTTCTCCAGCAGGAACTGCATGGTGAGCCCGGTGTCGATGATGTCCTCGATGATGAGCAGGTGCTTGCCAGCCATCGGCTTGCTGACATCGGTGGTGATGCGCACCTCGCCCGTGGACTCCGTGCCGCCCTGGTAGCTGGACACGCCCAGGAACTCCAACTTCACCGGCAGGTCGATGTACTTCGCCAGGTCGATGGTGAAGAACGCCGAGCCCTTCAGCACGCAGATGAGCGTCAGGTCCTTGCCCGCGTAGTCGCGCGTAATCTCCGCCGCGAGCTCGCGCACGCGCGCCTGCAACTTGTCCTCGGAAATCAGGACACCGACTTCCTGCTCGTAGAACGCCAAGGATTCCTCCGCTACACGTACGCGTTGTTCATGATCTCCCCGAAGCCGCCGCCTCCGGGGACGATGTACTGCCGGTCATCCAGGCCCCGCTCCTTCTCCCAGAGCGCGCCCGGCTCGGTGCCGAACACCTCCGGCGGGGACAGGCCCCGGTCCAACCGGAGCGCGTAGATGATGACGTCCGGATGGTCCGTGGTCATCTTCCGCAGATACTCCGGCGTGACGATGAGGTTCAGGGTGATGATGCGCCGGGGCGTCCCGGGCACCTTGTTCTTGTAGAGCGAAATCGCCGTGGACAGGCTGCCCCCCGTGGCCCCCATGGGGTCGGGGAACAGGACGAAGGCGTCGTCCACGTCGCCGCCAATCTTCGCGCCGCCAATCTCCGAGCCCACCACCGCCTCCGCGGCGTCAATCATGCGGCTCATGATGATGTGGTCCTGGCGCACCACCGTCGGGTCCAGCGTGGCGTTCATCAGGTCGTACGTCACCTGCGACGGCAGCGTGCCCGCCCGGGCGATGTTCACCGTCACCACCCGCACCTGCGGGTCGATGACCTCGCCCTGGTAGAGCCCCTGTGGGGTCGAGTCGATCATCCGCGTGGGCAGGCTCACGTTCTTCCGCGGGAACTCCGCGTTGAGCACCGTCTTCACCAGGTCGACGTACAGCGTCTCCACCAGGCGGTTGATCTGCGGCTGGATGACGCCCTTCGAACACAGCGTCGCCAGTTGGGTCAGGAGAAAGGGATTTCCCACCAGGTGGACGTGAGGCCCATAGTGGTGGGGCATCTCGTTCAGCTTGAAGGGAACGTTGGAGTACAGGGTGTCGCGCATCCGTTCAGCTCCCGCTCAGTCGAACAGTTCCAACGTCTGCGGCGGCGTGCCCGCCGCCGGTTCCGCCACGTGACACTTGCGGCAGCGCGGCTCGTACGCGCCCGCCGCGCCCACCACCACCCGCTCACCACTGGACACGATGCGCTGGGAGCGGTTGGCCGGATTCCCGCACACCACGCAGATGGCCAGCTCCTTCGTCACGTACTCCGACACCGCCATCAAATGGGGCATCGGTTCGAAGGGCCGCCCCTGGTAGTCCTGGTCCAGTCCCGCGCAGATGACGCGCAGGCCCTTGTTGGCCAGCGCCTCCACCACGGCGACGACTTCTGAACCGAAGAACTGCACCTCGTCGATGCCCACCACCTGGGTGTCGGGCGCGAGCCTGTAAAAAATCTCTTCAGCCCGCTCGATGGCGGTGGACATCACCTTGAGCTGCGAGTGGCTCACCACCGCGGATTCGTCGTAGCGGTTGTCGATGCGCGGCTTGAAGACCTGCACCCGCTGCTTGCCGTAGACGGCGCGCTGGACGCGGCGGATCAGCTCCTCCGTCTTGCCGGAGAACATCGAACCGCAGATGACCTCTATCCACCCGATATCTTTGGGGAATTGGTGCAAGGAACGCTCACGGGCCGGGGGCGGAAAGGGCGCGGATAGTCTGCCACGCCCCCAGGGGAGTCAATTTCCCGCCACGCCCGTCCCATAGCCGAATCGCCCGCGGATGTCGCCCGCTTCCTCGCCTGCCCGTCACCGGGCCCCGCGGGCGTTGGCAAGGCTCTTGAAGAGTCTTGGCTACGGACTGGCGAAGGGGGATGGGCGTGGCGGCGACGATCGGACAGATGCGGGGTGGGGCGTGGGGCAACAGGGCTTCTTTCTACCTGTCACCGGCGTCCGTGGCGTTGTTGATGCTGAACCTGCTGGACGGGCTGTTCACCCTCTTCTTCCTCCAGTTGGGCGTGGCCGAAGAGCTCAACCCCATCATGCGGGAGGCCTATGAGCAGTCCCCGCTCTTCTTCATGTTCGCCAAGCTGGTCATCGTGAACGCGGGTCTGTGGCTGCTGTGCATCCACCGGCACCTCAAGGCCAGCCGCATCGCCATCCGGCTGGGCGCGGCCGTGTATGCCGTCATCGTGGTCTACCACCTCGCGTTCCTGACCCACCTGGTCATGCACTGGCCGCAAATGCTGACCTAGCCTCCACTCGCAGCGGCCGACTGTGGGGGCATTGAACAGTGGCGCAAATCTCTCTCGCGCCCGCGCTTGCATTTGACACCCGGTATGTCCCAGGCTTCCCTTCAGCTCCGACCTTTCGGGTTCGGGGGGGGACCATGAACATCACCGACGTCCGGGTGTTTCCGGTCGAAGAGGACAAGCTCAAGGCGTACGTCACCATCACCTTGGACCACTGCTTCGTCATTCGCGATTTGAAGGTCATTCACGGCTCGACCGGGCTCTTCATCGCGATGCCAGCCAAGAAGCGGAAGGATGGGACGTACAAGGACATTGCCCACCCGCTCAACGCGGATACGCGGAGTCAAATGGAACGCGTCATCCTGATGGAGTACGAGCGACACCTCCATCAGGCGCAAGCCGGGATGCTCGTCGCAGCGCCAGCGGACCTGGACTAACGACTTCTTTCCTTCCGTCCGCGTCCAGGTTAGTCACCGGCCCCACCATGCAGCCGCGTGACTTCAAGGTGTTCGCCGGGAACTCGAATCCCGGCCTGGCGCATCGCATCTGCGAGTACCTCAAGCGCCCTCTGGGCAAGGCGGAGGTCGGTCGGTTCTCGGACGGGGAGATTCACGTCGAGATCGGCGAGAACGTCCGCGGCCACGACGTCTTCATCCTCCAGTCGACCTGCCCGCCAGCGAACGATCACCTGATGGAGTTGCTCATCATGTGTGACGCGCTCAAGCGGGCGAGCGCTGGCTCCATCACCGCCGTCATTCCGTACTACGGGTACGCCCGTCAGGACCGGAAGGTGGCGCCGCGTACGCCCATCACCGCGAAGCTCATCGCGGACCTGCTGGAGTCCGCGGGCGCCGGGCGCGTGGTGTCCATGGACATGCACGCGGGGCAGATCCAGGGCTTCTTCAACATCCCCTCGGACCACCTCTACGGCTCGCCGGTGTTCCTGGAGGACCTGCGCAAGCGCTTCCCGGAGTCGCAGGAGCTGGTCATCGTCTCGCCGGACGCCGGCGGCGTGGAGCGCGCCCGCGCGTACTCCAAGCGGCTGAACACGGGCCTGGCCATCATCGACAAGCGCCGTCCCCGCCCCAACGCGTCGGAGGTGATGAACCTCATCGGCGACGTGAGCGGCAAGGACGCGGTGCTGGTGGACGACATGGTGGACACCGCCGGCACGCTCGCCCAGGCGGCCGCGGCGCTGAAGGCCAAGGGCGCACGGCGCGTGGTGGCGTACGCGGTCCACCCCATCCTCTCCGGCCCGGCCATCCAGCGCATCCAGGACTCGGTGCTGGAAGAGGTCGTCTTCACGGACACCGTGCCGCTGTCTCCGGCGGCGCAGGCCTGCTCGAAGATCCGCCTGCTCACCACCGAGCGCCTCTTCGGCGAAGCCATTGCCCGCATCCACCGCGCCGACTCGCTCAGCTCGCTGTTCGTCTGAGCCTGCGTGCGCCTGTCCGCCGGGCGGCTTGACTCCAGGCCCTCCGGCTGGCATGTGCACGACCCTCCATCGGAGGCATTCACAGGCGCCGTCTTCGGGGCCCGCCACTGGGGCGGGATGCCGAGGGCGCCAGGGCCGCCGGTGGCACCCGCAGTCCCATCCGTGAGGATTCCATGTCCGTCAATACGAGCACCCTCGAGGCCAAGCCGCGTGAGGGTTCCGGCAAGGGCGTTGCCCGCCGCCTGCGCGCCCAGGGTCTGATTCCCGCCGTCGTCTACGGAAAGCACCTGGAGAAGCCGATGCACATCTCCGTGGACCCCAAGGCGGTCCGCCAGGCCATCAACACCCCGCACAAGTTCAACACCCTGATCCAGATCAAGGTGGAGGGCGGTGACCGTCAGGTGCTCCTGAAGGACTACCAGATGGAGCCTGTCACCCGCGCCATCCTGCACGCCGACTTCCTGGACGTGCGCCCCACCGACAAGGTGAAGGTCAACGTGCCGCTGGTGCTCTCCGGCCGCGCGCAGGGTGTGGCGGACGGCGGTCTGCTGACCCAGGCCCGCCGTGAGATCGAGGTCTGGTCGCTTCCGGGCGCCATCCCCGAGAAGATCGAAGTGGACGTGACGCCGATGAAGATCACGGAGGTGCTCCACATCAACGATCTGAAGCTGCCCGAGGGCGTGTCGGTGAAGACGAACGTCAACTACACCCTGGCCGTCATCAGCGCGCCGGAGGCTGTGGAGGCGGGTCCGGCGGCGGCGGCTGCCGCGGCGGCGGCTCCGGCCAAGGATGCGAAGGCGGCTCCGGCCAAGGACGCGAAGGCCCCGGCGAAGAAGTAGGCTGTCGCCTTCAGCGGTCCTTCTGGAGCGGGGCCGGCCCGGTAAGGGGCTGGCCCCGTTTCTCGTTTCGGGAGCCACGTCATGAAGCTCATCGTCGGGCTGGGCAATCCGGGGCGCGAGTACGAGCGGCACCGGCACAACATCGGGTTCATGGTGGTGGAGGCGCTGCTGTCGCGGGCGCGCGCGGAGCTGAACCAGGAGAAGTTCGCGGCCAAGGTCGGTCAGGGCACCCTGGCGGGCGAGCGCGTCCTCTTCGTGGAGCCCCAGACGTTCATGAACCTGTCGGGCCGCTCCGTCGCGGAGGCGGCGCGCTTCTTCAAGGTGCCGGTCGCGGACGTGCTCGTCATCCATGACGAGTTGGACCTGCCCCTGGGCCGGCTGCAGCTCAAGGCCGGCGGCGGCAGCGGCGGCCACAACGGCCTCAAGAGCATCGTCTCCAGCCTGGGCGACGAGGGCTTCATCCGCCTGCGCTTCGGCATTGGCAAGCCGGAGGGCCCCAACGCCCGCGAGCGCGTGTCCGGCTACGTCCTGTCCAACTTCGACGACGGCGAGCGCCGGGAGATGGAGACGCTCATCGACCGGGCCATGGACATGACGGAGATCTGGATTCGCGAAGGGCTGTCGGTGGCCATGAACCGGTTCAACCGGAAGGCCTGAGGCGGGCCCCCAGGCCCCCCCACGGGCAGGCGGACAGGGCGCCCGGCCGCTTGACTTGGCGGGGGCCCCCCCATAGAAGGCCCGTTCCCTCATCGGGGATGACCCGGTGGGATGTTCTTTTTCAGCTTCCCGTGTTGGTACACGGGACGTAGCGCGAAGGTGACGGGCGCGTGGTTTCCCGTCCCCGGCGGTGGGCCTCTCAGGTCTGCTGGCCGTTTCCCCGCTCTCTGGATTCACCGGAGGGCACTCGACCCCAAGGGGAGAGAAAACAATGGCTGAGACGCAGGCCGCGACGCGGCTTCGTGAGTACGAGACCATCTTCCTGGTCAAGCCGGACCTGACGGACGACAACGTGGACAAGCTCAAGGAGCGCGTCCGCGGCATCGTTGCCCGTGAGGGTGGCAAGGTCATCCGCTTCACGGTGTGGGGCAAGAAGAAGACCCTGTTCCCCGTGGCGAAGCAGCCCCGCGCCATCTACGTGCACACCCACTTCCTGGGTGGCGCGAAGCTGGTGGCGGAAATCGAGCGCAACCTCCGCAACCTGGACGAGGTCACCCGTTACATCTCCGTGAAGCTCGCGGACGAGGTGGACCCCGAGACGCGTCCGGTGCTCGAGGACGTGAAGCTGGCCGGCGACGTGGAGGAGACCCGTCCGGGCGCTCCCGCGGAGCGCGAGGGTGGCTTCCGCTCCGAGGGTGCCGAGGAGCAGGGCGGCGACTCCGAGGAGGAGTCGTCCGAGGAGGCCTGAGGGCCTTCTGGGTCAATTCGCTAGAGACCATTCCAGGATACGAGAACGCTCATGAGCAACGGAACGGATAGCAAGACGGCCTCTGCCCCCGCCGCCCGCAGCGGTGGTGGCTTCGGCGGTGGTGGTTCGCGCGGTGGTGACCGGGGTGACCGGGGTGACCGTGGTGGTGATCGCGGCGACCGCGGCGGCGGGCTTGGCGGCGACGACGACAAGCGCGGTGGTGGCCGCGGCTTCGGCCGCAAGAAGGTCTGCCGCTTCTGCGCGGAGAAGAACGCGTCGGTGGACTTCAAGGACCAGGCGACGCTGAAGTACTTCGTGACCGAGCGCGGCAAGATCATCCCCCGCCGCATCTCCGGCAACTGCGCCAAGCACCAGCGCGAGGTGGCGGTGGCCATCAAGCGCGCCCGTGGCATCGCGCTCCTCCCCTACAACGCGGTGGTCGGCTAGTCCGCCGGTCCGCACAGGAGACTGAACATGAAGGTCATTCTGCGTGAGGACATCGAGAACCTGGGCAAGTCCGGGGAACTCGTCACCGTGAAGGACGGCTTCGGCCGTAACTTCCTCCTGCCCCGCAAGAAGGCGGTTCTCGCCAGCGAGCAGAACCTGCGCCAGCTGGAGCACGAGAAGTCGGTCATCGCCGCTCGGAACGCCAAGCTGAAGGGCGCGGCCGAGGAGCAGGCGAAGAAGATCGGCGCCATCAAGGTCAGCATCAAGCGCCGCGTGGGCGATCAGGACAAGCTGTTCGGCTCCGTCACGGCGCTGGACATCGCGGAGGCGGTTGCCGCCGAGGGTCAGAGCATCGACCGCCGCCACATCCACCTGCCCGAGCCCATCAAGGCCCTGGGCAACTACGAGGTGGAGCTGCGCCTGCACCGCGACGTCATCGCGAAGATCAAGCTCGAGGTCCTGCCGGAGTAATCCTCCGCGGGCTTCACTGAAGTGAGAAAGGGCCGTCCGGGGCAACCCGGGCGGCCTTTTCCTTTGCGCCCCACTCCACCCGTCCGGTTCGCGCCCCTGTGAAACCGGCTGGCGACAAGCGCGTGGAGCGCCCCGGGAGCGGTGCGTATCCCGGAGCGGAAGGAGGCTCGCCCATGAGCACCACCGTCACCGCGCACCCCACCGATGAACACCGCCCGGACCTGGACTGGCTCCGCGTGGTGGCCATCCTCCTGCTGCACCTGTTCCACACCGGGATGATGTTCAACACCTGGGACTGGCACGTGAAGAGCGTCCAGGCCCTGCCGTGGCTGGAGCCGCCCATGGAGGTGCTGCACCACCTCCGCATGCCGCTGCTGATGTGCATCTCCGGCCTGGGCACGGCGTTCGCGCTGCGGCGGCGCTCGCTGGGCACCTTCGCTGGGGACCGCGCGAAGCGGCTCCTGGGCCCGGTGCTGTTCGGCATGTTCGTCGTGGTGCCGCCGCAAATCTACGTGGAGCGGCTCCAGCGAGGGACGTTCCAGGGCAGCTACGCGGACTTCTACCCGTCCGTGTTCGGCTTCGTGCCCTACCCCACCGGCAGCTTCAGCTGGCACCACCTGTGGTTCGTCATGTACCTCTTCGTCTACTGCCTGCTCGGGCTGCCCCTCTTCGCGGCGCTGCGCACGACGAGGGGCCAGGCCTGGCTCCAGCGCGCCGAGGCGTGGCTGAGCCGGGGCTGGAACGTGGCGTGGCTGTTCCTGCCGCTCGCGCTCAACGAGGTGCTGCTGCGCCGCTTCCCCCAGACGCACGCGCTGCTCGACGACCCGCGAGCCTTCATCCACTTCGGCCTCTTCTTCCTCAGCGGACACCTGCTGGGCCGGTGTCCTCGCGTCATGGAGCACCTGGTGGCCCGGCGCAAGGCGCTGCTGGGCGCCTGCGGCCTGCTCTTCGCCGTCATGGTGCCGCCGAACGAGTACGCCTTCCCGCTGGAGACGCTGGGCCGCACGGCGCTGCAGTGGCTCTTCATCCTCACGGCCCTGGCGTGGGCGCGGGCCTGCATCCACGTCCGCCGCCCCTGGCTCCGGTACGCGCGCGAGCGGGCCTACCCGTTCTACATCCTCCACCAGACTGTCATCGTCGTCGTCGGCTTCGCCGTCGTCGACGGACCCGTGGGCCCCTGGGGCCTCTTCCTGGCGGTGCTCACGCTGACGTTCGGTCTCACGTGGGGCCTGTGTGAAGGGGTGGCCCGGGTGCCCTGGCTGCGGGCGTGCTTCGGGATGACGGCCCGCTCGAAACGGGCCGCGCCCATCCCCACCGCCCCGCTGCATACTGCCTGACGACGCCCATGACGCCCTCCCCGCCCCAGGCCCGCTCCGACTGGAAGTGGCCCCGCATCCGCGCGCGGCCGGCGCTGGCGTTGTTCGCCTTCTGCCTGTTCCTCGGCCTGTGGCTGGGGCTCACGCTGTGGCTCACCATCCTCGGGGACGGAGGCACCATCCCTGCGGCCCGGGCCTTCCTCTGGGAAATCACCGGGGCGATCGGCATCTGGGCCGTCCTGCCCATCCTCTACACGGCGGTGCTCAACGCCCCGAGCCCCCGCGTGGGCTGGGGGCGCTTCCTGGGCATCCATGCCGTGGCCTTCGTGCTCTTCACCGGCCTGCACACCGCGCTGATGATGGGGACGCGGCAGCTGCTGTACGCGCTGCTCGGCTGGGGCACCTACGACTATGGCGAGCTCGCCTTCCGCATCCCAATGGAGGCGCAGAAGGACCTCATCTCGTACACCGTCTCCGCCACGCTGTGGAGCTTCCTCCAAGACTGGAAGGAGCGTCAGGCGCGGGCGCTGCGAGAGGCGGCGCTGGAAGGTGAGCTGCGCGCGGCCCAGCTCCAGGCCCTCACCGGGCAGCTCCATCCGCACTTCCTCTTCAACGCCCTGAACACCGTCAGCTCGGTGATGTACGAGGACCTCGCGCGCACGGACCGGCTGCTCAGCGACCTGGGCGGGCTGCTGCGCGCCAGCCTGGAGCGGCGCGAGGCCACGTGGACGCTGGCCGAGGAGCGCACCCAGGCCGCGCGCTTCGTGGCCCTGCTGGCCGCGCGCTTCGGCGAACAGGTGACGGTGCGCTGGGAGGTGGCTCCCGGCCTGGACGGCGCCCAGGTGCCCTGCTTCGCGCTGCAAGCGCTGGTGGAGAACGCGGTGAAGCACAACCAGGACAGGACCGAGCCCCTGGAGGTGCGCATCCGGGCCTGGGAAGACGGCGCCGGGTGGCGGCTGGAAGTGGAGGACACGGGGCGCGGCTTCGGCACGCCCTCGCCCGCGGCTGGCCCCGGCGTGGGGCTGGCCCACCTGGAGCGCATCCTGGCACTGCTGCACGCGGGCCGTGCGCGGCTGGAACGAAGCCATGGCCCCGAAGGCGGCGCGCGCGTGTCGCTGTGGCTGCCCCGAGAGGCCGCGGCATGACGCGCTTCCAGGTGCTGGTGGCCGACGACGAAGCCCCCGCGCGGGCGAAGGTGAAGCGCCTGCTGGCGGAGGACACGCGCTTCGCGCTCGCGGGCGAGGCGGCGGATGGGACCCAGACGTTGCGCCAGGTGGGCGCCCTGCGTCCGGACCTGCTGGTGCTCGACGTGCAGATGCCCGGCCTCACCGGCTTCGAGGTGCTGGAGGCCCTGGGCCCGGAGCATTGCCCGGCCGTCATCTTCTCCACCGCGTACGACGCCTTCGCGCTGGCGGCCTTCGAGGCGCAGGCCGTGGATTACCTGCTGAAGCCCTACGACGCGGAGCGCTTCGGCCGGGCGCTCGACAAGGCCCACGCGGTGCTGCGCGGCGGGATGCCGGACACCGCGCGGCTCCAGGCCCTGCTGGCGGAGTTGGGGCGGGCCCCCGCGGGCCGTCCGCTGGAGCGGCTGGTGGTGAAGGCGGGCGAGGCCTGGGTACCCCTGCCGCTGACGGACGTCTGGCGCCTGTCGGCCGAGGACAAGTACGTGCGGCTCTACACGGGCCAGGGGGAACACCTGGTGCGACAGACACTCCGGGCCTTGGAGGAGCGGCTGGACCCCTCACGCTTCGTCCGGGTGCACCGGGGCGACATCGTCAATCTGGACGCGGTGGCCCGCCTGGAGCCGTGGAGCCACGGGGATGGAATCCTCGTCCTCAAGGACGGGAGCTCCGTCGTGCTCAGCCGCACCTGGCGTGAAGCGTTCCTCCAGAAGTGGGGACTGGAGGGGTAAGCGGTACTGCTACAGGGCTGTGGCAGCAAATTTGGTTGTGTCAGCCCTGCCTGTAGAGTGGGCGGGCTGCCATGGAGAACGTCCACGAGTTCAGAGAGGGTCGGAAGGTCCACGAGGACCTCGCCGCGGAGCGCGCCGTGCTGGGCGCTGTGCTGGCGGACAACACGCTCATCGCCGCGGTAGGCGAGGTCGTCCACCCAGAGGATTTCTCCAGCCCCGCACACGCCCAGATTTTCGAGGCGATGCTGAAGCTCGACGGCCAGTCGAGACAGGTGGACCACCTGACGCTGGCTGAGGAGCTGAAGGTGTTGGGCCACCTGGTGTCGGTGGGCGGTCCGGCCTACCTGATGCGTCTGGACCAGGTGGTGCCCATCGCGTCCAACGCGGTCCAGTACGCGCAGATCGTCAAGGACCAGGCCCTCCGCCGCCGCCTGGCCCAGGCGGGCAGGGAGATTCAGGACCTCGCCAGCCAGGAGACGGGCGAGCTGGAGGTGCTGCTCGACGAGGCCGAGCGCAAGGTGTTCCTCCTCGCGGAGAAGAAGCGCGAGGGCGACCTGCGCCCGGTCAGCGAGCTGATGGAGCATACGCTCGACCTGCTCGACAAGATGAAGGCGGCGGCCACGGGCATCACGGGCCTGTCCACCGGCTACATCGACCTGGACAACCAGCTCACCGGCCTGCATGCCGGCGAGCTCATCATCCTCGCGGCGCGTCCCGGCATCGGCAAGACGTCCTTCGCGATGAACATCGCGGTGCACGCGGCGCTGAAGGAGAACAAGGCCGTCGGCATCTTCAGCCTCGAAATGCCCGCCGACCAGTTGCTGATGCGTCTGCTGGCCTCCACCGCGCGCGTGGACATGAAGAAGCTGCGCGGCGGCCGGCTGTCACCGCACGACGAGGAGAAGTTCCAGGAGATGGCGGGCGCGCTCTACAACGCGCCTATCTACATCGACGACTCGGGCGGCCTGTCCCCGTTCGACCTGCGCGCCAAGGCCCGCCGCGTGAAGCAGCGCGACCCGCGCCTGTCGCTCATCGTCATCGACTACCTCCAGCTCATGCATCAGAAGGGCAAGGTGGAGAGCCGCCAGCTCGAGGTCGCCGAAATCTCCCGCGCACTGAAGCAGCTCGCCAAGGAGCTGGAGGTGCCCATCATCGCGCTCAGTCAGCTCAGCCGAAAGGTGGAGGACCGAAAGGACGGCAAACCCCTGCTGTCGGACCTGCGTGAGTCCGGCTCCATCGAGCAGGACGCCGACGTGGTGATGTTCATCCACCGTGAGACGACTGACGAGGGCCCCGACGGGCAGCCGGCGCAGCAGTCGAACACGGTCATCCCCGTGGAGCTCATCGTCGCCAAGCAGCGCAACGGCCCCATCGGCTCCATCGACCTGGTGTTCCTGGCCGAGTTCACCCGCTTCGAGAGCCGATCTCGAAGCGAGTAGCGCGGCCCCACCCTACTCCGCGCCGGTCCGCAGGTAGCGCACCACCAGCGCGCGGGCCGAGCGCACCGCCGTCTCCAGCGTACGGCCCCTCCCCAGCTCCGTGGCCAGCGCGGAGGCCAGCCGGCACCCGGTGCCCCGACGTCCGGGGGCACGCGCCAGCCGCTTGCCCTCCAGCACTCGCACGCGGCCCGGTGTGGCCAGGACGTCCGCCAGCCCCTGCGTGTCCGGCAAGTGCCCGCCCTTCACCAGCACCGCGCCAAAGCCGTGCTGTGCCAGTGCCTCCGCGGCCTCGACAGCCTCTTCCACCGTGCGCGCGACGGGTCGTCCCAGCAGCCAGCCCGCTTCATCCAGGTTCGGCGTGAGCACCACACGCGGCCCGGCCAGGGCCAGGTAGGCCCGTGCGGACAGGCGCGTCAGCGGCTCGCCCCGGGAGGTGCGCACCACCGGGTCCACCACCCACCACGCGCCCGTGTCCTCCAGGGCCCGCTGCGCGGCCTCGAGCTGCGCGCGAGCGGGCACCATGCCGCACTTCACCGCGTGCACCGGCCCCAGCTCGCGCGCGGCGACCACCTGCGCTGACAGCACGCGCGGCGGCGAGGCCGTCCAGGTGAAGGTGCGGACACCCTGCGCCGTCTGCGCGGTGGGCACCGCCACCGGCTGGCCCCGCAGCGCGCGCACCGCGGCGACATCCGCCAAGAGCCCCGCCCGTCCCGTGGGCTCCAACCCCGCCAGCAGGAGGACGCGGGGGCTCACCGGCGGTGCTCGCGCGCCTTCTGCACGAACGCCTTGTAGAGCCCCACGTGCACCGGAATGGTCGTGGACATGTATTCGGGGTGCCACTGCACGCCCACGGCGAAGGTGTGCACGGAGGACTCGATGGCCTCCACCACGCCATCCGGCGCCACCGCGGTAATCGTCACGTCCTTGCCCACGCCGCGCACCGACTGGTGGTGGGTGGAGTTGACCATCAACTGGCCATACCCCACTGCCTCCGCCAGCAACGTGCCGCTCTTCACGTCCACCGGGTGCTGCGGGTGCGTGCGGTCGTGCTTCTGCTCGTGCTCGCGAGCGCCCTCCACCTCACGGCCGATGTCCTGGTACAGCGTGCCACCCAGGATGACGTTGAGCAGTTGCATGCCGCCACAGATGCCCAGCACCGGCATGTTGCGCTTGAGCGCGCCGCGCATGAGCGCCGCCTCGAAAGCGGTACGCCCTTCCTTCAGCGCCCCCAAGCCCTCGCGCGCATCCTCGCCGTAGGCCGACGGAGGAATGTCGAACGCGCCGCCCGTGACGAGCACCCCGGAGATGCGGTCCAGATAGGACTCCACGCAGGCCGGCTCGTCCGAATACGGCAACACGAAGGGCAGCCCGCCCGCGCGGAGGACGGCGTCCGCGTACGGAACCTTCAGCTCATAGCGGGCAAAGGGCTGTTCTCCGGCCGGACTCCAGTCCGGGGTGATGCCGATGTTGGGGCGGCGCGGCGCCGGCCCGTGGTGTCGCGAATGGTTGTTCATGGAAGCTCCTGGCTTCGAGGCTATGCCCCGGAGCGCCCCTGTTCAAACGCGGCCACCAACCGCCTCACACGCTCGGTGATATCCACGGCGAGCAGCGCGTCGGATACCACCGCCGCGCAGTGCGCCCCGGCCGCCGCCACGCTCGCGATGTTCACCAGCCCCACCCCACCAATGCCCACCACGGGCAGCGGGCTGTCACGCACCACGGACGCGAAGGCATCCAGACCCAGCACTGGCGCGGGCACCTGCTTCGTCGACGTGGGGAAGACAGGCCCCAGCCCCACATAGTCCGCCCCAGCCGCTTGTGCCGCCCGCGCGCCCACCACGTCTCGCACCGTGACGCCCACCAGACGGCCAGGCCCCAGCAGCGCGCGCGCATCCTCGGCGGGCACGTCCTCGTCACCCACGTGCACACCGTCCGCGTCCGCCAGCAGCGCCAGGTCCACCCGGTCGTTCACCAGGCACAGCGCGCCTTCCCGGCGGCACAGCGCCACCACCTGCCGCGTGGCGGCCAGCGCCTCACGGACCGAGGTTCGCTTCATGCGCAGTTGCACCACCCGGGCCCCGCCGGCCACCAGGCGAGCCGCCTTGTCCACCAGTGAAATCTCCGGCAGGACGGAGTCGTCGCACAGCAAGTAAGGACCGCGGGGAAGGTGCGGGCGGGACGGTGCGTTCATCGGCTCTGGAAGGCAGGACGGCGGCGTTGACAGATGGCCACCCTGCTATAAGGTGCCGCGCTGTTTTCCAAGCAATTCTGAGGATTTGAACCATGGCGGATTCGGCGGACCCGAAGTACCTCGATAAGCGCACCGTGGAGCGGTACGTGCGCTCAGGCCAGCTCGACGAGACGGAGTACGAGCGCCACCTCCAGGGCCTGCCCGACGTGGCGGAGAAGTCCGTCCCCGTTGAGACGCTCATGCTCGACGACGCCGACGACTTCGACGACGAAGAGGATGACTTCGAGGACGAGGACGACGATACGTCCGACGACAGCGACGAGGCCGAGACCTCCACCGCCGCCGAGTCGACGGATGGCGACGACGACGAGGCCGACGAAGCCGACGAGGCCGAGAGCGACGACGAGGCCGCCACCGCTTCGAACGAGACCTCCGACGATGAGGGGCCGGTCTCCGCATGAGCTCCGGGGACGAGAAGCGCGGCGAGACCTTCGTGATGCGGGGGGAAGCGCGCTCCGCGTCCGAGGAGTCGATTTCCTTCAGCACCTTCATCGTGGGGCTGGGCACCGCGGTGCTCATCCACCTGGGAGGTGCGCCCAATCCTGAAACGGGTCAGACGGAGAAGGACCTGCCGCTGGCCCGGCAGAACCTGGACCTCTTGTCCATGCTGCGCGCGAAGACGCGGGGCAACCTCACGGCCGAGGAAGAGAAGCTGTTCGACGGGCTGCTCGCGGACCTCCGCCTGCGCTACGTGGAGGCGACCAAGCGGTGAAGCACTCCAGTAGGAAGGGCCTGCCCGGTGGCATCCGCTTCGCCGCCATCGTGGGCCTGGTGCTCTCCATCCTCACGGGCTGGGCAGCGCTGATGGAAGCCGTCGAGATGGCGAACTTCTACGAAGCGCGCTCGCTCCGGATGGAGCAGGAGCTGCCTCGGATTCCCGGCGCCCCGGCACTCGACCCGAAGATTTTCGAGGTCTACTACGCGGCGCTGGAGCCCATGCGGGAGTTGCGCGCGGTGCTGTTGGGCTTGCTGGCCGTTGCCTGCGCCTTTGTCAGCGTGTCCGCGGCGCGCATGCTGAGTCCGGAGAACCTGCCCCGCGACGCCCTGCGCCGGGTCCTGAGCCGCGCGGCCATCATCGCCGCCGGGCTGCGCACCATCGACGGCGCGCAGATGTCCGTGGCCAAGCAGCGCCTCTTCGCGGCGCTGGCGGAGCCGATGAGCAAGATGCCCGAGTTCCCACCGGACATCACCATCGAGACCTCTCGCGAAATCCTGAGCGCGATGGGCGTGGGGAGCGCCATCTTCGGCACCGTGGTGGTGGCGGGCACCTTCGCGATTCTGGGGCAGTACTTCCGCAGCCAGAGCGTCCGCGAGGCCATGGCCGTGCAAGACGGGCCGCAGGCGGAGTAGCCCTTCTCAGAGGGCGTCGGACTCCGGCAGCGACACCTGGCAGGTCGGCAGGAGGGCCTCCAGGACGGCGGCCCCCTCTGCGTCACGGTCCTCCAGCGCCAGCTCGTGGCCCGGAGCCACGCGCGGCAGCCGCAGCAGCTCCTTGCGCGTCAGGCCGAACACGTACGCCAGGTGGCCCACCGGCCAGCGCTCCTGCATGTGCTTGAAGGCCGCGTCGTCCATCTGGTCCAGCGGCACCGGGAGCTCCACGTCCTCGTAGACGACCCGCTCGCCGCCCACGCGCCGGCCGTTGCCGTACGCGATGACCTGCTCGCCTTCGTCTGGATCATAGACGTAGGCCTGGACGGCGGCGTTCGTCGCCCGGGAGAGAAGTCGGGGGAGTGCATGGTGGGCCGCATACCAGTGTGCGCCCTGCCGTCCCTCCGTGAAGGGAGCCACGTACGCCAGACGGACCACCTTGCGGCGCCGGTTGACGGACACCTTCAGCCCCGTCGCGCCCATCGCACCGTCCAGCGCCAGCGCTTCACGCGCCAACCGGAGCAGCTCCAGGCCGCCGAAGCTTTCGAGTCGTAGGAGATATCCGCCGTGCGCTTTCAGATTCAGCCCCCCAGGGGATTGGGCGCCGCCTATACCCGGCATCATACCCGCTGGCAACTCCGGCACCTTGAAAAGCAGGCGGTTACCAGGAGTCCAAACAATTCCAGGTAAACGGAAACGTCGCGCCACGTGCGCTGCTTGCCAAGGGGTGGCCGACTCTTACGTTGGAGGCATGCGACTCGACAAGTACACAGTGAAGGCGCAGGAGGCGATCCACGAGGGTCAGACCCTGGCCCGTCGGGCGGACAATCCGCAGTACGAGCCCGAGCACCTGGCCGCTGCGTTGCTCGGCCAGAAGGACGGCATCGTCGACCCCCTGCTCCGGAAGATCGGGGCAGACGTGAAGCTGTTCGCCGCGCGGCTCGGCGAAGCGCTCCAGAAGCTGCCCCGCATGCAGGGAGGCGAGAGCGCGATGCTCGGCCAGCGGCTGCTCAAGACTTTCGACAAAGCCGAGGACGAGGCCAAGTCCCTCAAGGACGAGTTCATCTCCTCGGAGCACCTGCTGCTCGCGCTCACGCACGACAAGGGCGCGGTGGGCGAGGTGATGAAGTCCTCGGGCGTCACGAGGGAGCGCGTGCTGTCCGGACTCAAGGACGTCCGGGGCTCCGGGCGCGTGACGAGCCAGGACGCCGAGGCGACCTACCAGGCGCTGGAGAAGTACGGCCGCGACCTCACGGAGGCGGCGCGCTCCGGCAAGCTCGACCCCGTCATCGGCCGTGACGAGGAGATCCGCCGGTGCATCCAGGTGCTGAGCCGGCGCACCAAGAACAACCCGGTGCTCATCGGCGAGCCCGGCGTGGGCAAGACGGCCATCGCGGAAGGACTGGCGCGGCGCATCGTCGATGGCGACGTGCCGGAGGGCCTGAAGAACAAGCGCCTGGTGTCCCTGGATTTGGGCGCCATGGTGGCCGGCGCGAAGTACCGCGGCGAGTTCGAGGAGCGCCTCAAGGCCGTCCTCAAGGAGATTGCCGACGCCGCGGGCGAGGTCATCCTCTTCATCGACGAGCTCCACACGCTGGTGGGCGCGGGCAAGGCCGAAGGGGCCATGGACGCAGGCAACATGCTCAAGCCGGCGCTGGCGCGCGGCGAGCTGCACTGCATCGGCGCGACCACGCTGGACGAGTACCGCAAGCACATCGAGAAGGACGCCGCGCTGGAGCGGCGCTTCCAGCCCGTCCTGGTGGGCGAGCCGAGCGTGCACGACACCATCAGCATCCTCCGCGGCCTGAAGGAGCGCTACGAGGTGCACCACGGCGTGCGCATCCAGGACAACGCCCTGGTGGCCGCCGCCACGCTGAGCCACCGCTACATCGCGGACCGGTTCCTGCCGGACAAGGCCATCGACCTCGTCGACGAGGCCTCCAGCCGCCTGCGCATCGAAATCGACTCCATGCCCACGGAGCTGGACGACGTGCGCCGGAAGATGACGCAGCTCCAGATTGAGCGGGAGGGCTTGCGCAAGGAGACGGACCTGCACTCGCAGGAGCGCCTGGGCCAGATTGAGAAGGAGCTGGCCAACCTGAGCGAGAAGTTCAACGCGCTCAAGGTGCACTGGGATGCGGAGAAAACGGCCATTGGCGCCATCCGCGGCCTGAAGGAGAAGCAGGAGAAGGCGAAGAACGACCAGGCCGCGGCCGAGCGTCAGGGCGACCTGAACCGCGCGGCGGAGCTGAAGTTCGGCGTCATCCCCTCGCTCGACAAGGAGCTGAAGGCGCAGAACGAGAAGCTGGCCGAGCTGCAGAAGAACCAGAAGTTCCTCAAGGAGGAAGTCGACGCGGAGGACATCGCCCAGGTGGTGGCCAAGTGGACGGGCATCCCCGTCTCGCGGCTGATGGAGGGCGAGGTCCAGAAGCTGGTCCACATGGAGGACCGGTTGGCGAACCGGGTGATTGGCCAGCGTAGCGCCATCGAAGCGGTGTCCAACGCCGTGCGCCGCGCGCGCAGCGGACTGCAGGACCCCAACCGCCCCATCGGTTCGTTCATCTTCCTGGGCCCCACGGGCGTGGGCAAGACGGAGACGGCCAAGGCGCTGGCGGAGTTCCTCTTCGATGACGACTCGGCCATGGTCCGCATCGACATGTCCGAGTACATGGAGAAGCACTCCGTGGCCCGGCTGGTCGGCGCGCCTCCGGGGTATGTCGGCTACGAGGAAGGCGGCCAGCTCACCGAGGCGGTGCGCCGGCGGCCGTACACGGTGGTCCTCTTCGACGAAATCGAGAAGGCGCACCACGACGTCTTCAACGTGCTGCTCCAGATTCTCGACGAGGGCCGGCTGACGGACAGCCAGGGCCGCACGGTGGACTTCAAGAACACGGTGCTCATCCTGACGTCCAACATCGGCTCGCAGGACATCCAGGCCGGCATGGCGGGCAAGGAGGAGTTGGACGAGCCCACGCGCAACGAGGTGATGGACGCGCTGCGCGCGCACTTCCGGCCGGAGTTCCTCAACCGCGTGGACGAGGTCGTCATCTTCGAGCCGCTGCGGAAGAAGGACATCTACCGCATCGTGGACCTGCAACTGGCGCGGCTGTCCAAGCTGCTGGCCGACAAGCGGCTGACGCTGGAGCTGACGGAGAAGGCGCGCGAGCTGCTCGCCGAGCGCGGCTACGACCCGACGTACGGCGCGCGGCCCCTGAAGCGCGCGGTGCAGAAGAACCTGCTGGACCCGCTGGCCCTCAAGGTCCTGGGCGGCGAGTTCGTCCCGGGCGACCACATCCAGGCGGATGCGGGCCCTGACGGGCTCACCTTCGCCAAGGTGCTGGTGGACACCTCGAAGAACGTGAAGCGCTCGGCCTAGCCCGGGCGTCCACGGATGTGCCTCGGCCCGGCGTCATGGCTTGACGCCGGGCCGCCTCCGCGCGAAGAGCCCGGCCATGAAGCCCTGGGAGACGCTGGAGCGCGCAGAAGTCCCGGACGTGGGGGAAGTCACCCTGGCCCGGCGTGGGGACGAGTACGTCTTCCGCGTGCGGAGCCAGACGCTGATGTCCAGCCGGCAGCACGGCTCCGAGGAAGCGCTGGCGGACGCCGGCTGTGAAGGGCTGGCGGGCCGAAGCGACGTCCGGGTGCTCGTGGGCGGACTGGGCTTTGGCTACACCACCCGCGCGGTGCTGGACCGGCTGGGGCCCGATGCGCGCGTCACGGTGGCGGAGCTGCTCCCGGTGGTGGTGACGTGGAACCGGGGGCTGCTCGCGCCGCTGGCCGGGGCACCCCTGGAGGACCCGCGCGTCATCGTGGTGGAGGCCGACGTGGGCAAGCACATGGCCCGTCAGTCCGGCACCTATGACGCCATCCTGCTCGACGTGGACAACGGCCCCACCGCCCTCACCCACCCCGACAACCACGGCCTCTATGGGCGCGTGGGGCTGGCACACGCGGTCCAGGCGCTGCGGCCAGGAGGCGTACTCGGCGTGTGGAGCGCCGGGCCCTCCCCCGCCTTCGAACGCCGCATGGAGCAAGCGGGCTTCACCGTCCAGGTGCTCCACCCGGCGGCGCATGGCACCAAGGGGACGCGGCATACCCTGTTCATGGGCAAGCGGAGGCCCCAGGGACGGCGTTAGTAGGGGCCCCATGATTCCTTTCTCCGTCCTCGACCTCTCGCCCGTCACGCAGGGCTCCACCGCGGCCGACGCGCTCCGGAACACGCTGGACCTGGCACGGCACGCGGAGGACTGGGGCTTCAAGCGCTTCTGGCTGGCCGAGCACCACAACATGACGGGTATCGCCAGCGCGGCGACGTCCGTGGTCATCGGCTACGTGGCCGGGGGGACGAAGCGCATCCGGGTGGGTTCGGGCGGCGTCATGCTGCCGAATCACGCGCCGCTGATCATCGCGGAGCAGTTCGGCACGCTGGAGACGCTCTACCCGGGGCGCATCGACCTGGGGCTCGGCCGGGCGCCGGGCACGGACATGCTAACGGCGCGCGCCCTGCGGCGAGACCTGGCGGCGAGCGCGGACACCTTTCCCCAGGACGTCGTGGAGCTGAAGTCGTACTTCGAGCCCACCGAGCCGGGACAGCTCATCCAGGCGGTGCCGGGCGCGGGTTTGAAGGTCCCCATCTGGCTGCTCGGCTCCAGCCTGTTCAGCGCGCAGCTCGCGGCGATGCTGGGCATGCCGTTCGCCTTCGCCTCCCACTTCGCGCCGGATGCCCTGTTGCAGGCCCTGGACATCTACCGGGAGCGCTTCAAGCCATCCGAGTCGCTCGAGCGGCCCTATGCCATGGCCTGTGTGAATGTCTTCGCGGCGGATACGGATGCGGAGGCACAGCGCCTCTTCACTTCCGTGCAGCAGCAGTTCATCCGCCTGCGCCGTGGCACGCCCGGTCAGCTCCCGCCTCCGGTTGATGACATCGACTCCGTGGCTTCGCCCGTGGACCGCGCGAGCGCCGACCACGCGTTGAAGTACTCCATCATCGGCGCGCCCGACACCGTTCAGCAGGGCCTGGCGGCGTTCATTCGACTCACGGGAGTCGATGAGCTGATGGTGACGGGAATGGTCTACGACCACGCCGCGCGGCTGCGCTCCTTCGAGCTGACTGCGCAGGCGCACCAGCGGCTCGCTGAGGCAGAAGCGGCGGAGCGTGAAACACCGCGTCTGTAGCAATGAACGACACACACGCCTCCGCCCTGTAGCGGAACGCGCTACACGGCCACGCGCATCGTCCTCGCGAACGCCGTTTCTCCCAGTATCAGCATGGCTGCGCGCCTCGTGGCGCGATGGGTGCACACCGCGCGGCCGTGGATGGCGCTTCGCCTCGAAGCGCGTCACGGGAAACGAGTAGGCTTTCCCTCGGGAGACGTTCTGATGCGCAGGCGGCTGTACCTTCTAGGCATTCCCGTCGGAGCCATCGCTTTCGCCGCTGTCTGGGCGAGCACGCACCGGCTGCCCCGACCACTCGAGCTGGGCGCACTGCCCGCCACGACGGAGCCTGGAGAGGAGCTGTCTGGCGGACCAGGCTCCGTGCCGGACCCGGGACGCAACGCCTTCGGCCGCGCCCCCATGAACATGCCGCGGACGCGCTGGGAGGACTTCCACGCGGGCAAGCGCGTCTTCGGCCGCGACTGGACGGACGTGGACGGCCCCATCCAAGTGGGGCCGTTGTTCAACGCCCCCTCGTGCATGACCTGCCACGTGAAGGATGGACGCGGCCAGCCCCCCGCCTCCCCGAGCGAGACGCCCGTCTCCCTCGCGTTCCAGCTGAGCGGACCGGACGGCCGTGGGCCTCATCCGGTGTATGGCGCGCAGCTCGACGTTCGCCACGTCGACGGAACCGGCGCGGAAGGCAACGTCGAGGTGACCTACGAAGAAGTCACCGGCCGGTTCGCCTCGGGCGAGACCTACGTCCTCCACCGGCCCCGCTACCGATTCACCCAACTGTCGAAGGGGCCCCTCGGAGAGGAGACCCGCTTCTCCCCTCGTGTCGCGCCCGCGAACTTCGGCCTCGGCCTGCTCGAGGCCATCCCCGAGGCGGCGGTACTGGCCCACGAGGATTCGGAGGACCGTGACCAGAATGGCATCTCCGGCCGGGCCAACCGTGTACGGGACGCGGCGACGGGACAGACGCGGCTGGGGCGCTTCGGCTGGAAGGCCAATCAACCCACGCTGCACCAGCAAGTGGCACACGCGCTCGTCACCGACATGGGACTGACGACGGAGTTGTATCCCCGCGAGCAGGGACGCGAGGCCGGCGATGCCGCCCCACCCGAGGTCAGCCCCCAGGAACTGGACGCGCTGCTCATCTACGCGCGATTGGTCGCCGTGCCCAAGCGCCGGGACTGGGAAGCCGCCGACGTCCTGCGCGGCAAGGCGGTGTTCGGCGCCATCGGCTGCGCGGGGTGCCACGTGGCCACAGTCTTCGAGACGGAAGGCGTGCCCGGCTTCCCCGAACTGTCCGGCCAGCGCATCCGCCCCTACACGGACCTGCTGCTCCACGACATGGGCGAAGGGCTCGCGGATGACCGCCCGGACGGGCTCGCCACCGGCACCGAGTGGCGCACCCCGCCGCTGTGGGGCGTGGGCCTCGTGAAAGCGGTGAACGGCCACACCCGCTTCCTGCATGACGGGCGGGCTCGCGACCTGGAAGAGGCCGTGCTGTGGCATGGCGGCGAGGCCGCGCCGGCCCAGGAGCGCTACACGCGCCTGCCGCTCGTGGATCGGCAGGCGCTGCTCGCGTTCCTCAACTCACTCTGAGCCCTCCCTCACTCAAGAAGCGCTGACGCCGGGGACACCTCCGTCGCCAGCGAGCCGTCGCATGGGCTGGACCCTTCCATACGTGAGCGAGCGCCACAGCCACTCCGCGGGACCGAAGCGGAAGCGCGCCAACCACAGACGGCTGAGCACCACCTGCGCCGCGAAGATGACGCAGCAGATGACGACGATGCGCGACGGCGGCAACTTGCCGATGAAGCCCAGGCCCCAACCGCAATAAATCCAGATGCTCACCGCGGACTGCATCAGGTAGTTCGTCAGGGCCATGCGACCCACGGGCGTCAGCACGCCCAGCCAGCGGCTCCAGCGCTCCCGCTGGAAGAGCAGCGCGAAGGCCGCCACATATGCCGCGCCCATGGCGATGTAGCCGGGCTCCTGCAAGCCGTTGACTATCATCATCCAGGGCCCCTTCGGGTCCCACTCCAGCACGCCGGCTTTGCGCAAGCGGGACAGCAGCAACCCACCGCCATTGAGGACGAGGCCCATGCTCAGCCCCCAGCCGAGAATCCGGCGCAGCAACGCCCGGTGACGCTCCACGTCCTGCAACAGGAGCAGACGCCCCGCCAGCAACCCCAGCAGGAAGCGCCCCAGGATGAGGCTCATCCAGAGCACGCGCCGGAAGCCGCCGCCGAGGTTCTCCAGGAAGAAGCGTGCGTTGCCCACCTGCGCCGTCCAGAACGACTCGCTCGACAACGCCACCAGGGTGTCGGCTTTCAAGGCCATATCCCTGGCCTGACTGGCCTTCGCGGCCTCGGCCGCGGCCTCCGCGCCGTGCAGCAGGATGGGCGTGTAGCGAATGGCGGCGGGCACGAGGAACGGCATCACGGTGACGAGCCCCAGCGCCCAGAACAGCACCGTGCGGTTGGAGCGGGCCCGGAAGGCCATCAGCAGGAAACCCACCATCGCGTAGGTGTGGAGGATATCGCCCGTCCACAACAGCAGGGCGTGCGCCAGGCCGATGCCGAAGAGCATCAGCAGCCGCCGGCGGTAGAGCGGCACGGCGGAGACGCCACGTGCCTCGGCCCGCGAGAACTGGAGGGCGAAGCCCAGGCCGAAGAGGAACGAGAAGATGGAGATGAACTTCTGCGTCACGAAGAGCTGATAGATGGAGCCGATCACCTGCTCCAGCAGGGAGGCCTCCAGCGAGGACGCAGCCTCACGGGGCATGAAGGCCCGTCCACTCAGCCACATGAGGCTGTTGGACACGAAGACGCCCCAGAGCGCGAAGCCGCGGAGGGCGTCCAGCAAGACGACTCGCTCGGAGGCATCCACCGGACGCGCCACGGGCAGGTCGTCCGCCACGGGAGAACCAGATTTGGACATGCGTGAAGCAGATGCGTTCTGCCTCCTGGCGGTCAATCCCGCACCTTCGAGGGTGGCTGGACATACGGGCTTGCCCCTCCTGGCACGGCGGGTGTGCTGTAGTGGCACCCCGCTCCCCGACGGACAGGAGTCCGCCCCGTGAAGATTTCCCCCCTGCTTTCCCTGCTGCTCATCTCCCTGGCCGCGCCCGGCGGCCTCGCGCTCGCCGGGGAGACGCCACCCGTCCTGGGTGGGCTCGATGCGCTCTACCCCGAGCTCGACGCGCTCTACCGCGACCTGCACCAGACGCCGGAGCTGTCCAACCAGGAAGCCAAGACGGCGGCGAAGCTGGCCGACCGGCTGCGCAAGCTCGGCTTCGAGGTGACGTCCAAGGTGGGCGGGCACGGCGTCGTGGCCCTGCTCCGCAACGGCCAGGGCCCCACGGTGATGCTGCGCGCGGACATGGACGCGCTGCCCGTGGAGGAGAAGACGGGCCTGCCCTATGCGAGCAAGCAGAAGGCGAAGGACGCCGCAGGTGCGAGCACCTCGGTCATGCACGCGTGTGGCCATGACGTGCACATGACGTCGTTGTTGGGGACGGCCACGCTGCTGGCCCGTTCGAAGGACCGGTGGCGAGGCACACTGCTGCTGGTGGGCCAGCCGGCGGAAGAGGTGGGCGCGGGCGCCCGGCAGATGCTCCAGGACGGCCTCTTCAAGCGCTTCCCCAAGCCGGACTTCGCGGTGGCGCTCCACGTCAACACCGCCGCGGCGGGCACGGTGGAGTTCACCCCCGGCTATGCGATGGCGAGCGTGGACGGCGTTGAAATCACCCTGCATGGCAAGGGGGGACATGGCGCCTACCCCCACACCACCGTGGACCCGGTGGTGATGGCGGCGCGCGTCGTGCTGTCGCTCCAGACGCTCGTCAGCCGCGAGAAGAACCCGCTGGAGCCCGCGGTGGTGACGGTCGGCTCCATTCATGGCGGCACCAAGCACAACATCATCCCCGATGACGTGAAGCTCCACCTCACCGTGCGCTCGTACAAGCCCGAGGTCCGCAAGGCCCTGCTGGACGGCATCGAGCGCATCGCCAAGGCGGAGGCCATGGCCTCCGGCGCGCCCCGTCCACCCGACATCGCCATCACCGAGGGCACGCCCTCCACCTTCAACGACCCCGCACTCACCCGGCGGCTGGTGGGCGCGGTGTCCCGCGTCCTGGGCGAGAAGAACCTCCAGGAGGCGCCTCCCGTCATGGGCGGCGAGGATTTCTCCGAGTACGGACGAGCGGGCGTTCCCGCCGTGATGCTCTGGCTCGGCTCCACCGAGCCGCGGCAATACGCCCAGGCGAAGGCCGCGGGGACAGCGTTGCCCTCGATGCACTCGCCCCTCTTCGCGCCGGACCGCGAGCGCACGCTGCGCACGGGCGTCACCACGCTGACCACCGCCGCCCTGGAGCTGTTCGACAAGCCGTGATGGCCGGGAAGTGCGCAGCGCCTTCACGCTGATTTGACTCGGGGGAATGCGAAACCGTAGACAGGGCTCCTCTCGCATCGCGACAGGATTGTCCCCCTTGCTCAATCGCAATCATTCCCTGCGAGCCCTGCTGGGGGCTTCGCTGTGGTGGGTCGCCTCTGGCTTCCAGTCCGAGGCCATCGTCAGTCACGAAGGCACGGTCCGCAGTGGCACCTCCGTCCCGCTGAGCCTCCAGGTCTCCTCCGGGCCCGGCCAGACCTCCACGCGCACCGGTCAGCTGGTGGCCTGCATCGCCCTGCCCGTGGGCTGGCAAGCGCCGGGCGGCAGCTACACTCATGCCGGCTCGGCGGCCACCGCCGCGCAGCCGGGCGCCTCGGAGCTCTCCGTCGAGGCCCAGTCCGCCTGGCCAGTCGACGGCTCCACCTGGCACTGCCTGGTGTCGGAAAACGTGACCACGACGAACCAGGAGGTCCAATCGACCGCGCAGCTCACGCTCCCCGTGCCCGCGGTGGCCCAGGGGGCCTACCGGGTGCGGTACCAGAGCGGGTTCCGCGAGGTGACGCCTCCGGTCGGAGGGGGGCAGGCTCCGGCCTACCAGCCCACGGACTTCTCGGGACGCCTGGAGCGCCTGCTCCACGTCAACGTGGCCCCCGCGACCACCTTCGACGACTGGCAAGCGGGCGTCGCCACCGGCATCTTGGTGACGCCGTCCGTGACGCGCGCCTGGCATGGCAACGGGACGTTCCTTGCGGCGGCCACGGGCAACACGGAGCTGCTGCGCTCCTCGGACGGGCGCCAGTGGACGGGCTTCGTTCCGGTGTCGGAGGGGACCACGTCGCCCCTCCCGCTGGAGCGGCTGGTCTACTCCCAGCGCAAGTGGTTCGGCCTGTCGAACGGGCGCATCGTCGTCTCGTCCGACAACGCGCATACCTGGGCCCTCGCCTTCCAGGACCCGGCGCCCGGGGGCCGGCGCTTCCTGGAGCTCGCGCTCAGCGGAAACCGGATGGTCGCGGTGGGCACCGCGGGCCTCATCGCCAGCTCCACGGATGGCCAGCGCTGGACCGATGAGAGCATCAACGGCGCCTATGACGTCGTGACGCTGGTGCCCGGTCAGAGCAGCTTCCTCGCCGTGGCCAACCCGATGGCGGGCGCGCCCTCCCAGCATCCTGTCCTCGTGCGGCCCCAGGGCGCTGGCGCCGCCTGGGAGGTGTTCCAGCCCGCCACGCTGTCCGGGCTCACCATCGCCCGGCTCACCGCCGGAAATGGTCGCTTCCTCGCCTTCGCCCGGCCCAACCAACTGCCCCCTCTGGCGCCCCAGGCGGTGGAACCGACGAGCGGATTCTTCCTCTCCGAGGACCTCGGCGGCACCTGGACGCGCGTGGAGAGCCTCCGGCTTCCCGCCGACGCTCCGCTATCCACCCCGCTCATGACGTTCGTGGACCAGAGCTTCGTCGTCAGCTGGACGGCCGTCGACCCGCAAGCCGTGGAAGTGCTGCCCTCGTTCGAGCTGCAGGTGTCGGCGGATGGCAAGGAATGGACGGCGCACCCGACGGGCGCGGGCGGCAACTATGCGTCCATGGCCTTCGCCACGGGCGACACCTCCGTGGTCGCGGTGAGCCAGCGGCGTCTGCTGGTGGCCGCGCGCCGCCCCTGGCCGCTGCCGGAGCTCCTCACAGAGACGCTGCCCCCGTTCCGGCTGGGCACGGCCGCCAACGTGGAACTGAGCACGCGCGGCTCGGGCACCCTGACGTTCGAGCTGGAGGGCACGCTGCCCTCGGGCCTGACGTTCGCCCCCACGACGGGTACCTTCACCGGCACGCCCGCGCAGTCCGGTAGCACCGCCGTCACCGTCCGGGTTCGCGACGCGCGCGGCGGTGTGGCGGCGCGCACATACAGCGTGGACGTGGTGGGCACCCTGAGCATCTCCAGCGGCGCGATTGCGTCCGCGACCCAGGGCACCGCGTACGAGGCGCGCTTCACCGTCCAGGGCGGCCGGGCGCCGTATACGTGGAGCCTGGACGGCGGCACCGTGCCCGGAGGATTGACGATTCAGCAGCGCGACGGTGCTTACGTGCTGAGCGGGATTCCGACCGCCAGTGGCACCTTCCCGCTGACGGTGCGGGTGACGGATTCGGCGAACCAGACGGCGGCGCGGAGCGTGTCGCTGCAGATCGCGCCCACGCCTCCTCCGATTGACGACAAGGGCGACGCGCCCAGCGGCTGTGGTTGCAGCGGCGGCGGCGCGGGCGTCCAGGCACTGGGGCTGGCGGCGCTGGCACTGTTGGGCCGAGCCCGCCGCAAGCGCTGACCCCGCGATGCCCTGACGTCCTCTCCATCCATGAGAGGGCGTCAGGCCAAGAAGGCCCTATCCCTTCTTCGGGATGTACACGGCCCGCGCCGCGGCGATGCGGGGCATGCTGTCCTCAATCCAATCCGCGAGCGCCTCTACGCGCGTGGCGACTTCCTCCCCCAGCGGCGTGAGGCTGTAGTCCACGTGCGGCGGAATCACCGGGTGGACTTCACGGAGCACGAAGCCGTCCTGCTCCAGGGCCTGGAGCGTCTGCGACAGCATCTTCTCGCTCACGCCCGCCACCCTCCGGCGCAGCTCGCTGAAGCGACGCGTGCCTTCCAGCAGCGCAATCAAGACCAGGACGCCCCAACGGCTCGTCACGTGGTCCAGCACGCCTCGGGAAGGACATGAGGGCACGTACAGGTTGCCCCGCTCCACCGCCAGCTTCGCCATCTTCCGCGCCAGCGGCCCCGGACGCTTGTTCGCGCTCATGTTAGTAGCTTACCAAAAAGTGGGTACTTACTAGAAGTTAGTTACGCCGTTAGGTTCCTCTCGCGTCTGGAAAACCCTCCACGACAGGAGATGTGAACCCCATGATTCTTGTGACTGCAGCAACGGGTAAGCTGGGCCGTCTGGTCGTCGCGGGCCTGCTCGAAAAGGTCCCTGCCAAGGACATCGCCATCGCCGTGCGCGACCCGAGCAAGGCCTCCGACCTGGCGGCCAAGGGTGTCCAGGTCCGTCAGGCGGACTACAGCAAGCCGGAGACGCTCGGACCCGCGTTGGCCGGAGCGGACAAGGTGCTCCTGATTTCGTCCAGCGAGGTCGGCCAGCGCACGGTGCAGCACCGGGCCGTGGTGGACGCCGCGAAGAAGGCAGGCGTCCAGCTGCTTGCGTACACCAGCATCCTGCACGCGGATAGCTCGGGCCTTGTGCTCGCGGGCGAGCACAAGGCGACCGAGGAGGCGATTCGCGCGTCCGGCATCCCCTTCGTCTTCCTGCGCAACGGCTGGTACACGGAGAACTACACGGAGAACCTGGCCCCCGCGCTGGCACACGGCGCACTCATCGGCAGCTCAGGTCAGGGCCGTTCAGCCGCCGCCACCCGGGCGGACTACGCCGCCGCCGCGGTGGCCGTGCTCACCGGCACGGGCCATGAGAACAAGATCTACGAACTGGCCGGCGACACCGCCTTCACCGCCGCCGAGTTGGCCGCCGAGGTGTCCCGCCAGGCGGGCACGACGGTCGTCTACAAGGACCTGTCACAGGCCGACCATGCCGGCGCGCTCATTGGCGTGGGCGTCCCCGCCCCCTTCGCCGAGGTGCTGGCGGACTCCGATGCGGGCGTGGCGCGCGGTGAGATGAACGACAGCTCAGGCGACTTGCGTCGGCTCATCGGGCGGCCCACGACGCCGCTCGCGGACGCGGTAGCGGCGGCCGTCAAGCGCTGAGCCCGACGCCCCTGATTCATTCCAACCCGGCCCGCGTGGACGCACGGGCCGTCAGTTGCCCAGCCGCGTCAGCAGCCACTCCCGGACGTAGGCCCAGTCGCGCTTCACGGTGACGGGCGACACGCCCAGCACGGCGGCGGTGTCCAGCAGGTCCAGGCCCACGAAGTAGCGCAGCTCCAGCATGCGCGCGAGCCGCGGCTGGAACGTGTCCAGCTCCGAGAGCGCTCGGTCCAGCTCCAGCACCTCCATGCTCAAACCCGCCGGGACATCCGCTTCCACGTCCCCCAGGCTCACCCGCTCCAGCCGGGCCTCGCGGACCTGCGCCCTGCGCAGCCGCGCCCGGTCCACCATCACCCGCCGCATGGCCTGCGCCGCAGCGCTGAAGAAGTGACGCCGCGCCTCCACCGGGGCCCCCGCGCTGAACAGACGCAGCCAGGCCTCCTTCACCAACACCGCGGGTTGCAGCGACGGCGTTGTCGCCGCATCGGCCATGGCCCGCTGCGCCATGTCCCGCAGCTCCTGGTAGGCCGCCGCCATCAATGCATCCCGCGCGCCCTGCTCGCCCTTGCGCGCGTGGTCCAGTAGCTCTGTCAGCTCCGACATGCCCACATTCACCTCCAGGCCAGACGGGTTCGCTGTCCCCACAGAAACTACGCCCTCAACGAGAAATCTTGGAAAACTGGGGCGGTTCCCCTCCACTGTGCAACGATTTCCCTGACCGGAGGGGCTGGGAAACGACAGTGTCCTACAGCGGGAGGCGTTCCCCCCTGACGTCAGGCCGAGGCGCGCCCGCAGGCACGGCGGAAGCATGGTATTCCGGTATTTCCCTGGGTCGTGCTAGCGAGCCGCTCGCGTCCGGCGGGCCACACCCTCCGTCCGGGCGCAACCACCCTCCGTGCCCGGGAGTCGCCATGAAGCCGCTGCTGTCCGCCCTGCTGCCGTTGCTGTGTCTTGCCTCCGTCGCCTCCGCCGCGCCACAAGCGCCCGTCGCCGTGCAGTCCGACCTGGCCTTCCTGTCCGGACCGCCCACGCTGACCTTCGCCGCGGACTGGAGCGTCACCCTCAGCGGCCAGCCGGAGGCGGGAGGCGCGCTGGACATCGTCTATGACACCTCGCGCCTACCGCTGTGCCGGGGCACCGGGTGGACCATCACCGGCTTCGCCATGTCGAACCGGGGCCCGGTGCAGAGCTTCCCCGTGGCGGATGCCACCACGGTGGGCGCCATCGCGCAGACGCAACTGGCCCTGGCGCAGGGAGGCACGCTGGAGCTGTGGTTCCAGGGCACCGACTCCTCCGGTTGCTCCACCTGGGACTCCAACCTCCAGTACAACTTCCACACCTGGGTGGTGCAGCACCCGATGATTTCGTTCCACCCCGCCCCGGCCTGGACGTACACGGTCCACGGCACGCTCCAGGGCGGCACCACGCTGATGGTGGACTACGACATCGGCCGCATCGCGCAGTGCCGGGCGATGTACCTGAATTACAAGGCCTGGGGCACCACGGCGTACTACCGCATCAACGGCGGCCCGGTAACGATGCTCAGCCTGACGGCGAGCTGGGGCGAGTGGGACGCCCAGTTCTGGAGGCAGATCCCCGCCTTCATTCCGCTGCCGCCCGGCCCCGCGACGCTGGAACTGTGGTTCTCCACCCAGGACCGCAAGGGCTGCCAGCAGTGGGACTCGCGCCACGGGCAGAACTACGTCTTCGCCATCCAGTGAGCCGCCGCGCTTCGCAAGGACAAGGCCACGACCATCAAGAACAGGATTGCGCGCCAAGCGTCACCATTGCGTACGCCAGGGACGCAACCCCATGACGAGAGTCCCCTGACTGGGGGCGCCTCTCACGCCCCCAGCGACAGGAGCCGCTCCACCGCCGCGCGCACGTCGCGCAGCAGCGCCGGGTCCGTCACCGCGACGAAGATGGTGTCATCCCCCGCCACCGTCCCCGCGAGCCCCGGCAGCTCCCGCTCCTTGTCCAACGCCAGCGCGAGCACCGGCGCGAACCCCGGCGCCGTTCGAATCACCAGCAGGTTCGGCGGCGCTTCCAGGATGGTGACGCGGGGCCGCTCCGGCATCACCGCGGGCGTGGCCGGCGCACGCTGATAGCGCCCACCCACCTTCACGATGCCCAGCTTCTTCAGGCGCCGCGACAGCGTCGACTGGCTCGGCGCCTGGCCTTCCGCCTCCAGGATCTGCTGCAGCACGGTCTGATCGCCGATCTCCCGCTCTGCGATGAGCCGCAGGATGGCCTCGTCCAGGTTCATTCCCACCAACATGCATCCCCGTGAATATTCATGCAAGAACATGCATGCGTTCGTTGCGAATAATCCGCTTGCGCGACGCGTCTTTCTGCATAATATCCGCCGCCTTTTCGCGGCAATGCACGCATTTTCACGCATATTCATCACGAATATGCAGCCAGCCGCTGCCGGGGAGGACAGGCCCATGAAGCACGTCACGCACATCAAGGATCTGGGACCCGAGGGCGTGGAGGCGGTGCTCGCGCAGGCGGCCGCGTGGAAGCAGAAGGGCCCGGAGCACGCGCTCTTCGCCAACACGCTGCTGGGGATGGTGTTCTTCAACCCGTCGCTGCGCACGCGCACCTCGTTCGAGGCCGTCATGCTGCGCGGCGGTGGCAACGCCATCATCCTGGACGTGGGCGCTGGCGTCTGGAAGCTGGAGCACCGCGAGGGCGCGGTGATGAACGCGGACCGGGCCGAGCACCTCAAGGAGGCCGCGCCCGTCCTGTCGCGCTTCGTGGACATGCTCGGCGTGCGCACCTTCTCGCAGGGCGGCGGTGACGAGGAGGACGAACTCGACCCCGTCATCAACGCGTTCCGCAAGTGGTCCACCGTGCCGGTGGTGAGCATGGAGTCCGCGCGCGAGCACCCCTGCCAGGGTCTGGCGGACATGCTGACGCTGCGCGAGACGTTCGGCAGCACGAAGAAGCTGCCGGTGACGCTGACGTGGGCGCCGCACATCAAGCCGCTGCCCAAGGCCGTGCCCAACTCCTTCCTGCTGAGCGCGGCGGCGGCGGGCTGCGAGATTCGCGTGGCCCACCCTCCCGGGTTCGACCTGCACCCAGCCGTCCGCGCCGAGGCGGAGGCGTACGCCAAGGCCACGGGCGGCAGCGTCACCTATACGCATGACCAGGACGAGGCCCTGGCCGGCAGCCGCGCCGTCTACGCCAAGTCGTGGGGCCCCACGGCCGCTGCGGCGTTTTCGCCCAATGACGTCTCCGCGCTGCTCGCGTCCTATTCCGGTTGGATGCCCACCCGCCTGACGATGTCGCGCGCGCAGAAGGACGCGGCCTTCCTCCACTGCCTGCCCGTGCGCCGCAACGTGGAGGTGGCCGATGAGGTTCTGGACCACCCGAGCAGCCGCGTCGTAGACGAGGCCGGCAATCGCTACCACGTCCAGCGGGCGCTGCTGCACTGGATGCGTTCGCGCTGAGCGGCCCCTCCGCATTCTTCCTTTCCTGACTTCGAGGTCTCACGTGCCCCTTTCGCCCGACCCCTACTCCGCGCTTCGCCACGCGGCGAAGTACGTGCAGCAGTTCCGCCGCAAGACGTTCGTCGTGAAGCTCGGCGGCGCCATGCTGAGCGACCCGCGTCTGCGCCGCGCCGCCTGCGAGCAGATTGCCCTGCTGTGGACCTTCTCCATCCGCCCCGTCGTGGTACACGGCGGCGGCCCGGAGCTGGACACGCTGTGTGACGCCCTCCACCTGCCGGTGGAGAAGGTGGCCGGCCGCCGCGTCACCTCCGCGCCCGTGCTGGACGCCGCGAAGATGGTGCTCGCGGGCAAGCTGCACACGGACCTGCTGGCGGACCTCCAGGCGGCGGGCGTGCCCGCGGTGGGCCTGAGCGGCGTGGACGCCGGCCTCATCAAGGCGCGCAAGCGCCCGCCCGTCATGGTGACGGAAGCCGGTGCCACCGAGGGCAAGCTGGTGGACTACGGCCTGGTGGGCGACATCGAGCAGGTGGACACCCGCGTGGTGGAGCACCTGCGCTCGGCCGACTACGTGCCCGTCATCGCCCCCCTGTCGGGTGGCACGGACGGCGCCGTGTACAACACCAACGCGGACACCGTGGCCGCGGCGCTGGCGGTGGCGCTGTCCGCCGAGAAGCTCTTCTTCCTGGTCCAGGTTCCGGGCCTGCTGAAGAACGTGAGCGACCCGTCGTCGCTCGTCACGCTGGCCAACCTCACGGACCTGGCCACCATGGAGAGCACCGGCGCCATCGCGGGCGGCATGAAGCCCAAGGCGCACGCCATCCGCCACGCGCTCGTGGGCGGCGTGGGCAGCGTGCACCTGGTCAGCGGCGTGCAGCCCAACGCGCTCCTGGAGGAGGTCTTCACCAACGAGGGCAGCGGGACCATGGTCGTGCGGGAGAACGCGCAGAAGCCCGCGGGGGCGGTGGGATGACGGCGGCGGAGCTGCTCCAGGCGCTGGTGGCCATCCCCAGCGTGTCAGGTGACGAGGGCCGCATCGCGGACACCGTGTCCGGGTGGGCGGAAGGCTGGGGCGCGCGCGTCCAACGGCAGGGCCACAACGTGTGGTTCTCCGTGGGGAGCGGGCCGCGCCGGCTGCTCGTCAACTCGCACCTGGACACGGTGAAGCCGTGCGCCGGGTGGACGTACGAGCCCCACGCGCCCGTGTGGCGCGAGGACCGCCTGTACGGCCTGGGCAGCAATGACGCCAAGGGGTGCGTGGCGGGCATGCTGCTCGCCGCGCGGACCCTGCTGGCCGAAGGCGCGCCCACGGGCGCTGAAGTCGTGTTCGCGTTCACCGCGGAGGAAGAGACGGGAGGCCAGGGGCTGGGAACGCTGTTGCCAGCGCTGGGCTCGCTGGACGCCGCCATCGTCGGCGAGCCCACCAGCCTCAAGCCCTGCACCGCCCAGCGCGGCATGCTGCTGCTTCGCTGCACCGCGCACGGCAAGAGCGCGCACGTCGCGCACGCGCACGCCACGGAGGCCGTCAACGCCATCCACCTGGCCGCGACGGACATCGCGGTGCTGGCCGAGCTGCGCTTTCCGTCCCACCCGCTCCTGGGCGAGGCCCGGGCGCAGGTGACGCAGGTGTCGGGTGGCCTGGCGCGCAACCAGGTGCCGGACCGGTGCGAGTTCTTCGTGGACCTGCGCACCACGCCGGGCATGGAGCACGCGATGGTGGCCCGGCAGGTGGCGGGCGCGTTGAAGAGCGAAGTGAAGGTCCATTCGGAGCGCTACCTGCCGAAGGCGACGTCGGCGGATCAGCCCATCGTCCGTGCGGCGGTGGCCGCGTCGGGCGCGCAGCCGGTGGGCTCCAGCACGGCGTCGGACTGGGCCTTCCTGGGGGACATCCCCGCGGTGAAGGTGGGCCCGGGCGACACGCTGCGCAGCCACCTGGCGGACGAATTCATCACCCGGGCGGAGCTGGAAGCCGGCGCCGCCTTCTACACGCAACTGGTTCGGGGTTACTTCGAGGAGGTGGCTCGTGGCTGACACGCTGTGGGGCAAGGGCCTTCCCCTGGACGCGGCCATCCACCGCTTCACGGTGGGCAACGACCCGGTGGTAGACTTGGCGCTGGCGCCGCATGACGCGCTCGGCTCGGCCGCGCACGCGAGGATGCTGGCGCGCGTGGGCCTGCTGAAGGACTCGGAGGCCAAGGCCCTGGTGACGGCGCTCAAGGCGCTGCACGACGAGGCCCGCGCGGGTACGTTCGTCATCCGTCCTGAGCAGGAGGACGGCCACACCGCCCTGGAGGCGGCGCTGGTGGAGCGCGTGGGCGAGCCGGGCAAGCGCATCCACCTGGGGCGTTCTCGCAACGACCAGGTGCAGCTGGCCCTGCGCCTGCTGCTGCGTGAAGAAGTGCTCACGCTAGGCGCGCGGGCGGCGGAGCTGGCGGGGGCCTTCCTGGACTTCGCGCAGGCGAACAAGGACGTGGCGCTGCCGGGCTACACGCACCTGCGCCGGGCCATGCCTTCCACCTTCGGTCTATGGGGCATGGCGTTCGCGGAAGGGCTGCTGGAGGAGCTCGAGGCGCTGCGCGGCGTGTGGGCTCGGCTGGACCGCTGCCCGCTGGGCGCGGCGGCGGGCTTCGGCGTGCCGCTGCCCATCGACCGGGAGTACGTGGCGGCGCTGCTGGGTTTCTCGCGCGTGCAGCGCAGCCCCATTGACGTGCAGAACGGACGCGGCCGTCACGAGTCCGCGGTGCTGGGCTGGGCCTGCTCGGTGGCGGGCACGCTGGAGAAGTGGCTGTGGGACGTGCAGCTCTACAGCATGGACGAGTTCGGCTTCCTCGGGCTGCCGGACGCGTACACCACGGGCTCGTCCATCATGCCGCAGAAGAAGAACCCGGACGTCGTGGAGCTGGCCCGGGGCCGCTGCCGCGAGCTGCGCGGGCTGGCGCATCAGGTGGAGGCCATCGCGGGCGGACTGCCCTCCAGCTACCACCGCGACTTCCAGTTGCTGAAGTCCCCCACCCTGACGGCGCTGGGCTCCACGCGGGAGCTGCTGGACGTGCTCACCCGGCTGGTGCCCGCGCTCCAGGTGAAGGCGGACGCGGCGGCGCGTGCCAGCGACGACACGCTGTACGCGGCGCACCACGCCTATGCGCTGGTGGCCCAGGGACAGGCCTTCCGTGACGCCTACAAGCAGGTGGGCCGCGAGCTGGTGGACGGAACGTTCCGTCCAGACCGCGGCGCCCTGACGGCCACCCACCTGGGTGGCGCCGGCAACCTGGGCCTGCCCCAGGCCCGGGAAGAGCTGGCCGCTTCGCGCGCCTGGCTCGATGAGACGCACCGCCTGGTGGCCGATGCCGCCGGGCGCGTCTGGACGGTTTGAACCGCATCCCCGCGAGGAGCGAATCATGAGCAACAAGAAGAACGTGGTGCTGGCCTTCTCCGGCGGACTCGATACCGCTTTCTGCGCCGTCTACCTGCGCGAGCAGGGCTACGACGTCACCACCGTCACGGTGGACACCGGCGGCTTCCCGCCCGAGCAGTTGGAGCGCATCGCCGCGTTGTCCAAGCAGTTGGGCGCGGTGGAGCACGTGACGGTGGACGCGCGCGAGACGCTCTTCCAGGGCTACCTGCGCTACCTCATCGCCGGCAACGTGCTGCGCGGCCAGGTCTACCCCCTGAGCGTGTCCGCGGAGCGGGCCTGCCAGGCGGCAGAGGTCGTCCGCGTGGCGCGCGAGAAGGGCACCCAGGCGCTGGCGCACGGCAGCACGGGCGCGGGCAATGACCAGGTGCGCTTCGACGTGGCCTTCCGCTCGCTGGCGCCGGAGCTGGAGCTGCTCACGCCCATCCGCACGCTGTCCCTGAGCCGGCAGCAGGAGCTGTCCTACCTGGCCGAGCGCGGCGTGCACATGCCGCCGAAGCTGGGCTCCTACTCCGTCAACGAGGGCATGTGGGGCACCTCCGTGGGCGGGGCCGAGACGCTGGACTCCTGGAAGGCGCTGCCCGAGGCGGCCTTCCCCGGCGGCGAGCTGTCGCAGGACCTCAAGCCCCGTCCCCTCACGGTGTCCTTCGAGAAGGGCGTCCCGGTGGCGCTGGACGGCGAGAAGCTGGGCCCCGTGAAGCTGGTGGAGGCGCTCAACGCGCTGGGGCGCACCTACGGCATCGGCCGGGGCGTGCACCTGGGTGACACGATTCTGGGCATCAAGGGCCGCGTGGGCTTCGAGGCGCCGGCGGCGCACCTGCTCGTCACCGCGCACCGCGAGCTGGAGAAGCTGGTGCTCTCCGGCAAGCAGCTCTTCTGGAAGGAGTCGATGGGCAACCTCTACGGCTCGCTGCTGCACGAGGGGCACTTCTTCGACCCGCTGGTGAAGGACCTGGAGGCGTTCCTCACCTCGTCGCAGGAGCGCGTGACGGGTGACGTGCGGCTGGTGCTGCACCCGCGCACGCAGGTGGTGGAAGGCGTGCGTTCGCCGCACTCGCTGATGGACGCGAAGGTGGCGACGTACGGAGAGGCCAACGTGTTGTGGAACGGCTCGGAAGCCGCGGGCTTCGCCAAGCTGTACGGCGTCGCGCAGATGCTCTCGCATCGCGCGAAGTGAGGGTGCCATGAAGGTTTTCGTCGACAAGGTAGGCAGTGTCACCCGCAACCTCGGCCTGGGCCGTACCGTCCACCTCGCGTCCGAGGTGAAGGCCGAGGAGGGCGCGGTGGTGGCCGTGCGCATCCACGGAGAGAAGAGCACGTACAACCAGCTCGAGGACGTGCACGGGCGACTGGTGACGCTGCACGCCGGTGACATCGTCGTGGGCGCGCTGGGTCACCGCAACGCGCTGCACGGCTATGAGGGAGTAGTGCCGGCGTCCGTCACCGTGGGCGAGCGGCTGCACGTGCTCAACATGGGCGGCGTCATCGGCAAGTGCACGTCGCACAACCACGGCGTGGGCCTGCCCTTCGAAGCGGAGGTGCTGGGCCAGGTGCTGGAGTTCCCGGAGCTGATGTCGCGCACCGGGCAGCCGGCGCACGTGTCCTCCGGCGCGCTGAAGGGCACGTCGTCGCCGGTGAAGTGCCCCGTCGTCTACGTGGTGGGCACCTGCATGAACGCGGGCAAGACGTTCGCCGCGGCGGCCATGGTGCGCAAGCTGGCGCAGGCGGGCTTCCGCGTGGGCGGCGCCAAGCTGACGGGTGTGTCGCTGATGCGCGACACGCTGAGCATGCAGGACTCCGGCGCGGACGTGGTGATGGACTTCACGGACGCGGGCATCGTCTGCACGGGGCCTCGCACGGGCGCGCGCGTGGCGCGGGTGCTCTTCTCCGAGCTGGCGGCGGAGAACGTGGACGTCATCGTCGCGGAGACGGGCGACGGCATCATGGGCGAGTACGGCGTGCAGGGCATCCTCGCGGACCCGGAGCTCAAGAGCCTGGCGGGGGCGTGGGTGCTGTGCGCCAATGACCCGGTGGGCGCGTCCGGCGGCGTGCGCCACCTGCGCGAGGCGTACGGCATCGAAGTGGACGTGGTGGCCGGACCGGCCACGGACAACGCCGTGGGCGTGCGCTTCGTGGAGCAGGTGGTGGGCATCCCCGCTCGCAACGCCCGCGCGGACGCGGCGGCGCTGGGCGGACTCATCCTGGAAAAGCTCGCCCCCAAGCTGGGCGCGGGGAGGAAGTCATGACGCAGGTCAACATCTACATCCTGGGTGCCTCCGGCTTCGGCGGCGGCGAACTCTTGCGCATCCTCTCCGGCCACCCCGCGGTGGGCAGCATCCGCGCGGTGTCGCGGCACCACGCCGGCGAGCCCATCCACAAGGTGCACCCGCACCTGCGCGGACTGGTGGAAGGCCGCTTCGAGGGCGAGCCCGACTGGAAGTGGCTGGCGGACTGCCAGCAGCCCGTCGTCTTCAGCGCGTTGGGCCACGGCGACCTGGCCAAGCAGTTCGCGGGCCTGGAGAAGCAGTGGGCGGAGGTCGGCATCGCCGAGCGCCTGCTGCTGGTGGACCTGTCCTCCGACTTCCGGCTGGACCACCCGGGCCGCTACGCGGGCGCGTACGGCCGGCCCCACCCGTCCCCGGAGCTGCTGGGCACCTTCACCTACGGCCTCACCGAGTGGAAGCGCGACGCGGTGAAGACGGCGAAGCGCATCGCCAACCCGGGCTGCTTCGCCACGGCGGTGCAGCTGGCGCTCCTGCCCATCGCCTCCACGCCGGGCTTGGGGCTGCTCGCGGTGTCCGGCGTCACGGGCTCGTCCGGCTCCGGCTCGCTGCCCGGTGAGGGCACGCACCACCCGACGCGCGCGCAGGACTTCCGCGCGTACAAGCCGCTGGAGCACCAGCACGAGGCCGAGGTGGAGGTCATGCTGGTGGCCCACGGCGCGCAGCGGCACCGGCTGGCCTTCGTCCCGCACTCGGCGCCCATGGTGCGCGGCATCTTCGCCACCGTGCAGTTCGAGTGGCCGGAGCACGGCGGCGCAGTGGTGACGGCGTCGCTGATGGAGCGGTACCGCCGCTACTACGAGGGCTCGAAGTTCGTGCGCATCGTCGAGGGCACGCCGCGCATCGCCGCGGTGGCCGGCAGCAACTTCTGCGACATCGCTGTGGCCACCAAGGGCCGCTCGGTGGCCGTCATGGCGGCGCTCGACAACCTGGTGAAGGGCATGGCCGGCCAGGCGGTGCAGAACTTCAACGTCGCACTGGGGCTGCCGGAAGACACGGCGCTGCGCCAGGCCGCCTGCTACCCGTAGGCCGCACGTCCCCGGGGCCTGGGCGCACGCGTCCAGGCCCGCCGCTCTCAACGGCCGCCTCCTTCGCGAGCAACTCCCGCATCAGCTTGCGTCCCAGGACGAGCCCCAGCAGCAGGCTCACCGCCATGCCGGTGGCGGACACGGCTGTCATCCACGTCTTCCCCTGCCCCAGCGAGCTGCCGAAGAGCGCCGTCAGCAGCGTCCCGGGGAGGGTGCCCACCACGGCGCCCAGCGCCAGCGGGACGTAGCGGGCGCCTGACGCGGACGCCGTCGCCAGCATCACATCCGCCGGAATCACTGAATTGATGCAGGCCAGGAAGCCGAGCTGGAAGCCATGCTCGCGCGCCGCGCGCTCGAACACCGGGTGCTTGTCCCCGGCCAGCCGCCGCATGGGCTTGCGGCCCAGCCTGCGCGCCAGGAAGTGGATGAGGCCCGCGGCCAGCAGCGTCCCGACGAGCGCGTAGGCCGTGCCCGCGGCCATGCCGAAGAGGATGCCGCCCACCGCCGTGAAGAGCTGCCCGGGCAGCAGCGTCACCGGGCGCACCGCGAGGAGCAGGATGAAGGCCAAGGGCGCCAGCGCGCCCAGGGGCCGCAGCCAGCCTGACAGCGTCTGCTGATCCAGGTATTGCGGCCCCAGCAGCCGCAGCCCCACGAGCAAACCGACGGAGATGCAGAGCGGTCCGATGAGCTTGAGGCCCGCGCTCAGCCGTCCTCCCTTGGAGCGAGGGTGCTTGGACATGGCTCAAAGCTGGGAAGCCTCACCCGGGAAGGCAAGAGCAGCCAGGCGAGAGATGACACCTTGCATTCCGCCTTGCCCTGGCAATTTGCGATGCCCTCCGTACAAGCGAGAGCAACATCGAGTGCGTCTCTGTCCAACTCAACTGCGCTATGGTCCCGCGCTTTGAGCCAAAACAGGTAAGGACGAATGCATTTCGAGTTGGCCTTCGTACTGATTTTCGCCATCGCGACCGCTGTGGCCATCGCCGCGCGGTACTTCAAAATCCCCTATACGGTTGCCCTGGTCGTCGCGGGCCTGCTGTTGGGTACGTTCAAGGCGTTCGAGCCGCCGCACCTCACGAAGGAGCTGCTCTTCGCCATCATCCTTCCAGGTCTGCTCTTCGAAGCGGCCTTCCACGTCGAGTTCCGCAAGTTCTGGAAGAACAAGATGGCCATCCACGCCCTGGCCATTCCAGGGCTCCTGGCCTCCGCGGGGCTCACAGCCTTCATCCTCACGCGCGTGGTGGATGGGTTGGACTTCGTCCATGGCTTCGGGATGCTGTCCGCGCTGGTGTTCGCGTCCGTCATCGTGTCCACGGACCCCATCGCCGTGGTGGCGCTCTTCAAGTCGTTGGGCGCGCCCAAGCGGCTGCTCATCCTGGTGGAGGGAGAGAGCCTGCTGAACGACGGTTCCGCCGTCGTGCTCTTCACGCTCATCGTCGCGGTCGCCACGGGTGGCCAGTTCACGGTGGGCGGCGCCATGTTCGACTTCATCAAGGTCTTCGGCATGGGCGTGCTGATGGGCAGCGCGGTGGGCTTCGCCGTCGCGCAGGTCATCAAGCGCGTGGACGACGCCATGGTGGAAATCACCCTCACGGTCATCGCGGCGTACGGCTCGTTCGTGCTCGCCGAGCACTTCCACTACTCGGGCGTCATCGCGTCGGTGGTGGCCGGCATGCTGTGCGGCAACTGGGCCACGCACGAGGGCATGAGCCCCGCCACCCGCATCGCAGTGGAGAGCTTCTGGGAGTACCTGGCGTTCGCGCTCAATTCCGTGGTGTTCCTCCTCATCGGCCTGGAGGTGCAGCTCTCCTCGCTGCTGGCCTCGTGGAAGCCCATCCTCGCCGCCTATGTGGCGGTGATGGTGGCCCGCGCCGTGGTCGTCTACGGCGTGTCCGCGCTGCTCCGCTTCACCAAGGAGAAGATGCCGTGGACCTGGAGCGCGGTGCTCACCTGGAGCGGCCTGCGTGGCGCCATCTCCATGGTGCTGGTGCTCGGTCTTCCCACGGACTTCCCGCACCGCGAGCTGCTGGTGAACATGACGTTCGGCGTGGTGGTCCTCTCCATCATCTTCCAGGGCCTCACCATGGCGCCGCTGCTGCGCAAGCTGCGCATCACCGGCCTCAAGGACGCGTTCCAGGAGCAGTACGAGCTGGCCCGCGGCCGCCTGGGCGCCATCCACGCGGCGCAGGCCGCGCTGGAGGGCATGCGCCGCGCCCGGGAGATTCCGGGGGATGTGGTGACGCAGTTGGAGAAGGACTACCAGGAGAAGGAAGTCGTCGCGGAGAAGGAGCTGACGGCGCTGAAGCAGCAGTCGATGCGCTTCCACGAGGAGGAGCACCAGGAAGCGGTCCGCCGCGTGCTCATCGTGGAGAAGGCGGCGCTGCTCAAGGCCTACCAGTCCGCCACCATTGGCAAGGAGGCCTTCGCACGGCTGACGGCGGATCTGGATGAGCGCATCGCCGCCGCGGACGCCGCGGAGAACCACGTGCCGCCAGAGGGTGAGACTCCGGCCGTGGCCGGCGCCGCGAGCGCCTGATTCATCCGGGCACGGCACATCCGCCTGATGACATTCAGGCGGGTTTGCCGTGCCTGCTGCGTCTGGGCCTCCTAGACTCTCGTGTGTGAAACCACGAAAGCAGGCGTTCCCGAGGCGACTTCGCAGAGTGCTCGTCGCCACTGATTTCTCGGAGGCGAGCACCCACGCGGTGGGCAGGGCTGGACACCTGCCACTCGCGGACGGCGCGAAGGTGCTGGTGACACACGTCCTCCCCAGCCGCATGCCCGCGGAGGTGGGCACCCGAGCGCTCCAGGCCACCGCGCGCGAGTTGGAGCGGGTCGCCGACCGGCTGCGCAAGATGCTGCGTGCCGAGGGCAGCTCCGCCACCGTCGACACGCACATCGCTCGCGGCAAGCCCGTCGAGGCCCTCCTGCGCCGGGCCCGGGCCTTTGGCGCGGAGCTCATCATCCTGGGCCGGCATGGCGACAAGCCGCTGCGCAACATGTTCCTGGGCTCCACGGCGGAGAACGTCATCCGCGGCGGAGACCTGCCCGTGCTCATCGCCAACCGGCGGGCTCCTGGGCCCTACCTACGGCCCGTCGTGGCCGTGGACGCGGACGAAGCGTCCAAGCGCGCGGCGAGCTTCGTTCCCACGCTGATGACGCCCGGCTCCGAGCTGACGCTGGTGCACGCGTATGACGTGCCGCTGGAGTACGCGGTGTTCCCCGGGCTGACGGCGAAGGAGTACAAGCACTACCGGCAGACGTTCAAGGCGACCGCGGAGCGCAAGCTCAAGGCGTTGCAGCGGGAGCTCGATGCGGTCGACATCCCGTACCACCTGGTGATGGAGAACGGCGGCTCACGCTCCATCGTCCTCGAGTTCGTGGACGACCAGGGCGCGGACCTGTTGGCGCTGGGCACCCGGGCGCGCTCCGGTGTGGCGTTCGCGTTGCTCGGCAGCGTCGCGACGGATCTCATCCGTGAGGCGAAGTGCGACGTGCTCGTCGTCCGCGAGGCCAAGCCCGGCGAGTAGCGTGAAGGCCCCCGCTCGTGCGGGCTCAGGCCTCGGGGGCCTTGCCTACCTGGGTGTCGGTGGCGGGTGATGCCCCTGCCTCTTCCGCCGCGATGGGCTCCGCGCCACCGGAGGCCTGCGCCTGCGATGCAGGAGCGTTCGCGTCGCTGGCTGGCGCCTGAGCCGGCGCAGAAGCAACCGTCGCCGAGACGGCCGCGGCAGTGAGCGCGTCTCCAGCCACAGCGGTGGATTGGGCTTCCCGCTGCTCCAGCCGCGCCCCGCCCTGCTCCGCCGCGCGGAGGAACTCGTCGTATTCGGACTTGCGCTCCGCTGCCTTGGCCTGGGTTTTCACCGACTGCTGTGCCGCGGCGTCCCGGCCCATCATCACCGCACGCGCGCTGAGCACGACGCCTCCAGCGAAGGCCGCCAGGCTGAACACGGAGCCGATGTCCCCGGCCCACAGCCCGTACACGCCGTTCTGGATGAAGGCCATCGCGTTCAGGAAGGCCGCACCCGTGAGCGCCGCACCGCCCGCCGTGGTCCACGGACGCAGCTCCATCACCCGCGCGGCGCCGTAGCACAGCACCGGCAACATCCCGAGCACCCACAGGTTCTCCAGCAGCACCGCCAACGCCACCCGCAGCACGCCCACCGGCACCGCCTGGATGCGCACGCTCAGCCGAAGCGTCAGCGCCACGCTCAGAATCGACCCCGCGATGAGCGCGATGAACCCCAGTCCCATGATGAACTGGAAGCGACGGACACGGACGCGCAGCGGTTCGAGGACACTCGTCTTGGAGCTCACGGGCAGGCAGCCTACTCCACTTCAGCCCTCATCCTCTTCCGCGTCCGTCGTCCCCCCCGAAGTGCGGGCAGGCGGGCCGTCCCCGTAGAAGACCTCCTCCAGCACCAGCCCCTGCGCCGGCGCGGTGGGCCCGGCGCGCTTGCGCTCCTTGGAGACCAGCACCTCCGCCACCCAGGACGCGGGCCGCCGTCCCTTCCCCACTTCCACTAGCGTCCCCGCCAGGTTGCGCACCATGTGCTTCAGGAACGCGGTGCCCTCCACCACGAAGGACACGGCGTCCCCCGACGTGCCTTCCACCGCCAGGCTCCGTATCTCCCGCACCGCGTGCTTCGCTTGGCAGTCCGCGGCCCTGAAGGCGGAGAAGTCATGCCGCCCCAGCAGGTGCGTGGCCGCCTGCCGCATGGCCTCCACATCCAACGGAGCGAAGACTTCCCAGTGCGTCATCCGCCGCAGGGGCGAGCGCGTGCGCCGGTTGCTCACGCGATACCGGTAGCGCTTGCCCCGGGACCACCGGCGCGGGTCGAAATCCTCGGCCACCTCCACCGCGTCCACCACGGCCACGTCGGGCGGCAGCAGGCCATTGAGCCCCATGACATAGGCCTTCATCGGCAACACCCGGGGCGCGTCGAAACAAGCCACCTGCCCGGAGGCATGGACGCCCGCATCCGTGCGCCCCGCCGACGCCACCGACACACGCGCCCCCAGCAGCCGCTCCAGTCCCGATTCCAGCACCGACTGGATGGAGGGCCCGTTGGGCTGCACCTGCCAGCCCACGTAGCGCGTTCCTTCGTATTCGAGCGTCAGCTTCAGCCGGGGCATGGGTCAGCGGTACTTGAGCCAGGACTCGAGCAGTTCGGCCACCATGCGGCCCGCGGGCACGTTGTTGCGGCGGGCCACCGCCTCCAGCGCTTCCGAGACGGCGGGACTCAGCGGCACGGCCAGGGTGCGCGGCTCGGTGCGGTCATCGCGGGCCGGGGGCTCCGGCTCCGGAGCGGGCATGGCCTTCGCGGTGTCGAGCGCGTCCTCCACATCAGACAGCTCCAGGGCCTCCTCGGACGTGGGCGCGGCCGCGGCGCGCACGGCCAGGCGGCGCTGCTCGGCGGCCAGCTCCTCCTCGAAGAGCTGCTTGATGAAGTTGGACAGGTGCAGCGCCGTGGGCGTGAAGTCGTACGCGTCCAGGAAGGCGTCCAGGTCCTTCTGCATCTGCGCGGCCGTCTGGTAGCGCTTGTCCCGGTCGCGCTCCAGCGCCCGCATCAGGATGGTCTCCAGGCGCTCCGGCAGGTCTTCGCGGAAGTACGACGGCGCGTAGATCTTCCCTTCCGTGATGCTGCGCATCACCGCGGCCTCGGACTCACCAGTGAAGAGCTTGAAGCCGGTGAGCCACTCGTAGAGCACCACGCCCAGGGAGAAGACGTCGCTGCGGCAGTCGAGCGGCTTGCCCAGACACTGCTCCGGGCTCATGTAGCTGAGCTTGCCTTTGATTTCGCCGTTGCGCGTCTGCTCCATCTGGTTGGCGGCCTTGGCGATGCCGAAATCCAGAATCTTCACCGAGCCATCGAAAGCGACGACGATGTTCTCCGGTGACACGTCCCGGTGGACGATGTTGAGCGGGTTGCCGTACAGGTCCACCTTGGTGTGCGCGTGGTGCAGGCCCGCGCAGACGCACGAGGCAATCTTCACCGCGTACACCAGCGGGAAGGGAATCCCCAGCGCCTCCGCCTTGGGGACGACGCGGCGCATGTCCCGCCCGGACACGTACTCCATGGCGATGAAGTAGCTGTCGGCGATCTTCCCCAGGTCGTGAATCTGCACCACGTTGGGGTGGTTGAGCTGCGCGGCGAGCCGGGCCTCGTTGAGGAACATCTTCACGAAGGCCGCGTGCTTGGACAGATGCGGGCGGATGCGCTTGATGACGACGGGAGACTCGCGACCGTCCTCCTGCTGCTGATGCGCGAGGAAGATTTCGGCCATGCCTCCCACGGCGATGCGGTCGATGAGGCGGTACTTTCCAAAGCGGCCGGTGTCGCGCTGCGGGGCGGCGGGAGGCATGGCCCGGCGAGCCTACCTGTGCCGAGCCGCGGAGTGGCAACAAACTTGGGCGACGCTCGATAGGCCTCGACTCGAAGCTGTAAGCCTCTTGCGATTCATTCCAGGCCGCATCCGAATGAGCGGAGCGGCTTGCGAGTGAGCGGGCCAAGGGCTCACCTCCCCGGCCCCTGGTACTACCGAACCTGTACCCGGTGCACCTTCAGCGCCGGTTCCTGCCCAGGCGGCGGAGGGAAATCCAACGCGGACGGCGCCAGCGAGCCCAACGACTTCCCCTGGCGTCCCGCCTGGGACACCCCTTCGAGCACCATGGCCTCGAAGCGGCGGGCAGGCAGTCCCGCGTGGTTGCAGCACGCCACCAACTGGCCTCCCGGGCTCACGACACGCGCGGCGGCCTCGGCCAGCCGGGCATAGTCGCGCGCCGCGGAGAACCGGCCACTGCGCGTCGTCGAGAACGACGGCGGGTCCGAGATGACGATGTCGAAGGACTCGCCCTTCTTCGCCAGGCGCTTCAGCCAATCGAACACGTCACCGGCCACGTAGTCATACCGGTCCACCGTCTGGCCATTGAGGCGCGCGTTCTCCTCGCCCCACTCCAGCACGCGCCGGCTCGCATCCAGGTTGAGCGCCCGCTTCGCGCCGCCCGCCATGGCCACGACGCCAAAGGCACAGGTGTACGAGAAGAGGTTGAGCACGGTGAGGCCCCGCGCCTGCGACAGCAGCCATGCCCGCGTGTCCCGCATGTCCAGGTACAGCCCCACCGACAGCCCCTGCGCCGGACGGATGAGGAACGTCAGGCCGTTTTCGAGCGCAGTGAAGGACTCCACCGCTTCGCCCCGGGCGGGTGCCTCGGGCGCGAGCGACTCCTTCGCCACGTTGGCCAGGACACGCGCCTCCCGGGGCCGGCGCTTGAGGTAGAGGCTTCGAGGCGCCCAGGCGGCCATGGCCGCGTCGAGCAGCGTCTCCTCCTCGTCCGGCGTGAAGTCCCGGTAGAGGCTGATGACGTACACGTCACCAAACACATCCGCCGTCACATCCGGCACGCCGTCCGCTTCGGCGTTCACCACGCGCCAGGCCGTGGTCCGCGCGTCTCCAAGCAGCGGCCCGCGCCGGCCGCGCGAGGCGCGCAGCGTCTCCACGAGAGAAGAAGGCAATGTACCCATGCCGCCGCTCAACTGCCCAGACGCGCGCGCGTCCAGACACGCTCCAGCGCCTGGGTCGCCGCACGAGAAAGCACCACGTAGTCGTGCCCCAGCAACTGCCCCTCCCGCACGCAGACCCGGCCGTTCACGATGGTCCACCCCACCGGCGAATGCGCCAACTGCCCGAGCAGATAGGGCGAGTAGCCCGTCTCCGGATCCGCGGTGGGCACGACGTCGTAGACGACGAGGTCCGCGATGCACCCCTCCTCCACGCTCCCGGAGGGCAGGCCGAACAGCCGCGTGCACAGCTCCGCCGGGCCGTTGACGAGCAGGTGCGCCAGCGCGCCATCCACGTCCGGCAGCCTTCCGGAACGGGAGATGCGCAGCACGCCCACCAGCGCGGCGAGCAGCTCATCCTGGAGGCTGCCGTGGCCCCCGGTGCCAAGCCCCAGCAGGTGGACCCGCGACAGCACCGCGTCCATGGGGTCCGCGCCACGCTCCAGCGCGCGCACGCCCCGGGCCGCCAGCGCCACGAAGGCACCGCTCTGCTCCAGCAGCTCCGCCTCCGCGCTGTCCAGCACGCGCGCATAGCCCGCGATGGCACGCGGCCCGAGCAGCCCCAGCGCATCCAGCCGCGGAACCACGCGTTTGCCGTGCTGCGAGTAGGTGGAGGAGAGGTCGTCCTCGCTCTCCGCGAGGTGGAAGACGGTGGGCGCGTCCAGCACCCGGCTCAGCTCCGCGATGCGGCGCAGCAGCGCGTCGTCACAGGTGAACGACGCATGGAAGCCAAGCGCGCCCCGGACCAGCGGGTGGTCCCGATGCGCGCGCGTGAAGTCCGCGTTGGCGTCCAGCCACGCCTGCGCCTGCGCCGCGCCGTCCAATCCGTGGGTGGAGTGGCTCGTCACCAACCGCAAGCCCACCGCCTCCGCGGCGCGAGCCTGGGCGGCGAGTCCTCCGGCCACGTCCTGGCAGGACAGGTGCTCCACCGCCAGGGTGACGCCGTGACGCAGGGCCCGGGCCGCCGCGTAGCGGGTGAGGGCCTCCACGTCCTCGTTCGTGAGCAGCCGCGCCACGTGCCGGAGCCGGTCCAGGCGCTCGCGGGGCGGGAGCATCAGGAAGTGTCCCGTCGGCGGCAGTAGCTGGCCGTTGACGAGGTGCGTGTGGCAGTCCACCAGGCCCGGCGCCACCAGCCGGCCATGACAGGCGACTTCCCAGTCCCCGGGCAGCACGGGCACCTGGGCGTCCGGAGCCATGCGGCGGATGGTGTTGCCTTCCACCACCACGGCCATGCCATGGCGGACGCGTCCGTCCGCCCTGAACACGGCACAGTTTTTCAGAAGCAGGCGGCCTTCCATGAAAGCCCTGTTCTAACACGGGCGCGGCGCGGCGCGAGCGGCGCCGCCGCCAGCGAGCATGTTAGGGTCCGTACGGTATGACGCCGCTGAGCCCCGCCGTGAACTCCCCCTCTCCCGTGACGACCCCCTCCCCAGGAGGGGCGCTGGCCTTCCGGGACTTGTGGCTCTTCTCACCGCGGGCAGATGCCCTCATCGTCGCCCTGCCCCTGGCCCTGGCCCTGTGCACGGCGGCCGCCAACGTCTGGCTGGCCCCGGGCGCCGCGGAAGGCGCGCACCGCCTTTCAGCCTGGACGGCGCAGAACCTGCTCGGCAACGCCACCCACGTCATCCTCACGTTCCTGCTCTTCGCGGTGCACCGGGACGTGCTGACGTCTGCCCCGGGCCAACCCCGGCAGGTGCTGGCGGGTTCGCTGGGCATGCTCGCGGTGGGCACGGTGCTCTTCTTCACCTTCTACGCGGAGCGCACGGCGCACACGTATGGCGTGGCGGTGATTTTCAACGTCTTCGGCACGCACCACACCCTGTCCCAGCACCGGGGTATCTGGTCACTCCATGGGCTGCGCGCGGGCAAGGCGGGCCTGCCCGGCGCGTCGGCGCTGGAGCGCAAGCTGCAACAGATGTACGTCCCGCTGCTGCTCACGCTACTGCTGGTGCGCATCTTCTTCGTGCCGGAGGCCCCAGGGCCCGATGCGCCGGCGTACCTCGACATTGGCCAGGGCGCGGTGCTCCCGCACGGCGCGCTAGGGGTGCTGCTGGCGGTGTGGCTGGGCTACTTCATGCTGCTGTTCCGCACGGTGCTGCGCGCGGAGGCCGTCAGCGGGCCCAAGGTGCTCTACCTCCTGGCCATGGCGACGGCGACCGGGCTGGTGCTGGTGGCGCCCACCTGGGGCTACGTCATGCTGCCCGGCATGCACGGCCTGGAGTACTACATGCTCACCGCGCGGATGCTGGAGCCGCGCGAGGGTGATACGCCCCGGCTGCCGCGGAAGTTCATCGTCCCGGCGATGATTGCGTCCATGCTGCCCCTGTTGGCGCTGGGCGCGGTGCACGGCCTGCTCCAGCAGGGCGTGGTGCGCGGCGCGCTGGGCAGCAACATGGGCGTGGCGGAGACGCATCCCCTGCTGCGCGCCATGACGTCCCTGGGCTTCGCGGTGGTGCTGGCGCACTACTTCGCGGACGCGCTCATCTACCGCTTCCGGATTCCCTCCATCCGCGCGGTGATGCTGAAGCGGCTGGGCTTCAGCTAGCCGCAGGGAGCATCGGCGGCCCCCTGTCGCTCCGCGTTGGCCGCGAAGGAATCCCGTAGGAACAGCGACAGGCCAGGGCGCACCTTGTCGATGTTCTCCGTGAAGCGCGTATCCGCCACGTACATCTCCCCCAGGCCCCGGTGCATGGCGGGCGGGCACGCGTAGAACCACTTGCCCAGGTATTGCCGATGCGCCTCGGCCAGGTCCATGGCCGAGGCCGACGCGGCGCTGGTGCCCGCCGCGAGCAGGTCCGCCAACGCCTGGAAGAGGGCGTCCCCCTCCTCCTTGATGCGCTTCCAGTCCTCCTTCTTGTAGCGCGCCGTCCTCCGGGCGGATTCCTTGTAGGCCTCCGTGTCCCCCCAGCGCTGCTTCGCCTCCTCCTCGTACTTCGAGGGGTCGAAGTCGCCAAAGGCCTCGAACATCGCTTCCTTGTCCACGTGCGTCCCCTTCTCCAGCGCGTCCAGCGCCGTGTCCACGGCGTGCACCAGCGCGTCCAGACGGGCGGCCCGCTCCGTCAGGAGCTGCCGCTGCATCCGCAGCGCGGTGCGCAGGTCGAAGGTGGGGTCGCCCAGGATGCGGCGGATGTCCTCCAGCGGGAAGCCCAGCTCCTTGAAGAAGAGCACCTGCTGGAGCTTCTGGAGGTCCGCCTGTGAATAGAGCCGGTAGCCGGCCTCGCTGCGGTCCGAAGGACACAACAGGCCCAGCTCGTCATAGTGGTGCAACGCGCGGATGCTGATTTTCGCCAGCCGGGCGACCTGGCTCACCGTCAGGGCCATCTCCACCTCTTGATGAGGAGGTGTAGGGCCTCACGTCGCGTGAGGGTCAAGCCCCTGGGCGGGGGTGCTGCCACTTCCAGCCGGGCACCGGGCTGACGACTCAGCCCTCGACCTCAGCCGCCCGAGAGGAGCCACCTGCACGAGGCAGGTAGGGCTCCCCCCGGAAGGACACGGCTCAGTACGCGTTGTTCTGGCCGAACGTCTTGATGGTCTTCTTCTCCAGCTGGCGCTGACGCTCGGTGGCCTCGGAGTCGACGGAGGCGTTACCGGCCAGCGCGTCGGCGGAGGCGCCGAACAGCTTGCGGATGTTGTCGCCGAACAGGGTCACCACGCCGATGGCGGCGATCGCGATGAGGGCGACGATGATGATGTACTCGGTCATGCCCTGGCCACGAGCCTTGCGGAGCTGCTGCTTCTTCGAGATCGCCTTCATGGAACTCTCCGGGGATTGCAGTGGTGGAAAAAACACCCTGCTGCTTGGGTGATTCGCACCCTAGGGCAGATCCCACTTCCACCTCCATCGGTCATCGGGAGGATGCCAGGAATTCTCAGTGATTCCAGGCAATTGGCCCGATTGGGATGATCCAAGCCCCCCATTTCAGGGGCTCCCGGGCGCGGCAACGGGCGTTTGGGCGGTGCCTTCGCAGCTCGAACGGGGCAGCGCCTCGCAGAGCGAGCGCAGCGCCCGGGCCAGATGTTCGTCGTCCGGGTGCCGGGACGCAACCTCGCGCCCCAGGGCCACGGTGTCATGCAGGGCACCTACAGGCGTCCACATGGTGCGCGAAGCCCAGGTCTGAGCCGTCACCAGCCGGAGGTAGGCCGTCACCAGGGCGGGCTCGCGTCCGCCCCGCGCCACCTCGGGCTCCAGGAGCGAGGCGGCCAGCGTCAAATCCTGCTGGGCCAGCGCCGCCTTGCCCAGGGCCAGGGCGGACTCGGGGCTGTCGGGGGCCAGCCGCCGCCACTGCGCGGCCGCGCCGCGCACCATGGGGTCATTGGGCGCGTGGTAGCGCTCGATGTTCCGGTACAGCCCGGCGGCCTGCTCCGCGGTGGGCGGGTGCTGCTGGACGTAGTCGTGCAGGAAGAGGCGGTCCGCCCCTTCGGGCGCGCGCCGCTCGTCCCTTACACGCACGTCCAGATTCGACACGAAGAAGGCGATGGGCGACGCGTACTCCAGCAGGTTGTGGTCGTCCGTGTTGATGGGGCCCTCACCGGCGAACTCGAGCTGGCCGGCCTCGCTGTGCACCTGCTTGGACAGCAGCGCGAACACGTCGTTGATGCCCACGCGGGACAAGTCCTTCCGCACCTCCGGATGCCCCATGCGCTCGGCCAGGCGCGCCGCATCGAAGGCCAGGGGCTTGCGGCTGGCCACCATCACCAGGTCATGTGGCCCCAGCCACGTGGTGGCGTGCGGGAAGGTGTCTCGCAGGGTGCGGACCACCAGCTTGATGAGGTCCTCGTTGCTCTCGTAGGTGTGGATCCACTGCACCAGCACGCCGTCGTCCGCCAGGTGCCGGTCCACCGTCTGGAAGAAGTCCCGCGTGAAGAGGCCGGACACGCCGGACACCCACGGGTTGGACGGCACGCTCACCACCAGGTCGTACTTGCGCGGCGACAGCGCCATGAACGTCTTGGCGTCGTCCACGTGCACGTGGGTGCGCGGGTCATCCACCGCGTTGCGGTTGTCCGCCTTGAACAGGCGCGCCGCGTCGATGACGGCGGGAGCAATCTCCACCATGTCCAGGTGCTCCACGGGGTGCACCAGCACGCTGCCCGCGGTGATGGCAGCACCGGCGCCCACCAGCAGCACCGACTTGGGCTCACGCGGGTGCAACAGGGCGCCCAGGTGACCGGCCACCACCTGCGTCTCCACGTCGCTCCCGTTGGACGCGTCCACCTTCCCGTTCAGCTTCATGAACCGCAGGTTGTCCACGGGAACGTCCGCCACCATCACCGTGGCGAAGGTGTCGTCCTGGTAGAAGATGGGGCGGATGATGGCCTCCGTGTCCGCCACCAGCTTCGCGTAGCTTTCCGGCGGCTTCTCGTGGGAGCGGATGGAGGCGATGCCCGACAACCGCACCGCCCAGCCGCTCATCCCGCCCAGCACCACCAGCGCCAGCACCGCCGTGGCGGCCACCGGCCACAAGGCGCGCGCATGCTGCGCGGGACGGCCGGGGGCCGCGTGGAAGGCCAGCCCCGCGCCGAGCAGGTTGGCCGCCACACCCGCGATGAAGTTGCCCTCCATGCCCCACCACGGCATCAGCACCAGCACGCCCAGCGCCGAACCCGTAATCGTGCCCACTGTGTTCCACAGGTAGACGCCGCCCAGTTGGCGCCCCACCTCGGACACCTTGGCCGTGGCCACGCGCGCCGCCGCCGGGAAGGCCGCGCCCATGAAGAAGGTGGGAACCAGCAACACCAGGCAGCAGAAGCCGAAGGTCAGCACCTGGAACAGCGGCCAGGTGTCCAGCGAGCGCGTCATCATCCACTGCGCCTTGCGGAACAGGTGCGGCAGCCGGACGTAGAGCGGCAGCGCCACGCAGATGCTGGCTACCAGCGCGACCTGGAGCCGGCCGAACAGGCGCAGCGAGTCCACCTGTCCCTTGCGCGTCATCAGCCAGAAGCTGCCCAGGCCAATGCCCATGATGAACGCGGTGAGGATGAGCGTGAAGGCGTAGGTGGACGCGCCCAGGACGATGGACAGCAGGCGGATCCACGTCACCTGGTACAGCATGGACGTGAAGCCAGACAGCAGCACGCCGATGAGCGCCGCCCTCACCGCGATGCGCGGATAGGACACCTCCGCGTCGCCCTCTTCCGCGGGAGGCGTCTGTCCCGGCACCAGCGCGGGCGGGAAGCGCCGGGCCAGCCCCAGCGAGGCCAACGCCACCAGAATGTTGAGCCCCGCGGCCAGCCCTGCCGAGGAGGACAGGCCGATGGCGGGCACCAGCTTCGTCCCGGCGATGAACACACCCACCGCCGCGCCCAGACTGTTGACAGCGTAGAGCCGCGCCAACTCGTAGCGCACCCCCGACAGGCTGGAGGCGAAGTGCCGCACCAGCGCCGGCAGCGTGCCGCCCATCAGCAGCGTGGGAATCAGCAGCGACGCGGAGGAGACCAGCAGCCGGGGCCCCAGTCGCCAGCCATCCGGCACGGACGGGGCCACGTTCAGCCATAGCGCCCCCAGCACATCGAGCACATAGGGGAAGGCCAGCACGTACAGGCCCACGCCCAGCTCCAGCAGGCCGTAAAGGGCCAGGGGGTTCTTTGCCCGGTCAGCTGTCCGCCCGAAGACAAATGCACCCAGCGCTTGCCCTCCCATGAACGTGGCGAGCACCACGGCATGAGCCTGGCCGCTGTTCCCCAGGACATTCCCGAGGTACTTGGACCAGACGAGTTCGTAGACAAGCGCAGTGCCCCCGGACAGGAAGAGGAGGCAGGCCACAAGGTTCTTAGGAAAACGCGCCGGAGATGACATGGGGACAGCGCGGAACCTTAGTCGGTATGTTTCAGGCCCATCAAATGAACACCCATCTCCTGCATGCCGCGATGCTCGCCTGGACTCCGAGCCTGCGGGTGACACGCGCCGAAGGCGACCTCTCCAGCATCCTGCGGCGCCCCGCCGGGGCCCTGTTGGAGCAGCCGCTCCACGAGGTCCTCGGCGTGTCGCCCAAGCGCGCCCGTGAGCTGGACGCCCGCGCCCGCGAGGACCGCCGCGCGGTGGAGTTCGTCTCCGCCAACCTCGGCGGCGAGGATGCGTGCCCCCTCCGCCTGTCCCTGGGACTGGACGGCGGCGAGGCCAGCGCCGCCGTGCTGGACCTCAACGCCGTGCTGGACGGCGCCCCCCCGGTGCAGATTTCACGGCTGTCCTCCTCGCTCAGCCACGAGATTCGCAACCCCCTCTCCTCGGTGAAGATGGCGGTGCAGACGCTGGCCCGGAACACCGGCCTCAATGACCGGGACAAGCGGCGGCTCACCATCGCCAACCGGGAGATTCGCACCATGGAGCGCATGCTCTGGCTCCTCTCCGAATACGGCCGCGACACCACCCCGAAGATGGACGCCCATCCGCTGCGCGGCGTGGTGCAGGAGGCCACGGAGATGGTGGCCCCCGAGCTGGCCGAGCGGCGCGTGGAGGTCCGCGTGGACGAGGAGCCCGACCTGCCCCGCGTCCGGGTGGACCCGACGCGGCTGCGGCCCGTGCTGGCCCAGGTGCTGCTCAACGTCGCCATGGGCCAGGCCGAGGGCAGCCCGATGGAGGTGGCCCTGCGCCGGGGTGGCCCCCACCAGGTGATGATGGTGCTCCACGACCCCGCCGCCGCCCTGCCCCCTGAGGAGAACGGTTCGCTCTTCGAGCCCTTCGGCTCCCGGCTGGCCCGGGGCGCCGGTCTGTCCCTGGCCGCCCTGCGCCGGGTGATGACGGGCGTGGGGGGAGACGTGGCTGCCCGGGGCAGCGCCGAGCCGGGCGTGGTGCTGACGCTGACGTTCGCCACCTGAGAGCGCCATGGAGACCCTTCTCATCGTCGACGACGACGTCTCGCTCCTCGAAACGCTGAAGATGCACTTCGAGGAGATCGAGCAGGACGGCCAGCCCCGCTACCAGGTGGCCACCGCCACCAGCGCCGCGGCAGGACTGCGCGCCGCCCAGGAGGCCATGCCCAGCGTGGTCATCCTCGACATGATGCTCCCGGACCGCACGGGCCTGGAAATCATCGAGGAGATGAAGGGCCTGTGCGGGGACGCGCGCATCATCCTGGTCACCGCGTACCACGACATGGAGACCACCATCCGGGCCATGAAGGCCGGGGCTTTCGACTACATCCACAAGCCCTTCCCGGACCCGGCCGCCCTGGACCTGGTGGTGGAGCGCGCGCTGGAGTACCGCCAGCTGTCGCGCCGCGCGGACGAGGTCCACCGCGAGAACGCCGCCGCCCGCCTGGGCGACATCGTGGGCACCAGCCCGCTGATGCAGCAGCTGGTGAAGGAGATTGGAAAAGTCACCGGCAGCCACGCCACCGTGCTGATTACGGGTGAGAGCGGCACCGGCAAGGAGCTCATCGCCCGCGTCATCCACAACTACTCCTACGACGAGCCCCGGCCCTTCATCGGCATCAACTGTTCGGCCATCGTCGACACGCTGCTGGAGAGCGAGCTCTTCGGCCACGAGAAGGGCGCCTTTACCGGCGCCACGGCGGGCAAGCCGGGCAAGTTCGAGCTGGCCGAGGACGGCACGGTGTTCCTGGACGAGATTGGCGACATGTCGCTGATGCTCCAGGCCAAGCTCCTGCGCGTGCTGCAGGAGCGCGAGTTCGAGCGCGTGGGCGGCGTCAAACGCATCAAGCTGCGCGCCCGCGTCATCGCCGCCACCCACCGCGCCCTGGTGGAGGAGGTGGAGGCCGGCCGCTTCCGCGAGGACCTCTACCAACGCCTCAAGGTCATCACCCTCCAGATTCCCCCGCTGCGCGAGCGGCGCGAGGACATCCCCCCGCTGGTGAAGCACCTGCTCGAGCGCATCAACGAAAAGGTCCACAAGCGCGTCACCCGCGTGCCCGGCGAGGTCATGGAGCGCCTCACCCGCCTGCCCTGGCGCGGCAACGTGCGCGAGTTGGAGAACGTGCTCACCCGCGCCGTGGTGCTGGCCCCCGGGGACGTCCTGCGCGGGGACGATTTGCCCGCCCTGGAGTCTCCCCTCCCCTCGCCGGAGCCGGGCCGGGCCACCTCCGCTCACACCGCCAGCGCCATGTTCGCCGCGCCGGCCGAGGACGACGCCAGCCTGATTCCCACGTTGGAAGAGGCCGAGCGCCAACTCATCGCCCGTGCGATGACCGTCACCAAGGGGCACAAGGGTCGCACCTGTCAGATCCTTGGAATCAGCCGCCCCACCCTGGAGCGCAAGCTCCAGAAGTACGGTCTTGCACAGGGCCAGAGCCCTCAAGTGCACACCTTCCCTGTGAAGGATGCGTCGTGAGCACTCCTGGACAGTGTCGTTGCTCCGACACTCATGCCCCCGGTTTGAACGTTTCGTTCAAATTGATCAGACTGTTTGAACGTTCTGTTTCAGGTTTTGGACACAGAACGGGCTCTGGTGCGGGCCTGTAGCGCTAAGTACCCGGCATTTCAGGAGGTGTTGTCCCGGCGGCATTTCAATTCCCGCTGGCACGAACCTTGGAGAAGCGAAGTCCCGTTCGCCGCTGAAGCAGACGGCCCGACTTCCCAAAGCTTCCTTCCCAGGAGTAATGCCATGCACGGTTTCAACCGCCCCCTCGGCCCCATCGGTTCCAACGTCGTGGCGCCGCTGCAGACGACCAGCTCCGGGATGATGGTCACCGCCAACAAGCTGGTGCCCGGCCAGGAGGCCATCGACTTCAAGGGCTACTTCAAGGTCGAGTCCTTCCCGCACAACTCGACCATCTACCGCCCCGGCGACAACACCGACCGCGTCTACCTGCTGAAGTCCGGCCGCGTGCGCCTGATGCGCATCGGCAAGAACAGCACCCGCTCCGTGGTGTCCATCCTCCGCCCGGGCGACCTCTTCGGCGAGCTGTTCCGCCCCGAGGGCACGCCGATTGAGGAGATGGCCATCGCCGCCGGCGAGGCCGAGGTCTGGAGCATCGAGGGCCGCGACTTCCGCGCCCAGTTGGAGGCCCGTCCGGCCCTGGCGGTGGACGTGGTCCGCGCCTACGCCGAGCGCGTGCGTGCCCTGCGCAAGCGCGTGCTGGGCCTGACGTTCAAGGAGGTTCCGGCCCGCCTGGCGGACACCCTGCTCACCCTGGTTGAAGCGCACGGCGAGCGCTGCCCGCACGGCGGCGAGACGGACCTGCGCGGCATCACCCAGCAGGACCTCGCGGACCTCGTGGGCGCCTCCCGCTCCTTCGTGTCCACGCTCATCAACGAGATGAAGCGAGAGGGCGTGCTCGGCAACGTCGGCCGCATCCTCTGCGTGAGAGACCAGAAGGCCCTGCGGAAGATCGCCGGCAAGGAAAAGTAGTCCGCGCGCCCGCGGCGAACGGGCAGCAGGACACCAGACGGGCCTGTCCATGCGCATGCCGCGTGGCCGGGCCCGTGGTGTTTCCAGCGAACGGCGCTCCCCCGGTGTGCGTAGGATGTCGCGCGAATGTCTGGCGCCATTGATTCCATCCTCGCGCTCCAGGAGCGCCTGAAGCACGAGACAAAGCTCCCGCTCCGGTCCGTGTCGCTCACGCCGGTGCTCGCCAAGGACCTCCACGTGCTGGAGTCCTCGCTGGGCGCGCTGCTTCCCCAGGCCTACCTCGACTTCATCTCCCGCCACGGCCTGTTCTCCGCGGTGGACTGGCAGGGACACGAGCGGGCCCGGATGCTGAGCCCCACCGAGGTGCTGGAGACGCTCCAGTGGTCCAAGGAGTACGTCGAGGAGGGCGCCTTCGGCGACAACGAGGACGAACTGGAAGCCGCCATCCTCGAGCAGAAGCTCCGCGGCCGGCTCATCCCCTTCCAGTACAGCGCCTACTCGAACGTGAGCGACTACTACTACTTCGACACGGGGATGCGTCGCGACACCGGGCTGCTCATCTTCCCGGCGCGCCACGACGACTTCGACTTGTCGACGTGGCTGCTGGATGGAGCGCCTGACGTCTCGGGCTGCACCTTCGACTTCGACGAACACCTGCGCTGGGTCCTCCGGGAGGGCCTGGAGGAGAAGGACTGGGGGCGCTGACTCAAACGCGGCGGCGCAGCTCTTCCACTTCGGCGCGAAGCAGCCAGTCGTCCGGGAAGTCCGTGGCCGCCGCGGCAATCTGGCTCAGCCGCTCGGGCTTCACGGAGTGCGTCTCCCGCATCTTCCGGACCTCGCGGTAGAGCGCGGCCAGCGCCGGGTGCAGCGCCAGGGCCTTGCGTGTGCGGGCCTTCTCCTCGCCATCCCCTTCCGCGAAGGCGCTCAGCTCGCCGTACCAGCGGTCCCACGTCGCCGGGTCCGAAGGCCCACCCGCCACCGAGGGCAGGTGCGTGCTGACGAAGAGCTTCGCCACCGCGGGCAGCGCCAGCTCGCGCCCCGCCAACCGGCCGCGCAGCGCCAGCACCTGGCCACCGTCCGTGGCGAAGCCCTCCAGCTCCAGCCCACTCTCCAGCGACAGCTTGAAGGGCCCGCGCTCCGGCAACGTCCCCGCGCCGAACGCCACCAGCGCCGGCCCGCTCCACGGCTTGTCGTCCAGGGAGCGCCCGCCGCGCGAGGCCATGATGGGCCCCTCCATGCAGACGAGCGCGGTGCCCAGACCCGGCGCCACCTCGCGCGGCGCGGCCAGCATCTCCAGCACCCGGCCCGTCACCTCGCGGCCGTCCGCCAGCACCAGGTGATTGACGGTCCGCGCGCGCAGCGCCTCCGTCAGGCCGAAGTCGCCGCCCCGCTTCCACGACAGCGTGGACTCGAACTCCGCCAGCACCTCGAACAGGTGCTCGAAGTCCCGCGCCACGAAGAGCTGCGGCTGCATGCGGGTGATGTCGTAGTCCATGTCCGCGCAGGCCACGCTCAGCGGCAGCTTCTTCACCGCCGGCGTCAGGCAGTGCTGCCCCTCGCCGATGCTGGACAGCAGCCCCGCGCCGTAGATACGCGGCGACTCCACGCTCCCGATGAGGCCATACTCCGCCGTCCACCAGTAGAGGCGGCTCGCCCGTGTGCTCTCGCTGACGTAGCGGCGGCTCGCGCTGGCGGCCTCCAGCCGGGCCTGAGCGTGCGCCGCTTCCTCCTCGCTGGCGTCCGGGTCCTCCTTCACCACCGACAGGTTCCGGATGGCCTCGAAGACGGCCTGGTCCTCCATGCTGGCAATGGCCTTGAAGCCCACCAGCCCGCATGCCTTGAGGTACTCCGCGTAGCGGCGGTTGGCGATGATGGGCGCGTGCCCGGCGCTCTCATGGACGATGTCCGGCGCCGGCGTGTACTCGATGTGCTCGTGGGTGCGGATGTCCGCGGCAATCGCCAGGACGCCCATCGCCTGGAGTTCCGTGAAGACGGCGGGAGGAATGAAGCCACGCACCCCCACACAGGCCCACCCCAGGCGAGCGAGCTTCTCGTTCATCTCATCCAGGCTGGGGATGCACTCCGAGCCGATGCCCGTGGCCTCCAGGCCCTCCAGGTAGACGGGGTGCGCCTTGTCCGCCAGGTGGCCCCTCAGGGAGCCCAGGATGTTCCGCCAGACGGCCTGGTCCCGCGACGTATACGCCGCGTAGTCCTGGCTCACCACGTAGCGACGCAGATGAGCAGGCAGGCGGGCAATCGTCCGTTCCGTGGGAGTCATCATCATTCACCTCAGGCGGAATCTTCTACGCTTTGAAGATACCCCTTCTCAGGGAGAACGGAAATCCGTCAGAAATCGACGCGTTCGTCGTTTTAACGTCGAACTAGCCTGGCTTGCGGCGAAGTCCATCCAATACCAACCGGGCGCCGGGACTGAGCGCTCCCGAAGGCCACAAGGCCACCACCTCGACCGCCTGGGGCTCCTCTTCCAAGAGGGGCCACGCATGGAGGTCCGGTGGAAACGGGTGCATGGGGCGCAGGTCCGGAGTGATGGAGCAGGCGCGGAACGCGCGCAGCAGCTCGTAGAGGAGAAGGAAGCTCTCCGCGCGCCCCACTTCATCCACCGTCACACCGTGGGCGGCGAAGCGGGCGCTGTTGGCGCCGCCGTAGGGGTCATCACGCAGCCAGTCCACGAAGCGCTGCCCCTCCAGGTCCTTCACGCGCAGGGACTTCCGGGACGCGGCCTGCCGCGCGAGCACGTTGTCCGGCCCGGCGAGCACCACGAAGGGCATGCGCAGCAGTGACTCCGACTCCACGCCTTCATGGCTAGGCAGGGGCGTGAAGTCGAGCGCCAGGTCGAGCTGCCGCGTCTGCACCTGGCGCGTCAGTTCGTGGGGCCCTCCGAAGCTGAGCACCAGCTTGAGGTCCGCGGCGGCGGCGTCCCTCGCCACGGCGCCCACCAGGGACAAGGACAGCGTCGGGTTGAGGCCCAGCCGCACCACGGGCTCGGCGCTGGCCAGGTCGCGCAGCCGCTTCATGTCCAGTTGATGCAGCGGCGTCTGGGTGCCCGCGAAGAGCCGCTCCCCCCGGGCGGTGAGCTGCAGGCGACGGCCAGGCCCGCGCTCCAACAACGGCGCGCCATCCGCCAGCGCCAGCTCCAGCGCGCGAACGTGCTCGCTCACCACCGAGCGCGCCACGCCCAGGTGCTCCGCGGCGGCCTCGATGCTGCCCGCCTCCACGGCGGCGGCGAAGGACTCCAACCAGACGAGGTGCCGGACGAGCTTGCGCGGAGGCATGAGCAGCATCCTTGCACGCCATCAGCGGGACGCGCCGCCGGGCTTCATTGATGCTTGCGAAATTCCGGCGTCCGGAATACCTGCGCCGAGCAATGTCACGGATGTCTGACGCGGCGTCCACCGCAGCCGCCATTTTCCTCCAGCGCTTCGAAGCAGCCCGGCCCTACCTGAGTACCGCGCTGACCTGGTGCGTGCTCCACGGGCTCGTCGCATTGATGTACTTCGGCGGCGCGCTGCGCGTGGCCGTGGAGCGGCTGGCGCCGGGGCTCCGCCCCCTCCTGCTCGCGGGAAGCTTCGCCCAGGCGTTGTTCCTGGGGCTGGTGGCCTTTCTTGGAACCCTCCCGCTGACCGTCCTGCTCGGCCACCGCTACCGCTTCGCGCTCCCGGTGCTGACGGCGGTGGGCGGCGTGCTGCTCGGGCTGGACGCGCTGGTGCTCAACTCACTGGGCTTCCACATCAACGGCCTGGTACTGGCGGTGGCCCTCCAGCCGCATGCCCTGGCGGAGACGGGGCTGTCTTCGTCGGAGGTGGCGCTGTTGGCCGGGGCGATGGCGGTCATTCTCACGCTCGACACGGCGGCGGGCATCTGGTTCCTGCGCCGGGGCTTTGGCCCTCGCCGGGTGGCGCGCACGGTGGTGCTGATGACGGCCCTGTGCACCATCGAGCGGCTGGTCACCGCGTCCCTCATCTTCGCCCATGGCGGCGCCGTGCAGCACGCCACCACCACCCTGCCCCTCCAGGCACCGGTGCGGATGAACACCCTCCTCTCGCGCATCACGGGCAAGGCGCCCGCATCCGGCCTGCGCCTGGGCGTGAGCCCCGAGGCGGGCGTGCCCGCGGCGAGCATCGACCCCGCGGCGGTGCGCTTCACCCGCCGTCCCGACATCGTCGTCGTCCTGGTGGAGAGCCTGCGTGACGACTTCTTCACCGCCGACGTCATGCCGAACATGTGGCGCAGGGCGCAGAGCGGCACGCGCTTCCTGCATCACCACAGCGCGGCCAGCTCCACGGACTACTCGCTGTTCAGCATGTTCTTCGGGTTGGAGGCCCAGCGCCGCAATGCCGTGGTGGGCGCGGGCCGCACGCCCCTCCTCTTCCCCGCGCTGGCCCACAATGGCTACCAGCAGTTCTTCTTCGCCGCGTCCTCCGTTGACTGGATGGGCCTCAAGGACACCGTCTTCCGCGACGTGACGGGTGGCCTGCGCACGGACTACACGGGCCGCAGCCACCTGCGGGACGAAGCCATGGTCCGCGACGCGCTGGCGGCCGTGGAGGCCACGCCTCAGGACAAGCCGCTGTTCCTGTTCGTGTTCTTCGCCGGCACGCACTTCGACTACGACTACCCGCCGCGCTCCGAGGTCTTCTCGCCCGCCTGGAATGGAAAGGGCGGACTCTCCACGGCGCGCGTGCCTCCCGAGCATCTCAAGGCCCGCGCGTGGAACGCGGCCTACGAAGTGGACACCAAGGTCGAAGAGCTGCTGGCACGCATCGAAAGCTTGCGCGGCGCGCGGCCGCTGACTCTCTTCACCGGCGACCATGGCGAGGAGTTCCGCGAGTACGGCCGCGTTGGCCATGGCAGCGACGTGACGGCCTCCCAGCTTCACGTGCCCATGCTCGTGTTCGACGACCAGCTTCCCGTGGGCCAGGTCGACGCCGTCACCGGACACATCGACGTGGTGTCCACGCTCTTCGACCTGCTGGGAGACACGCACAGCCCGGCGATGCTGGGTGACGGCCTTCCCATGTCCCAGCCGGACCCGCAGCGATACCTCCTCACCACCGTGGGTTGGGAGGCGCGTTACGCACTCATCGGCAAGGAGCTGAAGGTCCATTTCGGCGCGGGGCGGCCTGGCACTGTCATCACCGACCTGCGCGACCGTCCCCTGGCCGATGGCAAGGAGCGCCTCGCGGCCGAGGCCCCGCGCATCCTCCGCCGACTGAGAGGGACGTCGGAGTCGACGCTTCCCGACTCCGCCACGGCCACGGACGTGCCCTGACGGTACCTCGCGGCGAGCCCTGGGGCGCTGCTCACACGCGCCGCTTCAGAACCGGAGCTTCACGCCCAGGGCCAGCGTGAAGAGTTCGATGTTCACGGTGGAAGGATTGCGGACGAACTGCACCAGCCGGTAGTCGGTGGCGACGAGCTCGAAGTACCCCTCCACGAATCGCAGGTTCAGCGCCTCCACCGGCCGCCCCGCGCTGGCTCCCAGCAGCAGCGCGGGCCGGATGGCGGTGCGGAACCAGTAATAGCCCCGATCGTAACGGCTGGGCAGGTCCGCGAAGTAGTCGTCCCCCACCGTGTAGCTGAGCATCGCGCCCACCATGAGCGGGCGGACGGTCCACCCCGCCGCATCAAGCCGGAAGGGCCGCCAATGCCCCTTCAGCGTGAAGGTGAAGAAGTCTTCCCCCGCCAACGCGGGCGGCGCCCAGCCCACCAGCAGCGCGGCCTCCACGGTGTCCTCGAGAAAGCTCCAGCCCGGCCCCGCGGAGAGAAAGCCGATGGCGCCCGCAAACTGCATCGCCGCATGGTCGGGCACGTACCAGGGTGACGCCTCGTGAGCCGGCTCCGGCCGCGCCTCCCGCGCCGCCAACAGCAGCGCCGCCAGCAGCGAGGCTCGGAGACTCCCGTGCGCGGCCATCAGAAGGTGGCCCTCTGCACCTGCACCGAGGTGCCATCGACGTCCACCCAGAGGTAGCTCCGGCCCTTCATCGAATCGGTGGTGACGTACCGGACATCGTGCGCATGGACGTCGTGGTACTGGTGGACGTGGCCGTGGAAGGAGATGGCGACGCCCTGCCTCTGCTGGAGCTTCACCAAAGGCGCGACGAGCGCATCGTCAAAGTCTCCGTTCCCAGGAGGCACGTGGGAGAAGGTGAAGGTGTTCAGCACCGCGGGCTCCGGTGCGAGCGCCGTCTTCAGCCACTGCAGGTTCGGGATGTCGCCCGGGAAGCCGTACTCGCGGGAGTTGGAGTCGAAGAAGACGAAGCGCGTGCCCGAATACGTGAAGGAGAAGGACTCCGGTCCGAAGGTGCGCCGGTAGAGCTTCTGCCCCATGCCCAGCGCGTCATGGTTGCCCATGACCACGAAGAACGGGACCTTCAAGCGGGACAGCAGCTCAACGCCCCACTCGTACTCCTGCGTGCTGCCGAACTCCGTCAGGTCGCCCATCTGCACCACGAAGTCGACGCCGCGCTGCTCCAGGTCCCGCATCGCCGCCGCGGAGTCATCCAGGAACAACTGCATGTCGCCCACCACCGCGAAGCGAAAGGCCTGCTTCGGTTCCGCTCCGAACAACCGCTCGAGCGAGCGCGCATGCAAGTCCCGGTGGGGTCCCCGGAGTTCATAGGGGTGGAACTCGAAGGCGCCACAGCCCACGCCCACCAGTAGCAATGTCACCCAGACGCGCACGGACGCACGCTAACGTCGGCCTCCCGATGCTTCCATGGAATGTGACGCCGGATTCAGGAGCACGCGGCGACAAGGAGCAGCCATTCTCACGCGCCATATGAACCGGACTCAGGCGTCCTCCAGCGGCCTTCTCTCCTCGCGCATTGTGGCGGTGCCGTGAGCGCACCTCTGTCGACATGGGAGCTGCTGCATTGGGTGGCCACGAAGCCCACCCGGAGCACTCGGGAAGACCTCGACGCACTGCTCGCGCGAGCGGATTTCACGCAAGTCGCCCGGGACGTCCTGGTGTCGGGCCCCCCTTCCGAGAAGACCACGGCCTTGCGAGTGCTCCGGGAGCTGGCGTCACACGAAGCCCATGCCCTGGCCCGGCTCGCGCTTCGCGACGAAGCGGCTGACGTCCGGGCCCTGGCGGCTCGGGTGCTGGCGAGCGCACAGGACGCCGCGGACTGGCGGAGCCTCCAGGAGGCGCTGGATGATACCGAGCCCTCCGTGCAGCACGCCGTCATGGACTCGCTCGCGAGGATGAACCCGGCAGCCGCGAGCGACCTCTTCCTCGAGCGCTTCGAGCGTGCCCCGGAGGCGGAGAAGCTGAACGCGCTCGCGACCGCGCAACGGCTGGGGCTCCCCGAATCCGGCGCCCTGGCTCGGCTCGGCCTGGCTTCGGCCTCTTCCACCATCAGGACCGCGGCGGTTGCCCTGCTCGCGCGAGAAGGCGAGGCGACAGATGGCCTGCTCATCCAAGTCCTCACGGATGCCGCCGAAGACGTGCGACTCGAAGCCCTTCGCGCGCTGTCCCGTCGTGCACACGTGCCCGCCAGCGTCTTCGTCCCGCTGCTTTCCGCGTCGTCCCCATTACAAATCCGCGAACAGGCGCTTCAGTCACTCGTCTTGCGTAGCGACGCCAGTGCTTGCGAACCCGTTTGCCGGCTCCTGACCGACCCTGATTCTTCGCTCCGCAGAAGAACGATTCTCGCCACCGCACGGCTCGGCTGCTCCGGTGCGACGCGCGCCCTGCTGGAGATGCTGGCCCGGACACGCGACGAAGATGAACGGGCGGACCTCGTCACCGCGCTCGGTCAACTCGGTGGACCCGAGGCATGGGGGGCGCTTCGCCAGGCACTGTCGGATGAATCCCTCCGCGTCAGGCGCGCCGCCATCTCCGCCTGGACCTCGGACGCCGCACCGCCAGACGCAACCACGGTGCTGCTGGAGCGCCTGCGAGGCGCCCTCGACACAGAAACGCGGAAGGCCGTTGCCCTGGCCCTCATGAACAGCCGCCCGGAGGTGGCCCACCGCGCCCTGCGGCTTGCGCTCGAGGACTCCGCGCCCGAGGTCCGGCGGATGGCCGTACGAGCCCTTGGCCTTGAGGCCAGCCCAGAGGCCCTTCAAACCCTGCGCGACCACCAAGCCACCGAACGTGATCCAGACGTTCTGCGGCACCTGGACGCGGCGCTCGAACGACAGCAAGCCCCTGGCGACACGCCCATCTCAGCGGCCTCGCCCGCCGAACGTCTCCTCTTCGACCCGGCGCGAACGGGACAGAGCGTGGCGGAGTGGCTCGCGGTCCCCGAACGCTACCCCGCAACCGAGCGCTTCTACTTCTACGAAGGCGGACACTTGGAGCGACTGGGCACCGACGGCCGGGTCCACGCCTTTCAGTACACCGCGCTCGGAGACCAACTCCGCATCCAACCCGAGGGCGCACCCGGCCAAAGCACGGCATTCACCGTTATGCCCGAGCCGCCAGCCTCCAACGGCATGCCACGCCGCTTCCGCCTGGAGCTGGCCCGGGATGTCCTCTCCGGCACGGACACGCCACGAACGCTGCACTTCATCGAGCCCGTGCCAGCCGACACGGAGCCGGGCGACAGTCACTGATCCGCCGGCCCGCTACGCAGCGGCGGACGGGGCGCCATCCCAGTCCTCGACCTCGTATAGGAACTTCGAGGCCCCCATCAGCTTCCGGTTGGCCGACGTGCTCTGCACGAAGACGACGTACTTCTCCAGGCTGGCGGGCCGGATGCGGACCGTCTCCCCGGGCGGCAGCCCGAGCATCTCCCGGGCGCGGTCTCCGCTGAAGAGGTCACCCGTCTTCCGGTCCATGAGCACCACTTCCTTCCGGCCCTGAATGGTCTCCGTCTTGGTGAACTCGTAGAAGCCCCGGCCCGTCTTGAAGCGCAGGCCGTTCTCCTGCACGAAGTCCTTGATGGGCTGGGTCCGGTCCACGTCCAGCACCTGGAAGCGGCCGGGCGGTACTGCGCGCAGGTCCGCCTCGCCATGGAGCGGCGGCGCCGTGCGCTGGAGCATGGTGTTGAACATCACGTTGAGGCCGCGGCTCATCCGGCCCTCGCGCACCACTTCCTGCTCAAACGATTGAAGCTGTACGTCCGAGGACTGCTTGTAGCAGACGGCCAGCAGCAGGTCGGTGACGTGGGCGAACTGGTCCAGGCTCAGGTGGAAGCCGCCCGACTTCTCCGCCAGCTCCTTGTAGAAGGCCGTCGCGTGACGGCGCGCCAGGGCTTGCACGCCATACACGGGGATGCCCATCTTCCCCAGCGCGGCCACCTCCTTGCGCCAGTCCAGCTTGTGTGGATTCTGCGCGGGCCCGTGGGGAACGTCGTCGCCAATCAAGACCAGCGCCCGCGTGTAACCAACCGTCCAGGACAGGCTTTGCGCCTGGCGAAGTACGAACTCGTAGCATTCGGGCGCGTCCCCCCCGCCCGTCTGCTCCACGCGGTCCACGAAGCGGACGACGGCGCCCTCGTCGTCCGTCAGGTCCAGCATCTTGGTGACATACGTGGAACCCGCGTCGCAGTAGTCCCCGTGGGCGATGATTCCGATGCGGATGCCCGGAATCTCCTTCATCAGCCGGGACACGGTGCCCCGCAGCTTCTTCCGCACCTGTGCAAGACACGGATACATGCTGCCGGTGGTGTCAAAGCTGAAGACGATTTCGACGCGGTTATCAATGACTGACGTGCTCATTCCGGTGCCCCCCTCGTGACCGCCGACGAGGACAAATCTACGCGCCGGGTCTGACATGAATCAGGCCAGGAAGCAGCTCGGGAAACGGGGTGCTGGCCGGGCCTCCGTCGACCTGGCGTCACGCATTTGCACCTGCCGCTTGCCCTGGACGCCGCGCGACCGCAGCATGCGTGCCCATCGTGTCCGCCACCGCCGAGCCCCCATCCCCGCATCGTACGTACACCGAGCGCCGTGCCGCCGCGCAGGCGGAGCTGACCGCGCTGGACCGCGTGAGCGCCCGCTACGCCAACTTACGAACACTCGCCTTCCTGGCCGCGGCCGGCGTCGCGGGCTTCGTGCTGGCGGGGCGTCTGCCCAAGGTGTGGTGGTGGGCCAGCGCCGCCGCGCTGGTGCTCTACGGCGTGCTCGCCGTCCTCCACCATCAGGTCTTCCGCCGCGAGGCCCGGGCGAAGCTGTACGTGACGCTCAACGAACGCGGACTGGCGCGGCTGGGGCCCGGCTGGCACGACTTCACCGAGCGCGGTGAACGCTTCCTGTCCCCCAGTCACCTGTACACCCCGGACCTGGACGTCTTCGGACAGGGCAGCCTCTTCCAACTCCTCAACGAGACGGCCACGCGCGCTGGAGAAGAACAGTTGGCGGCGTGGCTCTCCGCCCCCGCGTCCGCCCAGGAGGTCGAAGCCAGACAGGGCGCCGCGCGCGAGCTGGCGCCCAACCTGGACTTCCGCCAGGACCTCTGCGTGGACGCGCGGGACGCCTCGCGCGAGAAGGCGGACCCGGCGCTGTTCATCCAGTGGGCGGAGTTGGGTCCACAGCTCAACGGCATCCGCTGGGCCCGACCGGTGGCGGTGGTGCTGCCCCTGGTGACGCTGGCCGTCTACGTCCTGGGCAAGTTCGAGGTGCTGCCGGAGTCGGCCTTCTGGGTGGGCCTGGCCGCGCAACTGGGCGTGGCCGTCATCACCCGCCGCCCGCTGAAGGTCATGGACGAAGGCGTGGAGGTGGGTGAGCGCGGCTTCGTGCGCTACGCCCCCATCTTCGAGCGCGTGGAGGCCCAGCGCTTCGAGCACCCTCGCCTGAAGACACTCCAGTCCGGCCTCCAGCAGCCCGGCCAGCCGCCGGTGTCCGAGCACTTCAAGCGCTTCAGCCGGCTGTTCTCCTTCATCGAGTTCAAGCGCCACCAGTTCCACCCGCTGATTCACTGGCTCACGCTCTGGGACATCCACGCGCACTTCGCGCTGGAGCGCTGGCGCGAGGCCCACGGCAAGCAGCTGCGCCAGTGGTTCGAGGCCCTGGCCGAGCTGGAAGCCCTGTCTTGCGTCGCGGGCCTCGCCCATGACCGACCGGACTTCACCTGGCCCGTCCTGGCGCCCCATGGCCCCTGTGTGGAGGCGACGGCGCTGGGCCACCCGCTGCTGGACGCGCCGGTGCCCAACGACGTGTCCCTGCCCGGCCCCCGGCACGCGCTGCTCATCACCGGCTCCAACATGAGCGGCAAGACGACGCTGATGCGCGCGGTGGGCGCCAACGTGGTGCTGGCTTTGGCCGGCGCGCCGGTGAGCGCGAAGCACTTCCGCCTGACACCGCTCCAGACGCTCACCAGCATGCGGGTGAAGGACTCGCTGGAGCGCGGCGTCTCCTACTTCTACGCGGAGGTGCAACGCATCAAGGCAGTGCTGGACGCGGCGCAGGCCGCGCGCGGGCAGGTGCTGTTCCTCCTGGACGAAATCCTCCTGGGGACGAACACCCGCGAGCGGCAGATTGCCTCGCGCGAGGTGCTGCGCCTGCTGCTGGGCACCGGCGCCATTGGCGCGGTGACGACGCACGACTTGTCCCTGGCGGTGCTCGCGGACGAGCCGGGCGCACATGTCGTCAACGTCCACTTCCGGGACCACCTGGAGGCCGGGAAGATGATGTTCGACTACAAGCTGCGCCAGGGCGTGGTGGACACCACCAACGCCCTTCGCGTGCTGCGCCTGGCCGGCGTACCGGTGAACGACCCGGACGAAGCCGCGACGGCGCGCTGAGCCCGAAACGACACGGGCCCCGGGGTTTCCCCCGAGGCCCGCGCTTGAATCAGTGGCTCACGTCGAAGCGGTGACTACTTGGGCGCCTCGATGAGGGCGGCGAAGCCCATGCCGCCGCCGATACACATGGAGACGACGCCGTAGCGGCCGTTGCGGCGCTTCAGCTCGCGCAGGATGGTGGCCACCATGCGCGCGCCGGAGACGCCCAGCGGGTGACCCAGGGCGATGGCGCCGCCGTTGGGGTTCACCTTGTCGGCGGGGATGCCCAGCTCACGCACGCAGTACAGCGCCTGCGCCCCGAAGGCCTCGTTCAGCTCGAAGACGTCGATGTCCTCGACCTTGAGCTTGTTCTTCTCCAGCAGCTTGCGGACCGCGGGAACCGGGCCGATGCCCATGATTTCCGGGGGCACGCCCGCCACCGCGGCGTCGATGAAGTAGCCCAGCGGCTTGACGCCCAGCTCCTTCGCCTTGGCCTCGCTCATCACCACCGCGGCGGCGGCGCCGTCCGTCAGCGGCGACGCGTTACCGGCCGTCACCACGCCCTTGGGGTTGAAGGCCGGGCGCAGCTTGGCCAGGCCCTCCTGCGTGGTCTCCGGGCGGAGGATGGTGTCCACCGTGACGGTGACGTTCTGCGCCACGCCGTCGTCGTCGTAGTACGTCGTGGTGACGGGGACGATCTCCTCCTTGAACTTGCCCTGCTCGCGCGCGGTGGCGGCACGGCGCTGGCTCTCGGCGGCGAACTTGTCCGAGTCCTCACGCGACACGCCGTAGCGCGACGCGATGTTCTCCGCCGTGGCGCCCATGGAGGTGTAGATCTCCGGCAGACGCTCCATGGCCTCGGGGTTGGCGCTCGCCTTGTTGCCGCCCATGGGGACCATCGTCATGGACTCGGTGCCACCGCCGATGCCCACGTCGTACATCCCCGCCTGGATGGCCTGGGCCACCTGGGCGATGGCCTGCGAACCGGAGGAACAGAACCGGTTGATGGTCATCGCGGGCACCGTGACGGGCAGGCCCGCCAGCAGCGTGGCCACGCGGGCCACGTTCATGCCCTGCTCGGCCTCCGGCATGGCACAGCCCAGGACGACGTCACCGATGTCCTCCGGCTTCAGGCCAGGGACCTGGGCAACGGCCTCCTTGATGGCGACAGCGGCCAGGGTATCCGGCCGGGTGTCCTTGAACTCTCCCTTGTGCGCGCGGGTGAAGGGCGTGCGGACCGCGCTGGCAATCACGACTCGACCAGCCATTTTGATGTCTCCTTGCCCGGGGGGCACCCGGGCATTCAGCGAATCTCAGGTTCAGTAGCCTATGGATACTGGCCGGCCGTCAGTTCCGCAGCGGCTTGCCCTTCTCGATCATGTGCTGCAGGCGGTCCTGGGTCTTCTCCTCGCCGCACAGGCTCAGGAAGGCCTCCGCCTCCAGCTCCAGCAAGCGCTCTTCCGTCACGAGCAGCGACGGGCTGGTGTTGCCACCCGTCAGCACCTTCGCCAGCTTCTGGGCGATCTTCCGGTCGTGCGCGCTCACCTGGCCGTTGAGCTCCATGTCGTAGAGCATCATGTCGATGGTGGCCGCGCCGCTGGTGCCCGGCAGGCGGAAGCGCGTGGGACGGGGCGCCTTGAAGCCGGCGTCCGCCATGCCCAGCACGCGGGCCTTCGCGTCGGACAACAGGAAGTCCCGGTTGGCGCTGATGCCATCCGCCTGCGTCAGGAAGCCCGCCTCACGGGCCTCCTCGGCGCTGGTGGCGACCTTCGCCATGCCGATGGTGAGGAAGATCTTCTTCAGGAAGGGGAAGAAGTCGAAGTCCTTGTCCGTGCCGAACGGGCCGTACACGTTGCGCAGCAGCTGCATGTTGCCGCCGCCGCCCGGGATGAGGCCCACGCCCACTTCCACCAGGCCCATGTACAGCTCGGCGCTGGCCTGGATGGCGTTGCCGCCCATCGTCACCTCGGCGCCGCCGCCGAGCGTGAGGTTGAAGGGCGCCGTCACCACCGGCACCGGGCTGTAGCGCATGCGCTGATTGACTGCCTGGAAGCCCGTCACCAGCTTGCGGATGGACTCGAACTCGCCGCTCTTGGCCGCCCACAGCAGCGCCACGATGTTCGCGCCTGCGGAGAAGTTGGAGCCGTCGTTACCGATGACGAGGCCCTTGTGGTTCTTCTCTGTCTCGTCCAGCGCGGTGTTCATCATCTCGATGATCTGGTCATCGATGGAGTTCATCTTCGTGTGGAACTCGAGCAGCGTCGCGCCGTCGCCCATGTCCCACAGCGTGGCCCCGTCGTTGCCGGCGATCTTCTTGTTGCCGCGCTTGAGGTACTCCACGCGCTGCGTGCGGGCGTTCTCCGGCACCACCTTCACGGACTTCGTGGGGATGTCCCAGTACGTGTCCTTGCCGTTCTCCACGCCGTAGAAGGACGCGCGGCCCGCGGCCAGCATCTCCTCCACCCACGCGGCCGGCTTCAGGCCCAGGGCCTTCATCCGCTCCACGCCCTTCTTCACGCCGTAGGCGTCCCAGACCTCGAAGGGCCCCAAATCCCAACCGAAGCCCCAGCGCACGCCGCGGTCCACGTTGACCACGTCGTCGGCGATCTCCGGGATGCGGCGGCTGGTGTAGGCCAGCACGTCCAGGGTGACGCCCTCGGCGAACTTCGCCGCCTTGTCCTCGGCGTTCATCACCGAGGCCACGCGCTCGCGCACGTCCTCGATGTCCCGCGCGGCGCCCAGCGACTCGTAGCGCACCTTCGCCTGCGGCCGGTACTCCAGCGTCTTCAGGTCGAGCGCGAGGATGTCCTTGCCCTGCTTCTTGTAGAAGCCGCCGCCGCTCTTGTCGCCCAGCATGCCCTTCTCCACCATCTTCTGGAGGAAGGCGGGGCTGGCGAACACGTCACGCTCTTCGTCGTGCGTCAGCGTGTCGTAACAGTTCTTCGCCACGTGGGTGAACGTGTCCAGGCCCACGATGTCCGCGGTGCGGAAGACGGCGGACTTGGGACGGCCCATGGCCGGGCCGAAAATCTTGTCCACCTCTTCGATGGATAGCTCCGCCTTGTCCATGGCGGCGATGGTCCGCATCATCCCGTACACGCCAATGCGGTTCGCGATGAAGTTGGTGGTGTCCTTGCCGTAGACGATGCCCTTGCCCAGCACCTCTTCGCCAAAGCGGTGCAGCGTCTTGAGCACCTCCGGGGCAGTCTCCTTGCCGGCCACCAGCTCCAGCAGCTTCATGTAGCGGACGGGGTTGAAGAAGTGCGTGACGAGGAAGTTCTTCTTGAACTCCGCGCCGCGGCCCTCGGTCATCCCCACAATCGACATGCCGGAGGTGTTGGACGACACGATGGTGCCCGGGCGGATGAGCTTCTCCACCTTGGCGAACAGGTCCTGCTTGATCTTCAGGTCCTCCTTCACCACCTCCACCACCCAGTCGCACTCGGCGATGCGGTGCAGGTCGTCCTCGAAGTTGCCTACCTCGATGTTGGTGAAGACCTCACCGGAGACGATGGGGCTCGGCTTCTGCTTGCGCAGGTTGGCCAGCGCGCCCTGGGCGAACTTGTTGCGAAACGCCTTCGAGGAGGTGTCCTCGCCCGGCGCGGCCTTGGGCGGAACGATGTCCAGGAGGAGCGCACGCACGCCCGAGTTGGCCAGGTGCGCGGCGATGCCGCTGCCCATTACTCCGGCGCCCAGCACAGCCACTTTGCGGATCCGCGTCGTCATGTGGAAAAGGCTCCCTGTTGGGAAGGAGGGGATTGCACAAATGTAGGCGATTGACCCGAAAGTCAATCGGTTCGGACGGCCAGGACACTCGCCACCAGAGGACAAGCCGACTAGATACCGGCCCTCCATGGCTCGCCTCGACCCGCACTCGTACAACGACAGCACGCAGCCTGAGACGGAAACCCTGGACTGGAGGGCCCGCGTCGATTTCAAGACGCAGCGGCTGCACGCGGAGGTCACCCACACCCTCAAGGAAGCCTCGGCCGGGCCGCTGGACCTGGATACCCGGGATTTGGAAATCCGAGACGTCGTCGACGCCGCGGGTCGCCCCTTGCCCTACATCCTCTCCCCTTCCGAGCCGATTCTGGGCAGCCGGCTGCGCATCGAGCTGCCGGTGGGGCTGCGGCAATTCACCGTGCGCTACCGCACGGCGCCGCACGCCAGCGCGCTCCAGTGGCTGACGCCCTCCCAGACAGCCGGGGGGCACCACCCCTTCCTCTATAGCCAGTGCCAGGCCATCCACGCCCGAAGCGTGGTGCCGCTCCAGGACACGCCGCGCATCCGCATCCGCTACACCGCGTCGCTGCGGATCCCCAAGGCGCTCAAGGCCGTCATGGCCGCCAGCTTCCTGCGGCGCGAGGAGCACGGCGTGGAGGCGGAGGAGCACTACGAGATGCCCCAGCCGGTGCCGCCGTACCTGCTGGCCTTCGCGGTGGGCAGCCTGGCGCCGAAGGAGCTGGGGCCGCGCTCGCGCGTGTGGGCGGAGCCGGAGCTGCTGGAGGACGCGGCGGAGGAGTTCTCCGGCGTGGACGACATGCTGCGCGCCGCCGAGTCGCTCTTCGGGCCCTATGACTGGGAGCGGTTCGACCTGCTCACCATGCCGCCCTCGTTCCCCTACGGCGGCATGGAGAACCCACGCCTGACGTTCCTCACGCCCACGCTCATCACCGGAGACAAGAGCCTGGTCAACGTGGTGGCGCACGAGCTGGCGCACTCGTGGACGGGCAACCTGGTGACGAACGCCTCCGCGGAGCACTTCTGGCTCAACGAAGGCTTCACCGTCTTCGCCGAGCGCCGCATCCTGGAGGCCCTGGCCGGTCCGGAAGTGTCGGCGCTGCACGGCGCGCTGGGCCGCCGCGCGCTGGACTCCGCGCTGCAGCACTTCCGCGCGCACCCCCAGCTGACGTCGCTGCGCACCCACCTGGCCGGCGTGGACCCGGACGAGGCCTTCTCCCAGATTCCCTACGAGAAGGGCTACCTGCTGCTGCGCGCCATGGAGGACGCGGCCGGGCGGCCCGCCTTCGACGAGTTCCTCCGCCGCTACCTGGCCACCTACCGCTTCCGCGCGCTCACCACCGAGGAGTTCGTCGCCTTCGCGGAGAAGGAGCTGCCCGGGGTGCTGACGAAGGTGGACGCGGAGGCGTACCTGCACCGGCCCGGCGTGCCCCCGGGGGCGCCGTCACCGCGCTCGCTGCGGCTGGAAACCATGGACGCGCTCCGAGGCAAGGTGCCCACGCCGGAGCAGGCGAAGGATTGGACGCCGGCCGAGTGGCAGCTCTACCTGGAGTCACTGCCCCAGGAGACGCCGCGAGACGTCTTCCAGCAGCTCGACGCGCGCTTCAGCCTCACCCAGAGCCGCAACTCGGAGGTGCTGGTGGCGTGGCTGGTGTCGGCGCTGCGCGCGGGCTGGGAGCCGGCCGTGGCTCGCACCGAGACGTTCCTCGGCGAGGTGGGCCGGATGAAGTACCTCAAGCCGCTGTACGGGGTGCTCTCCGCGTCGCACGCGCACCGGAGTCTGGCGCGCGAGCTCTTCAAGAGGCACGGGGAGCGCTACCACCCCATCGCCCGTCAGGGCGTGGAGCTCATCCTTTCGCGCGCCTGAGGACGCGCGAGCAGGACGGGACTACTTCGAGGCCGCCGCGTTCAGGCGCTTCTCCGACAGGGCGAGGTACTTCTCGTCCATGTCGATGCCCACGTAACGGTGGCCCAGCTTGAGGGCCGCCACACCCGAGGTGCCGCTGCCGTTGAAGGGGTCCAGCACCAGCGCGTCCGGGGGGCAGCTCGCCTCCAGGATGCGCTCCAGCAGCGCCACCGGCTTCTGCGTGGGGTGGCTGCCGAAGGCCTTCTCCTCGCCACCGCGCGGGACGGTGAGCGTCCACAGCCGGCCCTCGCCGTCCGCGGTCAGCTCGGCGTCACCGGAGGGCGGCAGCACCCACGCGTCGCGCATCTGCTTGCCGCCGTTCTCCGCCTTCATGCGCGCGTAGTTGAACGTGTGCTGCAGCTTGCCGCCGGACTTCGGCGAGGCCCAGATGAGCAGCTCCGTGGAGTGCGTGAAGTAGCGGCACGCCAGGTTGGGGCTCGCGTTGGGCTTGAACCAGGTGACGGTGTTGAGCAGCTTGTAGCCGAGCTTCTGCATCGCGAAGCCGACGTTGAAGATGACGTGCTGGGTGCCGCTCACCCACAACGTGCCGGTGGGCTTGAGCAAGCGCTGGCAGGCCGCGAGCCACTCAGTGGTGAACTTGTGGTCCTCCTCCACGCCGCGCGACACGTCCCAGCCGCCCTTGGCCACCGAGGCGCGCTTGCCGCCCTTGCAGGTGAAGCCGCCGTTGGAGAGGAAGTACGGCGGGTCGGCGAAAATCATGTCGAACGTCTGGGGCTCGAACTGCGACATCAGCTCCAGGCTGTCGCCGTGCAGCAGCGTATAGGCCTCCCCTTTCGCGTAGACGCTCTCGTTGAGCGAACGGCGGACGACTTTCAGGGAAGGGGCTGCTGCAGCATGCGCGGACATCTCGCCTCCGTCGGACTCTTCGTCGTGGACGCGGCGGACTGTGCGGTCGCTTCGGTGCTACGTCTAATTTCTGGCCTGTAGCACCCTGAAACTTGACGGGTGATTCAGGCCGTAGAAGCGCCGCGAGCAGGGCGGGAGCGCCTCTCGTGGAGGCCCTCCGACACCCTGCTCGACGGGTACTGCCTGGACTGTGGCGGGGCCCGAGTGTGGCCCCCGCGGCCTACGCCTTCTTGGCGGAGGTCGGCGACGCGCCGTACTTCTTGCGGAAGCGGTCGATGCGGCCGGCCGTGTCCACGAGCTTGTACTTGCCCGTGAAGAAGGGGTGGCAGTTCGAGCAGATTTCCACCGAGAACGAGCCGCGGGTGGACTTCGTCTCCACGACGTTGCCGCACATGCAGGTCACGCGGGACGGCGGGTAGACGGGATGGATTTCAGACTTCATGGCACGCTCCAGTATGCCTTGCCCCCACCCGCTGACGGGTGGGAGGTCCGGCGCTGAGGGATGGTCGGCGCTTATAATGGCGCTTGGACCGCTTCACAAGGCCAGCACGGCTCAATGGGCCGCCGAGCCGGGGGGCTCGACGCGTTCCACCCATTTCTGGACGACCGGATCCGCCGGGACGTCACTGCCAAGCTGGATGTACGACAACAGATGCGTGCGCCCGGCGTCCGTTGCGCCGCCGGCCAGCTCCTTCTGGTAGGCCGCCCGCGAGGCTTCCAGGCGGGCAATCGTCGCCTCCAGGGGCCGCTTCTCCGCCGGGTCCTGGGTCCCCGCGAGCCGCGCCTTCGCCCGGGTGAGGTTGCCTTCGAGCAGGCGCAGTTGCTGCCGCGTGCGCTCCTGCAGGGAGGCGTCGGCGAAGCGGCCCGTCCCCTCCAACTGGAGCACCAGCTTCGCCAGCTCGCGGCCCCGAGCCCCGGAGGGAATCACCGTGGCCAGGGCCTGCCGCTGGGCGATGCCCTGCCCCCGGCCCTCGTGGGACTGCACCACGAAGTCCACGCCCTCCACCTGGTCGGCCAGCTGTAGCGCCTCCGCGTGGGGCACCGCCGCGAGCACCACCACCAGGTCCACCTTCGATTTCTCACGCAGGCGCTTCGTCTCGGCGGCCACGGCGGGCTGCACCGGCAGGCCCTGCACCTGCTCCTGGGCCTGACCCGGAACGGCCAGCCCCACCGGCATGGGTTTCGCCATGGCGGGAGAGACGCCCACCACGCCCACCTTCACGCCGCCCACCGTCGTCACTAGCGAGGCGGGGAACAGCAACTTGCCCTGCGCGTCCGCGAGGTTCGCCGACAGGAGCTTCAGCTTCGCCTGCCGCGTCTGCTTCCGGAGAAAGCCCACGCCGAACCCGAGGTCGCGCGCGCCCACGGCCATGGCCGCGGTGCCCTGCGCGTCCATCTGCGACAGCACGAGCTCCGCGCGCGCCCGGGCATCCGGGGCCTGCGCGCTGTCCCGGCTCTTGAAGAGCGCATTGCCGGCGTCCAGCACCAGCACGGGCGTGCCCTGCTTGCGCTCCTTCTCAATCGCGACTTTTCGTCTGGCCAGACCGCCAGATGGGTTGTGCCTTCAACCACAGGGGGCGACTTCGCCCCCATTGTCTCCGGTGAAGAGGAGGACGAGCTGCTTGGGCGCCGCGCCCGCCACCAGGGGCAGCAGGAGCAGCAGCGCCAGCGCGGCCAGCTTCACCGGACGCGGGCTCACTTCTTGCCCTTCTTGGCGGGCGCCGCCTTCTTGTCCAGCTCGGCGATGCGCTCCTTGGCCGTCTTCGCCTCGGCGGACTTCGGGTAGCTCTTGATGAGTTCCTCCAGCGCCAGCCGCGACTCCTCCTTCATCTTCAGCTGGGCGAAGCAGTCCGACGAGCGCAGGTACGACTCCGGCGCGGACTCCGCCTTCGGGAAGTCCTGCAGCACCTTGCCGTACTCGAAGAGGGCCTCGCGGCACTTGGACTCGGAGAAGTACGTCTCACCGAGGCCGAAGTGGGCGTCCCCCACCAGCGGGTCCTTGGCCCACTTCTTCATGAACTCGTTGTAGAGCTGGCGCGCCAGCAGCACGTCGCCGGCCTTGGCCTTCGCCTTGGCGAGCGCCAGGAACTCCTTCTTGTCCGTGGGGCGCTTGAGCTCCTCGGCCTTCTTCTTCGCCTCGGCCTCCTTCAGCGCCGCCTCGCCCTGCATGGCGACCAGCTTCTGGTCCTGCGCGGCCAGCGCCGTCTCCAGCTCGGTGATTTTGTGGAGGTACGTCTCCACCTGGCCACGAAGCTGGGCGAGGTCCTCGACCGTCTTCTGGAACTGCACGCCGATGTCCGCGTCCTTGCGGCGCGCCGCGGTGTCCAGTCCCTTGAGGGCCTTGGTGACCTCCGCGACCTTCTCGTCGATTTTCGGGAGCGTGGCGGCGAGCTGCTCGCGCGTCTCCTTCAGTTCCGTCTGAATCTGGGCGGAGTCGGTGCCGAGCCGGTCGACCTTCGCCTCGAGGGCGCGGCCGCGGTCAGCGGGATAGAAGCAACCAGGGAGGGCCAGCAGGGATATCAGCGCCAAGCTTCGCATCGGGCGCCATCTTAGGCGCAAACGCCCTGCCCGTCCGGACTTCTCTCGTCCAGTTGGGGCTCCCGCCAAGGCTTGCCCGGCTGGCTGGTCACCGCTTCTGGATGGAAAACTCCAGCCGCTCGGCAGCATGCGCGCAGGCCACCCGGAGGCGGTCGGGGTTGAGGAAGAAGGCCACGGGGCGCGAGCGGCCCGACTCCAGGGCCTGGAGGGCCCGGCGGTACTCGGCGGTAGCCTCGGCGGTGCGCCGGCACTGCTCCAAGAGCAGCCCGAGCAGGTACCGGGCGGCGGCGTGGTCCGGGTCCAGCGTCAGGCAGCGACGCAGGTCCCGCTCCGCCACGGCGTCGGAGACCCCCGAGGCGGCGCCATCCAGCACGCAGGCGAAGAGGAGGTCCGCTTCCGCGCAGTCCTCCGGGCTGGGCTCGGGCGCGGTAGCCACGGGCCCCCGGGCTCCCCCCACTTTCAGGGGAGCCGGGATAGAAAACCCATGGTGAGCCTCGGTGCGTGCGCGCGCAGGGACTCGGCCTGGGGGCAGGGTCGTGCCACGCTTCCTTGAAGGTGACGCAGCGCCGTTCCAGGAGAGCGGGGCTGGCGGCGCCTCGGACTCCCCTTCCTCCGGCCGGACGTAGAAGAAGGCCTGCTCGCCGCGCCGCACACGGAGCGTTGGCGGCACCCGGAGCAGCGGCTCGGACGCGGACAACACCAGAGCGCCGCCGGGCGCCAGGCTCCCCGCGAGCGCCTCCACGGTGCGCTGGAAAGCGTCCGCGGTGAAGTAGATGAGGACGTTGCGGCAGAAGATGACGTCGAAGCCGCCTCCGCCGGGCGCCACCGGATACGGCGACTCCATCAGGTTGTGGCACTGGAAGCTCGCGCGCTCCCGCAGAGCGGGCGTCAGGGCTTCTTTCGCGCCGGACCGGACGAAGTACCGCGAGCGCAGCTCCGGTGGGACGCGGCGCAGTTGCTCCCGGCCGTAGGCCAGCCACCGCGCCCGGCGCAGGGGGTCCCCGGCGATGTCCGTCCCCAACACCGTGCTGTCCGGGTCGGCCCCTGCCTCCGCGAGCAGGACGAGCAGCGTGGCCACCTCCTCGCCCGTGGCGCAGCCCGCGCTCCAGACGCGCAGGGGCCGCCGACTCCTCGCCACCAGTGGGGTGAGGACCTGCGCTCGAAACGCGGCGAGCTGCACCTCGTCGCGGAAGAGGTCCGTTTTGTTCACCACCACCGCGGCGATGAGGTCCTCCAGGTCCGTCACGCCCGACGGGGACTGGAGGAACATCAGATACTGGTGCGGCGTGAGGCCCTGGCTGCGCGCCGCCAGCCGCTCATCCAGCCGGCGGACCTGAGGGCCACTCAGGGCCATCCCCGTCCGCGCCGACAGGAAGGCGCGCACTCCGGACCATGGCGCGCCGTCAGCCACCCGGGCTCAGCGCCCCACCGAGAGGGACTCTCCCCGCGCCAGTCGCACCAACGTCGCCGCGACTTCGTCACCGTGGATGAGGTGGTCCACCGCCTTGCGCTCCACCGCCGCGCCCGGCATGCCGAACACCACGCAGGACTCCTCGTTCTGCGCCACCGCCAGTCCGCCCGCCTGCTTGATGGCCAGCAGGCCATCCGCGCCATCCGCGCCCATGCCCGTCAGCACCAGGCCCACCGCGCGCCGGCCATAGGTGCGGGCGGCGCTCTCCAGCAGCACCGTACCGGACGGCATGTGCCCATCCCGCTCCACGCCCAGCTTGATCCCCACGCGTCCCCGGAAGGGGATGACGGTGTGCTGCCCCGGCGGAGCGATGAGGACATGCCCCGGCATCAGCGGCTCTCCGTCCTGCGCCAGCCGCACCTTCAACTTGCTGGCCCCGGCCAGCCACCCCGCCAGGGACTCCGCGAAGGCGGCGTTGATGTGCTGGACGATGACGATGGGCGCCGGGAAGTCCGCGGGCAGCTCCGACAGCATCTTGAAGAGCACCTGGGGCCCGCCCGTGCTCGCCGCCACCACCACCACGCCCATGGACACCGCTGGCAGCACCGACGTAGCCACCCGAGGCGGCAGCAGCGGGCCGCGCTGGGGCCGGCGCAGGTGGCGGATGACGCGCACCGAGGACAGCAGCCGGATTTCGCGAACCAGGTTCCACGCGTCCGGCCCGGCGTCGATTGCGGGCTTGATTTGCAGGGCGAGCGCGCCCAGCTCCAGCGCGCGGTAGGTCAGCTCCGGCGCCTGTGAGCGCGGGTCCGCCGTGAGCACCAGAATGGGCGTGGGGCACTCGGCCATGATGTGCTCGGTGGCCGTGAGCCCGTCCATGACGGGCATGTCCACGTCCATGGTGATGACGTGGGGACGCAGCTCCTTGGTCATCTCCACGGCCTGCTTGCCGTCCGCGCAGGTGCCCACGACTTCGATATCGGGGTCCTTGCTCAGCGCCTCGCAGATGAGCTGTCGGCAGATGAGGGAGTCATCGACCACCAGCACCGACACTTTCTTGCCCATGCCCTGTCCATACCCCGTGCGCGAGCCCGGGAGTATAGCCAATGCAGGGGCTTGTCAGCCCAGTAGTCGCCGCACCACGTCCACCAGGTCGCCCTGGGTGATGTAGCCGGCGCCCCCCGCCGCCGGTCATCCTCCCCCCACGGGTAGTGAGGATGACCACCGGGGGCCTCGAATGGACGGGGTGCCCCTTCAGGCCGCCACAGCCAAGAGAGCCAGGCCCCTGCCGCGCACCTCCTGGGCGCGTGGACAGGGCTGGCATGTACCCAGGGGGATACGAAGCCTCTCCGCCGGCCGGGCCCACTGCTCGATCAGCCCTCTGTCAGCGGCCTGCCTCCGCTCCGGTTCGCACCCTCAATGTGGCTTCGCCCACTCTATACACATGAGCGGGGAGGTCGTTGACCTGATGCGCGGGAGCGGGATACCGCCGTCCGCTCCCTCCGCCGCCCGAAAGGAGCGCGTCTTGGTCCGGCGATTTCTTCCCTCCCTCCTCCCGCTGGTGCCGATGGCCTCCACGGCCGCGGCGCAGACCACCCCCACCTCCATCACCTTCGATGGCGATTGGAACGAGACGCCGTCGGTGGAGCTGATTCCCGTGGGCGAACAAGTGGTCGTCAACGACGACATCAGCCACCTGCCCGAGTGTCGCGCGACATACAACGGCCCGGCCTGGGCGATGGTCGCGCAGTGCCGCTTCGACAACGGCCCCATCCAGGAGACGGTCGTCACCGGCTCCGGCAGGTCCGCGCCGACGGCCATCACCGCTCCGGCCGGCGCCCGCCACCTGGAGATGTGGTTCCGCAACACGGACCGCAGCTCCTGCGTGAGCTACGACAGCAGCTACGGCTCCAACTATCACTTCGCCGTGGAGTGAGCGGCACCTGCTGGGTCGCGAAGTGAGCGCCACCTGCTTGAGTGGACGGGCTGACGACGCTCTTCTTCGTGCCCTGCACGACGCTCGGGGATGGCATCGCGAACACACGCGTCGTGTGGTCGCGCCATGCCACTTCGCGCGTCTTCACCCGCTGAGCCTCTATGCGCGAGGCCCCAGCCGCGCACCTCATGGGAGCGTGGCCAGGGCCGGCGTGTACCCCATGGAGACTGCAAGTGCAGCGAAAACCGGGAGGGCGCGCGGACGGTCGGAACTCTGTCGACCTAAGGTTGAACCGTCATGCTCAGGCGACGTGCAATCGCGGCGGCGAGTTCAGCGATCGAAAGCCATAGGTTGCGATTGGAACTGAAGCCGGAGCTGACAGAGAGCACGGCGTGCGTGCCTCTGGGCACCAGACGCGTGAGCCCTTCATCCGGATTCGACGCGAGGATTGAACCATCGCTGTAAACGCACGCATCCACGTACCGTTCGGTGAGCGATGCGACTGGCGACCAGCTGCCGCCGTCCCACCAGGCCGAGGTGCAAGTCCCCACCAGGACCAACGCGTCTGAGGAAGTACCTGCAAAGGCAGAGGGGCCCTCGACGCCGGTCCTGAGCACCGTGGCCCCGCCGCGGTTCCAGCGAACGCATTCGCCTTCCGCTGCAAGCCAGAGCTCGCCGCCACTTCGGAAGATGGCCTCATACCAGGAGTGGTCGGCGCCGGCGCCATCTGGAATCTCGAGCGGAACCATTTGCGAGCCTTCGAGCCGAAGCAGTTTCACGTCCGAGCCCGTAAGCCAGACCCCCTCGGCGTCGACCCACAAGCCATAACCCACTCCGAAATCGGGCGAAGGGATTCGACTCCACTGAGCCCCATCCCAATGAAAGACAACCCCTTCTCCGACTGCCCATACGTCTCGCGCATGGCGACCAGAGACCCGATGAAGCGGAACGCCCGCCCCCGTCTCCACGCGCGTCCAGCCGCTGGGACCGAGGTGAAACGTCTCGTCCCCCACGGCCCACGCCACCCCCGGCTCTGGAGACCAGAGATCGTCGAGGAATCCTTCGGACACGCGGGGCCCGTCGTGAACGGCCACGCCGTCCCACCGGCTCACCACTCCGTCGTCGCGCAGCATCAGCACGGCGTCTCCGGAGCGCGAGAGCGCGATGTAACCTCGCTCATCCGGAAAGTGTCGGAGGACATCGAAACCACGCTGAGCAGAGGGGATGACGCTGAAGTGGATCTCGCCCCAGCGCTCCCCTTCGTCCGAGGCCCGTTCCGATTCACCGGGTTGCACCTCGAGTGAGCTGCGCGGCAACTTGACGAGCAAGCGGGTCACACCGGCTCCGCGTTTGAACTCGACTTCGAGTCCTCCGCGCGCTTCTGCCTCCTGGCTGGCTGCCTTTACGAACGCCGCAGTGTGGAGCGTGTCGTCGTATCGAACCCACCTCACGTCGTAACCCATCGGCGTGGTCCTCCCGTCAGCCAAGCAGTCGCCGCACCACATCCACCAGGTCCTGGCGCACCAGGTCGCCCTTGGTGATGTAGCCGTCCACCCCGGCCGCCAACCCCCGCCGCCGGTCCTCCTCCCCCCCACGGGTGGTGAGGATAACCACCGGGAGCCTCGAATGGATGGGGTGCCCCTTCAGGCGCCGGGCCAGCTCCAGGCCGTCCACCCCCGGCATCTCCAGGTCCGTGACGACCAGGTCCACGGGATGAGAATCCAGGACCTCCAGGGCCTCCGCCCCGTCCGAGGCGATGACGGTGTCGTACCCCACCGCCTCCAGGAGGTTGGCGATGAGCTCCCGGGTGAGGGGCGAGTCGTCCACCACCAGAATGCGGCGCCGCCGGACCTCGGGGCCGGGCGCTACCGACGGGGGCGGACGCGGCAAGGCATTGCCTTGGTGGGCGCTGGCGGTGAGGAAGGCCGCCGAGAGCACCATGGCCAGGCGCCCATCCGCCAGGGACGTGGCCCCGGTGAGATGGCCGAAGCGGCCCAGGATGCCCTTCAAGGGGAGGATGGCCTGGACCCGCTCCTCCAGGACGCGGTCCACCACCAGCGCCGCCGCGCCGCTCTGGCTCTTCACCACCAGGGCCAGCTCACCCTCGCGAGCGGGCCGCGGAGGCCCCAGCCCCAGCAGTGACGACAGCGGGGCCAGCGGCAGTACTCGGCCTTCCACCAGGAGCGACGGGCGGCCGGCCACCTCGCATTGGTCCGCCGAGTCCACCTTCAGCGCCCGCGAGACATGGGTGGCGCTCAGGGCCAGCGTCTCCGTCCCCACCTGGATGAAGAGCAGCGGGGCCACGGTGAGGGAGACGGGGACGCGCAGCTCGAAGATGGTGCCCCAGCCCGGTGCAGACTCCACCCCGACGTCGCCGCCCAGGGCCTGAATGGAGGTGCGGACCGCGTCCAACCCCACGCCCCGGCCCGACAGGTCGGTGACGACGTCCCGCGAGGTGAAGCCTGGCAGGAAGATGAGCTCGCGGGCCGCGGCGTCCGACAGGGCGTTGGCGGCGCTCTCGTCGAACAGCCCCCTGCGCACGGCCACCTTGCGGAGTTGGACGGGGTCCACGCCCATGCCGTCGTCCTCGACACGGAGGATGATGCGGTTGCCCTCTCGAGCGGCACGCAGCGTGAGACAGCCACGTGGCTTCTTGTCCGCCGTGACGCGGTCCACCCGCGTCTCCAGTCCGTGGTCCAGGGCGTTGCGGACCAGGTGCATCAACGGCTCGCGAAGCGCCTCCACGACGGCGCGGTCGGCGCGCGTGTCCTCGCCGTCGACGACCAGCTCCACCTCCTTGCCCAGCGCGCGGGACAGGTCGCGCACCATGCGGGGGTAGGGCTCGAAGAGGACGGAGAGCGGCAACATGCGCAGCGTCTGCACCTCCTCCACCAACATGCCCAGGTCGCGCAGCTCCGCATTGGAGAGCAGCTTCGACTCGCGGTGGAGGACCGCGGCCATCTCCTTGGCCGAGCCCAACCGTGCCGCCAACGCGGCGCCCGCGGGCCCCAGGTCTTCCGCCTCGCGGGCAAGCTGGCTCAGCTCACGGGCCAGGGCCAGGCGCCGGGCATTGGCCAACTCCCGGCGACGCGCCACCTGCGTGAGGTTGGTGACGGCGCTGGTGAGCAGGTCCAGGCTCTCCACGCCGATGCGCACCGCGGTGTCCGGACGTGACTCGGGCTGCCGGGGCGCCGTGAGGCCGTTGGAACCCTGCACCGTCGAAGCCGAGGAGGCCGCCCGGGCGCCCGCGCCGGAGGACGCCGCGGCGCCAGAGGCTTGCGGAGAGACGAGGCTCGGCATCGCGCTCCGGCCCGGTGAAGGCACGTGAGGCCGGCTCCCCTCCGCGACAGGGACCGTCAACAGCCGCCCCGGAGAAGCCCCCGGGTTCGTCTGCACGGAGGAGTGGGGGCCACCTTGCGCTCCCACGCGGCCGGCGGCCTCCGGACTCGCGGGGGCCACGGGCGCGAGACTTCCGGGCGGCAGCCGCACCGACTCGGAGCGGACGCACTCCTGCAGCCACGCGACGAGCCGCTCCACCGCGGGCGGCGGCTCATCGGCGGCCTGCGTCCCGGAGAACACGAGCACGGCGTCCGCCGTGGTCAGCAACGCATCCGTGGACGCGGGGGAGAGGGCGTAGCGAAGGGGCTCGGTGCAGCGGACCAGCTCCTCCATCTCGTGCACCAGCACGTTGACGTCATCGAAGCCCATCATCCGGGCTTCACCCTTCAAACCGTGCAGCTCTCGCAGCACGCCCCGCCCCGCCTCCGCGCTGGCGCCAGACTCCAGCTCCATCAAGGACCGGGTGATGCGCTCCAGGCGCACCGTCACCAGGTCCCGGAACTGCCTGAGCAGGCGCTCGCTCGGGGTCACTCGCCCTCCTCCCCCAGCGGCTCCTGGCCAATCTGGAAGCGCTCCACCACGCCCTGCAGGTCCCTGGCGAGCACGAGCAGGTCCGTGTTCGCCGTCGTCACCTGCTTGGTGGCGTTGAGGCTCTGCTGGGTGATGCGGAGGATGTCCGCCATCGTGTCGGCGAGCTGGTCGGTGCCCATCTGCTGCTGCTGCGTGGCCAGGGAGATGCTGCGCACCGCGTAGGACGTCTGCCCGGCCAGGTCGACAATCTGCCGCAGCGACTCGGACACCTGCTGCGCCAGCGTGGTGCCCGTCTCCACCGCGCGCACGCCACCCTCGGTGGCGGACACGGCCGCGGCGGAGGCCTCGCGCACCTCCTCGATGAGGCCCTCAATCTCCTTCGTGGACTCCAGCACGTTCTCCGCCAGCCGCCGCATCTCCGCGGCCACCAACGAGAAGCCCCGGCCCACCTCACTGGCCTTGGTGCCCTCCAGCTCGGCGTTGAGCGCCAGCAGCTCCGACTTGTCGGCGACGCCGTTGATGAACTCGACGATTTTGCCAATCTGCTGCACGCGCTTGTTGAGCCGCACCACGGCGGAGGAGATGGCGCCGTTGTCCTGGCGCATGCGCGCCATGGAGCCCAGGAAGGCCTCCGCGCTCCCCTGCCCCTGCTGCGCCGCGCCCAGCGTGCGCTGGGCAATCTCCGCCACCGAGCCCGCGTTCTCGGCGATCTGCCGCGCCGAACGTGCCAGCTCCTCCGTGGTGGCGCTCGTCTCGTCCAGCGAGCTGGCCTGCTCCGTCGCGCCCGCTTCGTAGCGTCCCGACGTGGTGAGAATCTCCTCCGTGGTCGCCGAAATCTGCGCGCCCGCGCGCTGCAACTGCGACATCACGTCCGCCAGATGCACGCGCATGGTGGTGAACGCCGCGGATACGTCCCAGACCTCGTCCTCCGCGGGCACCACGCGCGGGCTGGCCAGGTCCCCCTCGGCGATGCGCTTCGCCTCGCGCGACAGCTCCCGGAGGGGCCGCCCCAGCATGGTGCCACCCAGGTAGGCGGCCGTCAGCGCCAGCGCGAAGACGAGCAGCACCAGCCCTCCGCCCTGCGTCAGCGCCTCGACTCGAAGCTCCTGCGCCAACATCAGCTGACGGTTGACGTCCCGCTCCGCCATGAGCCGGGTGAAGATGTGGTTGCTCAGCGCCGACGCGAGCTGCGCGGACAGCACCGCGGGCGTCATCACCGCCACGAAGGCGAAGGCCGCCAGCCGCGCACGCAGCTCCGCGCGCCGGGGCATGGCCTCGATGAGCTGCGCGTGCGTCATGCCCAGCTCCGCCAGCCACAGCACCACCTTGCGCGAACGAAGCACGACGAGGCAGTACACGAGCAGCGCGGTCAGCGGCCCGAAGAGCAGGCCCAGCGCGGCGATGCGAGCGGCCACCGCCAACTCCACGCCCACGCCCAGCCACATGCACACGCCCAGCGCCAGCGTGGTGATCAGCCACAGTCCCAGCGAGCCCAGGAAGGCCTCGTCCGGCGCGCGCGTCACCTCCGCCACCGCCGACGCCAGCGTCTGCGGCGTGGTGGGCACATCCCCACGCTCCAGCCCGCGCAGGGTGCGCTGCCGTCCCAGGGACACAGCGGCCCCCGACAGCAGCGCCGTCGCGCAGAGCGCACCGCCCAGGATACCCATCAAGCCCATCCGGCCCGCCAGCGGCTCGGCGAGGGTGAGCGAGGCGAAACGCAGGCTGAGCGCCGCGCCCACCAGGTTGGCCAGCGGGACGGGCGCCATGAGGTGCCGGCTGAAGGAGGCCCGCCTGGGGCCCTTCTGTGCGCTCACGCGTCACCTCCTGGCCCGACGTGGAAGCGCTCCACCGCGTCTTTCAAATCACGCGCCAGGGTGGACAGGTCGGCGTTGGCCGCCGCCATTTGCTTGGTGGCCGCGAAGTTCTGCTCGGTGACGCGAAGGATGTCGCCCATGGCGGCCGCCAGCTGGTCCGTTCCCGTCTGCTGCTGCTGCGTGGCCAGGGAGATGCTGCGCACCGCGTGGGACGTCTGCCGGGCCAGCTCCAGGATGAGGCTCAGGCTTTCGTCCACCTGCGCGGCCAGCACCGTGCCCGCGTCCGTCGTCTTCAGCCCCGCCTCGGTGGCCATGACCGCGGCGTGCGTCGCATCGCGAATCTCCGCGATGAGCTGCTCAATCGCCTTCGTGGAACGGATGACGTTCTCCGCCAGGCGCCGCATTTCCGCGGCCACCAATGAGAAGCCCCGGCCCACCTCGCCCGCCTTGGTGCCTTCCAACTCGGCGTTGAGCGCCAGCAGGTCGGACTTGTCGGCAATCTCGTTGATGAACTCCACCACCTTGCCAATCTGCTGCACGCGCTTGTTGAGCCGCACCACCGCGTCCGCGATGGCCTGGTTGTCCTCCTTCATGCGCTGCATCGCGCCCAGGAAGGCGGCGGCGCCTCGCTGTCCCGTCTGCGCGGCGGCGAAGGTCGTCTCGGCGATGGCGGACACCGACTCCGCATTGCCGGCAATCTGTTGCGCCGAGCGTGCCAGCTCCTCCGTGGTGGCGCTCGTCACGTTGAGCGACGCGGACTGCTCATCCGCGCCGGACTCTTGCTCACCGGACGTGGCCACCAGTTGCTCGGTGGTGGTGGAAATCTGGAGGCCCGCGCGCCGCAGTTGTGCCAGCGCCTGCCCCAACTGTGTCTGCATCTGCGCGAAGGCGGCGGAGGTGGCCCACACTTCGTCCTCCGCGGCGATGATGCGCGGCGGGCGGAAGTCGCCCTGGGCGATGCGCGTCGCGTCCTCGGTGATGGAGCGCAGCGGCTCGGCGATGACGGCGCCGCCCACATAGGCCGTCATCATCACCAGCACCGCGACCAATCCAGCCACCGCGAGCCCGCTCGTCTCACTCGCCCGTCCCGCCACGTCGCGCTGCACGTGGGCCGGCGCGCCCACCATCGCATCCACCGCGTCCATCGCCCGCGTCACCGACGCGTCGAGGATGAAGAAGGACGGGCTGAGCACGGCGATGGCGGTGAAGAGCACCATCCGTCGGCGGATGTGCAGGCGGCGGGGCGGCGCCGTGGCCACCACCTCCAGCGGGGACAGTCCCTGGGCCGCCACCAACTCCACCGCCTTGCGGGCGCGGCGAGCCACCATCAGGTAGACGAACAGCGCGCTCAGCGGCCCCAGGAACATGCCCATCAGCGCGAGCCGCATCCCCAGCATCCACGTCCCGCCCACCAGCGGAACGAAGACGAGCGCCACGCCCAGCGAGGCCAACAGCCAGCACTGAAGGACGAAGGCGAAGCTCCGCTCCGGGAAGGAGCGCGCTTCCAGCAGCGCCTTGAGCAGGGCCTCGTGCGTTGACGGCAGCCGGCCTTCGCCTAGCGCGTACAGCACCCGCAGCGTGCGCCGACCATGGACGCCGGTGAACCAGAGCGACAGCGACAGCGCCACGCCCACCAGCAGGAGGAAGGGCCCCCAGGTGCCCTCGGGCACCGTGCCGGTGAGCTGGCAGTGCAGCAGCACCAGCACCGTGCCCATGGAACTGCCCAACAACGCGGGACGCGCGGTCCACCGCGCCAGGCCCCTCATGCCCCCGGGCACCGTCATGCGCCCTCCCCTGGATGCCCGCGCAGAAAGCGCTCGAAGTCCGCCAGCCCCACGAGGGGCCACAGCTCGCCCCGCGCCATCACGAAACCCTGAAGGCTGCCCCCCGACGCGCGCACCGTCACCGGCGGCGCGGGCAGCACCCAGCGCTGCTCCGCGTCGATTTCCAGCGCGTCCACGCCCACCGCGCCGCCCGAGGCGGACACCAGCACGCGGGCGGAACCCTCCGTCTCATGGAAGGCCCGGCGCGCGGAGGCCGCCGCGTGCCCGGAGGGCGACGCGATGGAGACCACCTCGTGCGCATGGAAGGCGAGCCGGTGGGGACCGGCATGGCACAGGAGCATTCCCCGGACGTGGCCCGGCGGCTCCATGACTCAGGTCCCCTGACTGAGGTGGTCGAAGAGCCCTTCCGGGTCGATGACGGCCACATCCCGGGGGCCGCTCTTGGCGGGGCCGCGCAGGTGGACGTGGACGCCCGTGGGGCCCAGGGGCTCCAGCGTGCCCGTCACCGGGGAGACGCCGGCCACCGTACTGGCCGTGAGGGCCAGGGTCCCACGCGGCAGGCGCACGAGCACCGCCCTTCGGGAACCCTGACTGACGCCGCCCACCAGCAGGCCCATGTCCACGACGGGGATGACTTCACCCCGGTGTGCGAACACGCCCAGCAGGTGGGCTGGAGCGCCGGGCACCCGCGTGAGCTCGGGGAAGGTCACGACCTCCGCCGCGCTCTCCGCGGGTACCGCATACCAGCTACTGCCACAGGCGAAGACGAGATAGGACTGACGCGCTTCCGGCTCTTGGACGGCCATCACACGCGCAGCCTACCTCAGACTAGCGCTGGAACTCGACGCGGCGGTTCTCGGACCACGCGTCTTCGGACGAAGCGGAGTTCACCGGGCGGGTCTCACCATAACCCACCGTGCCCAGCTGGCTGGCCGGCACGCCCAGGTCCGTCAGGTAGCGCTTGACGGACGCCGCGCGGCGGTTGGAGAGCTGGAGGTTGTACTCCTCGGTGCCGCGCTCGTCGGCGTGGCCCGCCAGGGTGACGCGGCCCGGAGCGCTCTTCAGGCACTGGGCCAGGTCGGACAGGCGCTGCTGCGCGTCCGCTGACAGGCCAGACTCATTGAAGCCGAACGGCACGGGGCTCCAGTCGCAGCGCTCCGCGGAGGCCGTCACGCACTGGCCGGCCTGGCACTCCTGGCCCTCGCCGCAGTCAGAGCTGGACGCGCAGGTGTTCTCGGGAACCTGGCAACGGCCGGACTCGCACTTGCCGCCGCCGGGGCACTGGGTGTCCTGCTGGCACTGGGCCTCGGCGCACTTGCCGGCCTCGCAGATGCGGCCGCTGCCACAAGCGCTGTCCGTGGTGCACTCAGGCGGCTTGGGGGCGCACTTGTTCGCCTGGCAGGTGAAACCCTCCTGGCAGTTGGCGTCGGTGGCGCACTCCTGGCACTGGCCCTGGACGCAAACTTCGCCCTTCTCCGCGCAGTGCTCGTCCTCGTTGCACTTCGGGTAGGAAGGGGTGCAGCCGCCCATGATGGCGACGGCGAGGGAGAGCCCCGCCAAAAGGGAAATCTGACGCATTATTTCCTCCAGAATTCTGTAGTCGAAAACGCGCCCGCGCCCGCGGGGTGTAGTCGTTGGCGTGTAGTCTCACTGGAGGGGGTGAGTCAAAACATTTGTCCCGCGCAGGACACCCCACCCCATCGCCGAAACCCTTGAATCTCCAAATATTTTCCGTGAGATTGTCACGATTGACCCGCGTGTGGCGCGCCTCGCGGCACGCCTCGGGGAAAGCCCTTCATGCCCGCCTCTGTCCTCATCGTCGATGACGAGAAGAACATCCTCCTCACCCTGAGCCAGTCGCTCCAACTGGCGGGGTATCAGACGCACCTGGCCAACAGCGGGCAGGTGGCCCTGGATGTCGTCAGCGCCCGTCCCGTGGACGCGGTGCTGATGGACGTGAAGATGCCGGACATGGACGGCCTTACGGCCCTGGCGAAGCTGACCGAGCTGAAGCCGGAGCTGCCCGTCATCATGATGTCAGGGCACGGCACCATCGACACCGCGGTGAAGGCCACCCAGTTGGGAGCCAGGGATTTCCTGGAAAAACCAATCGCCCGGGAGCGACTGCTGGTGGCGCTGCGCAACGTGCTCAAGCACCAGGCCGCCATGGCGGAGCTCCAGGAGCTGCGGGCACAGCTGGGCCGCTACGACATGGTCGGCAGTGGACCGGCCATGCAGCGCATCTTCTCGCTCATCCAGCGCACGGCGCCGTCCGAGGGCCGGGTGCTGATTACGGGTGAGAACGGCACGGGCAAGGAGCTCATCGCACGGGCGCTGCACCAGCACTCGAAGCGCAAAGGGCAGCCCTTCGTGAAACTCAACTGCGCCGCGGTGCCGCATGAGCTCATCGAGAGCGAGCTGTTCGGCCACGAGAAGGGCGCTTTCACCGGCGCGGTGAGCGTGCGGCGGGGCAAGTTCGAGCTGGCGCACGAGGGCACGCTCTTCCTGGACGAGATTGGCGACATGCCGCAGGCGATGCAGGCCAAGCTGCTGCGCGTGTTGCAGGAAGGCGAGCTGGAGCGCGTGGGCGGCGCGGAGACGCACAAGGTGGACGTGCGCGTCGTCGCGGCGACGAACAAGAACCTGGAGGCGGAGATTGCCGCCGGGCGCTTCCGCGAGGACCTCTACTACCGCATCAACGTGGTGCAGATTCACTCGCCCCCGCTGCGTGAGCGGCGCGAAGATTTGCCGGACCTCATCAAGACGTTCCTCGACGAGGCCTGCGCCAAGAATGGACGCCGGCCGCTGGCGCTGTCCCCCGACGCGCTGGCGGTGATGAGCGCCTACGACTATCCCGGCAACGTGCGCGAGCTGCGCAACCTGGTGGAGCGGCTGGCCATCCTGTGTGAAGGCCCCGTCGTCACGCGGACGGATGCGCTGGAGCTGTTGCCCCGGGGCCGGAACGTGCCGCCGCCCGCACCGATGGAGACACCCGCGAGCCCCCTGCCCCCTCCTTCTCCCGAGGCGGCCGTGGTCCTGGCGTCCAGTACGCCCGCGCCCGCCATCGCCGCCCCGGTGGCGACCGAGCCTCCCGCGCCCGTGGGCTTCCGGCCTCGCGCGGACCGGACGTTCCGCGAGCAGGTGGAAGACGCCGAGCGGGAAATCATCCAGTACGTGCTTTCCCATACACACGACAACGTGACGGAAGCCGCACGGTTGCTCGACCTGGAACGCGGTCACTTCTATAAAAAAATGAAGGCCTTGGGCTTACGGCGCGGACAGAGCGAATCCTGACTGCCTGACCATCATTGCTGCCAAGCAATTTCAGACGCGCGAAAGCAATCGCGTGCCGCTCCAGCCCGGCGGCTCCCGCACTGCCGGCGCAGGCCCGGAGCCTCGGCGAAGCCGCCGTGCTCCGGACCATGTTCGACGCAGCGGGCTCAGCTCAGGGTCGCGATGCCCTCGCCCAGTAGCTCCGCCTCGCGGCCACGGCGCGACGGATAGCGGTCACCGAAGTCCTCCAAATTGGCCTTCGCGTCGTCCCACCGCTGCTCCGTCACCTGCGCGAAGAAGTTGGGCGTGGCCGTCTTCAGCGAGCCGTACTGGAAGCCCACGGAGGCAATCACCGTCTGCATCTCCCGCGGCAGCTCCGCGAACTTCGGCCGGCTGCCACCGTCCGCCGCGTTCAGGCGCTCGACCTCGGTGTTGTACTCATTGACCACGTTGTCCAGCGCCTCGCCCTTCACGGCCCGGTCCAACTCCTTGACCTCTTCCGCCGTCAGGTTCAGCGGGTTCTCCGCCAGGAAGTCCGCGGCGTCCTGGCCCTGCTTGCCCAGGTAGGGCTCCAGCTTCGTCTTCAGCGCGTCCGACAGTCCCAGCCGGTCCAGGTCGTTCATGTCCCGGGCGCCCAGGTCCACGCCCGTGCCCACGGTGACGCCGCTCTTGCTCCCCGTGGCGTCCGGGACATAGCCATCCTGTACCGCCCGGCCCTCCTGCTCGGCGATGAAGTCCCAGTCGACGTCCGGCTCCGTCGCGGCGGCAACTCCGCCCTCCGCAGCCACGGCCTGGGCCTCGACCGCCGGTTGCGACTGCTTCGCCGTCTGGGCGGGCCGCGAGTCCCAGCCGTCCTTCACCGAATAGCCCTTGGCCTTGTTCTGCTCGGACTGCCGCGCGTCCTCGCGCCGGTTCGTCTCATTCCGGAGGCCGCGGGCGGAGTCCCCTCCCGACACCCGCGATTCCCGCTGGGAGCTTCTCGACGACGAAGAGCGATCGATTCCAGTCATGGCAGGTCCTCACTGAGTCCGGGAAAAGTTGACTAACAGTGCGGAGCCTGCCACCTACATCACCCTCCATCAAGCCGCGGTGCGTGATTTAACCAGAATTCAACTCACGCCCGACATTCGCAACAAAGCTGTAACCCCCGCCGCCCCCACCACCACGACGACGAAGGGCAACTTCCGCCACGCCAGCACGGCGCCGGCGAGCACCCCCGCCGGACGTGCCCAGCCCGAGAAGCCCCCGTTCGACGTCAGCGTGGCCGTGGCCACCAGCGCGGTGAGCAGCGCAATCGCGGAGAGGGACAGCAGGCCCTGTACCCGCGTGGACACCTGCATGCGCTGGCTCAGCAGCGGGCCCGCGAGCCGGAAGGCATAGGTGCCCGCCGCCAGAACCAGGATGGGGAGCAGCGTCATCGCAGCACCAGCCCGAGCGCCAGCAGCGAGAGCAGCACGGGAACCCCCGTGGGAAGAATCGGCGTGGTGGCGAGCGCGATGAGCGCCGCGCCCCCCGCCACCCAGCGCGCCCGAGCAGCCGCCGCGCGGTCTTCGTGGGCGCGGGCGGTCTCGACCTCACCCTCCGCGGTACCGGGCTCGGTGTTCGGAGGCTTGGCGGGGGCGGTCAGCGACGGCAGCAGCAGCGCCAGCAACCCGGCGGGAAACGCGGCATCGAGCCCCATCGCCTCCGGGCTGCCCAGCGCCGTTCCCGCCAGGGCGCCGACGAGGACGCCCACGTTCCAGCCCATGAACAACGCCCCACCGCACAGCCAGTACGCCGCCTTCCGGCGCTCCGGCGTGGGCTGCGCGAGCGCGAACGCCACGGACTCGTCCACCATCAAATGCGTGCCAATCAGCCGCACGAGCCAGTGCTTTCCAAGCACGTCCGAAATCACCAGACCGAACGGCAGGTGCCTCGCGTTGAGCAGCAGCCCCGCGATGACCGCGGCCACGGGACTGCCACCGCCCGCCACCACCCCCACGGCCATGAACTGCGAACCACCCGCGAAGACGAGCACGGACATGGCCGACGCGACCCACACCGACAATCCCGACGCCACCGCAATGGCACCGAACGAAGCCCCGATGACGCTAGAGGCGGCGGCAATCGCCGCGACATCCCGAACCAGACTTCGATCCACATGCCCCATGGCCATGGCGCACATCCATGAAACGAAGGCACGGGCCGGTCAACGACGAACACCGGCACGGACCTCGGGGCCCCAGCCTTCGAGCCGGCAAGCCCCGCGTACGCGCTAAGCCCACCCAACGGCACATTTCTACTGCCCGTCGCCTCCCACCGCCGCCGCGGAGTGAAGCGAAGAGCAACCGGGCTTCAAGTGACCCACCCACGCTGTACTCGAGGACATTTTCAGGGGCTGAACGTGCCCACGGGACGTGGGAGAGTCAGCCGTGATGAGTACGGGCTCCATCCTTGGCATCGACTTCGGGACCACCAACACCGCCGCCGCCTTCTTCGACAAGGCCGGCAAGCTCCGCGTCGTTCCGGTGACGGACAAGAGCGTCACGCTGCCTTCCGTCGTCTGGTTCCACGCGGCGGACAAGGCCATCGTTGGCCACGCCGCGCGCCGGCAAATCATTGACGACCCTCGCCACACCGTCTTCGGCGCCAAGCGCTTCCTGGGCCGCCGCTTCCAGTCCGAGTACGTCACCCAGCACAAGGACAAGTACGCCTTCGAGCTCGTCGAGGCCGAGGACGGCTACACGGCCGTGACGATGTACGGGAAGCAGACGTCGCTGACGGAAGTGGCGCACCTCATCATCAAGCAGATTCACACGTTGGCGAACCACGCCGCCGGCACCCCCTTCCGCGAGTGCGTGCTCACCGTGCCCGCGCACGCCAGCAGCCGCCAGCGCGCGGCGGTGCGCCATGCCGCGGAGCAGGCCGGCCTCCAGGTGCGCGCCATCGTCAACGAGCCCACCGCCGCCGCGCTCTACTACGCCAACCTGCGCAACCCCGAGCAGACGGTGATGGTGTTCGACCTGGGCGGCGGCACCTTCGACGCCACCCTGCTGGCGGTGCAGAACAAGGTGGTGAAGGTGCTGGCCACCGGCGGTGATGCCTTCCTGGGCGGCGCCAACTTCGACGAGCGCATCGTGGAGATGCTGGTGGACGACTTCCAGCAGAAGCACGGCATCGACCTGCGTGGGAACAAGGTGGTGATGCAGCGGCTCGTCTTCGCCGCTGAGTCCGCGAAGATGGCGCTGAGCCAGCGCGACGCCACGGTGCTCCGCGTGCCGTGCATCGCCCAGAAGGACGGCGGCTTCATCGACTTCGACTACACGCTCACCCGCAAGCGCCTGGAGGAGATGGCCTTCCAGCTCATCGAGCGCACCGCCTCCGCCTGCGACGACGTGCTGGAGCGCGCGAAGCTGAAGCCAGACCAGATTGACGAGCTGGTCCTCGTCGGCGGCCAGACGCGCATGCCCGCCATCCGCCAGCGCTTCTCCCACTTCAAGCGCCTGTCCTCCGACAAGGAGGTCAACCCGGAGCTCGGCGTCGCGGTGGGCGCGGCCATCCTCGGCCGGAACCTGGCGCGCGGCATCACCGGCCTGGCGGACGTGGTGCCCATGCCCATCAGCATCATGGTCCCCGGCGGCGCGCAGCACGAGGTCATCCCCGCCAACACCCCCGTGCCCGCGACGAAGTCAGTGACGCTGGAGCTGCCGATGATTCCCGGGCCGCTCTCCATCGCCCTCTTCGAGGCGCTGGACACCACCACCGTGGACCGCGAGCTGCTGGGCACCGTCCGCGTCGAGTTGGACTGGCGCACCACCTACAAGGGCCCCACCACGCTGGAGCTCCGCATGGGTCAGGACTTCGTCCTCAGCGCCGCGCTCGTCTCCCCTCAGGGTGCCCGGCATCCGCTGGCCATCAGCGACATGCGCGCGCCCAAGCGCTCCGCGTAACACAGCGTGACGCACGCCTCCGTGCGAGGATGCGTGGGCAACCTGGGAGGTACACGACATGGTGGGTAAGTCCGCGGTGGGTTTGACGCTGATCCGCGTGGTGTTCGGTCTCTCGTTGGCGCTGGGGCACGGCCTGCCCAAGCTCACCGGCGACATGAGCAAGTTCGCGGCGGGCGTGGCGCAGCTTGGCTTCCCGTTTCCGACGTTCTTCGCCTGGTGCGCCACGATGGCGGAGTTCCTGGGCGGGCTGCTGGTGGCCGTGGGTCTCTTCACGCGTCCGGCGGCGGCGATGGCGGGCTTCACCATGGCAGTGGCCCTCTACCGGCACCGCGCGGACCCCTTCGGCCGCATGGAAATGGCGCTGCTCTACCTCGCCGTCATGGCCGGAATCGCGCTCATCGGCGCGGGGCCGTGGAGCCTCGACGCGAAGGTCCGCCGTCGCGCCTGAGCCACGCGAATCAGGCGGCCACGCGCTCCACACACTCCGGGGTGTCGTTGGCGGGGGAGTTCACCACGCGCGACACCTCGTAGGCGTCCAGCGCCTCCTCGGCGCAGGGAACCAGCAGCGGGAGCAGCACTGAGGACTCCTGCGGCTCCGGACGCAGCCACACCTCCTGGGCCTCCGGCTCGAGGATGACGGGCATCCGGTCATGGATGGGCGCCATCAGCGCGTTGGGCCCGACGGTGATGATGGTGCAGGTGTTGAGCACCTCGCCCGTGTCGGGCGCGGTCCACTCCTCCCACAGCCCCGCGAGCGTCAGGAGCTGCCCGTCCTTGCGGTGGAAGTGGTACGGCGTCTTCGGCTTCGTGGACTGCTTCCACTCGTACCAGCCATCCACCACGACAAGGCAACGGCGCCGCTTGAGCGCGGAGCGGAAGCTGGGCTTCTCCGCCACTGTCTCGCCCCGTGCGTTGATGAGCTTGTTGCCAATGGCGGGGTCCTTCGCCCACGACGGGACGAGCCCCCAGCGGAAGGCATCCAACATCCGCGCGCCATCATTGGTCACCACGGGCATCAACTGCGTGGGACAGAGATTGAAGCGCGGCCGTTCCACGGCGGTACGGATGCCGGCGAGGCCCAGCCCGGTGACAATCTGCTCAGGAGAGGTTCGGACGGTGACACGGCCACACATGGGCAGGAAGTATCGCCCTGGCTGGCCGAATGCCCAAGAAGACACCTTGCCAGTGCAGCCAAACAGGCGGGTGGCCGCTGCGGTAGCATGGACGGCATGAGCGACGGCCCCAAGAAGAACCCGAAGGTGTTTGGCGTTCCGGTGAAGATCGACCCGTACACGTCGGTCCGGCCTGAGCACCCCACCGGCGAGTTCGGCATGCCGAGCGCGAAGAAGAAGGATGACAAGCCCTTCGACCCCTTCGCCGTCGTCATCGAGTCACCAAAAGGCGGCGGCTGAGCGACGGAATCCGGAGCCTGCCGCCTGTCCGCTGGACTACAACGAGTGGGCCATGAACCGGACTTCTCTGCTTTCTCTCTGTGTTGCCGCCTCGCTCGTCGCCTGCACCGAGCGAACCTCGAGCCCTGCCGCCGGAGTCGACTCCGGTGTCGCCACCGCGCCTGTCGCCCCTGCCGCACCGGGCAAGGGACAGCCCCCCGCCCCGAGCACGGAGCCCCAGGGCGCGGGCAGCCCTGATGCCGTGGTGCCAGGCTCGGCAACGGCCGAAGCGGCCAACGCCGATTCGGGCGTCGGTGAGTACACGGGAGCGCCGGCCGCGGAGAAGGGCACCTGCTCAGCGGCGAGCTTGTCTCCGCGCGTGGCACCAGCCTCTCCGGCGTTGCCAGCGCCCGTGGAGTCGATGCGTCAGCGCATCATCGCCGCGGCGGTGGCCTGTGATTACACGGCGCTCAACACGCTGGCGGACGAGAACGGCAAGGCCGTGCGGTTCACCTTCGGCGACGACACCGACGCGGGAGAGTACTGGCGTGCAGCGGAGAAGCTGGGCAATCCGGAGCTGGCCCGCATCGTCAAGGTCCTGAACCTGCCCTACGCGAAGCAGGACAATCTCTACTTCTGGCCGGCCGTCCACGTCACCGGCGCGACGTCCGACAAGGATTGGGGCGCGCTCAAGGGCGTCTACCCGGACGAGGAAATCGCAGGGATGAAGGACCAGGGCAGCTATCTCGGCCTACGCGTGGGCATCACCCCCGAAGGCGACTGGCAGATTGCCGTCGCGGGGGACTGACTGGTCGCGGTAGGGACGGCCCTTCGCCGCTTCCGGCTGTGGCCGCCCCCCGCACCGCTCCCAGCGAGCGGAACTACCGCACCGGGTTCTTGCCTTGGGTTCTGACGTCAAATCGCTCCTCGGGCCAGGGATGCAGGATGCGGGCAGTCGGGATCCACCGTCGGACGCGCCCTCCCATCTTCTCCCAGTTCGTCCGATCTCATTGGCCGCGTCGCCGCAGCAACCGCTGCCAGAGACGGATGACCTGGGTTCTGAAGGACGACAGCGCCCTCACATTGGTAGGTACTTCATGGTAGGCGAAGTAGCTGGGCACAACGGCTCGCAGCCACGCTGCCTTGCTCAGGAATGGGCAAGTGCCGACATCGTTGCAGTGAAGTTGCCCCGGTTCCGCGGCTCTCCCGCACTTCGTGTGGACCGTAGGCTCAAATGGTGAGCAGCACGCGACGACGCAGCAGGTCGAAGCTGGCGCGGCCGTACATCTGACGCTTGAGAAGCTTGAGGTTCGTGATTTGGCCCTCGGCCTGGGCGTTACTCCAGGGAAACGCCAGCGCGGCCCGGACGGCATCGCCGTCCTGTTCGAGTCCCTTCGCAAAGGTCTCCATCGCGCGAACACCGGACCTGCGAGCCTTACCTAGCCACGCTTCAAAGGGACTACAGGACTTCGTTGGCTCGGCTCCGCGTGCGATGCCCCGCGAGCGCACGAGTTCACAGAATTGCCGAGTCAATGCGATGACACGCGCGGCTTCCTCGTCTTGCTCGATGCGCGCCAATGCTGCGGCCTCCGTGGAGGTCAGCCAGGAGGGCCGCTTCACGCACAGCCACGCCAATTGCTTCGGCGAAGCGAGCACGTCGGGGCTCGTGCCCGTCGACCACCAATTGCCACTGGGGTAGCTGCATGCGCCGAAGCGAGGCGGAACGGTCCTTCGCATTTGGAGCCAACGGTGGACCTGACGTGATGTGCCACGAAAACCCTGGGCGCGAACCTCCCGCCAGAGTTCACATGCGTTCTCACACCCCGCAGCCTGCCGCTGCGTCAGGTACTCCAGATAAGGGTCGGGAATGCTCGGTCCAGGCACACGCGCCGCGCGTTCTGGAAAGGCTTCGGCGGCATATTTGCGCACCATTCCTCGCGCCAGCCCCAGCGTGCGACTGATTCACAGCAGGGGTTCCCCTGCCAGATGACGACACCGGACGGCCTCGTATGCAGCGACACGCTGAGAGCGACTCTCCTCTCGGGCACGAGCGTCGGCGTGAGTTCGCGAGTAACTGGTGTGCCGGCGGACTGGCGGCTCCTCCCCACCCGACACGGCTGGCAGTGCTCGAAGTCGAGGGTGAGCGCCGGTCATCCATCGTTCCATCATCTGCCGTCCATTCAGCAGCAAGTGCCAGCGATCCGCCACCTACTGAGCATCTTGAGCGCCCAGCATCGCCGCCCGTGCGTACTCGGTCGACCTGTCTCTGGCGATGACTTCCACGCCGGGGTGATGGCGTAGCCAGGCGCTCACCGTGGGAGTCGAGCAGTCTGGCAAGACGTCGCGGACGCAGTGCGCTTCCAGGTCGACGAGGATGGAGCCGTAGGTACGCCCCTTGCGCAGCGCCCAGTCGTCGAGCCCCAGGACGCGGGTGGGGCTGAGGGGAGGCAGCGGAGCGCGGCGAATCAGCCTCAGGAGTGTGTCTGGACTGGTGGGCATGGCCAGGGACGTGAGCAGCCTGGCCCCAGCCTCTGCCCCGGCTGAGATTGCAACGGCGCACTGCGCGGTGGACAGCCGCCGTGTCCGACGAGCCCGAGACGACAGCAGGCGCACCGGCCGCTCAGCGAACGTACGGCACGAGCATTCCGGGTTTCGACAGCAGAAGCGCCGGAAGCGAAGCTCAAGTTGCACGGCGCGGCATGCGGTGGGCAGGTCCGCCGGGCGTCAGACGTAGCTGCCATGCACCCAGGTACTGGGCGTCTGGCAGGAGGGACACCGGGCACCAGTGCCCTCCCGATGAGCCACAAGGACAACGTCCGAAACACCGCCGCGCGTCACCCGCTCCACGCGACAGCCAGGAAGGGAGTACAGCGTTTCCATTCCCAGGGTGTATTCGCCCTGCTGGCCGTCTGCCGCATCTGCCCATGCCTTCGAGGGGAACCACACGAAGTGCGGGAGAGCCGCGATAACGGGGCAACTTCAGACACCGCCTCCTGGCACCGCATCCCTCCTCACCGCGTATGAGACGGCCTCCCAGCCCGACGGCGCCCAAACGCCGCTCCCACCCTAAATGAAAGGAAGGCGACCGCTGCCCAAACCACCGCCTCCATGATCAGCGCACCGATCAACTCAGTGCCTCGCGCCTCCCTCACGTTGGACTTGAGAAATCCGGGGGCATCATTAAGCGAAAGGACGAACTCCACGGCCATTCGCAGACAAGCTGTGAACGCCCCAACAATCAAGGAAAAGATGGGCCTTGACGCAAGCACTCCACTACTCAAGACGCCAAGCGGAATTAGCCCAGCAAGTACGGCCCAAAGAAATGGCGAAACTGCTTCCCCTTGTCGGACCGATGGCACTACGAGCGTGAGGTACCCTCCGTATGTTGCCAGGACGCCAGCACTGCATGCTCCCAGGGCAAGCGATAGCGAGGCGGCTCCTGAAGGTCTCATTTGGCCTCCTATTGCGACAGGGGTCACACCGGGTCTTCCCCGAGGGGAATTCCCCTCGGGAACCGCTGAAGCTCGGAGAGAGATGACCAAGTAGGACTAATTCACCACTCTACATCCAAAGTCACGACGCCATCAGGATCTGCAAGAATATCGGCCTGCAGTTGGTCGGTTAGGGCGCTTCCGAGTATCCCCCCTCCAACATCAATACAACCTGCGCTACCGGGCCTGCCCCCACAGTGCAGGAAGAATCCATCTCGAGCCACCATGCCGGAAGGCCACGCGTCAGCAGGACTGCACTGCATGGCATGAAGTCTGACTCTCCAATCTCCCCAGTCACCGTACAAGGCCCTCCTAGCGATGTCCCTCGCCAATGAGGGGTCGCTCAATTCATGCGGATACAACTCGTACCACCCCCGCGGAATGGCCCCCGTGTCCGCAGAACGCTCGCATGACGGTGATGACACATTCAAGCATGGCGACCGCCCGCTCGAGGAGAGAACAACGTACGGGTGCCTACCTGGGACCTCTGGATCCACATACAGACTCCCGGTACTTACAGTATAGCGGAGCGCGGTAAGACCATTCCGATCAACAAAGTGGAGGGGGTTATTCAGCGCATAGGCATACGCACCAACGGAGCGGCCACGCCATGCCATCGCACGCACATACCGAGGGCTCTGTAGCATCGGCTCCGGCTGCAGGTACCGGCCGATGCTCGGGTCGTAGTAGCGATTCCAGTTCTCGAAGAGGTCGGTCTCGGCGTCGTGGTACTGACCAGGGAAGCGCAGTGGTGTCCACAAAGGCTGAGCGCCCGTTTGCAAACGTCGGTATTCGTAGGCGGACGCGGCTACCCCCATCTGGGAGCGAGCCGCAGTCGGCGCAGTCCCAGTACAAGCGCAGCCAACTGACACAGGGTCACAATCGCCCGCGCTTGCAAGTGCCAGCTGAATACCCGCACTTCCAGGACTTATCCAGTCCGTCCACCCATGACTCCGGTCCGCTCCTAACGTTGCGAACACGACGCCACTGCTCGCATCATGCACCTGAAGCTCATCCGTCGGGCTGCCGCTGCACGCAGGCCCTTCCGGCGCATACAGGTCTAGTGCGTCCACCAAGACCCGCATCTGCACGCTTGTATTCGGAGGAGTGGTCTGCTTAAGCGTCGGTCCAAATGCCCCAGTCTGCGTACCGTATGGATGCGGCGTCTCCACGTCCACGTTAACGCGGTTGACCTGACCAAATGCATCATACTCACCCGTCCCCACCACCCGGCCCTGCCCATCCAGCATCAAAGCGGGCTTGCCTAGGTAGTCCGTCACCAGCGAGTACATTCCACACGACGCCATTTCGCCTGCACGGCGACAGTCCACTTCTCCGTCAGACATCCGCCCCCCGTTGGTGTCCAATTGCCCACGGATGAGCGCCACTGGCCGGTTGGCCAGCCACACATACTCGTCAGTTGGGTGAGCATCAGGCGAAAGGAGGGAGTCATTCCCTATGTCCACCAAGAGGTTGTGCCCGAGGTCGTAGAAGTACTCGTCACCCGCTCCCGTCGGGTATACCTTCATCCGACGCCGATTTGCCGCATCATAATAATAGCTATAGCTGGCGCCATTCACACTCGCACTTCGAAACACTACGTCATTGCCGCCGTGGGCCCATGCCCCCGCAGCGAAGTCGATAATATGCACAGGGCTTCCAACGGAATCATTCGGCCACGTCTTCTGCGATACTCGACCATCGGAGTCATATCCGTAGCCGTGAGAAATCCAACTATCCGTCTGCTGACTCGTGCGTTGAGTAAGCCAGTCAGGGTGAGCGGGCGAAGCCCCATACGTGAGCGTCCAGGAGTTCGCCTCGCCTGCCTCGGAGGTACGATTGCCGCGCCCATCATACCCGAACGAGCGTGTACCAAAGGGCCCGCCTCCAGAATCCATTGTGCCAGTGGCAGACGTCAGGCGAAGCAGCCTGTCATATGAAAATGTCTGAACAGGCGAGGTAAAGATGCTTGAACCCAACAGACAACTGATGCTCCTCTTCACCTGGTCCGCGCTCCAATCGTAGGTCTGACGCAGTACCGCCCCATTGCCCGCCCCCGGCACCCATGAAGCCCCGGAGCCAAGTGTCGACACCCACAGCGCCCGGATTCGCCCAGTCTTGTCATTGGCACCAATGTCACCATTGGTTTCCGTCGCACATCTACCTGTCTCTTTGGTTGCAGCCCCCAGCATGTACTCAACACTGACAGCGGAACTACTCCCCTGCAGGTGCTGTCGATATCCGCGAAGGCCACCATAAGGCTCCCACGAAATCTGAGACAGCAGCGTGACGTCAGATGCGCTACCGTCCTCACCAAAAGCAGTCACACGGACCTCCTGTACCCGATCCGCCCATGCACCCTCTCCATGCACGTAGCGGACGGCACGTCCATATGGATAGATGATTGAGGTCAAATTGCCGTTGACGCTGTACGTATAAGCCGTATGCGGGTTGGCGTGTGGAGTGGAACTGCTGCAGTCCGCACTGCCATGACGGACTCGCACCTCGCGCAAGACACGCCCCGCCCAATCATATCCATACCAAGTGCGCCCGAATGAATCATCGCGCCAGCGCGTACGGCCCTGAGTAAATTCCAGCACCCCGCAAGATGCGGGGGGCATCTCGGTTGCCTCGTACCCCTGGCGGTAGAGCACTTCCATGCTTGCAGGTGGGCTCAACCGGGCGACTCGCGCCAGTCGTCCGAGCGCATCGTACGTGGATTCAATGAAGTCCCGCGGAGACACGGCTGCCTGCGACGGCGTCTGCTTGACGATTTGCTGGCCCGCAGCGTCGTATGCGAAACGAGTCGCCCCGCGCGCACTTCCAACTCCCATCGCAGAGCTTTCAAGCTGTACCAACTGACCGAAGTCGTCGTAGGTGTAAAGCGACGCACCAACTCCAGGGCTGTAGGTTTCACAATCGGTGGAGGAGGTGAGCCCCGACTCTATGCTCGTGATGTTGCCGTGCCGATCATGCTTGAAGCAGGTACGATGGCTGTCCGCAACGACATTCGTAGGATAGTCATCAACTCGACTCAGGCGATTCGCCCGATCATACACCATGCTATTGCATATAGCAGTACCACTGGTGCAGTTCGCGAAGGTGCCACTCCCTACGCCAGCCAAGTTATCATTCGCGTCGTAGCGTCGGCCTCGCGTGACACTGTAGGGCTCTCCCCACGACTTCATCGTGGGCCTGCGGTGAGCATCTGCTGAATAGCCACGGACGAGACGAACGACCCCTGCCGCATCCAGGTGCCGCTCATGCTGCAGGGTTCCGTCCTCCCAATACGAGTACGTCACCTTTTCGCTCCACGTAGCCCCATCCACTACGGCGGACTTTGCGCGCCACTGAAGCTTCGACGTCATGCTTCCTCCCGCGCAGGCTGCCGACGGCGTGCCGGTCCGGTAGCAAGTCACCTCGTAGTTGCCTTCCGGCAATCGTGTCCATGTCAGGCGCCCCGCGGAGTCGTATCCGTATGTGGTTACTACGGCAGTTGCGCCGCTGCCCGGCAGGGCACGAGTACTCACCAAGCGCCCATTGAGGGAGCGCGACTCTCTCACCACTCCGCTCGCATCCGTCTGCGTAGACACTTCCTCGCCGGTTGTGGTGTCGAAGGCATAGTCGACGTAGGTGGCCAAGGGAGCTACGCTTGGCCCTGACTCCCTGATTTCGCTCAACCGACCTGCCCGAGGCCAGCCGGCATTCTGCTGCCAGTAGTGGTAGCGCACAGTCTTGTAGCCTTCACCTGCTGGGCAATCCGTGGCACTCTCACTCTCTACCCAGCACGGGCCATGCTCTTCTAGCGTACGACCTTCAGGGTCGGGCGTCGTGTCCCCCTCGGTTCGTGCCGAAAAATAGAAAGTGCCACGAACGCGCAATTCGTCGCTCCAATTCCCTGTGTCGGAGTTGAAAATGCGTGTCCATCCGGACTCCAGAACTGCGGTAACGCGGGAGGTACCGGGCGCATAGCGAGTGACCCTACGTGCTTTGCCATTCGACGGCATCAACAAGCTATCGCGCTCAGAGATAGAAGGCAGTTGCTGGTTCGCATCGTCATAAACGTAGGAGAAGTTCGCTTCTTCTAGCGCTACGCCGCCATCTTGATGGAGAGCTCCCTTGTGCTCCGTTCGCTTTTCCGGCCGTACTGTTCCCGAGGAGTCCGTGACGAAAGCGTAATCAAAAACGGTCCAGTTGCTTCGTTTATCCTGAATCCCCTTGAGAACCGGGGGTTCTCCAGGGCTCCCACAAGTCCAGTCGTAGCGAATCGTGCCTGGGCTGCATCCACCATTGAAGCACGATTCGGACACCCTCAGCAGAGTTTGATTCGCCCCCGAACTCACGCCCGAAACAAAGTCATAATCGCGTACGAGATTCGACTTTGCCGCACTCAACCTTCCTGTGTGCGCGGTCACATCGGAAGCGCGTCGGCGTGTATACTGTGTTCCGCAGCAATTGAGACCTGAGGGACAGGCAGATCGATTTGAGTTACCGATCTCAAGCTGAACGTCTGCTTCATTTGCAGCCGTAACTCGTCCTGTAGAGTCGTATGAATGGTGAGCTACCAGTACATCGGAGCGCGACACCAGGAGGCTTCCTTCCGGATACTGATACGTATCCTCTTCCCCCGAAGAGAACGCGACCCTGGATAGCAGTCCAGCCGACTCAATCCCCGCGAGTTCTTCATAATAATATGTAGCGCGCAACTGCTCATGAACAACTCCAGATGCAAGCGTGGCTCGACGGTACAAATGGCGCACCACACATTGGGCATACCCCGTCGAACTGCCCAACTTCACGTACTCCAACCGTAGGCCGACTCCATTGGGCAGTGTCACTTGCGACAGATATGGCACACCTTCGCTACCAGCGACCGTCCCCTGAACACAGGACAACCCTGGCGGCAACGCATACGTCACGTCGGCGAGCACCTTCCCGCTCGAGGCCTCAATGCGAGACAAAAAATAATGACTTGGCGTCACCGGGGCATCTTCTTCGGCCCAAGGCGCAGCGTAGATATGACGTTCACCTGACGAAGTCACCAACACAAACCCCTGTGCGGTGCGCTGGAGTTTATCGCCAGCAGATTCGCTCGAGCGTTTTCCTGCCCAGCACGGTACATTTTCGCAAGGAGTGAAGTGAAGCTCAGCCCCGTTGCCGCGTTTCAAAATGTAATAGTGCGAATCTTCACGCACATAGCTCCAAAGGCCGTGCGTCCATAGTGCGGTGCGCAAATTAGCCGGTGCCGAGCCAAACGGTTTAGGCGCTTGCGTGTAGGCAACAGGGACGACACCCGCGCCCCCCTGGGGCGATTCAATGTTTGCCGGTAGGCTTGGGATCCCCTGGCCCGACACATAACTCCGGGAGAATCCCACCGAAATGTTGTCCCGTGAATCACCAAAGTCACTTGCCCACAACACACTGGTACCACGCGTCATGTCCACGGGATCGCCCGCTACGGGGAGTGGGGTTCCCGATGAAGAGCAAATACAGTGCGAATCGCGACAGTCCGACTGAGCACACGACGAGACATCGCAATACACCTTTGGCTCCGATGACTGCACTCCCTCATCCGATACACTATACATCGGATCAAAAACACAAGTCCCCGAACAACCATCAGAGACACAGCCATTCCCAGGCTGACAGGGCCAGTTCGGACAACTCCCTCTCTTGAACTGGTTCGCCACCTGCTGACAGGTTCCTACTGGCGTGCAGGTGATGGCGCTCACGCATGTCCCGTCAGGGTTTGTCTGATTATTACTGCACACCCTCGCGCAATCAGAGCCATCACAGGGACAGTTCCACAAATGCATGACCGGTATGCCATCACCACAGGTGCCGCCTGTAGGGATGCAATAGTCAATTTGCGCCTCAGCGGGGACAGTAAACAACCCTACCAACAGAAAAAACAGCCCAAGACCTGATCTACGGCACAGCCACCAATAAATTTTCACAAAGACCTCAAATAAGAGGCGTCGCCTACCTTGCGACGATGTATCAAACGTCAAGGCACCAATAACCAGAGATGACAATTGTCTCAGCGGGTGCCCGCTTGAAAATTGGCAGCATGAGGCGCCCAGCCATGAGGTGGCACACAGGCACGACCTCCTTCACCAGGGTAAAATTGGACACAGATCCATTCTTCTGGACACTGGGCTCGGGTCGCACACGGCGTGCTGCAGACATACCCCCCCGCACGCCCCGCAGACAGGGTCTTCACATTCGTTGACTGAAGACACAGCTTCGTTTCGCAATCCGAAGCCCCTCCTGCGGAGCAATCCATGCCCACCTTCCCGGTGCCGCTCCCTACCTGCAACTTTCGATGCTCAGTGATCGGCGGCACCAAGGCGGGCTGCACCGATTCCACCCGCTTGTCTTCCCAGCACGCCCCCAAAACCATCCCGGCCGCCACGACGGCCCATGAGCGCACGCTAATCAAAGAGGCGACGATCCGATGACTCGAACAAGCGGATGATGGATTACACCGCTGCATCATTTGAAAACTCCAACGCTGACTGGACGGACCTGGACGGATGCGCCGAACCACTAACCTCTCAGAAGTCACTCCGAGCGCGCAACCCCGTCCTCGACGTGCGCCTCGTCGACTCAAACGCCTCAACAACGCCGCCATATCACAACAAAAACCAATCCACCCCCGATGTAAAAGAACAGCAAGTGCTCGCTGATCCACATCCCGGTGAACCAAATCTCACCCAGCGTGCCAATATGGGGGCCTAGTACCTAAGCACAGAGGTTCTGACCGGCTGGCTTTGGGACTGCTCAGTGCAGGGCGGGCAGAAGTTCCGGAGCCAGGAGCAGTTCGATGCTGCGGGCCTGTCCGGCGCTGCGCCGGATGAGCCCTCGGCGTTCAAGCTCAAGCACCATTCGGTAGACGGTGGGCGGAGTGGTGCCGAAGTAGCGCTGCATGTCGGCCACCGCGGGAGGGCGCCGGTTGAGCTTGGTATAGGCGTAGATGAAGGCTAAACCACCGCGCGTGATTCTCGAACGCGGTTGGTGAGCGGGCGGGCGCGCGGGGCGACAGAAAGAGGCAGAGGCACATCCCGTTCGGCTCTGTGTGCGCAGAAGACCAGGAATCAGAAAGGCCCCGCCCAGGGACAAAGGTAGTCCCCGTCTTTCACGGCTGCAGCGCCGCTCTCTCATTCGCTGGAGTGAAAGGAGCGGCTGCCCGCTCACCCTGCGGCGGTGCATGGCGGTGGTGGGAGTGTCGTGCGGCGAATCGTGCAGGCAGGTAGCGCGCGCTCTGGCGTGCGCCGCCTCTACGGTTGTCTCCGCGGTCAATCGCTACCGGACGGGACGGCGTAAAGCCCTGTTGGACCGCAGGGCGGCCAATGGCGAGGTGAAGGTGGATGAGCGCTTCCCCGCCATTCTCTCGCGCGTGCTGGCGGGTACTCCCGAAGAGGTGGGCTGGTGCCGCCCGACGTGGACACGGGAGTTGCTCGCGCTGGAGATGGAGCGCCGGGGCCTGGCGCGGGTGTCGGTTGCCACCATGGGCCGTGCGCTTGCCACCCTCGGTGCGAGCCTGAAGGTGGCCAAACCCGTGGTGGGCTGCCCTTGGCCGGGCTGGAAGCGGCGCCGGAGTCTCTTCGAGTTGCGGTGCCTGGAAGCATGTGCCCGGTCCAACGAGCCGGTCCTCCATGTGGACGAGGTGGACATCCATCTCAATCCGAAGGTGGGACGTGACTGGTGCCTGCCCGGCCAGCGCCAGGTGGTGCTCACGCCAGGCAACAACAAGAAGCGATACCTGGCCGGCGCCCTGGACTCGAAGACGGGCCGCCTCACCTGGATGGAAGGCAAGTCGAAGGCCAGCCCACTCTTCATCCAACTGCTTTGGCGCATCACCGGTGAGTACCCTGGCGCCCCACGAATCCACCTCATCCTGGACAACGCCTCCATCCACAGCAGCCAGAAGACGAGAAAGGCGCTCAAGCAACTCGGTGGCCGGATTGTCCTCCACTTCCTGCCGACTTACTGCCCGGACGCCAATCGCATTGAGCGCGTCTGGCTGGACCTCCACGCCAACGTCACTCGCAACCATCGCTGCCGCACCCTCCAGAAGCTCATGCGGCGCGTCCATGCCTACCTGCACGCTCGCAACGCCCAGCGGCGTGCCAGTCCTATCCTCCGCAAGGTCCATCTGCGGCGCGCCGCCTGAGCGCGTGCGAGATTCATGATCGGGCGTTTAGTCCAATCCGACCCCAGCTGCAGACCCCTGCCCCTATCGGAAAGTGCCGGCCAGGAAAGGAGCAAGCCACAGCAGCATGTACATCAGGCTGCAGCAGCCCTGAGGCAGCCTTCGTGACCAAGCTGATACACGTCACATCTACTACGTCGGCAGCTTGATGCCTGACAGCCGTTGGAACAGCTCCACGGCGAAGCCGTCCGTCATGCCGGAGATGTAGTCCGTCACGCACAGCAAGCGCTGGTACTTCGACAGACGAGCCACCGCCTCGGTGATGGCTTCGTCCCGGGACGCGGGCTCTTCCGCAGTGTCCCGGATGTGCTCCGGACGCTGGAAGAGGTCCAGTGGCAGCAATTGCCGCAGCTTCTTCTCCTCGCGGTTCGGCGTGTCGGTGACGACCGCCATCGCGAACATGTCCAGCAATCCGCCCAGCGTCTTGAAACCCGCGCTCTCAATCTGGAGCACGCGCTCGCTTTCATAGCCGTAGCGCCGCGTGAGGTTGCGGATGGCCTTCAGCGGCTTCGCCACGTCGTCCCGCGCGGAGGCCAACGGCGTCTCCCACTTCCCGTCTTCCATCGCCTCCACGTTCTCCAGAAACACCTTCACGGAGGCCTGGATGAGCTCGCCAATGGCCCGCGCACGCGCCTGAGCCAGCCGTGTCTCCGGATGCGACGGCGGCGGGCGCACGGGCCCTTTCACCGGACGAGGCAGCACCGCGTCCAGCAGCTCACACGCATCCTTGATGGGAATCAGCCCCAGCTTCGCCGAGTCCTCCAGGTCGATGACCGCGTAGCAGATGTCATCCGCCGCCTCGACGAGGAACGCCAGCGGATGCCGGGAGAACACCCCAGTCTCCCGCTCCACCAGGCCCACAGCGCGGTACGCCTCCAGCGCCAGAGCCTCGTCGTCCTGGAAGTAACCGAACTTCTTCTCCGACACGCGAGCCTTGTCCCGCTCACGCCCGCCCGGCAGCACCGACGCGCGCGGGTACTTGCTCATCGCACCCAACGTCGCCGCGGTGTAGCGCAAGCCGCCCCGCCGCTCGCGCGACTGGAGCCGGTTGAGAATGCGGAAGCCCTGCGCGTTACCTTCGAAGTCCTCCAGGTCCTGCCACTGCTCCACCTTCTCGAAGGGGCTCTTCCGCCCGTCCACCTCGGCACCGGGCCGCGCCAGCCGCTGTGACACCCAATGCTGGATGGCCGCCTCGCCGGAGTGGCCGAAGGGCGGATTGCCAATGTCATGCGCCAGGCACGCCGCCGCAACGATGGTGCCCAGGTGCGAGGGATTCACCATGACGTCGCGCGCCCGCAGTCCCCGTCCCGCCAGATTCCCCAGCGAGCGCCCGACACAGGAAGCCTCGATGCTGTGGGTCAGCCGCGTGCGCGTGTAGTCGCTCGTGGACAGCGGAAACACCTGCGTCTTGTCGTGCAGGCAACGGAACTCCGCGGAGAAGACGATGCGGTCATAGTCCCGGTCGTAGTCGGTCCGCTCGTCCTGGAGCAGCGCGTCCATGTCACTCAGGACGGGCGCCGGCTCCTCCACCGGCTTCTTCTCCGAGCCCACCCGGTAACCTGAAAGAAGCCGCCGCCAACGCTCCGTTCGACTGCTGCTGCTCACGCCTGCCTCGCTGTGCGAAGGGACCCGGGGTGACATGCTGCTCCCCTCACGCACCGAGGCAAGTTTTACCGGCCGGGCGGACGGGCCCCCGCCACCCCTCCCAAGAGACACCGCGCCGCTGGACGAAGGCGCGGCCCCCGGGCAGCCTTCCCCCAGGCGAACACCGCCCATCCAACGGAGGCGTCCTCACGTATGAAGCTCAAGGCCCTGTGCATCACCGTGTCGCTACTCACCCTTCCCGGCGTGGCCTCCGCGCAGGGCGGGTTCGGCGCCCTCACCAAGGCCGCGGGCGATGCCGGCAAGTCCGCCGTGGAGAAGCGCGTCAACACCAAGCTGATGGACGAGGGCCGGCAGAACCAGTGCAGCTTCAAGACAGGCACCGCTCAGCTCGATGCCGGCTGCGACGCCAAGCTCAAGAAGCTGACCAACGCGCTCGTCGACGCCAAGAAGCAGCTCGTCGCCGCCGGCGTGAAGACCTACAAGTTCGAGGTCTCCGGCCACACCGACTCCACCGGTGACGCGGCCAAGAACAAGAAGCTCAGCGAGCAGCGCGCGGAGACCATCGTCAAGGAGCTCATCGCGCGCGGCATCCCCCGTGGCGAAATCATCGCCGTGGGCTACGGCTCCGAGAAGCCGCTGGTGAAGCCCGACGACACCGCCGCCAAGAAGGCGAAGAACCGCCGCTACGAGCTCCAGGTCCGCCTGTAGCCTCAGCTCACGCGGGCGCCCGAGGACACGGGCACCGCGGGTGCGGCCACCTCGTCCCGCGGCGCCGTCCGGGCCGCGGGAATGAAGGTCATCGCGCGCTCGGCCAGCGCCGTAATCGTGAGCGACGGATTGACGCCCGGATTGGCGGAGATGGCGGAGCCGTCCACCACATACAACCCCTCATGGCCGAACACGCGGTGCCGCGAGTCGATGACGCCCGTCTCCGCCGAGTCCCCCATGCAGCAGCCGCCCAGGATGTGCGCCGTCGTCGGAATGCCCAGCAGGGTCTCGCTGACGATGGTCATCGGATAGCCATCCAGCTTGTCCGCCACGCGCCGGGCCAGGTCGAACGCCTCCGGCATGTTGGCGCTCGGCGCCGGGCCCTCCTGGAGCGCAGTGCTCAGCCCCAGCCTCCGCGAGCGCTTCATGCGCAGGTGCCCTTCCAGGGTGCGCATGTAGAGCAGAATCATCGTCCGCCGCGCGAAGTCGGGGACGAACCACGCCTTGAGGAAGCGCAGCGGATGCCGGACCAGCAGGCCCACCAGCCGCGCGAAGCGCTGGAGCATCGTGGCCCCGGAGACCTGCGGCGCCATCAGCAACCGGAAGAAGCCCGAGCCCGCGGAGTAGCGCACCGGCTCCAGGTGGGACTGGGCATCGGTGTGCAGGATGGAACCGATGGCGATGCCCCGTGACAAATCCTGCCCCTTGCGGCCGCTCACCACACCCACGAGCGCCTCGGAGTTGGTGCGCACGCCGTCTCCCAGCCGGTCCGACAGGCGCGGCAGTCCGTCCGGGCTCGCCTTCAACTTGAGCAGCAGGTCCAGGGTGCCCAGCACGCCCCCCGCAAAGACGACGTGCTTCGCGGTGAACCGCACCTTCTTCCGGAAGAAGCGCCGCGCCCCTTGGAGCGCTTCGACTTCGTAGCCCCCGTCTGGCAGCGGTCGCACCCAGGTGACTTCAGTGTCCGCGTGCAGCGTGAGGCCGCGCCGCTCCGCCAGGTGGAGGTAGTTCTTGTCGAGCGTGTTCTTGGCGTCGAAACGACACCCCAGCATGCACCCGCCACACGCGTTGCAGCCCGTCCGGTCCGGTCCCTCCCCATTGAAGTATGGGTCCTTCACGGTGACGCCCGGCTCGCCGAAGTACACGGCCACGGTGGTGGGCTGGAAGTCGGTGCGGCCCAGGTCCGTGCCCACGTCCTGGAGCACCTGGTCTGGCACGGTGCGCAGTGGATTCGGCGTGGCGCCCAGCATCCTCCGTGCGGTGGTGTAGTGCGGCGCCAGTTCCTCCTTCCACGCGGCGAGGTGGCCCCACGAGGAGGCCTGGAAGAAGTCGTCCCGGGGGATGGGGAGCGTGTTGGCGTACACGAGCGAGCCGCCGCCCACGCCCACGCCCGACAGGACGGTGACGTGGCGGAAGAACGTCATCTCGAACAGGCCCCGCCACCCCAGCGTGGGCATCCAGAGCCAGCGCTTCAGTTCCCAGTTCGTCTTCGGGAAGTCCGGGGCGCGCAAGCGCCGCCCCTTCTCCAGGAGCATGACGCGGTAGCCCTTCTCGGTCAGCCGAAGCGCGCTGACGCTGCCACCGAACCCCGAGCCGATGATGAGCCAGTCGCAGTCCATGGCCATCCTGCCTCCCGACGGGCACCACGCCACACAGGTCACGCACCAGCGCATGCCGGCGGCGCCACTCTACGACAAAGGGATGCATCAGCCCGGCACGGAGATTCAGGCGGTGCGGGGAACAAAGCGCCTGCCCGCCCAGCCCATATTCACTGTGGGCATGTCTTCTTTTTCACACTCCGGCCAGCTATCAGAAAGCCTTTATTTCTCGAAAAGCAGAGGCTCCTCCCCGCAGCCCGTCCCCCGAGCTGCGACGCAACGCCGTCTCCCTGGAGGAGCAATGCGAATGAAGACCTGGATGCCGGTCGCGCTGTTGCTGCTGAATGCCCCGCTGGCCCTTGCCGAGCCGATCAAGGCCAAGCCAGCTGACAAGACTGTCTGGATTGCGATTGGCACGGATGCCATCACGCCCATGCAGGAGACCTTCGCGGCCGAAGGTTGGAACGTGCCCACCGCCCTCAAGCAGCAGGAGCACGCGGGCGTGTTCCAGCTGAAGGAGTCTCAGCTGTCGCGGCTGGCGCTGATGATGCACGAGAAGTTCGACCGGTGCGCGGGCTTCATCACCTACGAGACGAAGGAGGAAGCACTGGCGTCCCTGGCGCCCGTAGTCCCCAATGCGACCCAGAAGGCCGTCAGCTACACCCTCACCAACGCCGCGACCGCGAACACGCTAGTGGGTGAGCTCTCTGCCGCGAACATCCGCACCACCATCGCCGACCTGTCCGCCTTCCCCACGCGCAGCCAGAGCTCGCAAGGGGGCGTGGACGCCGCGGCCATGCTCCTGGCGAAGTGGCAGGGCTACGTCACCGGCGCGGGGCGCACGGACGTCACCGTGGCGTACTACCCCCACACGGGCTGGCGACAGCCCTCGGTCATCCTCACCATCCCCGGCACCGAACTGCCTGGCGAGGTCGTCGTGGTGGGCGGCCACCTGGACTCCATCAGCTCCACCAGCACCGCGCCCGGCGCCGATGACGACGCGTCCGGCATCGCGACGTTCACCGAAGTCATCCGCGCCGCCATGGCTCGCAACTACCGCCCCCAGCGGACGGTGAAGTTCATGGCCTACGCCGCGGAGGAGACGGGTCTGCGCGGCTCGCGGGAGATCGCCATCTCCCACAAGAGCAACAACATCAACGTCGTGGGGGTGATGCAGCTCGACATGACGAACTACAAGCACCCCAACGCCACATCGGATGTGGGCATCGTCACCGACAACACGAACGTCGCCCAGAACCAGTTCATCCGCGACCTGATAACGACGTACGTCGGCGTGCCGTTCACCAATACGACCTGCGGCTACGGGTGCTCGGACCACGCCTCCTGGCACAACCAGGGCTTCGCGGCCTCCATCCCCTTCGAGGGGACCGTCGTCCAGAAGAACCCCAACATCCACACCCCCAGGGACACCCTGGCGAACTCCGACAGCAGCGCCGCGCACGCGCTCAAGTTCTCCAAGATTGCCGCCGCCTATGTCGCCGAGCTGGCCAAGGGCACCGCGCAGTAGGCCCTGAAGCCCAGGGGCCCCGGCGCGAGACATGCGCCGGGCCCCTGCATCACAAGTTTTGTCGGGATTACAACTTTGGCGGCATCTGGACTAGCCTGCGTGAAATGGGCTTGATTCAGAATCCGCCACTGAGCCACGCATCCCTTCGTCGCGTCCTCGCACTGGCTCGTCCCGAGTGGAGGCTGCTCTTGCTCGGCACGTGCTTCCTCTTCATCGGGAGCGCGGGAGGCCTGCTCTTCCCTCAGGCCATTCGGGTCATTCTCGACGAAGCCTTGACCACCGCCACGCTCGATATGGTGAACGACACCACCCTGTGGATGCTGGGGGTGTGTTTCATCCAGTCGGTGGCCATCGGGCTGCGCTTCGCCTTCTTCAACATCGCGGGTGAGCGCATTGTCAGCAACCTGCGGGAGCGGCTGTATCGCAGCTTGCTGGAGCAGGAGATCGCGTTCTTCGACCAGCACCGCACTGGCGGCCTCACCAGCCGGCTGTCCACGGACACCGCCCTCATCCAGGGTGCCGTCAGTACGCACATCGCCATCATGCTCCGCAACGCGACCACGTTGATTGGAGGGCTGGCGCTGCTGCTCTACACCTCGCCCCGGTTGACGCTCGTCATGCTGGCGGTCGTCCCCCCCGTGACGCTGGGGGCGCTGTTCTACGGCCGCAAAGCCCGGCAGCTCGCGCGAGACGCCCAGGCCGCGGTGGCCGAAGCCAATGAAGTCGCCGCCGAGTCACTCTATGGCATTCAGACCGTCCAGGCCTTCGTCGCCGAAGACGCGGAGCGCCGGAGCTATGGCCGTGCCATCGGCAAGGCCCTGGCGCTGGCGCGCACGAGAATCGTCTCCTCGGGCTTCTTCATGGGAGGAACGGGCTTCACCGGCCTGGCTTCGACCCTGCTCGTCTTCTGGTACGGCACGCACATGGTCGTTTCGGGCGACATCACGGTGGGTGGACTGACCTCCTTCCTGATGTACACGCTGATGGTCGTCATGGCCGTCGGCGCCCTGAGCGAGCTGTGGGCGGAGTTCATGAAGGCCGGAGGCGCCACCGAGCGCGTCTTCGAGCTCATCGACCGTACGCCCGCCATCTCCGTCAACGGCGGCGAGCGGCCCGCGAACATGGAAGGCCACCTGCGCTTCCGCGACGTCAGCTTCAGCTACCCCACGCGCCGAGACGTGCCCGTCCTCCAAGGCCTGGACCTGGACGTCGCCCCCGGTGAAGTCGTGGCGCTGGTGGGACACTCGGGCGCGGGCAAGTCGACCGTCGCCTCGCTGTTGATGCGCTTCTACGATCCGGACCAGGGGGCCATCCTCGTCGATGGGACGAACCTGCGAACGCTCGACGTCCGCTGGCTCCGTCAGAACATTGGCATCGTGTCGCAGGAGCCCACGCTCTTCTCAGGCAGCATCGCCGACAACATCCGCTACGGACGCACCGACGCCACCGATGCGGAAGTGGAAGCCGCGGCCCGCATCGCCAATGCCCACGACTTCGTGAGCCGGTTTCCAGAAGGCTACCGCACGCGCGTCGGCGAGCGGGGCATCCAGCTCTCGGGAGGGCAGAAGCAGCGCGTCGCCATTGCCCGTGCGGTCCTCAAGGATCCGCGACTGCTCATCCTGGACGAAGCCACCAGCGCGCTGGACTCTGAAAGCGAGCACCTGGTCAAGGAGGCGCTGGACCGGCTCATGGTGGGACGCACCACCCTCATCATCGCCCACCGCTTGTCCACCGTGGCGGGCGTCGACCGCATCTTCGTGCTGGACCAGGGCCGCGTCGTCCAGCACGGAAACCACGAGGCGCTCATCACCCAGGACGGCCTCTACAAGCGCCTCGTGGAACGGCAGTTCATCGCCGCCTGAGCCCTCACTCCTCGCGCATGGCCATGCTGGGCGGGACGCGCGCGGCGCGCCAGGCGGGCACGTAGCCCGCCACCAGCGCCACGACGAGCAGCACGAAAGCCGTCCCGACGAAGATGAGCGGGTCCGCGGGGCTGACCTCGAAGAGCAGCTTCGACAGGCCACGCGCCAGGACCAGCGCCAGCACGGAGCCGATGAGGACCCCCAGCCCGGCGAGCCGCAGCGCCTGGCTCAATATCAACCAGAAGATGCTCCCTTCCCGCGCGCCCAGCGCCATGCGCACGCCAATCTCCGTCCGCCGCTGGGTGACGGAGTAGGCCATGATGCCGTAGACGCCCCCGGCGGCCAGCAGCAGCGCCACACACGCGAAGAACCCCAGCAGCGCGGCCAGCAGGTGCCTGGAGCCGAACGACTCCGCGATGAGCTCCTCCAAAGGCCGCGGCGACGGCGGTGGTTGCTCGGGGTCCAACGACGCCATTCCCTCACGCAAGGACAGCGCCAGCGACGACGCCGCCGCCCCCGTCCCTCCCACAGTCACCATCATCACCATCGCGTCACGCGGAGCCTGCGCCAGCGGCAGGTAGAACTCCGGCACGGATGAACGCACCTGCCCGCGCCACAGCGTCCGGACGTCACCCACCACGCCGATGACCTCCCATGGCTCGGTGCCTCCCGTGAAGAAGCGCTTGCCCAGTGGCGACTCCCCGGGCCAGAAGCGCCGCGCCAGGGCTGAGTTGATCATCGCGACCCGGGGCGCATCCTCCACGTCCAACGCATTGAAATCGCGCCCCTCGTGCAAGGGGATGCCCATGGTCCGGAAATAGCCCGGGGAGATGACGCGCTGACTGGCCTCGGGCAACTGCCCGGGCAGCGGCTTCGGCTGCCCCTCCAGATAGATGTTCGAGCTCTGACTGCGACGGCTGATGGGCGGCAGGCTGGCCGCCGAGACAGCCTGGGCTCCCGGCATGGAAGACAACCGCTCCTGCAGCGCATGGAAGAAGCGAACCCGCTCGGCGTCCGTCGGGTACTTGGTCTCCGGCAGCGTGACGTCGAAGTAGAACACGCGTTCGGCGGCGAAGCCGGGTGAGGTCCCCTGGAGCTGGTAGAGGCTTCGAAGCATCAGGCTCGCGCCGACGACCAGCATCAAGGCCAGGGCCACCTCCGCCGTCACCAGGGCCGAGCGGATGCTCTTTCGCCCCGCCGTGGCGCCCGCCCCCTCCCGCATCGCCTCCAGCGGGTTCTGCCGCGACATCTGGAACGCGGGCGCCAGGCCAAACAGCACCCCGGTAATGGCAGACAGCCCGACACAGAACAGCAGCGCCCCTCCATCCACCTGGATGGATTGCCACCCGGGCAGGCGCTCCGCCAATCCGGGCGGCAGCATGGTGGCAATCATGTGCGTGCCCCACAGCGCGCCCAGGATTCCCAAGCCCCCGCCCAGGAGCGACAGCAGGACGCTCTCGGTCAGGGCCTGGACCATCAGGCGCGTCGGGCTCGCCCCCAGCGCCCCACGAATGGCCAACTCCCGCCGCCGGGCCGCCGCGCGCGCCAGCAGCAGGCTCGCGACGTTCGCGCACCCGATGAGCAACACGAAGCCCACCGCGCCCGCCAGGGTGATGAGCAGCGGCCTCAAGGGCCCCAGGTAGGCCTCGCGCACGGACGTCAGCCGCACGGTGCGCTCCGAATCCGTGTCGGGGTACCGCTCCGCCAGTTGCCCCGCGAGGACCCGCAGGGCGTCCTCCGCCATCGCCACGGAGAAGCCAGGCTTGAGGCGGCCCACCACCCGAACCTTCCGGTCCCCGCGCGCATCCAGCTCCGCCTGCGTCGGCGCGAGCGGCACCCAGGCTTCGGCGCCAGGCGGGAAGTCGAAGCTCTTCGGCATCACGCCCACGACCGTGTAGGGCGCACCATCCAGCGTCACGGACTCACCCAGCACGGAGGGCGCGCCACCAAACCGGCGCCGCCACAACCCGTCCGACAGCACCACCACCGCCTCGCCACCCACGCGGTCCTCTTCCGCGGAGAACGCCCTGCCCAGCGAGGGCCTCGCCTCCAGCGCGGGGAACATCGCGGCACCCACCCGAAACGCCTGGAGCCGCTCCGGCTGCAGCGCGCCGCCCAGGTTCAAGCTCCGCGGGACAATCCCCGCCACGTGCTCGAAGCCCCCCGCCTGCGCGGTCCAGTCCGCCAGCGTCGCCAGGGACGTCTCGCTCCGCTCGACACCCGCCTTGGGAAGCGAGTCCCACACCATCACCAGACGCTCCTCATGCGGGAAACGCATGGGCTGGAGCCAGATGGAGTTGACCACGCTGAATATCGCCGTGCTCGCGCCAATCCCCAGTGCCAGCGTCAACATCGCGACCAGGGTGAACGTCGGGCTCTTGAGCAACAGCCTGGCGCCAAACCGGATGTCCTGACGAATTGTATCCATGACCCTCTCACGCAACAGCATGCCATGCGGCGTGTGCCTCGGCGACGCGCGTCACCACGAAGGCCCAGGCCCGGCGCGCGAGAACACCCAAGTCCGTGAATTTCCACAACTGGCAGACATTTCATCAAAAACATGTCTAAGCCTGGACATTCGTTCGAGGTACGCCGTACTCTTGGAGATCCGAGCTACAGGCATCAACTGGCGTCAGGCTCGGCACGTACGGCGACAATCTCGTGCCGCGCGTGTGGTTTGATTCACCTCCCCTGGAGTCCCTCATGGTTGAGAGCAACATCGTTCTGAAGCCCGAGGTGGTGACGTTCAAGCAGCTGGATCCCGCGAAGGTGGACGCGCTCCGCGGCCAGCTGAGCATGATCCTGGGTCGTGGCGAGTTCCCCACGCTCTCCGCTCGCGCGGGCGCCGTCGTCGTCAAGGAGCCGCAGGATCACACCAGCCACACGTCTGACGGCTGGTTCTAGCAGGTCTCTGCTCCCCGGCGCCCATCCCTGGGCACCGGGGAGCAGGTTGTCTTGACGCAAGGATTGCCCCCTTCCCGCCGCAGGAGCATCACTCGCTCCGAGCCCCGGTGGTGTTCACCTGGATGGGATTGGAGACCGGCTCCTCGCCCTCCCCGACCCGCGAACCCTGAGTCAGCCGTACCCGGGTCAAGCGCGCCGAATCTCACGTGTAGCAGTTGTTTCAGCGAAAACACGTCTACGCCTGGACATTCGTTCGAGGGACGCCGTACTCTTTGGGATCCGAGCCGCTGACATCCACGGGTGTCAGGCTCGGCACGTTCGGCGACAAGCTCGTGCCGCGCGTGTGGTTTGATTCACCTCTCCTGGAGTTCCTCATGGTTGAGAGCAACATCGTTCTGAAGCCCGAGGTGGTGACGTTCAAGCAGCTGGATCCCGCGAAGGTGGACGCGCTCCGCGGCCAGCTGAGCATGATCCTGGGTCGTGGCGATTTCGCCCAGATCACCGCGCGCGCGGTCGGCGGCCCCGTCAAGGACCAGGAGCCGCAGGATCACACCAGCCACACGTCTGACGGCTGGTTCTAGCAGGTTCCTGCTCCCCGGTGCCCATCCAGGGGCACCTGGGAGCAGGTTGTCTTGACGCAAGGATTGCCCCTCCATGCAGCAAGAACTTCGTTCTGCCCAAGCCCCCGTCGTATTTCACCTGAATGGGATTGGGGACCGGCTCCTCGCCCTTCCCGCCCTGCGAGCCCTGAGTCAGCTGTACCCGGGTCGAATCAGACTGGTGGGTGCGCCAGGTGATTCAAGCCTGTTCTTCTATCAAGAGCTCGGGCTCATGAAGATTCACGAGGTCCGCGCGACCACGCAGGGCACGGAGCGGAGCATCGACGCCGAGACGCTCCGGCAGGCGGTGGGAGCCTGCGACTTGTTTGTCTGTTTCAACACCTGGCACGCGACGGGTGTCTCCGAGCTGCTCGAGGGGTTTCCGGCGGCCACCGAGACGGTCGGCCTGTATCGCCGTTACAAGCAGTGGGTCCGGAGTGAAGAATCCCAGCATTCCGCGGACCGGCTCTTCTCGCTGGCCCAGCAGGTGGATCCCACCCTGCGGCTGGAGGACTTCGCCCAGGCTCCCGTGCTGACGGCCGAGGCCACCGAGGCCGCCAGGAACTTTCGTGACAGCGTCCCCGATGGGGCCAAGGTGCTCGCGCTCCATACGGAGACCGGCGCCCGGAAACAGTGGCCCGTCGCCCGCTACCGTGCGGTGCTGGATGCCTTCCTGACAGCCCATCCCGAATGGCTCGTGCTCAACGTGGACTACAGCGCCACGGAGCTGGCGCCCATGGTCCATGAGGGCCGCGTGCTGTCCGTCCCAGGCGCCCCACTCGATGTCGCCATGGCGCTGCTCGGCGCCTGTGATGGCTTCCTCGGCATCGACTCCTGCATGCTGCATGCGGCGGACTTCTTCCGGCTCCCTTCGGTGGGCCTGTTCGGAACGACCTCCCCCCAGCAATGGGGCTTTCGTTTCACTCCGGCCTTCCGCGAGCCCACCGGGAACGGGAGCATGGACGACATCACCGAGGAAGAAGTCCTCGGCGCGCTCACGGACCTCGCCGCCGGGCGGCTGCGCCCCGCCTGAGCGGCGAGGGCGCCTGCCCCGGCGGCCTCAGCCGCTCTGCACGCTCAGCATCGGCGGCATGGCCTGCGAAGAAGCCTCTGCCGGCAGACCGTTGGCCATCTCCACCAGGGCGGCGTCCATTCCAGGCATCATCCGCAACAGGGGGATGGGATCCTCCACCAGCTTGCGCAGGACCCACTCCACGACCGCCAACGTCTGCAGGCATTCCTCGGAAGCATGGGGGCGCGGCGTCGCGTCCCCGGTCCGGGCATAGTCGAGCACCGGCAGCACGCCGCAGTAGGGATTGAAGGCGCACTCGCGGCACTGCGGGTCACGATCCCGCAGCGACAGGTTCATGGACCGGAACGTGGCCTTGTTGCGGATGAGCGCGTCATAGGTCGTCCCCTTCACGTTGCCCAAGCCGAACTCGGAGCGCATCGAACGGGCTTCGTCCGACGGCAGGATTTCGCCGTCATGGTCATAGGTGATGGCCGAACCGAAGTCCCCGACCGGGTTGCGCCAGTCCACGAAGCCCGTATCCGTCGGCTGGAGAATCTTGGCCAGGACGACCCGGACCACGCGCTCGGAGTAGTTCTCGTTCTCCTGGCGGTTCTTCTCGTAGATGTAATCGAGCGCGTCCAGGTAGTAGTGGAGGAAGTCCTGGATGTCGAAGGGCAGCTTCTCCTTGCGAGCGTTGCCCAGGGCCTTGAGCTTCAGGATGGCGAGGTCCTTGAAGCCCTGCGCATGATAGAAGTCGATGGTGCGCTTCAGCTCCTTGGCGTTGGAGGCCCCCACCACGCACAGGGGCGACGCGCTGAGCACCCCGGGGAATCGGTCGCGGAAGTGGGTCAGCCGCTCCATGACCTTGCCGAAGCTGCCCGCCCCGCTCCGCGTGACTCGGAATGAGTCGTGAATGTCCTCGGGACCGTTCAACGAATACGACACGTTGATGCGGTTCTCCTTGCAGTACGCGATGTGCTCGTCGGTGGCGACCATGAGGTTGCTCACCACGGAGAAGCGGAGCCGCTTGCCCACGGCCTCGTTCTGCCTGCGGGCCTCCGCGACGAAGTACTTCATGCCCTCGAAGTTCAAGAAGGGCTCGCCGCCCTGGAACTCGAAACCCAGGAAGGGGGCCGGAGAACCGAGCGCGAAGCGGATGATGGCATCCGCGACATCGGGCTGCATGTCGAAGCGCTTGGAGTCCGCGGAGATGTTCTCCGGGTTCATGTGGCAGTAGGTGCAGTTGAGGTTGCACCGCTTGGACAGCACGACGATATGGAGCCCCGGCCCCGCGTAGGTCCGGTCATGCCAGCGCTTGAGGTCCTCCAGTACGCGCGAGGAGTTCTGCGCGGTGATGAGATGGCTGGTCTGCTCGAGCCGCTCGAACAGGGCCTCATCCATGGAGATTTCATCGAGCTGGGCATTCTCCGCGCCGGACAGCAGTTGCATGGCGCCCGTCCGGGACAGCCGCACGAAGTGGTCCGGGCCCACCTGCTTCGCGGGGAAGAAGTTGGGCAGCCACTCGTCGCGATAACGCAACCCTGGGACCCTCATGCGGCACCTCCGGCGTGCTGGGAATAGCGGGCCGCGAGCACTGCCGACTCGCGCCAGTCCATGTATGTCTCGGCGTCATTCACCACGGGGCCGCTGGCGGCCACCCGCGAGAAGTGCTGCTTCATCCAGGCATCGAAGGCCTGGTCCATGTCCGCATCCGCGACACGCTCGATGAGCGGGTGCTGCTCACTCAGGGCCTGGGCCATCTGCGCGAGGAGCACGCGCCCTTCGGGCGTGGGACGCTCGAAGTCCAGGAGGGTCCGGAAGGAGAGCAGGTTGCAGCGGTGTGACTTGAGCAGTTGGAAGCGCCACTCCCGCTGCTTGAACTCGGGCCTGTCCAGCGCCAGCAGCCGGAGCCGGTTCACCGCCAGGAAGGAGTGCAGGCCCAGATGCACGCCACGCAGGGGGCGAGGGTCGGTGCGGTAGGCGGAGACGAAATCGGGACGTGAGTCGTCCCACCGTCCGAATGCGCGCGAGTCGAGCAGCAGATACATGCGCTCGTGTTGCAGCTCGTGGACCAGGTCCTCCGCATGCTCCAGGCCGTTGGCCACGCGCGTGAGAAAGACAGGCGTGCCAGCCCCATACGAGGACGAGCAACGCACGCTCCGGTTCTCCGGGCCGCCCATGTCGACGAGCGCGGGGAGCAACACGCGGGCCCAGTCGAGCACTTCGGGCCACAGCTCCCTCAGGATGTGGAAGGCTTCCTCCGTGCTTCGCAGCAGGGGCATGGGCCGCCAGGTGCCCGTGCTCCCATCGTCCGGGATGCCCGCTTGCTCGCGCCGGCCGGTGATGCCGAGCATCTCGCTGTCGTCCAGCACCGGAACGTTCCAGGTCTCGGACCAGGGCAGCGGCTGGATGCTCACGGGCGCATCGCCCGTAAGCGGCAGCGGGATGCGCAGCCCGGGGCCGGCGTGCCCCTCGGCGGAGAGCAGGCACTCCGCGCCAGAGAAGTGCCAAACGACGCGCCCCTCGCCGGGGCCGCGCACGTCGAGCCGCTCCCCCCGAGGCAGGCAGTAGAGGGTCCGCGGCGTCACGAAGAAGGCTTCGCCGTGGGTGACCTCTCCCCGCAGCCGCTGGACGATGAGCAGGGACGCGAGGTTGCCCATCAGGCATTGAATCAAGTCAGGCCCGACGACGGCGGGCCCCAGCAAGCGGCCGAGCAGCACCGTCGTGCTCCAGTGCTCCAGGAACTCACGCGCCAGCGTCGGCGCGCGCTCGACGAGCTCGAACGCCTCGGAGAGGAGGGACTGGAGCTCCGCGGCACATCCCCCCAACTTCCCGAGCCGCTCCGGCTGCTGGACCCAGCCCATGAGCAAATCGAGCTGCCCCATCTGCTGCGCACGCAACAGCTCACGCGCCGAGGCTTCCGTCTCGGGGGACAACGGCGTCGGGAACGTGAATGCATCTTGGAATTGCATCAGTGACTCCAGTCGAGCACCAACGGCGACTCGTGCGTCAGATGGGACAAGAACGTGAAGATGGCCGACCGGACGTCGTCGTGAGGCAGGGAGAGGGCCGCGCTCACGTCGCCGACCATCTCGGCGACCGTGCGTCCGTCACATTGGTCCAGCAGGAGCGCCTCGAGCGTCGACAGCGGCTGATAGCGGATGCCCGCCGGGCTCGCGTAACACAGGACCTCGGACGTCTCCGGCGACAGCGGGCGCGCGTCCAGCAGCCGCGCCAGGTCTCGCGTGACTCGCAGGTGGTAGGGCCCCAACACCGGGCGGCGCTGGAGGAGGCTGTCACGCAGGACCGACAGGTGGCTCGCGCGAAGCGCCTCGGTGCGCTCGTCACGGCGGGCCAGTTCCTTCATCCGGCGTGACATGCACTGAATGTGGAACAGGCCCCGGTCCATCCACAGACAGGCCGCCAGGTCCTCCCGCAGCGGCTCTTCGAGCGCCGGCTCACACAAGAGCGCGGCCTCGACAGCGGCGAAGTAGCCAGCATCCATGTCTGAGGGCTCCGAGACCTTCGACGGGAGGAGCGAGACCAGCCTCGCCGCGAGCTCGAAGGCCTTGCCCTCCACGAGGCAGCGGAGCGTCCGGGGCGCCAGGACCGCCGCGGGGGTCTTGTTGACGGACACCTGGCACCGCTCCAGCAAGTAGCGCAGGTCGCGGGTGGATGCGCGCACCACTTCCCGGATGCCCTCGAACGGCTCCAGCCAGCGCGCGAGGTCGTTGTTGTCTCCCCAGCCCCAACGCTGAATGGGTTTGCTCGGGTGATATCCCGTGAAGAAGGTCGTCAACAGGGCCTGAGGACGCCGCTGCCCCCGCGCCGGTTCGAAACGACGGCCGGGCTGCAGCAGCGCGCAGCGCTCCAGGACGTGCTCGCCGTAGACAAGCCGATACGGGGGCTTCCAGGGCACGAGCGCCGAGTCATGAGCGCGCGTGACCGCGGCGGCCATCCAATGCGCCCGGTCAACCGGGTAGCGCTCCAGGCGGTCTTCCCGCGGCCGCCCCGCCATGGACAGCGTGCCCCCACAGGTCGCGATACGCGCTGGCTTCAACCAGTCGCAGAACGCGAGCGCTCCCACGGAGTCCATCTGATTCCAGAAGCCCTGCCACTGGACCGAGGCCCCCGTGGGAACGAAGGCGACATCAACCCGGCCCCGGAAGGCCTCCAGCGCTTCGCGCGTCCGGGGTGAATCCGTCACATCCACCGCGTCCAGCGCCAGCACATCCGGCGTCTCCACCAGCAGGGCACATTGCTCCTCGCCCTCCCCCGAACACTGCGCGGGCAGGATGTGGATGCGCAGGTCCTGGGCCAGCTCGACGACATCCCCCTCCTGGAAGGGATGGAGATTGCGAAAGCCCAGCGCCGTGAGAATCGCGCGAGCGCTCGACTCGGGCGCCGCGCCCGGCTTCGGCCTGTCGAGGAAGTAGAGGGCGACGTCTTCGCGAAGCCCCAACAGGCTGGGTGGATGGAGATGGTCGTCGTGCGCGTGGGAGAAGAAGACCGCGTCCACCGATGACAGGTCATCGAAAAACCACGCGGGACATGCAGGCTGCCGAAACTCCAGCTCCCGCAGCACCAGCACCGGGTCGATGAGAACCCTCAGAGGACCGCGCTGAATGACAAAAGAGGTGTGGCCCAGGTGCTCGATGAAAGTCTGCACAGCCTGCCCATTATGAATATTCAGAATTCAACGTATCAATTCGTATCCCCGAGCGTCAATCCAGACCACGGGGATGACGACTCAGCGCGGCCGGAGCAGCTCGGACGTACGGTGTGTGGCCAGATAGGCCTTGGCCTCAATCACCGGGCCCCCCGTCAAGCCCAGCTTGACGTGCGCGAGCCGCTTATCGAAGACACTCTCTCGCGTGGCCGAGCCAGCGGGCAGATTGACCTGCGTGCGCCCCGGCCACGCCAGCAGCGCGTCACGCCGTGAGGGTGCGCAGAGTCCCCGCGTCACGAGTTCGTCGAGCAGGCGTTGCCACCGGGGCTCCTCGGCGGGCTGCGCACGTCCCTGGAATGAGCATTCAAGCCCCAGCGTCGGCAGCAGCTGCGGCGCCAGGTCCAGGTTGAGCATGAAGCGATTGACGCCAAGTGGGAGGACCCACGCGAGAGTGTCCCGCAGTTGCTGGAAGTCTCCTGGCCACGCCACGGATTCCAGGTACGCCACCACGCGCTCGGGAGGCACGTTCTTGAGCGTGAAGCGCAGGTTCTTGCTGCGCCGCGACATCATCACGCAGGCCGCATAGAGGTGTGCACCGGGAGGCAGCGCCTCGATGCAGACATCCATTCCCCGCTGAAGCTCTGGCGTGAGCGGTGCCTCATCCCCACGCAAGAGCGGAAGCCCCGCGTGGAGCGTCGCGCGGTAGGTATCCGACTTCTGCCGGTGGAGCGCTTCGTTGACGGCGACAGGCTGGTCCCGTGTGCAGAGGAACACGATGGGCAGCGGAGGCGAGGCGACTGGCGCATCCAGGTCGAACTCCAACCAGAACGCGTCGACTTCCCGGTCGAGCAGCCCGCCCGGCTCAGCCCACCCTCGCGCGAAGTCGCGAATGCGCTGCCACTCGGGAGCAGCGAACAAGGGCGCTGGGAGTTCTGAGTGAGGATGCCTGCCAGCAAGCAGCGCCTGACCGTCGTGTTTGATTCCCAGGATGAAGTCCACCCGAGGCGTCCCCTCCAGCAGCCGGACCTCGAAGCCCCCATCGCCCTCCAGCGCCGCGGGCAGCCATTCACCCAGCGCGAGCAGTCGGGCTCGCGACTCGGGAGAAAACAGTGCGGGCGGATAATCATTGTCGAAAGCCGCCAACGTCTCCTTCCAGGCGCCCGACCGAGGCGGGAGCGCCCCCGGGAGGAAGTTGTCGGTCCGGTCCGCCGCGATGCGCGCGATTCGGACGTACCGGACGAGCGCTTCGATACACAGCGCCGCCGATGCCTCGAGCGAGCCGTAGACGACGTCCCTGGCCTCGTATAGCGGCGCCACGGGCCAGAGTCCCTCCTCGCTCTGCCCGCTCAGCAGCAGGGACGCCATGGAATCCAACGTCCGCTCGAAGAGGTTGACGTCCGTGGGGCGCCCCAGGTTCATCAGGGCACTCATCGCGAGGGCGACATTCACCGCGCCGCGCACCTCCCCCTTCTCCCAGAGCGAAATGAGTTCTGCCCGAAGGGGGACCGCGAGCTGCCAGTGGTCACCCACGTGACGAACCCAGCGCGTCAGCAGGTAGCCCAGCAGGAAAGGCGAAACCGCGGGCTCACCGCGTGCGCAGCCCAGAAGCCCCTGGGTTCGAACCCTCTCGGAAACAAGCGCGGCGCGGCCCGGTAGCGACCGCCCTTCGTGCGCCGCCAGGAGCAGGAGGTCCGCGGTCGTGGCGACGTCCGCTTCATGAGGAACGCCCTCGATGGCCGCCGTCCCTGACTCGGACGATGTCTGCGCTGCGTCGCGCGACAGGAGCGCAGCGAGCGCCGGGGGTGGGTCCAGCGGGATGTTCCATTGCCTCAACGCAACCAGCGCGCGGGCCGACTCCCCCGCTTCCGACCGTTCCGAATCAGGGGAGAAACGCCAGAAGCCGGTCGACGCGCGACTGGAGAGCAGCCGCCGCACGCAGGACGCCCCATGCGCATGCCCAGCCCCCTCACTCTCGGCCAACGCGAGGAGGACCAGCGTTGCCGCCGCCGGCGAGTCCACCGAATGAACGCCCGCTCCCGTGGAAGCCAGCATCTCAGCGACGGGAAGCTGCTCCAGTGCGGCAACCGCCGCGCCAATCGCGCCATCCAGCATCTCTGCCGTGGGCCGGATCGGCTCTCCTGGAATCTGAACAGACACGGGCTTCCTCCGAGCGACGCTGGCGAATGGACGCAAAGCGTGCCCGAGCGCGAAGCTCAGGGTCAATCACCTCTCCATGTAAATTGCTGAAATCAATTTAGACCCCCACTCCGTGTAAAATTGGCGAACTGATACTCTCGCGGCGCCCCATCCTCCACTCGGCAGCGAAGCCCGAAGCCCCGGCGCGAGACACGCACCGGGCACCCCGCGGGACTCCGTGTCCGCCAACATGAAGCCGATGCGGGTGTTGCGCGCGGGAGCTTCTGGCTGCTGTTGCACGAATTGTCCGAGGAGTCGCCCCACGGGTTCCTGGTGGAGTGCAAGCACGGCCGCATGCCTCAGCTGGCGAAGCGGGTATCCCCGCGCCTTACGTCCAGCTCCCGCCGTCAGGGGGATGCGCTGACAGGCGCCGAGGAGCGCTTCATGCGGACCAGATGGCTTCCACGCGGGAGCGCACCTTGCGCCGCGCCTCCGCGAAGCCGGGCTGCGCGCGCAGGGGTGTCAGCGCCGGGCAGCGGTCCATCCACTCCAGGTCGATGAGCGCCAGGTTCGCCGCCTGCTGGAGATAACGCAGCGCCTCGGCGGGCGCGCCCCGGATGCACATCAACTCCGCCGCGAACTGACACACCATCGACGCGAAGCGCGAGTTCACCTGCTGCCGGGTGAGCATGCCGTCCAGGGTGGCCATCGCGGCCTCCTCCGACACCTCGCCCAGCGCCGCCGAGCAGTAGGTGGCTACGTAGGAGGCCATGTGGCTCGGGTCTTCGTTCAACGCGTCCCGGCACTGGCGGACGTCGTCCATGTCGCCCCTCCAGGCCGCGCCCCGCATGCGGAGGATGAGGACCGCCATGCCTAGTCCCGGTGCACGACGCCCGCGGAATGCGCCGCCGCCAGGCCTTCACAGAGCGCCAGGACCAGCCGCGCCGCCCGAGTGCTCGCATTCCACCGCGCCCGGCCAACTCCTCGAGGACATAGCGCCCGGCGAACAGCGCGCCCTCCGTCACGTCGGTGATGGCGGGACGCGGGTGCGGCGATAACAACGTCGCATCGGTCCCCTCGGGTGGCGCACTCCGGTTTTTCTCCTCGGACGCAGCGCGGAATCTACCCTGCCGGAAGTCGGGGTGCCTGGCATTCAGGACGGGCCAAGGATTCCTGGAATATCGAGACCGACCTCAGCGGGACACCGGGGGCGTCTCCGGCGGCTTCGGCTTGAAGAGCGCACACGCACGGACCGGCTGCGGAGGGTACTTCTGAGGCAGCAGCGGGCAGAGGATGAAGGTCGTGGTCCTCGACTGGACGTAGCGAGGTGGCGCGGCGCAGCGGTGGCAAAGGCTGTCGGGAAACGGCAGCGATTCGGGCGGGGGCGTCGTCATGGCCTTCAGCCCTGGAGCATCGCACGAATCCCACCGCGAGCCAGGTGCTCATGGAGAGCGGCCATGCAAGCGATGACATGGCCGCTCGCGAATGCCGCCTCAGTCGCGCAGCTCGAGCCACACGGGAGCGTGGTCCGAGGGCTGCTTGCCCTTGCGCTCCTCGCGGTCCACGTCCACGACCGTCAGTCGCTCGGCCACGGGCGCCGTCACGTAGAGGTGGTCGATGCGCAGGCCCAGGTTCTTCGGGAAGCCGAGCATGCGGTAATCCCACCAGGTGAACTTCTGAACGCCAGGGTGCAGCCTGCGGAAGGCATCCGAAAGCCCGAAGGCGCCCAGGCGCTGGAGGGCATCCCGCTCCTTCAGCGTGAAGAGCGTCTGGCCTTCCCACAACTTCGGGTCATAGGTGTCGATGTCCTCGGGCGCCACGTTCCAGTCCCCGCCCAGCACCAGGGGCTCGTCGGGCTTGTGCCGTGTGTCCAGGTAGCGCCTCAGCCGGCCGTACCACTCCAGTTTGTACTGGTACTGCGGCGAGTCCACCGACTGGCCATTGGGCGCGTACGCGCTCACCACGCGGATGCCGCCCACGGTCGCCGCGATGAGGCGCGCATGCGAATCATCCACGCCGTCGGACAGGCCCTTCACGACGTCCTTCGGCTCCTCCTTCGCGAGGATGGCGACGCCGTTGTACGTCTTCTGCCCGTGGACGGATGCGTGGTAGCCCAACTCCCGCACGGCCTCCATGGGGAAGTCGTCGTCCACGCACTTGAGCTCCTGCAGGCAGAGGACATCCGGCTGGGCCTTCTTCAACCAGGCGAGCAGCCGTTCCTGACGGGCCCGCACCGAGTTCACGTTCCAGGTGGCGATCTTCATCGCGCGGACCGTCGCATGCCGCCCGCGCCCCCCGCCATGCTTTTCCCCGGCCCTGTGGCCACAGGGCCACACAGCCCCCTCCGTCCCTCTGGGAGCATGCGTGGCACGCCAGTCGCAATGACGCAGGGTGGGAGGCCGGCACACGGCGCCCCGGAGTCCCCGTCCCGGGAGCCCCGCCAGCAGTCGAGGTCGCCGCCATGCGCCGCAACCACACGAAGCCCACGTCCCACACCAGATTCCGCCCGCCGACCTCCGTGCGGCGCGCGCTGGTGCTGGCAAGCCTCGTGGTGCTCGGGCTGGCCCTGGCGTGGGCGGATGCGCCGCTGCCCCGGGCGCTGCGCGCGTGGCTGGCCGCGGAGGAGCAGTCCACGTCCAACGCGGACGCCACGGCACCGGATGCAGCCAGTCCTCGGGGTGACGCCGCCGCGTTTCCGCCGGCTTTCGAGCAGCCCGCGCCTCGTAGAGACATCGGCATCGCGCACGTCGGCGACGCGTCCGGAGGCGTGTCGGAAGGTTCGAACATCGCGCCGGACGCCGAGCTCGCGTTGCCACACAGACATGGACGGCGCGTGGACCACTTGAGCCGGGCCCACCTGTTGCGCGACTGGGACGACCTCGCCGGCGCGCTCACCGAGTGCCGCCGTGCGATTCATGACGCCCCCGACGACGTGGCCGCCTTGGCGCTGGCGGCGGAGCTCGCCGGGCTCACGGGCCGGACGGACCTGGCCGTGCGTGCCCATGCCCAGCTCGGCCGCCTGCTTCCCCTGGATGCCCGCCCCTTGGTGCGTCAGGCGCGGCTGCTGGTGTCCCTGGGCCACCATGCCGAAGCGGTTTCCGTGGGCGAGGAAGCCGTGCTGCGCAATCCCGAGTACGTGGAGGCCTATCAGGTGCTCGGGCGCGCGCACCTGGCGCAGGGTGAGCTGGCGAAAGCGATGCTGCGTTTCGAGCAGGCGGTCCACCTCCACCCCGAGCACGGCTATGCCCTCAACAACCTGGGCCTCACCTACCTGCGTGCCGGAGAGGCCCAGAAGGCCGCGGACGTGCTCGTCCGGGCGGCGGAGCTGCTCCCGCACGTGGCTTATGTGCACAACAACCTGGGCGTGGCCTACGAGCGGCTCGGACAGGTGGAGGTCGCCCGGGCGGCCTATGCCGCCGCCATGCACCTGTCACCGCGCTACGTCCAGGCCCACGTCAACGCTGACCGGATGCGCCGCACGGCCCACGCGGACATGGCAGGCGCCCGGAGGGAGCATGGGCAGCAGCGACCCATCCAGGGTGAGGCGCCTGCTTCCCGGTAGCGCCTTCCTGCCTGGAGGCCCTGCGCCGGGCGAGCCTCCAGAGCGGTTCCCGTTCGGTGTCCCCCGGTCTAACCTGCGGACTTTCTTTCCAGCGCAATGACCACGGCTCCCCAGATGCCCTCTTCGCCCGATTCCTCCACACCCACTCCCCCCGCGCCGCCTTCGCGACCGGGGTTCGGTGCCCGGCTGTGGCGCTGGACGAAGCGGCTGCTCATCACCGGCCTCGTGTGCCTGGTGCTCGGCGCCATCACCCTGGCGGGCGGCTACGCGTACTACAGCCAGGACCTGCCCTCCGTGGACGCGCTGCGCAACTACCAGCCGCCTCAGGTGACGAAGGTGACGTGCGGTGACGGCACGCTCTGCGCCGAGTTCGCGCACGAGCGGCGCACGTTGATTCGCGTGGAGGACCTGCCGCCCCACGTCCGCAACGCCTTCCTGGCCGCCGAAGACGCGGACTTCTACAAGCACGAGGGCCTGGACTTCTTCGGCATCACCCGCGCGGCCATCAAGAACCTCATCCCCAACAGCCGCAAGTCCGGCGCGTCCACCATCACCCAGCAGGTGGTGAAGAACCTGCTGCTGACCCCTGAGCGCAGCTTCTCCCGCAAGGCGCGCGAGTGGATTCTCACGCCACGCGTGGAGGAAGCGCTCACCAAGGACCAGATTCTCTCGCTCTACATCAACCAGTCCTACTACGGGCAGCGCCGCTACGGCATGGAGGAGGCGGCGCTCTTCTACTTCGGCAAGCACGCCAAGGACTTGAACGTGGGCGAGGCCGCCGTGCTCGCGGGCACGGTGCAGCTCCCGCACCGCATCAACCCGGTGACGAACATCACGCGGGCGAAGTCGCGTCAGCGCTACGTGCTGGACCAGATGGCGCGCAACGGCTTCGTGTCCGCGGACGTGGCGGAGGCAGAGAAGGAGAAGCCCATCGTCCTGGCTCCCCGCCGGGGCAAGGTGGTGGGGCCGTATTACACGGAGGAGATTCGCCGCACGCTCATCGCGCGCTACGGCGAGCAGGCGGTGATGGAGGGCGGGCTGCGCGTGGACATCGCCATGGTGCCCAAGCTCCAGCTCGCGGCGGAACAGTCGGTGCGCGACGGCCTGGAGGCGGTGGACCGGCGCCAGGGCTACCGCGGTCCCCGTGGCGCGCTGGAGAAGAGCCAGTGGGAGCGATACCGGGCCCTCATCGCCACGCGCATCGAGGAGGCGGGCCGCCGCCAGAAGGACCAGGGCTACGTCGCGGACCTGTCCTCGCTGGCGAAGGTGGAGAAGGAAGAGCCGAAGACGCCCGAGACCGCGGGTGCGCCCCTGGACCCGCTGGAAGAGGAAGGCACCGAGGAGCAGCGGCCGGACCTATCGCCCGAAGACGAGGCGCCCCTCTCCGCGGACCAACTCCTGGCGCAGTCAGTGCGCCTCAAGCCCATGGAGGAAGGCCTGCGCCTCACGGGCTACGTCATGCAGGTGGACGACAAGCGCAACGTGGCGCGCGTGGACCTGGTGGGCCGCACCGCCGAGGTGGCCTTCGCGGCCGTCTCCTGGGCGAGGCAGAAGGGTAAGAGCACGCCGAAGAAGATTTCCGACGTCTTCACGGAGGGAGAGCTCGTCTTCGTGCGCGTGCTCAAGGCACCGCCCGCGCCAGCCTTCGTGGAAGCGACGCTGGACCAGGTTCCCGAGGTGCAGGGCGGACTGGTGGTCATCCGTCCGGAGAACCGGCACGTGGTGGCGCTGGTGGGCGGCTACGACGCGGAGCGCTCGTCCTTTAACCGCGCGACGCAGGCGAAGCGGCAGCCTGGCTCGTCCTTCAAGCCGTTCCTCTACGCCGCCGCCATGGGCAGTGGCCGCTACACGCCGCTGTCCAAGGTCAATGACGCCCCCGAAGCCGTCCGCGACCCGTACACGGGCAAGACGTGGAAGCCGCAGAACTACGACCGTCAGTTCCACGGGCCGATGACGCTGCGTGAGGCGCTCACCAAGTCGAAGAACACGGTGTCCGTGCGCCTCATCGAGGCGCTCACCCCGGCCACCACCATCGACGTCGCGCGCCGGGCTGGCATCCACTCCCCGCTGCCGGAGAACCTCACGCTGGCCCTGGGCACCGGTGAAGTCACGATGCTGGAGGCCGCCAACGCCTACGCCACGCTCCAGGCCAGTGGCCGCTATGCGGAGCCCTTGCTGCTGCTGCGCGTGCGCGACGCGCGCGGCAAGGTGCTGGAGGAGCATCAGCCGGCCTTCGAGGAGACGCTGCCGCCCGCGGTGGCCTACCTCACCACGTCGCTGATGCGCAGCGTGGTGGAGGACGGCTCGGGCCGGGCCGTGCTCGCGCTGGAGCGCCCCGCCGCTGGCAAGACGGGCACCACGCAGCAGTCCCGCGACACGTGGTTCTCCGGCTACACGGCGGACTGGGTGGCCAGCGCGTGGGTGGGCTTCGACAACAACGCGCCGCTGGGCGGCAGTGAGACGGGTGGCCGCGCCGCGCTGCCCATCTGGCTCCAGTTCATGCGCGTGGCCCACGAAGGGCTGCCCACGCGGGAGTTCGAGGTGCCCCCCGGCGTCGTGCAAGTGCGCATCGACCCCATCAGCGGACTGCTGGCGGGCAACTCCGTCCCGGGCCGGCTGGAGCCCTTCCTCGAAGGCACGCAGCCCACCGCGGAGGCGCCGCCGCCGGGGCAGGTGACCACCGACCAGTTCTTCCTCGACGAAGGCAACAGGCGGGGATTGTGAGCCCTGCCCGAGCCCTGCTGCTCGCCCCCGTGCTGGCCACGCTCGCGGCGCGGGCGGCGCCTGCGTCCGACACCACCGCCGCCATTCCCCGGCTCGCCCGGCAGGTGACGGGGGCCGTGCGCGCGCAGCGTGGCGTGGAGTCGCCGGTGGCGGTGAATGTCACGGGCGGCTCGGCTGAGCTCCGCCGCGCGGTGAGCACGATGCTCGCCTCGCAGCTCTCCTCCGCGGGCCTGCCGCCCGTGGTGCTGGAAGCGCCCACGGCCGATGCCGCCGAGACGCTGGCGCGCGCGCAAGGTGCCCGGACGCTGGTGCGACTCTCGCTGAACGTCGAAGGCGGCGAACTGCGCGCCCGAGGTGATGTGATTGGCACCTGGGTGAACTTCTGGTCCGGCCGCACGCCCACGCGGCCACCCAAGCCCGCCGCCGCGCTGGTGGAGACGGTGCCCGCGGACCCGACCGTGTTGGCGCTCGCGTTGGAGGGCGGAGGCACTTCGCCCACGTCGCCCCCGGAAACGGGCCCTCAAGGCATCCGACTGCTGGGCGCGACGCTGGCGCGACTGGAGCATCCCCTGGCGGCGCTCGCCGCCGGGGACCTGGACGGGGATGGCCGGGATGAAGTGGTGGCCCTGACGGAGCATGACGTCTCCGTCTTCGACGCGGAGGGGCGGCTCGTCGCGCGCAAGGCGCTGGACTCCCTACCCGCTGGAAGCGCCACCACCCGGGAGCCCTTTGGCGCGTTGGCGTTCCTGCCGGGGCCACCCCGGCTGGCCGCGTGGAGCACCCGCCATGCGCACGGCGAGCTGCTGGCGCTGGACAAGGCCCGCGCCACCCTGCGCGCCGTGGGGACGCTGGACACGGCGCCGCTGGGCGCCACCGAGCGAGGCACTTTCGTTCCGGGACAGACAGCCTTCGCGCCCACCCTGAAGCTGGCGGAGGGCCGCGCGCTGACGGTGCCCGCGCCCTTCACCACCGCGAGCATGGATGCCCAGCGGATGCTGTTCGTCCACCCGGATGGCACCGCGGCCTTCTACACGCACGCGGGCGCGGCACCGGCGCGCTGGACGAACCTGGGCGCCGGCAGCGCGCTGGGAGACCTGGATGGGGACGGCGTGCCGGAGCTCATCACCACCTCGACTCAGCTCACCCCCGCCCCCGATGTGCTGCGCGTGCACGGCACCTCCGGGGACGACCCCGGCACGCACGAACCGCTGTGGCAGGGCGCCCTGCCCACGGGCCGCGCGCTGTACGTGGTGACGGCCCGCCTGGACGGCGACAAGCGCCGCGAAGTCATCGTGGGCCTCTGGAAGCCGGACGGCACCAGCGAGCTGTTCCTCCTGCGCCAGGGGGCGCCATGAGACTCCGCTCCACCCTTGCCTGCCTCGCGTTGCTCGCGTCCGCGTCCGCGCAGGCGGCCGGCCGTCCTCGTTACGGGGGTGAGCTGCGCGTCGCCCATGGCGGCCCGCCGGAAGTGGCCGAGCCCGCGCTGGCCGACACGCCCCTGGAAGCAACGCTGCTGGGGCTGCTTTCCCCACCGGTGTGCCGTGCCACACAGGACGGCGGCTTCGAGCCCGCGCTCGCGCGGGAGCTGTCACGTCCCACGCCCCAGTCCCTGCGCATCACCCTGCCCGGCCCCGCGTCCGCCACCGCGCTCGCGCGTGCATGGATGCGGCTGGCGAGCAACGACGGCGCATCACCGTACCGGGCCCTCTTCCATCCGCTGCGCGGTGAGGCGCGGCAGGTGACGCCCCAGGGCGCCACGCTGGAGCTGACGCTGGCCTACCCCTGGCCGGACCTCGAGCGCGCGTTGTGCCATCCGGCGCTGGCGCCGCCCGCCTCCGCCAACGCCCTTGGCCCCTTCACCGCCGCGGGACGCGGGGCCCTGGAAGCGCAGACGGCCTGGCCCCAGGGACGCCCGTACCTGGACCGGTTGCTGCTCACCGCCACGGACCAGCGCGGCCTCTCACGGCTGTGGTCGTCCCGGCAGGTCCAGGTGGAGCTGGGCGTCGCGTCGGAGACGGACACCACGGCCGGCGCCCCGCTCTACGCCACCTTCCTGGCCTTCTCCCCACGGCGGCTGCCCCCGGACTTCCGGCAGGCCGTGGAGAGCGCCATCGACCGCGAGGACCTGACCCGCCTCTTCGTCCAGGCGCCCGCGCAGCCCATGCCGCACCTGCTCCCGCCAGCGATGCTGGACGCGCCCGCGCGCCCCCGGCCGTCCGCGCCGTCGGCGAGCCCCGCGCGGACGGTGACGCTGCGCTACGACGCATCGGTGGAGGACCAGCGCGCGGTGGCGGAGCGCATCCAGGTGAAGCTGCACGAGCGCGGCTACACCGTGGCGCTGGAGGCGCTCCCGCGCGCGGCCCTGCGCGCCCGCTGGGCCCAGGGCGACTTCGAGCTGATGCTGCACGCGCTGCTGCTGCCCCCCATCCCCGGGCCCGCGCTGGCGGTGGTGCTGGATGCCGGTGGGCGCAAGGACTTGCTGGGCGTGGAGCTGCCCGCCATCGGCGCGCTTCCGTCCTCCGCGGCACGGGACGCGCGGGCGCGCGAGCGGGCCCTGGCCCTGGCCGCGTCCGTGCCCCTGGTCCCCCTGTACGTGCAGGGGCTGGGAATGCGCTTCGCTCCGGACGTGGGCGGGGTGATGATGGATGCACAAGGCCTCCCCTCGCTGGACGGACTGCACGTGCTTCCACCGGAGGGGACGGCGATGGGAGGACGTCCTTGAGGAGAACGGCATGCGCTTGAGGACGCGGCTGGCGCTCGCCTTCGCCCTGCTGGCCCTGGTTCCGCTCGCGGTCGTCGTGCCCCCCACCCTCACCCGCTTGCGCGACACGTTGTCGCGCGAGCTGGACGCGCGCATGGAGGCCGCCACCGCCTCCGCGCAGGAGTCCCTGGAGCGCTCCAGCGCCACGGCCCGCCGCGCGGTGGAGGAGCTGGTGGACAGCACCAGCATGGAGGACCTGGCCCGCGAGGCCCGCGACCGCCCCACCCGCGCCATCCAGGCCGGCACCGCCGAGGCCCTGATGAAGAGCCGCGGCCTGAGCGTGCTGGCCCTCTTCGACCGCGAAGGAAGAGTGCTCTCCTCCGGCCACCTGCCCGCGCGCCGGGGAGACCCGGACCCGGCCCTCTTCGCCGTCACCCAGCAGAAGTCACCCCGGCCCGTGCCAGTACGCGTGGAGGTGCGCACGGCCTCCGGACTCCGTCAGCTTCCGGCGCTCGTCACCGCGCGCCCGGTGGACTTCGGGGACTTGCGGCTGTGGGCCGTGGGCGGCGTGCTGCTCGATGAGAGCCTGGCGCAGCACCTGGCCCGCCTCACCCAGACGCAGGTGACGCTGCTGGCGGGTGACACGCCCCTGGCCAGCGCGGGCACGGCCGAACCGCCGACGGTGACGAAGGCGCTGCCGCTGGGAGAAGCGGCCACGGTGCGGCTCGTCTTCAGCCGCGCCGCCGCGCGTGAAGCGGAACAGGGCGTCATGCGCGCATTCCTCCTGCTGGCGGCGCTGGGCGGCACTTTCGCGGTGCTGCTGGGCCTGCTGGTGTCCCGGTGGATGACGCGGCCAGTGGAGGCCCTTACCGAGGGCGCCCGGCGCGTGGCCGAAGGCGCGCTGGAGTCCCAGGTGACGGTGGAGGCCAGCGGCGAGGTGGGCGAGCTGGTGCGGACGTTCAACCGCATGACGTCCGAGCTGAAGGCCACCACCGAGCGGCTGATGGTCAGCGAGCGCATCGCCGCGTGGCAGGAAGTGGCGCGGCGACTGGCCCACGAAATCAAGAACCCGCTGACGCCCATCCGCATGTCGCTGGAGACGCTCCAAGCCGCGCAAGAAGCGAAGCACCCACGCTTCCCAGACATGTTCAAGGAGAGCGCGGGCGTGGTGCTGGAGGAAGTGGACCGGCTGCGCCGCATCGTCGACGAGTTCAGCCACTTCGCGCGGATGCCCAAGCCGCAGCTGGCGCCCGTGGACCTGGGCGAGCTGGCGCAGAGCGTGCTGGCGCTGTACGCCACGCCTCCGGCCGGCATCCAGATTCTGCCCACGCTCCAGACGGGCGTGGTGGCGCGGGTGGACCGCGACCAGCTCACCCAGGTGCTGGTGAACCTGGTGAAGAACGCCGAGGAGGCCATGGCGTCCACGGGGGGCACCCTGCGCGTGCGCGTACGCTCCACCGAAGCCGACGCCATCGTCGAGGTGGAGGACAGCGGCCCTGGCATTCCCCTGGAGCACCGCGCCCGGGTCTTCGAGCCCTACTTCACCACCAAGGACGGCGGCACCGGCCTGGGGTTGGCCATCGCCTCGCGCATCCTCCAGGAGCACGGCGGCAAGCTGGAGGTGGGCGGAGAGCCCGGCCACGGCGCGCGCTTCAGCCTCGTGCTGCCGCGCGAAGCCTGACTCAGACGCTGCGCTCCGCGAAGCGGACGTGGACCAGCACGGGCAACCGTTCCTTCACCCAGGGCAGCACGTTGAGACCGTTGTAACCGTACCGGAAGAAGCCCCGCGGGAAGGTGTAGGGCTTCAATTCCACCTGGCGGATTCGCGGCTCCCACCGCCGCAGCGTCGCCTCCAGCGCGTCGCGGTTGATGCCCCAGGGCATGGGTGGCACCTGGTACGCGCGGGTGCGGCGCAGCCCCTTGAGCGTGCGCCGCGAGAGCCAGCGGGGAATCGTGTCGAAAAGGAGCTCGGCGCCCGGGAAGCGCTCGGCGATGTCCACGATGAGCCGACGGACGTCGTCTTCCTCGAAGTACATGAAGAGGCCCTGCGCGACGATGAACACGCCCTTGCTGGCGTCCACGCGGTCCATCCATGCCCGGTCCAGGGCGCTCACCGGGAAGTGCATCAGCCGCTCGTTCGGCGTGAGGAAGCGCTCCCGGATGGCCACGGCTTCCGGAAGGTCCACGCTCAGCCAGCGCAACTGCCCGTTGTCCAGCCGCTGCGCCTGCGTCTCCAGCCCTTCTCCCAGCGACACCACGAAGCCGTCAGGGTGCGTGGCCAGCCACGCGCGAATGCCCCGGTCCATCGCCACCGCGCGAATCGCGAGGGACGGCTCCGCGCGGCCAAAGGACTTCTCGAAGTCGTAGTCGATGGCGCCGTAGATGCGCAGCGCCTCCGCGTCCTTCAGGACGCCGTCCGGCCGCTTCGCCTCCCCTGCTCGGCAGTGCAGCGTCCAGAGCATCGTCTCCGGAATCCCCGTGAGGTTCGGCACGTACCGCGTCTGCATCGTCCCCCTCCTGATATCAACGACTTCTCCCGAGCGAACTCCGCCAGGCGCCTCAGTGCGCCGCCGACCTGGAGAAGGTATTGATGACGATGACGCCCGCCAGGATGAGCCCGATGCCCACGAGCGCGGGGACGTCCAACCGCTGGCCGTGAAGGAGCCACGCCACGCCGGAGACGAGGACGATGCCCGCCCCGGACCAGATGGCGTAGGCGATGCCCGTGGGGATGGTCCTCAGCGCGAAGGACAGGCAGAAGAAGGCCACGCCATAGCCCAGCACCACGAGGATGGACGGCCCCAGCCGCGTGAAGCCGTTGGAGCTCTTCAGCGCAGAGGTCGCCACCACCTCGGCCACGATGGCAATCCCCAGATAGACCGCGTTGTGCATGAACCGCCTCCGCGGGCCTCTATAACCACCGGCTCCGAAGGCGGCCCGCGCGAACGTCCGAAACGAGAAGGCCCGCGGCCTCTCGAGGAGACCACGGGCCTTCGGCACTTCAGCAGCGGACAGGGCCGCGCTCGGGCTCAGTCCTTGACGGGCGTGGCCTTGAGAGCCGCCTTGCCTTCCTTCACGTAGACCTGGAAGCGCACCGTCTTGCACGCGTACTTCTGGACGAGCTGCTCCTTGTTCTTGCGGAGCTTCTGCACGAACTTGTCGTACGTCAGGCCGTCGGCCGCCTCGCCACACCGCTCACGGGTGGTGAGGAACTCGCGGAAGACCTCCTGGAAGTGCTGCTCGTCGGTGAGCGCCACCGCGGAGTTGCCCAGACCCGGAAGCGGAATCGCGGCGGGCTGAGGGGCGGAGCGCGGCGGCGGCATGGGGATGGCGTCCGACGTCGGAGGCCGCGCGCTGGCTTGGAGCAGCTCGCGCGGAATCGCCGCCACGCGCGTCGTCTCCGGGCTGTCCGGTGCGGCCTGGGAGGCCGCCAGGGCGAAGGGGTCCGCCGCCTGTTGCAGCGAGTACGCCGCCGTGGGCTGGTCCTCGAAGGCGAACGCGCCCCGGCGAGGCGACGCGGGCGACAGCGGCTCGGGCCCACCGAAGGACTCGGGAGAGGACTCGAACGGCATCGCCCCCGCGTGCGCGGGCTGCTGCTGCGGCGGCGCGGGGAACGGGAACGCCTCGGCCGAGCCGAAGGGGTCCGCCGCGGGCGCGGGCGCCGGAGGGGCAAAGGCAAACGGGTCCGCCGCGGGGGCCGGAGGCGGAGCCGGCGGGGCGAACGCGAATGGATCGCCCATGGGAGCCTGCGCCGGGCGCGACATCGCGAACGGGTCTCCCGCCGGCGGCGGCGCCTGCAGCGCGAACGGGTCTGCGGCGGGCGCGGGAGCCGGAGGAGCAAAAGCGAACGGGTCCGCGGCGGGCGCGGGGGCCGGAGGAGCAAAAGCGAACGGGTCCGCCGCGGGCGCGGGAGCCGCGGGCGGCGGCGCGAAGGCGAACGGGTCCGCGGCTGGCGCCGGAGCCGGAGCGGCGGGCGGCGGCGCGAAAGCGAACGGGTCGGCGGCGGGCGCGGGGGCCGGCGGCTGCGTGACGGCGGCCGGCGCGGGCGCCGAGGCCATGGCTGCCGACAGGCTCAGCGTGTCGGAGCTGCCACTGGACGCCTCCGCGTCAGCCGCCTTGCGGCCGGAGCCCATCATCAGCGTCCACAGGAGGCTCAGGCCCAGCAGGCCCGCCAGGGCGAACAGCGCGTTCTGCTGATACGCGGCCAGCGTGCCCAGCACCGGCTGCGTGCTGGCGATGGCGAGCACCTCCAGCGGCGTGCTGGCCAGCGCGCGGCGCGAGCCCACCATCAGCGGCGCGTTCCCACCCAGGGGGTCATTCTGGGTGAAGACAGGCAGCGCCACCGGGCCCAGCTCCAGGAACTTGCCGGTGCTCAGCACCACGCCCGAGGCATCCGCGGCGACCTTCGTCAGCGAACCTTCCGCCAGCAGCTTCTGCGGACCGGCGACGCCCGCCAGCGCGTCGCCCTTCACCAGCGCCAGCGCGGCCGCGCCCGACGCCTGGACGGCGGCCTCCAGCCCGCCCTCGTCCAGCAGCGGCGCGCCCAGCACCAGCGTCACCGCCGGCGCCCCGGCGTTCCACGACAACGGCACCGCGGCGAACGCATGCGGCGCACCGAAGGCATCCACCACGCTGGCCCCGGACTTGACGAGGCTCACCACGTCCAGCTTCGCCGCATCCGAGGACGGCTCGGCCCCGGCCACCGCGTGGAACTGCGTGTCCTGGGCGACCACGGCCACCACCGCGCCCTTGAGTTCCTGGGGAATCAGGGCTTCGACGGCGCTACGCACCGCGGCGAAGCGCTCGGCGGTGAAGGCGCGGGCGGCGGCGACATCCACCTCGACGCGCTCACGCTCGCGCTGGTTGCGCGGCGCGGGCTGCTCCGGAAGCGGCGGCGCAGCGGCGGACACCACCTCCGGCATGGCCGCGAGCTTCAGCACCAGCGACTGCACTTCAGCACGACGAGAATCCACACGGCGCGCCACCTCGGCGGCGCCCGCGGAAGCCTGGGCCGATGCACCCGCGACGGCGCGCTCGCGCAGCGGTCCCGACAGCATCGGCAGATGAGCAACGCCCAGTCCGATGACCAGGAATGCGAAGACGAGGAACTTGAGGCGGACCATCGCCGTCCTTTTAGCCCGAGGTTGAAGGGTTCCGCTTATAGCGTTCACCGTTCGGCCCCAGCAAGATTCGGGCACTGGACAAGACGAGCCCGGCCGCCAGGTGTACGACCTGGGAGGCCGGGCTCTTGCCGCCGCCAACCGCGATTAATAGGTGGGGACGTCGACCGCCACGTCCTCGGGCAGGCCGTTGGTATGAACATCGCGCCGCTTCCCCAGCATGCGCTTGAGGCTCGTCTCCAACCGGTCACGCGATGCGTCGATGGCGGGGAACAACGAGTCCGCCGTCTCCGTCACATGCACCGAGGAGAGCCCGGGCAGTCGCACCGTGACCCGGCATTCCTTGTCCATGCCGCCCTTGGGCCCGTTGGTGTCCACCAGCGAGATGTCGATTTCCGCTGCCTCGTCATCCGCGAACCGTTCGATATGGCGCACCAGGTGTTCGTCGACATACGACTTGAGAGCATCCGACAGGTTCAGGTGCACTCCACGCAGCAACACCTTCATGGCATTTCCTCCGAGCCCAAAGATGGGCAGCCTGACGCCCGGTGGTGAGCCACCCCCTGCCCATTAATGGAGCCCGCATGGCGCTCCCCTGCTCTCCGGCCGGCTGGGCAGCGAAGCGCTCGCATCCGGGAAGGACGAATCCCCACCGCCGCGCGGGTTTCTCAAGGGCATGGGCGCCGAACGAATCAAGGTCTTGCTGGTCGAGGACGACGGGGACAGCCGGGAGCTGCTGGCGGAGCTGCTGGAGTCGGAGTTCGACGTGAAGACGGCCACGGATGGCCTGGCCGGCCTCAAGATGTTCGAGGCCGAGCACCCGGACGTGGTGGTGACGGACGAATCCCTCCCAGGCATGTGCGGCACCGAGCTCGCGCAGAAGGTCAAGGAGCGCGAACCCCGGGCCCGCGTCATCCTCGTGTCCGGTTACACACAGGTGCAGGGCTCCGAACACTGTGACGTGGTGCTGCGCAAGCCCATCGACGTGGAGCGCCTCAGCGCCGCGGTATGCAGGCTGGGCGACGAAGCGCGACACTGAACGAAGTGTCGGGCCCCGGGTGCCGTCCACGGAACCCAGACCTACTATTTCCCTCCAGACACCCACGGGCAGGAGGGACGGCGATGAAATACTGTGCGAGGTGCGGCTCCGAGTATCAGGACGGCGTCAATGCGTGCGCTGACTGTCCAGGCAACCCGCTCCTCGTGAGCGCGGAGGAGATGCGCAGCAGGGGGCTGCCGCTCCCGCATGAGCTGGATACCCGCATCTTCGTCCGGGCTGGCTCCGCGGAGGACCCCTTCTCCGCCGAGGTCTACGCGCAGCTCATCCAGGACGCGAACATCCCCGTCCTGGTGCGCGCTGGCCGCTCGGGCGTCGTGGACAAGCTGACCACCGGCAACGTGCTGCCCTGGTGGGAAATCCACGTCCCCGCCGACCAGCAGGTCCGGGCCGCGACGCTGATTGAGCAGGAGCGCCTGCGGGAGTTGGCCACGAACGACGAGGCCGCCGCCGCCGCCGAGGCCGAGGAGCGGGAGACCGAATCCCCCGCCGCCGAGGCCGAGGAGCGGGAGACCGAATCCCCCGCCGCGCCGCCACCGGCCTACTGAACGCGCTCAGGGTACCGGGCGCGCCACCGAGCCGCCGCTCGCCACATCGGGGCGGCGCGGCTCGAAGAGGCTGACGCCCGTCACCTTCCACTTCGAGTAACGGCCATTGCGGGCCAGGAACGTCTCCAGGTCCTCGTCCACCACACGATTGTAGCCGCCGCGTGAGGCGTGGCGCAGGTACGTGCGCTTCTTGCGCTGCACCACGAAGCCCAGGTGGGTGATGCGGGTGGCCTTCAGCGGCAGGTCTTCGCGCATCACCACCAGGATGGTGCCCGAGGGGATGTCGCGCGCGTGCGCCATCACCCGCTCCAGGGGCAACATGTTCAGCGGGTACGTGCCCACCACCTGCTGCGCCTTGGGCAGGCCCAGCGCCTGCGACGAGCGCGACTGCCAGGTGACCTTCGTCAGCGACTTCGTCACCGTGACGGCGTCATCCCCCGCGTAGCGCCGCGTCACGTCCGTCAGGAAGCCCTTGCGGATGTTGTTGGGCAGCCACTGCGCCTCCATGAGGTGGTTGCGGTCCTCATAGGTGGGCGAGCTCGCGTAGCGGATGCGCTCGAGCAGCGGCGCCACCTCGTCCTCGCTGCCCGCGAGGCTCAGCGCCATCGACTGCTCCACGAAGGTGAGGCAGTCCACCGCGTCCAGCCGGAAGGTGGGGTCGGGGTCCACGCCCTGGCCCTCGCCCAGCGGCGACAGGACATAGGGCGTGTTGATGAAGCGCTCGCTCATCCGCAGCAGTCGCCCGATCAGCGGCGCGTCCGCGTCCTCCGACACGAGCGCGGCGCGCGCCTCCGCGCTGAGCCCCACCCAGCCATTGGGCTTCACCGGCCGGGCCGTGGCGAGCTGCTTGGACGCCGAGGGCGACTCCAGGAGCGCTTCGGCACCGGGCCGGGCATCCACGTCCTCCGGGGGCGTGGGGACCGCGGGCGCCTGCGACAGCAGGGCCGCGGCCAGGACCGCGACGACCTTCATTGCGCGACACCCGCCTTGCGGAGGATGGCCTTGCGCCGGTCGTCACGCAGTTGGAGCGTCTCCAGCTCCCGCTCGTACGCGAGCTTCTCGTCGGACTTCGCGTTCCACGACGCCAGCACCAGCCACTCCAACATCGACGCGTCCCCGCCCTCGTGGAGGATGCGGGCGGCGCTGGCGGCCAGCGCGCGGTCCTTGTCCTCCAGCAGCGGCTTGAGCGCGGGCGAAGCCTTCTTCGCGCTGACGCCTTCGTAGAGCTCCAGGCCCTGCCGGCGCACGAAGCGGTCGTCCGAGCCGAGCAGCTTCCCCGCGAAGGCGAAGCCCTCCGGCGAGCCCAGCCGGCACAGGCCGCGCGCCGCCGCGAAGCGGGTGCTCTCCGAATCGCTGGCGAGGAACTCCTTGAGGGCCGGCGCCTGCTTGGCGTCCCCGGCCTCCCCCGCGGCGGCGAGCAGGGCCGCGCGCACCTCCAGCTCCGGCTCCTTCCGGGCGGTCTTCACCAGCAGGGCGCCCATCTTCGGATTGCGTGAGGCGCCCAGGGCCCGCGCCGCCTCGCGGCGGACCCCGCTGCTCTTGTCCTCCAGCAGCGGCACCAGCACCTGGGTGAGCCGGCTGTTGAGCTTCGCCAGGCCCTGCGCGGCATACATCCGCACCGCGCTGTCCTCATCCGACGCCAGGCCCGCAAGGGTGGGCTCGGCGGCGCGCGTTCCCAGCCCCGCAAGCACCGCAGTGAGGTTGCGGCGCAGGCGCTCCTCGTGGACGGTGCGCAGCGTGGTGGCGATTTCCCGGGCAGCGTAGGCCTCCTCGCGCAGGAAACGCAGGCGGGAGACGGCCGCGGGGACGGCGCCCCCCTGCACCACGGTCTGGATGACCGCGTCCGTGTCCGCGCGCCGGGAGTTCCGTTTGGCGGCGGACGCGGGTCCGGACAGGGCGGTCCAGGGGAGGAGCAGCGAGAGCAGGAGGACGAGGCGGACGGACGGAGGCACGGGCCCCCGACGATGGCAAGGGCGGCGCCGGCCGTCAAAGTCCCGCCACATGCCCGGTCCCCCGGCCGCCACGTCTGCCCGATTCTTGACCCTCCAGGGGGCGATTGATACGACCGCCAGGTTTCACCTCTCTCTCAAGGCGCCACCCTATGAAGAAGCTGATGGCGTTGGTGGCGGTGTCGGGGACGCTCACCGCGTGCGGCCCCGTGAAGTCCACCGCGAACATCCTCGACGCTGAAGTGCAGATTCAGGCCGCGCGCACCGCTGGGGCGGAGAAGCTCGCGCCCTACGAGTGGACCGCCGCCAACCTGTACATCGGCAAGGCCCGCGAGGAGGTGGGGTACTCCGACTATCAAGCCGGCGTCGACTTCGCCGTGAAGGCCTCCCGCTACGCCAACGAGGCCCGCGAGAAGGCCATGGCCGTGGCCGGAAGCAGCGACCCCGGCGGCCGTACTCCGAACCCGTGATGACCGAGCGCTTCCCGATGACGCGTCCTTCCCTGGTCACGCTGCTTCCCCTCCTCTTCTCCCTCTCCTGTGTCAGCGGCAGCAAGATTCGCGCGGACACGGAGGTGCTCGCGGCCAACGTGGAGCGCGCCCGCCGTAGCGGCGCCCTGCGCTGCGCGCCCGTGGAGCTGGCCACCGCCGAGGCCCACCTCGACTTCGCCCGTGGCGAGTTGAGCCAGGGCAACAGCGGCCGTGCCGACACCCACGCGCGCACCGCCGACGCCGCGGTGAACCGCGCGCTGGAGCTCTCCAAGAACTGTGGCCCGCGCCAGGTGCTGGTCCGCGACCGGCCGGAGGCCTCGCAGCCGCAACAGCCCCAGCAGCCGCAACAGCCGCAAGTGGTGGTCCGTATCGAGGAGACGGACAGCGACGGCGACGGCATCCTGGACAAGGACGACCCCTGCCCCGACCAGGCCGAGGACATGGACGGGTTCCAGGACGAGGACGGCTGCCCCGACCCGGACAACGACAACGACGGCGTGCTGGACGGCAACGACAAGTGCCCTCTCACCCCCGGCGTGCCGGAGAACCAGGGCTGCCCGGCCGAGGCGCCCAAGGACCGCGACGGCGACGGCATCATCGACTCCGAGGACAAGTGCCCCGACCAGGCCGAGGACAAGGACGGCTTCCAGGACGAGGACGGCTGCCCCGACCTGGACAACGACAGCGACGGCATCGTCGACACGGCCGACAAGTGCCCCAACGAGGCTGGCCCCATGCAGAACCTGGGCTGCCCCATCGTCGACAAGGACGGTGACGGCATCCTCGACGTGGACGACAAGTGCCCGGACGAGCCCGAGGACAAGGACGGCTTCCAGGACGAGGACGGCTGCCCCGACCTGGACAATGATGGCGACGGTACGCCGGACGTCCAGGACAAGTGCCCGAACGAGGCCGGCCCGGCGGAGAACGGCGGCTGCCCGGACAAGGACACCGACGGTGACGGCATCGTGGACCGGCTGGATGCATGCCCCGAGGAGCCGGGCGTCCAGGAGGAGCGCGGCTGCGCCAAGCAGTACAAGATGGTCGTCATCAAGCGCGACCGGATTGAAATCAAGAAGCAGATCCTCTTCAGCTCCGGCTCGCACAAGATCTACGGCAAGCAGAGCACCGCGGTGCTCGACGACGTGGCGCAGGCCATGCGCGACGCGCCGTGGATCAAGCGCATCCGCATCGAGGGCCACACCGACTCGATGGGCAACGACGCCTCCAACCTGCGGCTGTCCCAGCGCCGCGCGGACGCGGTCATGGCGCAACTCATCCGCCGCGGCATCGACCCGGGCCGCGTCCAGGCCGTGGGCTTTGGCGAGACGCAGCCCATTGCCCCCAACAGCACCAAGACGGGCCGCGCGATGAACCGCCGGACCGAGTTCAAGGTGGCGGAGTAGCAGCCGCCCTGCCCCGGCCGCACCTGGCCGGGGCACGACGCACCAGACGCCTCCGGGGCCTCGCGCCCGCGGAGGCGTCGTCGTTTCGGGGCTCAGCCGTCCTTGAGCAGCTCGTGGAGGACCTCGGTGGCATACGCGCCCCGAGGCAACTCGAAGGTGAGCCAGAGGTCCTCACCGTCCGCCGTCTTCTCCGCGGTCAGCTCGGGCGAGCCCAGGCGGACGCGGTAGGGGCGGCGGCTGCCTTCCGTCTCACCACCGCCGCGCTTGAAGTCCTCCGGCGTGACGCCCGCTTCCGTCAGCAGCCGCGCCTCGAGCTCGGCCACGGCTCCGGCGGAGGCCGTCATCTTCGGCCCGAAGAGCGGGCCTGCCGGGCTCACCTCGAAAGCGGCCACGCGGGGGCCGTCCACCTCGGGTGACTCGCACACGAAGAGGCCGCCCGTCTCCTCCTTGCGCAGCACGTCGCCGGCGAGCGCGGTGGACAGCGTCCCCGCGTGCAGCCGCGCCGCCAGCGCCTGGTTGAAGAGGCGCGACTGGAAGGCGGACAGGTACAACTTGCGCTGGAAACGATCCGGCCGCTTCGGCAGCCGCTGGCCCAGCACCAGCAGCCGGCCCAGGTCGGCGTTGTCCCCTGCCCGGCCGAAGCGCTGCTCGCCGAAGTAGTTGGGCACGCCCTGCGCCACCAGCCGGGAGAACGTCTCCCGCGCCGCGCCGGAATCCTTCACGTCGCGCAGGCGCAGGCGGAAGCGGTTGCCCCGCAGGTGCCCGGTGCGGAGCTTGTTGCCGTGGCGCTTCGTCCACAGCACCTGGACGCCGTCCAGGGCGAACTCCGGCACCTTCGGCTCGGCGCGCGCGGGCACAGACACCAGTTGCCGAGTGATGGCGTGCCGGTCCTTCATCCCCGCCACGCCGATGTCGTCCTCGGACACGCCCAGCGACGCGGCCAGCGCGCGCACCAGCTCGCGCGTGTCACGGCCCCGCTTCTCCACCCAGAGGTAGAGGTGCTCGCCCTCGCCGGAAGGCAGGTAGGCGGGAACCTCCTCCACCTCGAAGTCCTCGGGAACCAACTTGAAGGCGCCCCCACAGCCGGGCACCTCCGCCGTCAGGCGCGGCCAACCAGAATCCGTCACGATACCTCGAGCGTGGACAGCAGTTCCTTCACGCGGCGGGCCAGGTCCTCGTCCGCGCGCGACTCCAGCAACTCACCGGCCTGGAAGAGCAGGAAGAACATCATGTCGCTGAGCGCCTGCCTGAAGGTCGCCAGGGGCTCACTGCCCAGCTGCGCGCGGTGGCGCTCGAAGCTCTCGATGAGCTTGCTCTCCGGGAGGCTGCCGTCCGGAGCGAAGGCCAGCCCCTCCAGCACCGGCGACGACGACAGGCCCTGACCGGAGAGGGCCGCGTTGGCCGCGGCGATGAACTCGCGATCCATGCCCTGCTTGGCCACCTCGTCGCGAATCTCACGGAAGATGAAGTTGAAGACGCGGGCCACCGGGCGCGGATCCACCGTCACCACCGGGCGCGCGGGCGCGCGGGCCGGGGCCTGCGCCGTGCGCTCGGACGGCTGGGGAATCGGCGCCGGGACGCCCGGGCCAGGAACCATCAGCGGCTTGTCCGTCACCGAGGCGAAGCCGCCCTCCAGCAGGCGGAAGACCACCTTCGTGACGTCGAACTCCGACAGGCGCGCTGCGTGCCCCAGCTCCAGAATCGTGCGCCGGCCGTCGAGCAGGCCCAGCACCCGGTCCTCGTCCTCCTCCAGCTTGCCGTCCGAGGCGCGCTTGCGCGTCACGTACAGTCGGCCGTGGGGGATGCGCTTCCGGAAGTGCGCCATCTCGTCAATCTTCCGGATGCTGTCCATCAGCAGGCTCTGCGTGGACAGCTGGATGATGTGACCGGACTTGTCCTCCACCGGATGGTCGATGAGGAAGAAGGTCCCCTCGCGGCACAGGACGATGGCGTGGAAGATTTCGCTCACCTGGTGGGTGATGCACTTGAAGAGGTCGTGCGACTTGAGCAGCTCCTTCTCCACCAGCGAGCGCCCCACCTTGGAGGGCGGCTGCTCACGCAGCGCCGCCTCCACCTGGGCGCGCTCCACGTAGCCCATCCGCACCAGCACCTCGCCCAGCCGGTCGGCCGGGTCGTCGGAGGAGGCGCCGCGCACCTCACCCTCGCGCAGGGTGACGGAGCGCTCTCCGCCCGGCGAGTGGACGCGCACCACGCCGCTCCAGCGCGACTGGCTGAGGAAGGCGATGAGGTCCGACAGCGGGAAGCCGCCCGCGTCCCCCGCCAGCACCACGCGCGGCAGCGGGATGGAGCCGCCCTCCGCGGGCGTGCGGGAGAACACCAGCAGGTCGGGCGCCGTCGCCATCAACGCGTACGTCCCCGAGCGCCCCGCCAGCGGTGAAGGCACATGCCGGTCCTCGGGGACGAGCTGCGCCGACGCGTCGATGCGGAAGCGGGGTGTCATGGCGGCGTCAGTCAGCCGCCCAAGCGTTCTTGTTGGCGGACCACTCCAGCTCGTCTTCCAGGCTGTGCGACAGCATCTCCGCCTCCACGAAGGACAGATCCAGCGCACGTCCGTTGAAGTACACAGAGGGCGTGCCGCTGATGCCCGCCGCGCGGCCCTGGCTGCGGTAGCCGTCCAGCTCTTCCTTATACGCGTCCGTCTTCAGGAGCGCCGCCAGCTTCGCGCCATCCAGGCCCAGCGACGTCGCCAGGGCGGCAATCGCATCGGGCTTGAGATTGGACTGGTGCTCGAAAAGGGCGTCGTGCATCTGCCAGAACTTGCCCTGATCCCTCGCCCACAGCGCCGCCTGGGCGGCCGGCTTCGCGTTGGGATGCATGGACAGGGGGAACGGCAGGTAGCAGAAGCGCACCTGCTGCGCGTGCTTCTTGGCGAAGGCCTCCAGCACCGGGCGGGCCTTGGCGCAATACGGGCACTCGAAGTCGGAGAACTCCACCACCGTCACCGGCGCGCCGGCCGGGCCCATGCACATCCGGTCATCCACCTTGAACTGCGCCCGCGGGTCGCGGAAGGCGGAGTAGTACGTCGACAGGGAGAGGATGACCTCGGTGGCCGGGCTGCCCTCGGACACCCTGCGCGCGGCCAGCTGCGCCATGCGCCGGGCGTGCTTGCAGGGAGTGTGCGACTTCAGACAGGCGCCCAGCGTGTGAGGGCAGCCGCAGTAGCAGAACTCGTCATTGAAGACCGTGCCCAACTCCCGCTTCGCCGTGGGCGACAGCGAGGAGAAGTCCATGCCCGGGATGCCCGACACGGCCGCGGCCGGGTCCACGGGCGCGGCGACGGGCTCGGCCGGGGCCGGAGCGGCGGAAGCCTGCGGGGCGGGCGACGCCGACTGCCCCCCCGTCGGGGCCGCGCTCTCGGGATTCTTGCACCCCGGGGCTGTCAGGACCGCGACGGCCAGCAGGGGAACGACACGCTTCCAGCAGAAAAGGAGCACGCGGCGGGTCTTAGCGACGCGCGCGGGGCTTGTAAAGCAACGCCAGCCTTGGCAGGGAAGCGCCTGTTCATCATGCCCAGAGTCCTGTTGCTGCATACCGGGGGTACGCTCGGAATGGCCGGGGGGCGCCCGTCCGCCCTGAAGCCCGCGGCCTTCTTCAAGACACTCAAGGCCCGCGTGCCGGAGCTGTTCGAGCTGGCCGACATCGAGCTGGAGCTGTTCAGCAACCTGGACAGCTCGGAGATGCAGCCGGAGCTCTGGAGCCGGATGGCCGCGCACCTCCATGCGCGCCTGCCCCACTTCGACGGGGCCGTGGTGACCCACGGCACGGACACGCTCGCCTACACCGCGAGCGCCCTCTCCTTCATGTTGCGCAACCCGCCCTGCCCCGTGGTGTTGACGGGTTCGCAGCGGCCGTTGGGCAAGATTCGCTCGGACGCGCGGCTCAACCTCATCGACGCGGTGCTGTCCGCGCTGCACGGGCCCCGCGAGGTCACCATCTGCTTCGACTCGCGCCTGTACCGGGGCAACCGGGCGCGCAAGGTGAAGGTGTCCGAGTACGACGCCTTCGACAGCCCCAACTTCCCCGTGCTGGGCACGCTGGGCGTGGACACCACCTTCGAGCCGGGCCTCAAGCCCCGCGGGGCCTTCCGCCTCTATGAGCGGTTGGATGCCAAGGTCTTCCTCCTCAAGGTGTACCCGGGGCTGGACCCTGCGCTGCCGCTCCAGTTGCTACCGCACGTCCGGGGACTGGTGCTGGAGGCCTACGGGGCAGGTAACTTCCCCATCGCCCCGGAGCTGGGGCGCTCGCTGACGCCGCTCTTCCTCCAGGCGCGCGAGCGGGGCGTCCCGGTGGTGGTGGTGAGCCAGGCGCACCGGAATGGCGTGGACCTCTCATTGTATGAGTCCGGGGCGGCGGCACTGGAGGCCGGGGCGATGGGCGGCGCGGACATGACGCCGTCGGCGGCCCTGGTGAAGCTGATGCAGGGGCTGGCCTACCACTCCGGCTCGTCCGGAGCCCTGGCGCGCTACATCCAGGGCCCGGTGGCCGGAGAATTGACCGTCGGAAGGCCGACAGTCGCTCCGGAGGCCCCCGCCGGCCCCCCCGCCACTCGGCGGCCCCGAGGAGAGTAGTGGAGAGTCGGGCAGTATGCTTGCCGCCGCGAAAAGGCGGCCCGTAAGATGGGTGCCGCGATGTCCGAGGAGAAAACTTCCGTCCATTCGATTTCGGACCTGCTGGGCAGTGCCCAGCAGCAGAGCGCCTATCTGATCGTCATCAGCGCCAAGTCCGCGGCGGGCATCGGGCGCATGTTCAAGCTGGACCGCTCCGAAGTCGTCCTGGGGCGCAGCTCCGAGGCGCAGTTCCAGGTCGAGGATGACGGCATCTCCCGCAAGCACGCCAAGGTGGTGGCGCTGGGAGACGGCCGGTTCCAGTTGGTGGACCTGGCCAGCACGAACGGGACGTACCTCAACGGCCTGAAGGTCAACGCCGCCCCGCTCTACGACGGCGACAAGATCCAGATCGGCTCCAACACCGTCCTCAAGTTCTCCATCCAGGACGCGCTGGAGGAGCAGTACCAGCGCAGCATCTATGAGTCCGCCACGCGTGACGGCCTCACCCGCGTCTACAACAAGAAGTACTTCCTGGAGACGGTGCGCAAGGAGTTCAGCTACTGCCTGCGCCACCGGGTGCCGCTGTCGCTGGTCCTCTTCGACGTGGACCACTTCAAGAAGATCAACGACGCGTATGGCCACCCGGCCGGTGACTACGTGCTGACGCGCATCGCCCAGCGGGTGAGCGACACGGTGCGCACCGAGGACCTGCTCGCGCGCTACGGCGGCGAGGAGTTCGCGCTGATGCTGCGCGAGTCCGCCGAGGACCAGGCCCTGGCGTGCGCGGAGCGCTGCCGGTACGCCGTGGACAAGGCCGACTTCGTCTTCAGTGGCACGCCCATCAAGGTGACCATCAGCCTGGGCGTGGCCACGCTGCTGGACTCGGACTTCTCCCAGCCCGAGGACCTCATCGCCGCGGCGGACAAGTACCTGTACCGGGCCAAGCGCGCGGGCCGGAACCGCGTGGACGCGAAGGCCATCAGCGGGCTCTGAGTTTCGGGCGCGGCCCCCCCGCGCCTACTGGCCGAAGCCCAGTCGCCGTAGCGCCTCGCGCGATACGTGCTTCACATGGGAATCCGGGTCGCGCGCCGCTGCGTCCGATAGCGCGGCCGCCGCCTGCGCTCCACCAATCCGGCCCAGGGCCATTGCCGCGGCCACCCGCACAGCGGCCTCCGTGTCCTCCCGCAGGCACCCGGCCAGCGCCTTCACATGTGACGCGCGGCCAATCTGCTCCAGTGCCTCGGCGGCGACGGTGCGCACCATCACATGGTCCGACTCCAGCAGCATCGCGGCCTCATCGCCTCGGGACGTCTGCCGTTGAAGCGTCAGCAACTCCAGTGCGGCGCTCACCACCTCGGGAGCCCCGTCCCTCAGCGCACGCGACGTGGCCTCCGGCACTCCCGGCTGCCGCGTCGTCAAACCGCTCAAGGCCCGCACGGCCCCTGCCCGCAGCAGCGGCTGCGCATCTGTCAGAAACGGCTCCACCGAGGACACCCGGTCCCGAGCCCCCTCGCCACAGTCCGCCAGCTGTGCCAGCGCGGCCCCTCGGACGGATGCGGCCAGCGCCTTGTCCCGAGCCGTCCCCAGGAAGAACGCCACACACCCCTTCTCCCTCGCCATGGCCTCCAGCCACGGCCGAGCCTGCATCGCGTCACTCGACTCGATGCGCCGCTCCGCCGCCGTGCGCAGCGGGACACCTTCCGCCTCGGCCAGCGCCCGCGCCGCATCCCGGCGCACCCATCGATCCGAATCGCCGAGCGCCCGCTCCAGCTCCCGCATCGCCAGCGGCCCATACACTCGCAACGACTCCACCGCACGTCGGCGCTGAAGGGGATCCGCCACGGTCAGCTCCGGCTGCATCCCCTCCAGCTCCTTCGAATACACAGCGAAGAGCCGGTTGATGCGCGCCTCCTCCGCGGGCTTCGCCTCATCCAGCAGCATCCGTCCCACCGACGACCGGCTGCGCCCGGCCACCACCTTGAGCGCGCTGGCGCTGACCGCATCCACGCTCTCCGGCCGCGTCGCCATGGCGTCCAGAAGGACGCGTGCGGGCTTGCGGCTCAGGAACCCGGCCAGGTGGGCCAGCGCCGAGCTCCGAACCGCCAGGTCCTCCGCGTACAGCTCCAACTCCAGCGCCTCGCGAATGGCCTCCCGCCGCCCCCACACGCGGGCCGCGGCATTGGCGCCGCGAGGTCCGGCATCTCGCAGGAACTTCGCGGAGGAAGCCCCGGCCTCCGCCGCGGCGCGAGCCGCCGTCAGACACGCAGTCAGGTTGGACGACACCGGCTCCTCCATGACCCAATCCGCCAGGGCCCGGCGATCCGTGACGCCCTGCCGCCTGGCATCCGCGCGCACCGCCGCCCACCTCACCCGCCAGTCCGGGTCCTTCATGGCGGAGACGAGCGGCGCACGAGGAATGGGCCGCTGCCCCGCCAAGCCCTGCACCCAGGAATCCACGCGGCCACCCGGCAGGCAGCTATTGCAAGTCCGGGCGCGCAGGGACGGATCCGTCACGTGCCGTTGGCAGGACATCCAGCATTCTCGGGTCGGGGTCCCACCTTGCTGCTGGCCGGTCGTCAGGAGTACCACCAGGAGGAGGGCTGGGCTCACGAGACGGACAGTGTAGTCCATCCGACTTAGCGTTTTCGTCCAGCGTCCTTGCGTTTTCCCTCCCAGTGGGTCATACCCGCTGCCCCTTTTGATCTACACCCACATCTACGTACGGCGGAAGGAGGTGACTGCATGCCCGGTATCCGAGTGAAGGAAGGAGAGTCCATTGAGAGCGCCCTCAAGCGCTTCAAGAAGGCCACCGAGAAGGCTGGAATCCTTTCCGAGATCCGTAAGCGCGAGCACTACGAGAAGCCTTCCGTGAAGCGGAAGAAGAAGGCCCTCGCCGCCAAGAAGCGCGCTGTGAAGAAGGCCCGCAAGTCGTTCTAGGCGCGTGCCTCGCGCGTGGAGCCGGGGCGCCACCGATGTCAGGTGCCCTGGCTCCCGCCGTCGAAGTCCCCCTGAACAACGCCTTACCCTCCTGGAGTTGCGACCATGGCCACCCTGAAGGAGCGGATCGACGCGGACCTGAAGGACGCGATGCGGTCCAAGAACGAGCTGACGCTCAGCGTGCTGCGGATGCTCAAGAGCGCGGTGAAGTACAAGGAAGTGGAGCCCGGCGCGTCCGCCCTGGATGACGCGGGAATCCTCACCGTCATCGCCGGCCTCATCAAGCAGCGCCGCGACTCCGTGGAGCAGTTCAAGTCGGGTGGCCGCCCGGAGCTGGCGGAGAAGGAAGAGGCTGAAATCAGCATCCTCCAGAACTACCTGCCCAAGCAGCTGACCGCCGACGAGCTGGCCGCCGAGGTCCGCGCCGCCATCGCCGAGACGGGCGCCAAGGGGCCCAAGGACATGGGCGCGGTGATGAAGAACCTGAACGCCAAGATTCACGGCAAGGCGGAAGGCCGAGCCATCTCCGAGGCCGTGAAGTCGGAGCTCGCGAAGCTCTCCTGAGCATTCCACCGTTCTGAGGTCAGCGCTGGCGCTGTCGGGAAACCGGCGGCGCCTTTGCATTGAAGGGCTGGACAGGGATGCGGAAACTTGCTCCCTCGGCCCCTCGTCATTAAGTGCCTGGGTCAGTCCCGCCGTGCCACCCCGCTCCCCCCAGCGGAAGTCGCGTGCAGGGGCCTCAGGAGTCCACCCCATGCCGCAATCACTCCCTCCCCTCGCGAGCGCTCCGGCTTCTGCCCCCATGGGGATGATCCGCCAGGTCGGCCGGTGGGCAGGCGACGTCAGCCCTGTCGGGCAGGATGCAGGGGCTGGGCCCGCCCAGGGGTGGGCCAGGGGGTGGGAGTCGTGATTCCTGAGCACAAGATCCAGGAGGTCCTCGAACGGGTGGACCTCGTCGGGCTCATCTCCCGGCATGTCGACCTGAAGAAGGCCGGGCGCGAATGGAAGGCCTGCTGTCCCTTCCATCAGGAGAAGACACCCTCGTTCTACGTGGTGCCGGAGAAGCGCTTCTATTTCTGCCATGGCTGCCGCGCGAGCGGTGACGCGGTGTCCTTCGTGCAGCGCTACCTGGGCAAGACGTTCCTGGACGCGGTGCGGGACCTGGCGCGCGACCTCGGCGTGGACCTGGAGGCCGAGCAGGACCCCAGCATGCGGGAGCGGCAGCAAATCAAGGAGGCCACGGACCAGGCCGCCGAGCACTTCCGCGCCATGCTGTGGCAGCAGGACGAAGGCCGCTCCGCCCGCGCCTACGTCGCCAGCCGCGGCGTCTCCGAAGAGACGGCCATTTCGTTCGGCCTGGGCTGGGCGCCCCTCGAATGGGCCTCACTGACGGAGCGCTTCCAGAAGCTGGGCATGCTGGAGTGGGCGGCGAAGGCCGGCCTGGTCCTCAAGCGCAACAGCGGCGACGGCTTCTACGACTTCTTCCGCAGCCGAGTGATGGTGCCCATCCGCGCGCCGGAGGGCCGCCCCATCGCCTTCGGTGGCCGTCTGATTGGCGCGGATGAAGGGCCCAAGTACCTCAACTCGCGCGAGTCCCGGCTCTACAACAAGAGCGAGACGCTCTTCGGCATGGACCAGTCCCGCGACGAGATTCGCAAGCGCAAGGCCGCCGTGCTGGTGGAGGGCTACTTCGACGCCATTGGCCTGCACCAGGTGGGCGTGCGGCACGCGGTGGCGCTGTGCTCCACCAACCTCACCGCCGGACACATGCAGGTGCTGAAGCGCGCCGAGGCCCGCGAGCTGATTCTGCTGTTGGACGGAGACTCGGCCGGCCTTGCCGCTGTCGAACGGCTTGCCGGTCCCCTGCTCGCCGCGGGAGCGACCGCGCGAGTTGCCCTGCTGCCGCAAGGGGATGATCCAGACACCTTCGCGCGTCGGGAGGGCCAGGAGGGCGTGGAACGGCTGCTGGAAGGCGCCCACCCGCTCACTGGCCACCTGTTCGCCTCGCTCCTCCCGGAGGGCAAGGCCGCGAGCTTCGAGGAGAAGATGGCAGCGCTCGAGCGGCTCAAGCCGGTGGTGGGACAGGTCCCCGTGGGCCTGGTGCGCGCCACCCTCTTCAGCGCGGTGGCCGAGCACTTCGGCTGGCGGCCTGCGGACGTGGAGGCGGCCCTGCGCAGCAAGGTGCCCCTGCCCAAGCCCGCCGGCGGGGACGCACCTCCTTCGAGCCCCAACCGTCCCGCCCCGCCCCTGGAGAAGCCGCCC